>NZ_CP079869.1:4343270-4963737 GCF_025263265.1 Mycobacterium sp. SMC-4 | reverse complement strand
TGCCGCGAGTGGTGGGCACCGACCCGAATACCAACGAAGAGATCACCGCGCAGAACGGTCGCTACGGCCCGTACCTGAAGCGCGGCACCGACTCGCGTTCACTGGCCACCGAAGACCAGATCTTCTCCGTCACCCTCGACGAGGCGCTCAAGATCTACGCTGAGCCCAAGCGCCGGGGCCGCCAGGGTGCGGCGACCCCACCGCTGCGCGAGCTCGGCGTCGACCCGGTCTCGGAGAAGCCGATGGTGATCAAGGACGGTCGGTTCGGGCCCTATGTCACTGACGGCGAGACCAACGCCAGCCTGCGCAAGGGCGACGACGTCATGTCGATCACCGACGAGCGCGCCTCGGAGCTGTTGGCCGATCGCCGGGCTCGGGGTCCGGTGAAGCGGGCCAAGAAGGCGCCGGCGAAGAAGAAAACGGCGGCGAAGAAGGCTCCCGCGAAGAAGGCTGCCAAGAAGACCTGACAAAAGGTCGGTCAGGTCGAGTGGCTGACGTCGCCGTGGACCTGACCGTCGAGTCGGGCCCGTTCGGAGAATGCCTCGTCGGGTGAGGCCAGCTTCACCGGCCGGGCCAGCTGCGTCGGCGCCGTGCGGCCCCGCAACTCGACGATTTCACCGACATCCCAGCACAGCGCCTCGGCGTCCAGCGCATCGCTGACCGCCACCGCCGAGGCCAGTACGTGGCCTGCCTCCAGCTTGGCCAGCTCGGTCAGCCGGGCGGCCTCGTTGACCGGGTCGCCGATCACGGTGTACTCGAAGCGGGCCTGGGCGCCGATGTGACCGGCGATCGCCCGGCCCGCCGAGACCCCGATGCCGAACTCGGTCTCGCCGAGCACCTTGATCAGCTCGTCGTGCAGTTCGCGCGATGCGGCCAGCGCGGCTCCGGCCGCGTCGGGATGCTCGATCGGGGCGCCGAAGATGGCCAGCGCGGCATCGCCCTGGAACTTGTTGACGAAGCCGCCGTGCCGGTTGACGGTGTCGACGACCACGCGGAAGAAGTCGTTGAGCAGATTGACCACCTCGGCGGCCGGGATGGTGGCCGCCAGCCGGGTCGAGCCCACCAGGTCGACGAACAGCACCGCGACTTCGCGTTCCTGGCCGCCGAGCTCGGTGCCGCGTTCCAGTGCGCGCCGCGCGACGTCTTCGCCGACGTAGCGGCCGAACAGGTCACGCAGCCGTTGTCGTTCGGCCAGGTCCCGGACCATGTCGTTGAAGCCGGCCTGCAGTAGGCCCAGCTCACTGGCATCGTAGATCTGCATGTGGGCGTTGTAATTGCCGCGCTGCACCTCGCCGAGGGCCCAGCGCAGCTGGCGCAGCGGATCGGCGATCGACATGGCCACCAGCACGGTGCTGGTCAGCCCGATCACCAGCCCGACGATCGCCAGCAGCAGGATCGTGGTGATCAACCGGTCCGCAGGGGCGGTGAGCACTTCGAACTTGCTGGCGATCAGGGCCAGCAGGATCGCCAGCAGCGGAACACCGGTGGCCAGAACCCAGGTCAGAACCTGGCGCAGGATGACGCCGGGGGCTTGAAACCCCTCCGGTACGCCGCCGCGCAGTGCGGCGACAGCGACCGGCCGCAGCACCCGTTCGGACTGCAGGTAACCGATGATGGCGGTGGCGGTGGCGCCCAGGCCGGTCGCGACGGCCACCACCGGCGCCGATTTGCTGGCCACCGGCCAACTGGCGACGATGAACACCACCGACCCCAGCAGCCAGTTGGTGGCGCTGATCAGCGACCGGTAGAAGGGCATCCGCAGCGCCCGCATGCGGGCCACTTCGGTGTCACCGGGGTCGCGGTCGCCCAGCAGCATCTCGCGGCGCTGCCAGCGCATCACCGGGATCAGCATGCGCAGGGTCAGATAGGAGGCCACCGTGAAGGAGATGAACAGGTAGCCCAGGAAGATCGCCAGGTTGAAGGCGGGCAGGTCCTGCAGCTGGATGCGGTCCTCGTCGGGTAGCCCGAAGCGTAGGAAGCCGAGCACCAGCAGCGCGCCGATGATGTCGGCTTGCAGCATGCCCAGCGTGAATACCGGCCACGGGGTGCGTGCGACCCAGCGGACGAATGCACTGATTCGTCCCATCTCGGTCGTGTCGGTGGCCACTCGTTCACCGTAACGGGCCGAGCTGACGCGGACGTGGCCTCTGGGACGGACGTGTCGGTTCGCAGCATTACTGTTATCGCCAATGTCCGGGGTTTTCGCGCGTCTGGTCGGCCAACACGCAGTTGAGGCCGAGCTTGTCGCCGCTGCGCGGGCCGCGCGCGGTGATACGGCTCACGTCGCGGCTGCCGGTGAGGCGGGCGTCATGACCCACGCCTGGTTGATCACCGGTCCGCCGGGCTCGGGTCGTTCGGTGGCCGCGCTGTGCTTCGCCGCGGCGCTGCAGTGCACCTCCGACGGTGTTCCGGGTTGCGGACAGTGCCGGGCGTGCTCGACGACGATGGCCGGGACCCACGCCGATGTGCGTCGCATCGTGCCCGAGGGCCTGTCGATCGGCGTGGACGCGATGCGTGCCATCGTGCAGATCGCGTCACGCCGCCCGGGTACCGGGCGATGGCAGATCGTGGTGATCGAGGACGCCGACCGGCTCACCGAGGGGGCGGCCAACGCGCTGCTGAAGGTGGTCGAGGAGCCGCCGCCGTCGACGGTGTTCCTGCTGTGCGCGCCATCGGTCGACCCGGAGGACATCGCGATCACCCTGCGGTCACGGTGCCGCCATGTCGCGCTGACCACGCCGCCGGTGCAGGCCATCGCACAGGTGCTCATCGACTCCGACGGGATTCCCGAGGCCGACGCTGCCTGGGCGGCGTCGGTCAGCGGTGGCCATGTCGGGCGGGCGCGCCGGCTGGCCACCGACGAGCAGGCCCGGGAACGGCGTCGACGCGCCTTGAGCCTGGCCCGCGACGCCGCCACCCCGGCACGGGCGTATGGCGCCGCCGAGGAGTTGGTGGCCACGGCCGAGGCCGAGGCCAAGGCGCTGACCGAGGATCGCAACGAGAGCGAATCCGAGGAGCTGCGCACGGCGCTGGGCGCCGGGGGCACCGGTAAGGGCACGGCGGGCACGATGCGTGGTGCCGCCGGCGCGCTCAAGGATCTGGAGAAGCGGCAGAAGTCCCGGCAGACCAGGGCCTCCCGGGATGCGCTGGACCGGGCGTTGATCGATCTCGCCACGTATTTCCGGGACGCGCTGCTGGTGGCGACAGGTGCCACCGATGTCACGCCGAACCATCCGGACATGGCCGACCGGGTCGCGGCGATGGCCGCCCATGCCTCGGCGGAGGCCCTGTTGCGGTGTATCGAGGCGGTGCTGGACTGCCGGGAGGCGCTGGCGGTCAACGTCAAGCCGAAGTTCGCGGTCGACGCGATGGTCGGTACCGTCGGACAGGCACTGCGCGGCTGAGATTCGGCGGGCAGCAGCGCACCGACCGGGGTTCAACTTGGGCGCTCGGCAGGCCCTGCCGTAGACTCGTCCCGCCTGGTCCGCCGGGCACCGCCGCCTTAGCTCAGTCGGCAGAGCGATTCACTCGTAATGAATAGGTCGGGGGTTCGATTCCCCCAGGCGGCTCCAAATTTCGTCGTTGCGCCGAACGTGCGCCGGGGGGACCCCACACCATTTCTGCGCCCTCAGCGCACAGCGGCGACGCCCTCGCCGGTCAGTTCGTCGCGCACCGCGGCAATCCGCCCCGTCATCGTCAGCAGCAGCGCCTCGCCCGGACCCGCCACGTCGGGCCCGCGGCCGGCCGACCAGTCCAGGTCGGTGGCCACCAAGCGCACACCGCGGGTGCGGCGGGCGCCGCCGATCACCGGGCTGACCCGGGCATAGGTCAACGCGACCCGCAGCGCGTCGCCCGATATCGGCCGCAGTAGTCCGAGCGGACGCCGGATGTCCTGCTGGTGGATCAGGCATTCGATCAGTGCCACCCGGCTGCCGTAGAGCGCCCCGGCCCCGGCCGGCCGAGCGCCGCGGCGCATCCGGTCGACGAGGTCGGACTCCGGTAGCGTCGCGACCGTCGGGTGCAGCGCGCCGTTGACGCGGTCGACGTCGCCGCGGGCGACGATCATGCGCCGCAGCAGCGCACCGACACCTTGGTCCAGATAACCGATCGTGTGGGCCGCCACGTCGCGTACCGTCCAGCCCGCGCACAAGCTCGGCGCCGACCACTGTTGAGTCGTCAAACCTGCCAGCAGGTCGGCGAACTCGATGCGTTCGCGGTGGGCGAGGTGGCGCGCACTGGCCATGGGTTCATCGTGGCTCACGTCGGGGCGAGGTAGCCAACCGGCCCGGCGGCGATGCACACCGACAGTGCCGCGGTGGTGGCGCGCACGGTGATCGCGTCACCGGCCCCGGGAATCCGCACGAACACCCGGTTGAGCCCGGGCCGCACCGGCACCCGCACCTCGTCGCCCTCCGACAGCGCGATCAGCATTGAGCCGTCGCTGTTGGCCAGGTAGTTGAGCTCCACGGTCCAGTCCGCCGGCAGCAGCGGCCCGTCCAGTGGCATCTCGACCGGAAAGTCGGGCTGCACCAGGTAACCGCACTGGGGGTCAGGTCCGGGTCGGATGGCCCGCACCCAGGTGACCAACGCCTCGACGATGTTGCCCTGGGTGTTCAGCATGCGCAGATCTGTTGTTGCCGAGGTGAATTCAGGACGGTCGTCGAGCAGCGCGAACATGTGCGAGGCGAGGTTCTCCGGCCAGGCCATTCGCTGCAGGATCAGCGGATCCACCTCCTGGTCGAGCATCGGCGCATCCGAGGACCGGTGCGCCGCGGCCAGACCTGCTTCGGCGTTGCGCAGGTAGGTCTTGGTCGGGTTGTCGCGCCAACTGGTGAGGAAGGTGGCCGTCGAGTACAGACTGCTGGCCACGAAGACCGTTGTCGCACCGACGATCACGGCCGAACGAAGCCTCGATCGATCCAGCCACCGCGAGCCGGCGCGGTTGGGCGCACACAACGCGACCGCGCCCAGCAGCGCCAGCATGACGACCAGATCGGGCAGGTAGCGCAGGGTCTGCGCCAGCTCCAGTGCGGTGAACCGCGACGAACGCATCAGATAGATCGGCACCTGGCAGGCCACCGCGTAGCCGGCCGCGGCCAGCCACACCACACCGATGCGTTCTTTGCGCAGCATCGAGACCGCCACCACGACAGCCAGCACGAGCCAACCCAGAACCATCACCGGCACCCCGGGCGTGCCCCACGGCGAGGCCGGTGCCCAGCGCTGCCAGTCCCAGGGCCCGCCGGCCAGGCCGGGGATGAGGCCGTGGGTTATTGAGCGGGCCAGCAGATCCCACGTCATCGTCAGATCGAAGCTCCACCGCTGCTGGTCGACGACCACCAGATACACACCGATCCACCCGACGGTCAACGCGGCGGTGGCCGTCCACAGCCGAAGCCCCCGCCACCAGACCTGGCGCACCGATGCGGTGGCGGTGACGTGGAAATAGAGCGCGGCTACGACGAACGCAGCGAACGGGATGATGCCGGACTTCTCGAAGAACAGCAGACCGCCGAAATAGGCCAACGCCCCGGTCACCGCGTAGCGTCGGCGGCCGGTCCGCACCAGCAGGATCGCATCGGCGCACACCCAGGCCAGCGCGGCGAGCATCGGCAGCGAGTTCAGCGCCGCGGCCCACCACGCATAACCCGGTACCGCCAACGGGGTGAACAGCGCAAATATCAACGGCGCCAACATCACCGGGCGCCAACCGAGGATGACCCACAGGGCCCGCAGCAGCGCCAGCGACGCCAGCAGGGCCAGCACCACCAGGCTGGCGGCCGGACCTGCCCAGTTCAGCGGTGCCAGCACGGTGATGATCCCGGCCAGCAGGAATGCCCCGGGCATCACGTGTCCGTCGTGGTCGTCGAACAGGTAGCCCGGGGTCAGCAACCCCTGGGTTCCGGCGCGTCCGACCAGGATCAGGTCGTCCCAGTAGAAGTAACCGCCGAACGCGAGCACCGCCCGGACCGCCAGGTGCAGCGCGATCAGCGCGACGGCGGTCCAGGCGACCCAGTTGCGTGTGCCGGTCAGCGGCCCGTCCCCGCGGTCGGAAATGACGGCCCGGCGGCCTGGCGCGCCGACCATGCCGAACCGACCATGTCGCGCAGCGTATGCCGCATCCGCCAGTTCAGGTCGCGCGCGGCGAGATCGCCGTTGGCGACGATGCGGGCCGGGTCGCCGGGCCGCCGGGCCGCCACCTCGGGCTCGAAGTCGATGCCGGTGACGGCGCGCATCGTGGTCATGATCTCGCGGACCGATGTCCCCGACCCGCTGCCGAGGTTGTAGACCGGCTCGACGGGGTCGCCGGCATCGAGGCGGCGAGCCGCCGCGACGTGGGCGGCAGCGATGTCGGAGACGTGAACATAGTCGCGCACGCAGGTGCCGTCCGGCGTCGGGTAGTCCGCACCGTTGATCCGTGGCCGCTGACCGGCCAGCAGCATGTCGAACACTCGGGGGAAGAGGTTGAACGGGCTGATGTCGAAGACGTCGTCACACCCGGACCCGACCACGTTGAAGTAGCGCAGGCTGGTGTGGCGCAGCCCGGTGGCCACCGCGATGTCGCGCAGCAGCCATTCGCCGATCAGCTTGGTCTCACCGTAGGGCGACTCGGGCCGGGTCGCGGTGTGCTCGTCGACGACCTCGGTCTGCGGTGTGCCGTAGGTCGCCGCACTGGACGAGAACACCACCTTGTCGATGCCCGCGGCGGTGGCTTGGGTGAGCAGGGTGACCATCGCCGACACGTTCTGTTCGTAGGTGTGCAGCGGCCGGCGTACCGATTCGCCGGCGTATTTGTAACCCGCGATATGGATGACCCCGCGCACGCCGTAGGTGCTCAGCGTCGCGCGCACGGATTCGGCGTCGAGCAGGTTCGCCTCGACGAACGGCACACCGTCGGGGACGAACTGCGCCCGACCGGTGGACAGGTCGTCGATCACCACGGTGGCCACGCCGGCGTCGCGTAGTGCCCGCACCACGTGCGCGCCGATGTACCCGGCGCCGCCGGTCACCAACCAGGTCACGGTGTCTCCTTCGTCGTCTGCGGGGGATGGTGGGGACGGTATGCCACCGTAACGAGTGCGGCCAGGTGCACGACGATGCCCAGCAGTGGACCGCACAACAGGGCGACGACAGTGCGTACCTGCAGGTCCAGCGGTAACAGCAGCAACAGTGTCGAGGCCACCGTCGCGATCACCCAGCCCGCGGCGTAGGCGCGGTGCAGCGCCGCGGCCACCGTCGCCGCCCCGGTCAGCGTCAGCAGCGCGATGGCCACCGCCGCGCCGGTCAGCCACGCCAGCAGGGTGCCCTCGGCGACGTACTGCGCACCGAACGCCTCGCGCAGCAGCCACGGACCGAACAGCCCGGCCAGTACCACCCCGGCTGCCCCGAGCGTGCCGACCAACGCGGCCGGGGTGATCAACGCCCGGAGTCGGTGCGCGCGCTGATCGACGAAATGGGCAATCAGGTTGCCCTGCATGGCCGTCAGCGGAACCAGCAGCGGCGCACGCGTCAACGTCACCGCCAGGATCACCACTCCGCCTGCGGCCCCCAGCTCGTCGGAGGTGGCCTGCAACAGCACCGGGAAGCCCATCACCAGCACTGCCGACGCGCCCGCCGCGGCGATCGAATGCCCGGTGCCGCGCAGGAAGGTCCGGGTCCCGCCGGGGGTCCGCAGCGCGGCGGCCACCCGCGCGGTCGGTGACACCACCAGCATCGCCAGCCATGCCATCGCGCCGGCCACGGTGGCCCACAGATATCCACCGAGTCCCCAGCCGACGACGAATCCCGCGGCGGCCACCGCGACCCGCAACGCGGCGTCGGCGACCATCAGTGCGCCGTAGTGCGACCATCGGCCGATTCCGGCCAGCAATCCCAGAAGTGTTGTGTGCAGGCAGAATCCGGCCAGTCCGCAGCACAGCAGCGCCACCGAGAGTGAGCGCTGCTCGACGAACACGTGGCTCGCCCACCACGGTGAGGTCACCGCGAGCACCGCCGCCGCGGCGATGCCCACCCCGGCCGCGACGCCGATCGGCCGGGTGCGGTCGGCACCCGGCGGTGCGTAGGGCGCCGCCCGGACTTCGCGGGTGGTCTCCTGCAGCAGACCGAACGCCGCGCCGCTGGCCAACCCGAACGCCCCCCAGAAGACCCCGAACACCGAGAAGCCGGCCGGATCGAGGTCGCGTGCTGCCAGATAGAGCACCGCGTACCCGCACAATGCGGATATCGCGGTGGCCGTACCGACGCGCACCATACTGCCCCGGGTGACCGGACCGGACGGGCCGGCCGTGGCATCGGTCACGCCAGGTCCAATGGTGGGAGATCGGGGGAGTGCAGCCAGGCATGCCACAGCGGCCGCAGCGAGTGGTCCGAGTACTGCGCGGCCAGTCCGGTGAAGTCGTCGGTGACCGCGGTGCTGTGCCGGTATCGTGTGGTCCAATCGCGAAGCAGGGCAAAGAAATCAGTGTCACCGATCTGCCTGCGCAGCACATGCAGGGTCAGCGCCCCGCGCTTGTAGACGCGGTCGTCGAACATGTCCTTCGGCCCGGGGTCGGCCAGTATCAGATCCTGGGCCGAGTTGGCCAACTTCTGGTGGTAGTGACGGGCCAGGGCGTCTGCGCTGCGTCCACCGCTGTGCTGCGACCACAACCACTCCGCGTAGCAGGCGAAGCCCTCATGCAGCCAGATGTGGCGCCACCGCTGCGCGGTCACCGAATTGCCGAACCATTGGTGGGCCAGTTCGTGCGCGATCAGCCGCTCGGACCGGCGGGTACCGGTGCAGTGGTTGGCGCCGAAAATCGAAATCCCCTGTGCCTCCAGGGGGATCTCGAGCACGTCATCGGTGATCACCACCGTGTACCCGGTCGAGAGCGGGTAGGGGCCGAACAGTTCGACGAACAGTTTCATCATCTGGGGCTGACGGGCGAAGTCGTGGTCGAAGTCGCGGCGCAACCGGTCGGGCAACACGGCCGCGATCTCGACGCCGTTCTTGCTCATCCGCGCCCGGCTGTACATGCCGACCTGCAGCGTGACCAGATACGTCGACGTCGGCTCGGCCTGTTCGTAGTTCCACGTCGTCGTGCCGGCACGGGTACGGCGCCCGGTCAGCCTGCCGTTGGCCAGCACGTAATACGCACTCTCGGCGGCGATCCGGATGCCGAAGCTGGCCTTGGCGGCCGGATGGTCGTCGCACGGAAACCACGAGGACGCCCCGTTGGGTTGCCCGGCCACCAGCGCGCCCTCGGTCAGCTCCTCGAAACCCACGGCGCCCCAGATGGTCCGGACCGGGCGGGGATTGCCGCCGTAGCGCACGGTGACCGTCATCGCCGAGCCGGCGGGCAGCTGCTCGGCCAGGGTGATGTGCAACTTGTCCTCGGCGGTGCGGAACTGGGCCGGTCGGCTGCCGTTGACCGACACTTTCGACACCGTCAGTGCGCCGGACAGATCCAATGTGAACGCCTTGAGCTCAGCCAGGGTCACGGCTGTCACGGTCACAGTGCCGGCCAGCCGGTTACTGGCCACCTTGTAGTCGAGGTCGAGTTCGTAACGGGACACCCGATACCCGAAGTTGCCGGTGCCGGGCAGGTAGGGGTCGATGACCGGTGCCGATCCCTTCTTGGTTGGTCGTCTTCGGGTCGTCACGCCGCCGCGGACTTCTTCGGTTTCGTCCCAGCCTCGGCAGAGTTCTTCTTACGGCGTGCAGTCCACGGCGCAATCGGATTGCCCTGCCAGCGGGTGGAGGCCGGCACTTCGTCACCGCGCATCACCAGCGATGCCGGGCCGACGGTGGCGGCGGCGCCGATGCGCGCGGCCGGCAACGCGATGCAGTGCGGCCCGAGGGTGGCCCCGGCCTCAACGGTGACGGTGTCCATCCGCATGATCCTGTCGTGGAAGAGGTGTGTCTGCACCACACATCCCCGGTTGACGGTCGATCCATCGCCCAGCGTGACCAGATCGGCTTCGGGCAGCCAATACGTCTCACACCACACGCCACGCCCGATCGACGCTCCGAGCGCGCGCAGCCACACGTTCATCACCGGGGTGCCGGCCGCGGCGCGGGCGAACCACGGGGCCGCGACGGTCTCGACAAACGTGTCCGCCACTTCGTTGCGCCAGACAAATGACGACCACAACGGGTGTTCGCTGACCCGGATCGGGCCCACCACAAGCCATTTCGCGAGCACCGCGACCGCGCCGGCCACCGCGCCGACAGCCAGCAGGATCGGGCCGGCCGCCAGCGCTGCCCACCACCAGTGCTGAGAGACGATGACTGCCTGCAATGCGGCGAAGACGGCGACGCCGAGCGCGAATGTCACCACCACCGCAGTCACCCGGCAGCTCTCCACCGCGGCACGCAGCACCTTCAGCCGGGCCGAGGGGTGGAAGGTGCGCAGCGCATCGGCAGCGGTGGGTCTGCGGCGCAACCGCACCGGCGGGCTGCCCAGCCACGACGACCCGGTCTTGGCCTTGGTCGGGGTGGCCGACAACACGGCCACCAGCCCGTCGTCGGGGACCCGCCGCCCAGGCTGGGTGATGCCCGAGTTGCCCAGGAAGGCCCGCTTGCCCACGGTGGCCCGTGCGACGTGGATCCACCCGCCGCCGAGCTCGTAGGACGCCACCATCGTGTCGTCGGCCAGAAAGGCGCCGTCTTCGACCACGGTGAACTTCGGGATCAGCAGCACCGTCGAGATCTCGGTGCCGCGGCCCACCGTGGCGCCGAGCAGACGCAACCACGCCGGCGTCAGCAGGCTGGCATAGATCGGGAACAGGTAGTTGCGCGCCGCGTCCATCAGCCGCTCGGTGGCCCACAGCTGCCAGCCGGGGCGGCTGCGCACCGGGTGGTAGCCCTCGGTCAGCCCGATCGCCAGCACCCGCACCCCGATCACCGTCAGCGCGGCGTAGACCAGCAGCGAGGTCAACGTCGCCGGCACCAGCCACAGCAGCGCCGGGTTCACCGCGGCGGTCACCGACGGTGTTGCGCGCACCGCCCAGCCGATCACCGCCAGTCCGCAGCCCAGCGCCACCAGCGGAAGCGATGCCAGCAGCAGCGAGGTCACACCGAACACCACCGCCCACTGCGGTGCGCGCCCGGGACGCCGGTCCGGCCACGGGTGCTTGGCCTTGCCCGACTTCACCGCGGGCGAACCCTTCCAGTACTGCGCGTTCTTGACCTTGCCGACCACCGCCGAGCCCGGCGCGACGTCGGCGTTCTTGCCCACCATGGCGCCGGGCAACAGGGTGGTGCGCGCACCGACGGTGGCGTCGTTGCCGACGGTGATCGGACCGACGTGGAACAGGTCACCATCGATCCAGTAGCCGGTGAGGTCGACCTCGGGCTCGATCGCACACCGGTGTCCGAGTGTCAGCATCCCGGTGACCGGTGGCGCGGAATGCAGATCCACGCCCTTGCCGATCGAGTTGCCCAGCGCCCGTGCGTAATACACCAGCCAGGGCGCGCCTGCCATGTTCTCCGCGCCGCTGGCCGCGGCCAGCCGTTCGGCCAACCACACCCGTAGGTGCTCGGGACCGCCACGGCGGTAGGTGCCTGGGGCGAGGCTGCCGACGAGCACCCGCGCGCCCGCGGCGGCGATGCTCATGCGGCCCAGCGGAGTGACGAACGTGAGAAACCCGGCCAGCACCCACCACCAGCTGACCGGCCGCGCCCACGGCACCAGCGACAGCTGCGCGGCGACGTTGTTGGCCAACGCCAGCCAGACCAGCCACTGTGCACCGGCCAGCATCGCCAACGGCACCGTCGAGATCACCTGCACCACCTGCGACCAGCGTGGCACCGGCGCCACCGAACGTGTCGTCACCTCCGGGGCCGGGGCCATCTCGTCGAGATAGCCGGCCAGCGACCCCAGCCGGGGATGGTCGTAGAGATCGGCGACGGTCACCTGCGGGTAGCGGGCGCGCAGCGCGGCGATCAACTGGGCCGCCGACAGTGAGCCACCGCCCAGGGCGAAGAAGTCGGCCTGCGGCCCGTCGACCGGCGCGCCGAGCACTTCCCGCCACAGCTCGGCCAGCCACCCGGTGGTTCCGTGCAGTGCCGCGCCGTCGGTGTCCCGGTCGTCGCCGACGGGCCACGGCAGCGCGTCGCGGTCCACCTTTCCCGACGTGCGGGTCGGCAGCTCGTCGACCAGCGCCAGGCGCGGGACCAGCGCAGCAGGCAACCGCTCGGCGAGCTGGGCCCGCGCCCCGGCCAGATCGAACCCCGCGGGGTCGGCAGCGACCACGTAACCGACCAGCACCGGGGTCCCGCTGCGGGTGCGCCGGACGGCGGCTGCCCCGCCGGCCACCCCGGGCAGGTTGAGCAGTGCGGTGTCGACCTCACCGAGCTCGATCCGGCGCCCGCCGACCTTGACCTGGTCGTCGGCGCGGCCCATGAAGTACAGACCGTCGGCCTCCAGCCGCACCAGGTCACCGCTGCGGTAGGCGCGGCTCCAGGATCCTTGTCGGCTCAGCGACGGCATCGCGGCGAACTTCTCGGCGTCCTTGTCGGCGTCGAGGTAGCGCGCCAACCCGACGCCACCGATGACCAGTTCCCCGGTCTGGCCGAGCCCGACCGGATTTCCGGCGTTGTCGACGACCGCCAGATCCCAGCCGGGCAGCGGCAACCCGATGCTGACCGCGCCGGAACCCGTCAGCCGGGCTGCGCACGACACCACGGCGGCCTCGGTGGGTCCGTAGGTGTTCCAGACCTCGCGACCGGCGCCTTCGGGTCCGGCCGCCAGCCGTTCGGCCAGCTCCGGGGGGCAGGCCTCGCCGCCGAAGATCAACAGCCGCACCGATTCCAGCGCCTCCGGTGGCCACAGCGCTGCCAGCGTGGGCACCGTCGAGACGACGGTGATGTCGCGGGAGACCAACCACGGGCCCAGGTCCATCCCGCTGCGCACCAGTGAGCGCGGCGCGGGCACCAGGCAGGCACCATGGCGCCAGGCCAACCACATTTCCTCGCACGAGGCGTCGAAGCCCACCGACAGCCCGGCCAGCACCCGGTCACCGGGGCCCAGTGGGTTGTCCCGGCAGAACAACGTGGCCTCGGCGTCGACGAACGCCGCGGCGCTGCGGTGGGTGACCGCCACGCCCTTGGGCGTTCCGGTGGAGCCTGAGGTGAAGATGACCCATGCGTCGTCGCGGCTCAGCGGTGCCGCCGCCCGCCAACCCCGCGACGCACCGGGACCCCGGACCAGGCCGCGCTCGGTGATCACTGCGACGACGTCGGCCTCGGTGAACACCAACTCGGCGCGCTCGGCCGGGTCGTCGGCGTCGACCGGCACGTAGGCCGCACCGGCCGCCAGGGTGGCCAGGATCGCGACGTAGAGCGCATAGCTGCCCGAGGGCATCCGGATCCCGATCCGGTCGCCGCGGCCGATGCCGCGCGCAGCCAGCCACGACACGCTGTCTTCGATGTCGCCGATCAGCTCGGCGTAGGTCAGCTGTACTTCGCCGTCGTCGAGCGCGGGCGCCTCGGGGTGGCGGCGCGCGGTCTCGTAGAGGATGTCGATCAGCGTGCGCGGTGGGGGTGCGTGCGCAGATTGGACGAATTGGCTCGGGATCTGCGGCCTGGAATCCGCTGTTGTCACGGGTACAAACCCTAGGCCTCTGGCGCAGGGTCCTGCGGCCGGGCGGCGTCGATTTGCGCGTGTCGGTGGTGGTGCTGGCACAATGGCCAACTTGGAGGGGAGTAATCCTTCGCTGCGGTGTCGTCATCACGTTGTCCGTCGTCGGTCGACCGGTGCCGCGGGTTGCCTGCTGTGCGGGTGGCGGAACAGACCTCTGGCGTAATACACGACCGGAGGTTTCATGAACGTCAGTGGGCTGGAGTGGGCGATCACGCTCACGGTGACGATGGCGATCCTGCTTTTCGATGTCATCGTGATCGGACGGCGTCCGCACGAACCGTCGCGCCGGGAAACCGGAACAGCGCTGAGCATCTATGTCGGTTTGGCCGTCGCATTCGGCTTGTGGATCTGGTTCTTCCACGGCAGCCAGTACGGCGTGGAGTTCTACGCAGGCTGGCTCACCGAGTACAGCCTGTCGGTGGACAACCTGTTCATCTTCTTGATCATCATGGCCAGCTTCAAGGTGCCCCGGATCTACCAGCAGCAGGCGTTGCTGGTCGGCATCATCCTGGCGCTGGTGTTCCGTGGGATCTTCATCGCCCTGGGTGCTGTGGCCATCGAGCAGTTCTCGTGGGTGTTCTACCTGTTCGGCGCGTTTCTGGTGTACACGGCGATCAAGCTGGTCCGCGACACCGACCACGACGACGACGCCGACAACGCGGTGGTGCGGTTCGCGCAGAAGCGGTTGAACTTCACCGACACCTGGGACGGTCTCAAACTCTGGGTGCGCGATCACCGCGGGGCCAGGTTGATGACGCCGATGTTCCTGGTCATCATCGCGCTGGGCACCACCGATCTGCTGTTCGCGCTGGACTCCATTCCGGCGATCTACGGCCTGACCCGCGAGCCCTATCTGGTGTTCACCGCCAACGTGTTCGCGCTGATGGGGCTGCGCCAGCTGTACTTCCTGCTCGGTGACCTGCTCAAGCGTTTGGTGTACCTGTCGCAGGGGCTGGCGTTCATCCTCGGCTTCATCGGCATCAAGCTGTTGCTGCACGCGCTGCATGAGAACGAGCTGCCGTTCATCAACGGCGGCCGGCACGTGCCGGTCCCGGAGATCCCGACCCTGGCCAGCCTCGGTGTCATCGTCGTCACGCTGCTGATCACCACTGTGGCCAGCTTGTACAAGACCCGGGTGCACGATGTTCGCAACGGCGGTAAGCCCGAACCCGAACCCGAGCCCGCGCAGGACGCCGGACCCCTGCGGTGATTCGCTCGCGCTGATCGCAACGCTGGTCGGCGCCTGCGGCACCCGGTTAGCGTCGCCGGGTGCGGCTTTTCGTGGCGGATGACACCGGATCACGCGAGCTGACCGACGGCGATCGGAAGCAGCCGATCGCCCGGGTCAGCGCCCCTGATTTGCAGCAGGCGCAGCGGATGCGCCAGCGCATCCACGCCCGCTCGGACGGGGCGGCGGCGATCCTCGACATCGTCGTGGCCATCGCCGCTGACTTCCGGACGGCGCGCCGGGCGCTCGGACCGGTCGGCGCGAACACCGTGCACTACGCCGGCACGGTCGCCGGCCTACTCGGGTTGATCTCGGACATCGCGTCGGCCGGGGTGGCCGACGGTGTTACGCTGATCGCCGGGTCACCGACTCAGGACGTGACGGCACTGGGGCGTGAGGTGCTCGGTCGGCTGCACGAGCACCGGCCCGCGCACGCCAGCTGAGCTCACCAGTTGTCGTAGCCGCCCTCTGGGCCCAGCATCCGCTCCAGCCGGGTGCGGTTGATGCGCGCGAGCTCGTTGCGCACCACCTTGCGTTCGGTGTCGTGGTCGTTGTGCATCCGGTCGCGGGCGGCGGCCAGCACCTCGTCGGCGCAGAACCCGTTGACGAACATGACAAACCCGAAACCGAAGTGCGCCAGGTATTCCTTCGACGCGGCGGTCAGCTCGGCCATCACTTCGGGACGCTCGTCGATGATGGCGCATTGTTCGGCCGCCGACTTCTCGCTGCCGGGCCGCCGCCCGATGTCGGGATAGGCCTGCAGGATCGAGTCGATCGATTCCTCGCTCAGCCCGAACAGCAGCGCATCAGCGCAGCGGAACAACTGTTCGTGGTCGTCGAAGGGACGCTGGCGCGCCAGGTCGGCGGCCAGCGGCACGCTGTAGCAGCACTCGAAGACGCAGTGCACGGCCCGGCGCAACGGCACGGCGTTGAACGCGTCGAGGCCGATCCCCTGATGCAGCAACATTCCGTCATGATCGGACCGCCATACGGCACCGACGTTACGTCGTGTTACGTGTGTGCAAATTCAGTGGAATCGCTAGTGGCCGCCGGACGTCTTGTACCGCTCGATCGACCGGTTGACCTCGGCCTCGGCCTCGGCACGGCCCACCCAGTCGGCGGCTTTGACGAACTTGCCCGGCTCGAGGTCCTTGTAATGCACGAAGAAGTGCTTGATCGCATCCAGCTCGAACTCGGAGACGTCGCCGATGTCGGTGATGTGGTCCCAACGCGGGTCGGCCAGCACGCAGAGCACCTTGTCGTCGCCACCGGCCTCATCGGTCATCCGGAACATGCCGACCGGGCGCGCCTCGACGATGCAGCCCGGGAACACCGGCTCGGGCAGCAGCACCAGCGCATCCAGCGGGTCACCGTCTTCGCCGAGGGTGTCTTCGATGTAGCCGTAGTCGGTGGGATAGCCGAACGACGTGAACAGGTAGCGGTCCAGCTTCACCTTGCCGGTGTCGTGGTCCACCTCGTACTTGTTGCGCGATCCCTTCGGGATCTCGATGAGGACGTCGAACTGCACCGCCGCGACTCCTTGATTCGATATTGAGCGTTCCACTGGACGTCGGGTCGCCTGCCGACCACGCGGGTCAACCCTAGTCGAGCGATACCCTGCACTACATGCGGCCCACTCGGTGGCGACGTTCCACCTTCGTGATTCTCGGCCTGGCAGTTGTGCTGCTGGTCACCGTGGTCACCGCTGCCTCTGTGCTGGCCGCCCGCCAGTCCGGCGAGCAGATCGCGGTGCCACCCGCGCCGGCCCCGGCGTCTGCGCAGCCCGGAGTCGTCCCGGTGACCGACACGTCGGCCATGCCGACCCGGCGCGGTCTGGCGGCTGCGCTGGCCCCGGTGCTGGCCGACCCGAACCTCGGAATGTTCACCGGCCGTATCGCCGACGCGATGAGCGGCGAGGTGCTCTGGGAGCAGGGGGCGCAGATCCCGATGCAGCCGGCCTCGACGAACAAGACGCTCACCGCCGCGGCGGCGCTGCTGGCCTTGCATCGCGAGGACCGGTTGACCACGCGTGTGATCACTCCGTCGCCGGGCGTCATCGTGCTGGTCGGTGGTGGCGACCCGACATTGTCGGCGGCGCCCCGCGGCGAGGACACCTGGTACCGCGACGCGGCGCGCATCGTCGATCTGGCCGATCAGGTGCGGCGCAGCGGCGTCACCGTCCAGACCGTGCAGGTCGACATCAGCGCCTACCGGGGCCCGTCGATGGCGGTCGGTTGGGACGCCCTGGACATCGACGGCGGCGACATCGCGCCGATCGAGTCGGTGATGCTCGACGGCGGCCGCACCCAGCCGGTCAGCGTCGAGTCCCGCCGGTCCAAGACCCCGGCGCTGGATGCCGGCCGGGCGCTGGCCACGGCGTTGCAGGTGGATCCGCAGACCGTGCGGGTGCTGCCCACGGTGGCGCAGGGCCGCGAGATCGCCTCGGTGCAGTCGCCACCGCTGATGCAGCGGTTACGGGAAATGATGAACTTCTCCGACAACGTGATGGCCGAGTCGATCGGACGCGAGGTCGCCGACGCGTCGGGCAGGCCGCAGAGCTTCGACGGTGCCGCCGAGGCGGTGCTGGCCACGCTGGACAAGGCCGGCATCGACACCACCGGGGCCAGATTGTTCGACTCCAGCGGGCTCTCGGTAGATGACCGGCTGACCGCCGCGACACTCGACGAGGTGAACCAGGCCGCTGCGGGCACCGAGGTGCCCGAGCTTCGGCCGCTGGTCGATCTGCTGCCGATCGCCGGCGGCAGCGGCACGCTGTCCTACCGCTACCACGACACCGATCAGGGGCGCGCCGCGGTCGGATACCTGCGCGCCAAGACCGGGTCACTGACCGGAACCAACTCGTTGGCGGGCATCGTCACCGACTCCGACGGGCGGGTACTGACCTTCGCGCTGCTGTCCAACGATGCCGGACCCACCGGGCGAACCGCGCTGGATGCCTTCGCCGCGACGCTGCGGTCCTGCGGGTGCCGCACGTGAGCGGCTCAGCCCGAGCATCTTTGGCTGTCGGACGTGCCGTCGACTGGGAGCTGGCCGCCACGCTGGGCGGGAAGCTGGCCCGTCCGGAGCCGCCGGCCACCGACTACACCCGTCGGCAGTCGATCGAACAGCTCACCGAGTCCGCCCGGGCGGCCGAGATCCCAGTGCGCGAAGTCACCGGACTCATCGAAGGTGGTGAGATCCCCGAGGCGCGAATCCTCAACCGGCCAGAGTGGATTCGCGCGGCCACCCGTTCGATGAAAGTGATGACCGGGGGCGGTGAGGACGCCGAGGTCAAGCCGCGGATGATCAGTGGCCGGATCGCCGGCGCGCAGACCGCAGCGGTGCTGGCTTTCGTGTCGTCGGGGATTCTGGGCCAGTACGATCCGTTCGCGTCCGGCGGGGGAGCGTTGTTGCTGGTGTATCCCAACGTGATCGCAGTGGAGCGGCAGCTGCGGGTGCGGCCTGCGGATTTCCGGATGTGGGTGTGCCTGCACGAAGTCACCCACCGGGTGCAGTTCCGCGCCAACCCCTGGTTGGCCGATCACATGTCCGATGCGCTGGCGGTGCTGACCGAGGACGCCAGCGACGACCTGACCCAGGTGGTGTCGCGGCTCGGCGAGTACGTGCGCAGTCGAAGCAGTAATTCAGCTGCGGCAGAGCCGGATTCGAAGGGAGTGCTGGGTCTGCTGCGGGCCGTGCAGTCCGAACCGCAGCGCGCGGCGCTCGATTCGCTGCTGGTGCTGGGCACACTGCTGGAGGGCCACGCCGAACACGTGATGGACGCGGTGGGGCCGGCGGTGGTGCCTACGGTGTCCACCATCCGGGCCCGCTTCGACCAGCGTCGCCAGCGCAAACAGTCCCCGCTGCAACGGGTGGTGCGGGCGCTGCTGGGCATCGACGCGAAGATGAGCCAATACACCCGTGGCAAGGCCTTCGTCGACGAGGTCGTCGGCAAGGTCGGGATGACGCGGTTCAACGCCGTGTGGACCGATGCCCAGACTTTGCCGCGCCCCGCCGAGATCGACGAGCCGCAGCGATGGATCGACCGGGTGCTGTAGCGCAGGTGCGCGATGCGGTCGCGCGGTTCGCGCGCGATCGTCGACTCGACCCGGGTCCGTGGTGCGTCGCGCTGTCCGGCGGCGCGGACTCACTGGCACTGACGGTGGCCGCGGCTGGTGTGCGGCCCACCACCGCACTGATCGTCGACCACGGCCTGCAGCCGGGTTCAGCGACCGTCGCCGCGACCGCGCACAGCCAAGCCGTCGAAGCTGGATGCGTTGCGGCACAGATCATCACAGTGCAGGTCGGCGAACGGGGCGGTCCCGAAGCGGCTGCCCGGACCGCGCGCTACGACGCACTCGATCGGGCTCGCGCGGGCCGGCCCGTGCTGCTGGCGCACACCCTCGACGACCAGGCCGAGACGGTGCTGCTCGGACTGGGTCGCGGTTCGGGTGCCCGCTCGATCGCCGGGATGCGCCCGCTGGATCCGCCGTGGTGTCGGCCGTTGCTGGGGGTACGCCGCGCGCTGACGCGCACCGCATGCACCGAGGCCGGGTTGACCCCGTGGGACGACCCGCACAACAGCGATCCGCGCTACACCCGGGTGCGATTGCGCACCGAGGTGCTGCCGCTGCTCGAGGACGTGCTGGCCGGCGGGGTCGCGGAGGCACTGGCCCGCACCGCCACCGCGCTGCGCGAGGACAACGATGCACTCGACGCGATCGCGGGGACCGCCCTGGCCGACCTCGGCCGGCACCCGGACGTGGCGGCGCTGGCCGCGCTGCCCGGAGCGGTACGGCGCCGGGTGCTGCGCGGATGGCTGTTGTCCTACGGCGCCAGCGGATTGACCGACAAGCACATCCGGGCCGTCGAGGAGCTGATCACCGGATGGCGTGGCCAGGGCGCGGTGGCTGTGCCCGGCGGTGGCCCTCGGCAACGACTGTTCGCCGGCCGGCAGGGCGCGACGCTAGGGCTGCACACCGAGCCTGTCTGAGGCCCCGACCCGCCCCGGCTACGCTGTGGACGTGCCTGCGCCTGCTGCGGAAATGTATCCCGGGGACATCAAGTCGGTTTTGCTGTCCGAAGAGCAGATTCGCACGAAAACCGCCGAACTCGCCGTGCAGATCGCCGACGAATACCGCGCCGCGGTCAACGATGACGGCGGTCAGGACCTGCTGCTGATCACCGTCCTCAAGGGCGCGGTCATGTTCGTCACCGATCTGGCGCGCGCCATCCCGCTGCCGACGCAACTGGAGTTCATGGCGGTCAGCTCCTACGGGTCGTCGACGTCGTCGTCGGGGGTGGTACGCATCCTCAAAGACCTCGACCGCGACATCAGTGACCGCGACGTGTTGATCGTCGAGGACATCGTCGACTCCGGCCTGACGCTGTCGTGGCTGCTGCGCAATCTGGCGACCCGCAATCCGCGCTCGCTGCGCGTATGCACTCTGCTGCGCAAGCCCGAAGCGGTGCGCGCCGACGTCGACATCACCTATGTCGGCTTCGACATCCCCAACGAGTTCGTCGTCGGTTACGGCCTCGATTACGCCGAGCGCTACCGCGACCTGCCGTTCATCGGCACCCTCGAGCCCAAGGTGTACGAACACGGCTGACGGGCGCAGAATGCGGTCATGGTCGCTACTGCGCTGAGGATCTGTCCGCTGTGTGAAGCGACGTGTGGGCTGTCGTTGACGGTCCAGGACGGCCGGGTCACCGCCGCCCGCGGTGACCGCGACGACGTGTTCAGCGCCGGCTTCATCTGTCCGAAGGGGGCGAGCTTTCCCGAGCTCGACAACGATCCCGACCGGTTGAGAGCCCCGCTGGTGCGGCGTGGCGGCGTGCTCACCGAGGTGGGTTGGGACGAAGCATTCGCCGCGGTCGCCACCGGCCTGGGCGCTGTCGTCGCCGAGCACGGCGGCACCTCGGTCGGGGTCTACCTGGGCAATCCGAACGCCCACACCGTCGCCGGCGGACTCTACGCCCCGCTGGTGGTCAAGGCGCTGGGCACCCGGCAGCTGTTCTCGGCCAGCACGCTGGATCAGATGCCCAAGCACGTGGCGCTGGGTCTGATGTTCGGCAATCCGGTCGCGTTCACCGTCCCCGACCTGGACCGCACCGACTACCTGGTGGTGATCGGCGCCAATCCGCTGGTCTCCAACGGCAGCGTGACCACCGCGCCCGACTTTCCCGGCAAGCTGCGCGCGCTGCGCAAGCGGGGTGGCCGGCTGGTTGTCATCGACCCGGCCCGCACCCGGACCGCCGAGATCGCCGACCGGCACCTGGCCCCGCGTCCGGGCACCGACGCTGCGCTGTTGCTGGGGGTGGTGCACACGCTGTTCGACGAGGACCTCGTGCAGCTCGGCGCGGTCGCCGAGCAGGTCAACGGTGTCGAGCGGGTGCGAATGCTGGCTGCCGACTTCGCCCCCGCGGGGGTGGCCGATTACTGCGGCGTGCCCGCTGCCGAGATCCGGTCGTTGGCCCGCGAGATCGCCGCGGCGCCGTCGGCTGCGGTGTATGGCCGGATCGGGACGTCCACGGTCGAATTCGGCACTCTGGGCAGTTGGCTGGTCGACGTGGTGAACGTCCTGACCGGAAACCTCGACCGGCCCGGCGGGGTGATGTTCCCGCTGTCGCCGGTCGCGCCGGCGCCCCGGCCACCCAAACCCGGGCGCGGTTTCGTGACCGGGCGCTGGCACAGCCGCGTCTCGGGTTATCCCGAAGCGCTGTCGGAGTTTCCGGCCGCGGCGCTGGCCGAGGAGATCGAAACCCCCGGCGAGGGACAGATCAGGGCGGTCGTCACCATCGCGGGCAATCCGGTGCTGTCCGCGCCCGACGGCGAGCGCCTCGACCGGGCGCTGGCCGGCCTGGACTTCATGCTCAGCGTCGACCCCTACCTCAACGAGACGACCCGGCACGCCGACGTCATCCTGCCCCCGCCTCCGCCGTCGCGCGCCGCCCATTTCGATCTGGCGCTCAACGGCCTGGCGGTGCGCAACAACGCCCGCTACTCGCCGCCGGTGCTGCCGCCGTCCGGTCGGCCCGACGAGGCCGAGCTGTTGTCGCGTATCGCGCTGATCCTCTCCGGGGTCGGCGCCGACGGTGATCCGGCGCTGGTCGATGATCAGGTCATCGCGTCGACACTGGCCAAGGAGACCGCCGACCCGCACTCACCGGTGGCCGGTCGGTCGGTCGACGAGCTGACCGCGATGCTGGAACCGGGGCCCGGGTACGAGCGTCGCCTCGACATGATGCTGCGGCTCGGTGCCTACGGTGACGCGTTCGGCGCCCGGCCGGACGGGTTGACGTTGGCCATGCTCAAAGCCGCACCGCACGGCATCGACCTGGGCCCGCTACAGCCGCGCGTGACCGAGGTGCTGCGAACCCCCTCCGGCCGAATCGAACTCGCGCCCGATCCGCTGATCGCCGACGCGGCACGGTTGCGCGAGGCGCTGGACCGGCGCACCGATGGGTTCGTGCTGATCGGGCGGCGGCACCTGCGCTCGAACAACAGCTGGATGCACAACCTGCCCGCGCTGGCCGGCGGCACCAACCGGTGCACGCTGCGCATCCACCCCGACGACGCCGCCGAACTGGGCATCAGCGACACCGTCCGGGTGAAGGGCCCGGGCGGAGAGCTGGTGGTGCCCGTGGAACTCGACGACGGGCTGCGCCGCGGTGTGACGTCGCTGCCGCACGGCTGGGGACATGACCGCGACGGGACCGGCCAGCGGGTGGCCGCGGCCGAGCCGGGCGTCAACGCCAATCAGCTCAACGACGGTTCGGTACTGGACCCGCTGTCGGGCACCGCGGTGCTCAACGGCATCCCGGTGCTGCTGGAGCCGGTCAGCTGATCAGGTGAGCTCCCAGACGACGGTCACCGAGAAGCCGACGGTCTGCTGACCGGGTTCCAGCGGCACGGCGGCCTCCAGCGCGCGCGGCGAGCCGGGCATCGGTATCGGCGGGGTCGGGCCGGCGGACTCGGAGATCGAGATCACGTTGCCCAGGTTCAGGCCGGAGAGCTGCGCGTACTGGTCGGCGCGGTCCTGGGCGTCCTCGAAGGCGCGGGTTCGGGCATCGCGGACCAGCTGCGAATCGTCCTCGATGGAGTAGCTGATCGAGTTGACCCGGGCGGCGTTGCCGCCGGTGCTGACCACCAGCCCGATGGCGTCGGACGCCTGTTCGAGGTCGCGGATGGTGATGTTGATCGAGTTGGTGGCGCGGTACGCGGTGATGGTGTTGTCTTCCGGACCGAACTGCGGCTGCAGGCTGGCCTCGGTGGTGGACAGGTCCTGGCGGTCGACGCCCAGTTCGACGAGCGCGTCGATGACCTGCTGGGCGATCTCGTTGGTCTGGTTCATCGCCGCCGTGGCGTCCTGGGCCAGTGACTCCGTCGACGCGCTGACGGTCAGGGTGTCCGGTGTGCCCTGAACCTGCCCGGCCCCGACCACCGTCACCTGCCGGGCATCCGGACCGGGCTGCAGTGTCGGCCCGGACTGCGCGTCGCAGGCGGTCAGGGCGGCGGCCAGTAGTCCGGCGGCGGCGATGAGCCAGGCTTTGTTCGCGGGCGCTGCGATCGGCATGCCAGCACACTAGTCACCGCGCCGGCACCTGCGAGAGGAACTCGATGAGCAGGCGTGTCACGTCCTGCGGGCGTTCCTCGGGGAGCCAATGCCCGGCGCCGTCGATCATCACCTCCCGGTAGTCGCCGGTGACGACCTCACGCACCCGGTCGCGCGGTGTGTAGGACAACGTGACGTCGGCCGTGCCGCCGATGAACAGCGCGGGGACCTCGA
This sequence comes from Mycobacterium sp. SMC-4, assembly GCF_025263265.1. Classification (NCBI taxonomy): domain Bacteria; kingdom Bacillati; phylum Actinomycetota; class Actinomycetes; order Mycobacteriales; family Mycobacteriaceae; genus Mycobacterium; species Mycobacterium sp. SMC-4. The sequence goes on along the minus strand of NZ_CP079869.1, from coordinate 4,940,095 downwards.
TGGTCTTGGCGGGCGGGTCGGCGGTCACCTCCCAGTTGCGGTCGAAGCAGCGGTACCAGTTCAGCGGCGCGGTGAATCCACCTCGGGTGAACTCGTCGACATAGACGCCGAAGTCGCGCTCGGACAGCCAGTCGGGCAGCCGGCCCGGCTCGGGGATGCGGCCGAGCAGACCGTCGCCGTCGCGGGCCGGGACCGTGGTCGCGGGGGCGCCGTCGGCCATGGCGAACAGTCGGCGAAATGTGGTGGCCGGGTCGTGGTTGAGCTCGGCGTCGGCGGGCCCCGGCTGCTGGAAGTACAGGATGTAGAAGAAATCGTCGCCGAAGATGCGTCGGAACGCCTGGGTGGTCGGAATCCTCGGTCGCGGCACCGGCGGCAGGCTCAGACCCGCCACCGCGCGGAAGCGGTGCGGCGCCAGCAGCGGCGCCGCCCAGGCCACCACCGCCCCGAAGTCGTGGCCCACCAGCACCGCCGTCTCGGCGCCAGCGCCGACCTCCGAGTCGAGCAGCCCGACGATATCGGCGGTCAGCTCGTCTACCGAGTAGGCCGTGATGGCCTCGGGCTTATCTGATCCACCGTAACCGCGCTGGTCAGGGGCCAGGACGTGGTAGCCCGCGGCCGCCAGCGCGTCGATCTGATGGCGCCAGGTGAACGCCAGTTCGGGGAACCCGTGGCAGAGCACCACCACCGGGGCTCCGCGCTGGCCGGCCTCGGTCACCCGCAACCTGACACCGTTGGTCTGCACCATCGTGGACCGCACGACCCCACTCAACCAGCTCGGCTGAACCGTCGGGAACTCCGCAACGTTGGTCTAGCGGTAGCCTTGACTATTCCAGCTGCGCAGATTGGAAGGATTTGTTGGCGGGGTCCACTCGCCGGCTGTACACATCGGATGAACCGCACTCACTCATGAATCGCAAAAATGTGATCCGCACGCTCACGGTGATCGCCGTGGTGTTGTTGCTCGGTTGGTCTTTCTTCTACTTCAGCGACGACACCCGCGGGTACCACCCGGTCGACACGTCGGTCGCGGTGGCCCAGATCACCGGAGACAACGTCGACAGCGCCCAGATCGACGACCGGGAACAACAGCTGCGGCTGGACCTCAAGAACGGCACCGAGGACACCGACGACAGCACCCAGATCATCACCAAATACCCGACCGGGTACGGGGTGACGCTGTTCGAGGAGCTGCAGGCCAAGGACGCCAAGATCAACACGGTGGTCAACCAGAGCAGCATGCTCGGCACCCTGCTGATCTACATGCTCCCACTGCTGCTGCTCGTCGCGCTGTTCGTGATGTTCACCCGGATGCAGTCCGGCGGCCGGATGGGCTTCGGGTTCGGCAAGTCCAAGGCCAAGCAGCTCTCCAAGGACATGCCCAAGACCACCTTCGCCGACGTTGCGGGTGTCGACGAGGCGGTCGAGGAGCTCTACGAGATCAAGGACTTTCTGCAGAACCCGACCCGGTATCAGGCGCTGGGCGCCAAGATCCCGCGCGGCGTGCTGCTCTACGGTCCGCCCGGCACCGGCAAGACGCTGTTGGCCCGTGCGGTGGCCGGTGAGGCCGGGGTGCCGTTCTTCACGATTTCCGGTTCGGACTTCGTCGAGATGTTCGTCGGTGTCGGCGCTTCCCGGGTGCGCGACATGTTCGAGCAGGCCAAGCAGAACAGCCCGTGCATCATCTTCGTCGACGAGATCGACGCGGTCGGCCGCCAACGTGGTGCCGGCATGGGCGGCGGCCATGACGAACGCGAGCAGACCCTCAATCAGTTGTTGGTGGAGATGGACGGCTTCGGCGACCGCCAGGGCGTCATCCTCATCGCGGCGACCAACCGGCCCGACATCCTCGACCCGGCGCTGTTGCGCCCGGGCCGCTTCGACCGCCAGATCCCGGTCTCCAGCCCCGATCTGGCTGGTCGGCGCGCGGTGCTGCGGGTGCATTCGCAGGGCAAGCCGATCGCGCCGGACGCCGACCTCGACGGCCTGGCCAAGCGCACGGTGGGCATGTCGGGCGCCGACCTGTCCAACGTCATCAACGAGGCCGCGCTGCTGACCGCTCGCGAGAACGGCACCGTCATCACCAACGCTGCGCTCGAGGAAGCCGTCGACCGGGTGGTCGGCGGGCCACGCCGAAAGAGCCGCATCATCAGCGAGCAGGAAAAGAAGATCACCGCCTATCACGAGGGCGGCCACACCCTGGCCGCCTGGGCGATGCCCGACATCGAGCCGATCTACAAGGTGACGATTTTGGCCCGCGGCCGTACCGGCGGGCACGCGGTGGCCGTCCCCGAGGACGACAAGGGCCTGATGACCCGCTCGGAGATGATCGCCCGACTGGTCTTCGCGATGGGTGGACGTGCCGCCGAGGAACTGGTGTTCCGCGAGCCCACCACCGGCGCGGTGTCCGATATCGAGCAAGCCACCAAGATCGCCCGCGCGATGGTCACCGAATACGGCATGAGCTCCAAGCTCGGCGCGGTGCGTTACGGCACCGAACACGGTGACCCGTTCCTGGGTCGCACGATGGGCACCCAGGCCGATTACAGCCACGAAGTCGCCCGCGACATCGACGACGAGATCCGCAAGCTGATCGAGGCCGCCCACACCGAGGCGTGGGAGATCCTGACCGAGTACCGCGACGTGCTCGACACGCTGGCCGGTCAGCTCCTGGAAAAGGAGACGCTGCACCGCAACGAGCTCGAGGCGATCTTCTCCGAGGTCAAGAAGCGGCCACGGTTGACCATGTTCGACGACTTCGGTGGCCGGATCCCGTCGGACAAGCCGCCCATCAAGACACCGGGCGAGCTGGCCATCGAGCGTGGCGAACCCTGGCCCAAACCGGTGCCCGAGCCGGCGTTCAAGACCGCGATTGCACAGGCATCACAAGCCGCCGGCGAGACGAGCGGAACGAACGGCACCCATGCCGGCACCAATGGCGCCCCGGCCGGCCCGACCCAGCCCGATTACGGCGCTCCGGCCGGCTGGCATGCACCGGGGTGGCCGCCGCCACCGCAGAATCAGCAGCCCCAGCCGCATCCTCAGCAGCAACAGCCACAACACCAGCCGCAGCATCAGCAGCCGCCGGGGTACTGGTATCCGCCGTCGGGGTGGCAGGGTGCGCCGGCACCGTACTATCCGCCCTACCAGCCGCATCCGCATCCCGGTCAGCAGGAGCAGGGCCAAGAAAACGGTCGAGACAACGGTCGGGACAACGGACGTAACGACGCGCCTCGCCGGGACTGAGCCGGCCGACAATTGAATGGAGACTTCGATGACGCGGTCGCGCAACAACTCGGCCACGATCACCACGCCGGTGTTCGACCAGGCCCGCGCTGAGGCTGCCGTGCGGGAACTGCTGATCGCGGTCGGCGAGGATCCCGACCGGGAGGGTTTGATCGACACCCCCGCCCGGGTGGCCCGCGCGTACCGCGAGATCTTCGCAGGTCTCTACACCAACCCCGACGATGTCCTCAAGACGATGTTCGACGAACAGCACGATGAGCTGGTGCTGGTCAAAGACATCCCGATGTACTCGACCTGCGAGCACCACCTGGTGTCGTTCCACGGCGTGGCCCATGTCGGCTACATCCCCGGCCAGGATGGCCGGGTGACCGGGCTCTCGAAGCTGGCCCGGGTGGTTGACCTGTACGCCAAACGTCCCCAGGTGCAGGAGCGACTGACCGCACAGGTGGCCGACGCGCTGATGCGCCGGCTCAACCCGCGTGGGGTCATCGTGGTCGTCGAGGCCGAACACCTGTGCATGGCGATGCGCGGTATCCGCAAGCCCGGCGCGGTCACCACCACCTCGGCGGTGCGCGGACAGTTCAAGACGGACAAGGCATCCCGCGCCGAAGCTCTGGACCTGATCCTTCGCAAGTGAATCCAGCCGTGCAGGTGATGGGCGTGGTCAACGTCACCGATGATTCGTTCTCCGACGGCGGCCTGTTTCTCGATCGCGACCGCGCGATCGAACACGGCATGACCTTGGCCGCCCAGGGTGCGGCCATCGTCGACGTGGGCGGCGAATCCACCCGCCCGGGGGCGGTGCGGGTGGACCCCGACGTCGAGACCTCACGAGTACTGCCGGTGGTCAAAGAGCTTGCCCAGCAATCGATCACCATCAGCATCGACACCATGCACGCGAAGGTCGCCGCCGCGGCCGTGCAGAACGGCGCCTCCATCGTCAACGACGTATCCGGTGGCAGAGCCGACCCGGACATGGTGCGGGTGGTCGCCGAGGCCGATGTGCCCTGGGTGCTGATGCACTGGCGATCGGTGGGCCAGGATCAACCGCACGCCGTGCCTGCCTATGGCGACGTGGTCGCCGAGGTGCGGGCTGAACTGATGGCCGGGGTGGACGCGGCCGTACAGGCCGGTGTGGACCCGGCCAAGCTGATCATCGATCCGGGCCTGGGTTTCGCCAAGACCGCGCAACACAATTGGGCGCTGCTGTCGGCGCTGCCGGAGTTCGTCGCGACCGGCATCCCGGTTCTGGTCGGGGCATCGCGCAAACGCTTTCTCGGCACGCTGCTGGCCGATCGGGACGGCACACCCCGCCCGCCGGACGGCCGTGAGACCGCCACCGCGGTGATCTCGGCGTTGGCCGGATGGCACGGCGCCTGGGGGGTGCGGGTACACGACGTGCCGGCCTCGGTCGACGCGCTGGCGGTGGTGTCGGCCTGGCAGCAGGCGGGCTCGCATGACTGACCGGATCGAGTTGCGCGGGCTTCGGGTACGCGGCTTTCACGGGGTCTATGACCACGAGCGCCGCGACGGCCAGGACTTCGTCGTCGACATCACGGTGTGGATGGACCTGCGGCCCGCCGCCGCCAGCGACGAGCTGGCCGACACGCTGGACTACGGGGCGCTGGCCCAGCGGGCCGCCGACGTGGTGGCCGGAGCGCCTCGCCAGCTCATCGAGACGGTGGCCGCCGAGATCGCCGACGGCGTGATGTCCGACGGGCGGGTGCACGCCACCGAGGTGGTGGTCCACAAACCCGCCGCGCCGATCCCGTTGGAGTTCGCCGATGTCGCCGTGGTGGCGCGCCGGTCGCGCCGCGGTGGGGCAGGGGTGCAGCCGGGGTGACCTGCACAGTGCTCTCGATCGGGTCGAACCTCGGGGACCGCTTGACCCATCTGCAGTCGGTGCTCGACGCCCTCGGTGCCACCGTGACCGCGGTGTCGCCGGTGTACGAGACCGCCGCCTGGGGCGGCGTGGAGCAGGGGCCGTTCCTCAACGCTGTCGTGCTGGCCGAGGACCCGACGCGCGACGCGCACGGCTGGCTGCGGCGCGCGCACCAGATCGAGGACGCGGCGCAGCGGGTGCGTACCCAGCACTGGGGTCCGCGCACGCTCGACGTGGACCTGGTGCAGGTGCGAGCCAACGGCACCGAGGTGATCGTCGACGATGACGTACTGACCGTGCCGCACCCATACGCCCACCAGCGTGCCTTCGTGCTGGTGCCGTGGCTGACCGTGGAGCCAGGCGCGGTTCTGACCCGCGCCGGTTGTCAGGTCGGGGTGGCCGCGCTGCTGAATGACCTGGACCCGGCCGAACGCGATGGGGTGCGCGAAACCGGCCTGAAGCTGGTGACCGGCTGATGGGCGCCACGCGGGTGCGCGACCTCGCCGCTGCGGTGGCTGCCACCGCAGTGCTCGGCTACCTGCTGGTGCGGATCATCTACCGCTGGTTCCCACCGATCACGGTGTGGACCGGGGTGTCGCTGCTCGGCGTCGCGGTGGCCGTTGCCGGGTGGGGCTTCTACGTGCGTGCCCGGATTCGTGACGGCGAGATCGGCCTCGGGGTCAACCGGCTGCATCCGCTGGCGGTGGCGCGTTCGGTGGTGATCGCCAAAGCGTGCGCGTGGATGGGCAGTGTGGTCCTGGGTTGGTGGTTCGGGGTGGCGGTCTACCTGCTCCCGCGCCGCAGCGGTCTGCGGGTGGCCGCAGCGGATTTCCCGGGCGTCGTGGTGGCCGGGTTGTGCGCGCTGACGCTGGTCATCGCGGCGCTGTGGCTTCAGCATTGCTGCAAGTCTCCCGACGACGCGTCGCCCGATGCCGATGCGGCCTCGGGCTGACATGCGTCGGTCGAATCGCCGCCGCGGTCGACACGCCAGACGACCAGTCGCAGGTACAGTCGGCCCATGATCGATCCGACCCGCGGCGCCCGGCTTCGGCGCAGCGGTCGAAGGCCGGGTTGGATCCTGATGACGGTGTTGCTGGTGCTGGCCATCGCGGCCAGCTCGGCACTGGTGTTCACCTCCCGGGTGGAACTGCTCAAGCTCGCCGTCATCCTCGCGTTGTGGGCCGCGGTGGTCGCCGCGTTCGTCTCGGTGATTTACCGCCGCCAGTCCGACAGCGACCAGGCCAAGGTTCGTGACCTGAAGCTGGTCTACGACCTGCAGCTGGAACGGGAGATCTCAGCCCGCCGCGAATACGAGCTGACGGTGGAGTCGCATCTGCGCCGCGAACTCGCCGCCGAACTGCGCGAACAGTCTGCCGACGAGGTGGCGGCCCTGCGCGCTGAACTGGCAGCGCTGCGGGCCAACCTGGAGTACCTGTTCGACGCCGACCTCTCGCACCGCCCCGCGATCGAGGACCGCAGTCAGCCCGCACTGGGCGAGTGGAGGCCGGGCACCGACACTGCCGGCCGGGTCAGCAGCAGCCGCGTCGACACCGCCGGCGCCACGTTCGGCGACGACCGCGGCCGTGGAGGCGACTTGCACGTCCCGGACACCGTCGAGAGCCCGATCATCGATGTGCCTGCGGTGCCGCATCCGGCCGAGGACGAACCGGCGCCGACAACCACCGAACCCGTGGGCGCCCACCGCCGGGGTACCGAAGACGCCCCACGGCGCCGCTACCGCGACGAGCCCGCGCCCGCCCCGTCGCAGTGGGCGCCGCCCGCCTCGGCTCCGTCGCAGCCACCCACCGAGCCGCGGATGCCGTGGTTGCCACCCACCGCCCCCGCGCCGCCGGCAGCCCCACCGCCGGCTGCTGCCCCTCGGCCACCCGCGCCGGGACCCGGCCGACCGGCCCAGCAACCGCAGCAGACCGAGTACGTCGGGCGCCGGCGCCGTGACGACAACGCCGAGCCGGCCGGCCGGCACTACGCACCCCCGCCGGCAGCCCCGCAATCAGAACCGCCCCCGTCTGCCGACGACGAGCGCAGTGGCGCCCACACCGGAGGGCAGTCGGTGGCCGAGCTGCTGGCCCGGCTGCAGGCGTCGCCGGGCCCGGGCGGGCGCCGGAGGCGGCGCGAAGAGTGAGCTAGGCTCTCACCGACCGTCCGGTACCCGCGCTGTCGGGACCGGAACGAACCGAATGAGAATCTGCGAGGTCGTCTGCGATGGTGCAGCCCCCCGCCGCCGGGAACATTCCGCACGACGGTTTGCGTCCGGCCCGCCTGACGATCGGTGTGATCTCCGCGGGCCGGGTCGGCAGCGCCCTGGGAGCGGCGTGGGAGCGCGCCGAGCACGTCGTCGCCGCCTGCAGCGCGGTGTCCACCGCGTCGCGCCGCCGCGCGCAGCGTTGGCTTCCCGACACCGCGGTGCTGCCCGTCGACCAGGTTCCGGCCCGCGCCGAACTGCTGTTGCTGGCCGTTCCCGATGCGGAGCTGGCCACCGTCGTGGGTGGGCTGGCCGCGACCGGCGCGGTGCGGCCCAACACCATCGTGGCCCACACCTCGGGTGCCAACGGCATCGCGGTGTTGGCCCCGTTGACCGCCCAGGGTGCCTTGCCGCTGGCGATTCATCCGGCGATGACTTTCGCCGGCACCGATGAGGACGTCGACCGGTTGCGGGGCACCTGTTTCGGGATCACCGCCGCCGACGAGATCGGCTATGCGATCGCGCAGTCGCTGGTCCTGGAGATCGGCGGCGAACCGTTCCGGGTCCGCGAGGACGCCCGCACGCTCTACCACGCCGCGCTCGCGCACTCGGCCAACCATCTGATCACCGTGGTGCTCGATGCCGCAGAGGCGTTGCGAACGGCGTTGTGGGGTCAGGAGCTGTTGGGCCAGCAGTCCGTCGATGACAATCCCGGCGGTCTGGCCGAGCGCATCATCGGCCCGCTGGCGCGGGCGTCGCTGGAAAATGCCTTGCAGCGCGGCCAGGCTGCGCTGACCGGGCCGGTGGCCCGCGGCGATGCCGCCGCGGTGACCCGCCACCTGGAAGCTCTGACCGAAGCGGATCCCGATGTGGCGCAAGCCTATCGGACCAATGCCCGACGCACCGCTCAGCGGGCCCGGGCGCCGCAGGCAGTATTCGACGCGCTCGCAGAGGCAGGACAGTGATGGTCGCCGGACCCACCCCGAAGTTCGTCGCCGCACAGCTCAACGTGTACTCCCGGCCCCCGGAGGTGTCGGCGGTGACGCGGGCACTGCGTACCAGCGGCCGGCGGGTCGTGCTGGTGCCCACCATGGGAGCACTGCACGACGGGCACCTGAGCCTGATCCGGGCGGCCAAGCGGGTCCCGGGGGCGGTCGTGGTGGTCTCGATCTTCGTCAACCCGTTGCAGTTTGCCGCGGGTGAGGATCTCGACGCCTACCCGCGCACCCTCGACGACGATCTGGCTGCGCTGCGTGACGAAGGTGTGCAGATCGTGTTCACCCCGACCGAGGACGACATGTATCCCGGCGGCAAGCGCACCAGCGTGGTTCCCGGCCCGTTGGGATCTGAGCTCGAAGGAGCATCCCGGCCGACACACTTCGCCGGTGTCCTGACAGTGGTTCTCAAGCTGTTCAACGTGATCCGGCCCGACCGGGCCTATTTCGGCGAAAAGGACTACCAGCAGCTGACGTTGATCCGGCAGATGGTCGCCGACCTCGACCTGAACGTCGAGGTCGTCGGGGTGCCGATCGTGCGCGAGCCCGACGGCTTGGCGATGTCCTCACGCAATCGCTACCTCGAACCGGTGCAGCGCGAGCAGGCCGGCGCGTTGTCAGCCGCGCTGCTGGCCGGGATGTACGCCGCCAGCGGTGGAGTGGCCGCGGCGCTGGACGCCGCGCAGGCGGTGCTCGACGAGGTACCCGCTCTGGAACTGGACTACCTGCAGGTGCGCGACCCGGCGCTGGGGCCGGCCCCGGCGCGCGGCGCGGCGCGGATGCTGATCGCGGCGCGGCTGGGACGCACCCGCTTGCTGGACAACATCGCCGTCGACATCGGCGCCGGCATCGATGGACACCCTGGCAGCCCTGCTGATCAGAGTCACGAATTGCCCTGGAGGAATTGATGTTTCGTACCATGCTGAAATCCAAGATCCACCGCGCCACGGTGACGCAGGCCGATCTGCACTACGTCGGATCGGTCACGGTGGACGCCGACCTGATGGACGCGGCCGACCTGATCGAGGGTGAGCAGGTGACGATCGTCGACATCGACAACGGCGCGCGGTTGGTGACCTATGTGATCACCGGCGAACGGGGCAGCGGCGTGATCGGGATCAACGGTGCAGCAGCTCATCTCGTGCACCCTGGCGATCTGGTCATCCTGATCGCCTATGCGACGATGGCCGACGAGCAGGCCCGCAGCTACCGGCCGCGGGTGGTGTTCGTCGACTCCGCCAACCGGCAGATCGACCTGGGTGACGACCCCGCCGCCGTCCCGTCCGACGCCTCCGGGCTGCTGTCGCCGAGGTGATGACGTGCTCCTGGCCATCGACGTCCGCAACACCCACACCGTCGTCGGATTGATCTCCGGGTTCGGCGCCCACGCCAGCGTCGTGCATCACTGGCGTATCCGCACCGAACCGGAGGTGACCGCCGACGAGTTGGCGCTGACCATCGACGGTCTGATCGGTGACGACGCCGAACGTCTCACCGGTGCGGCCGGATTGTCGACGGTCCCATCGGTGCTGCACGAGGTGCGGGTGATGCTCGAGCAGTACTGGCCCAACGTGCCGCGGGTGTTGATCGAACCGGGTGTGCGCACCGGGATTCCGCTGCTGGTCGACAATCCGAAGGAGGTCGGCGCTGACCGCATCGTCAACTGTCTTGCGGCATATCAGAAGTACGGATCCGCGGCGATCGTCGTCGATTTCGGTTCATCGATCTGTGTCGATGTGGTCTCGGCCAAGGGTGAATTCCTCGGCGGCGCAATCGCTCCGGGTGTTCAGGTGTCCTCGGACGCAGCGGCGGCCCGCTCGGCGGCGTTGCGGCGGGTCGAACTGACCCGCCCGCGCTCGGTGGTGGGTAAGAACACCGTCGAGTGCATGCAGGCCGGCGCGGTGTTCGGATTCGCCAGTCTGGTCGACGGATTGGTCAGCCGGGTACGCTCGGACGTCGACGGTTTCGACGGTGACGACGTCGCCGTGGTGGCCACCGGCCACAGCGCTCCGCTGGTGTTGCCAGACCTGCGCACCGTCGAACACTACGACCGCCACCTGACTCTGGACGGACTGCGGCTGGTCTTCGAGCGCAACCGTGACAGTCAGCGGGGCAAGGCCAAGTCAGCGCGCTGAGTCAGAAGTACGTCCGGATCAGATCGACCACCCGGTCCTCGGCGTCGACTTCCGGGATCACCTGCCACTTGTCGAACACCGTGCAGGGATGGGAGATGCCGAATCGCAGCCAATCGCCTACCTGCGGCTCGGCTGCCCCGAGCCGCAGGTAGGCATGCTGGTCGTTGAGTGCGACCACCGCGCCGTCGGGCAGATCCAGCGGCACCGGCAGGTCCTGGTCGAACGCCACGTCACGCCGGCCCATCGTCGCGATCGCCGATCCCGGCTGCGGGCGTGACACCACCTGGGCGTGTACCTCCAGTGCAGGATGCAGTGCGCCGGCCAGTGGTGAGGTGCGCCCGTACAAGCCGTGGTCGTGGGTCAGATAGCAGCCGCTGCGCAGCACGGTGCGCACTGCGTGGTGGCCTGGCCAGTCGGTGAGCGTCTCGGCGACCGCGTCGAAGTAGGTGCTGCCGCCGGCGCTGACCAGGACCCTGTCGGCGTCGAACAGCGCCGACAGACGGATCACCGCCGCCCGGAGCTGCCCGAGGTGGCTGCGCACCCCCGCCATCGCCTCGGTGTCGCGCCGGTGGCCGAGCGCGGCCTCGTAGCCCGCGACCCCGACCAGACGCAGCCGTGGTGATGTTGTGGCCGCCCGAGCCACCTCGTCGACCTGGGCATCCGTGCGGCATCCGGTGCGCCCTCCGGGCAGTCCGACCTCCACGCAGACGTCGACCGCTCGCCGCGTGCCGGCCAGCGCCGAGGTCATGATCTGCACCCCGCGCACCGAATCGACCCAGCAGAGCACCTCCAGGGTCGGGTCGGCATCCAACTCATGGCCCAGCCAGCGCAGCCCGGCCTCGTCGACCAGCTGGTTGGCCAGGATCAGGCTCCTCGCGCCGAACGCGCGGAAGGTGGCGGCCTGGCCGATGGTCGCCACCGTGATCGCGCAGGCACCCGCGGCGAGTTGGCGCGCGGCCAGTTGCGGCGACATGTGCGTCTTGCCGTGGGGTGCCAGCTCGACCCCGCGCTCGCGGCACCACGCGGCCATCGCGTCCAGGTTGTGCCGGATCGCGTCGGCCCGCAGCACGCACACCGGGCCGAACACGCCGGCGTCGAACAGGTTCGGCGCGTCGGCGGTCAGCTCGGCCGGTGTTCGACCCCACCAGCGCGGCGGCACACCCTTGACCCCGACCGGCAGGGGTTGTCGAGCCAGCGCACGCACCGACGCAAGGTCGATCAGCGCATTGCCGGGCCCGGTCACCTGTTCATTTAAGCTGGCACGTCGTGACGTCCGCTGATTCTGACCAAGACCCGCGCGAGGACATCCCGGAGCAGTTCCGCATCCGGCAGGCCAAACGTGAGCGACTGCTCGAGGAGGGACGCGACCCGTATCCGGTCGAGGTGGCGCGCACCCACACGCTGGCCGAGTTGCGCTCGGCCTACCCGGAGCTGGCGGCCGACACCAAGACCGGACTCAAGGTCGGGGTCACCGGCCGGGTGATCTTCGCCCGCAACTCCGGCAAGTTGTGCTTCGCGACGCTGCAGGAGGGGGACGGAACCCAGCTGCAGGCGATGATCAGCCTGGATCAGGTGGGTCAGGAGTCGCTGGACGCGTGGAAGGCCGACGTCGACCTCGGCGACATCGTCTTCGTCGCCGGCGAGGTGATCAGCTCCCGGCGCGGAGAGCTGTCCGTGCTCGCCGATTCTTGGCAGATGGCTTCCAAGTCGTTGCGGCCGCTGCCGGTCGCACACAAGGAGATGAGCGAGGAGTCACGGGTCCGCCAGCGCTACGTCGACCTGATCGTGCGTCCGGAAGCCCGCACCGTGGCCCGGCAGCGCATCGCCGTCGTGCGCGCCGTGCGCTCGGCACTGGAACGCCGTGGCTTCCTCGAAGTCGAGACGCCGATCCTGCAGACGTTGGCCGGCGGAGCCGCCGCCCGGCCGTTCGTGACGCATTCCAACGCGCTGGACTCCGATCTCTATCTGCGTATCGCGCCGGAACTGTTTCTCAAGCGCTGCGTGGTCGGTGGGCTGGACCGGGTATTCGAGTTGAATCGGGTCTTTCGAAACGAAGGTGCCGATTCCACGCATTCTCCGGAATTTGCGATGTTGGAGACTTACCAGGCCTACGGCACCTATGATGATTCCGCGGTCGTCACCCGCGAACTTATTCAGGAAGTCGCCGATGAAGCCATCGGCACGCGTCAGGTGTCATTGCCCGACGGATCGGTCTACGATCTCGGCGGCGAATGGGACAGCATTCAAATGTATCCCTCGCTCTCGGATGCCCTCGGTGAAGAGATCACACCGCAGACCCCTGCCGAGCGGCTTTGGCAGATCGCCGACCGGCTCGGTGTCGAGATTCCTCGTGATCGCGGTTATGGGCACGGCAAATTGGTCGAAGAACTCTGGGAGTTCGCGGTCGGCGACAAACTGTGGGCGCCGACCTTCGTGCGCGATTTTCCGGTCGAGACGACCCCGCTGACACGTTCGCACCGCAGCATCGACGGGGTCACCGAGAAGTGGGACCTCTACATCCGTCACATCGAGCTGGCCACGGGATATTCGGAGCTGATCGACCCGGTGATCCAGCGGGAGCGCTTCGAGGCGCAGGCCCGTGCCGCGGCCGCCGGTGACGACGAAGCAATGGCGTTGGACGAGGATTTCCTGGCCGCACTTGAGTACGGTATGCCGCCGACAACTGGTACCGGAATGGGTATCGACCGCTTGTTGATGGCGTTGACGGGACTGTCGATTAGGGACACGGTTTTGTTCCCTATTGTTCGCCGATACGGTAACTGAACCGCCACGATTCACCCGTTGTTGAATGGGCACGCTCTTTATGGCACATTGGTCGCGGGGCGTGGGATCGATAGCGTAGAAGGGCAGTCGGATAATGGCGAAGAAAGTCACCGTCACTCTGGTCGACGATTTCGACGGTGAAGGTGCCGCCGACGAGACTGTGGAATTTGGCCTCGACGGCGTCAGTTATGAGATCGATCTCTCCTCGAAAAATGCCGCCAAGCTGCGTAATGATTTGAAGCAATGGGTCGAGGCCGGCCGCCGGGTGGGTGGACGTCGGCGCGGGCGTTCGGTCGGAACCGGCCGCGGGCGGGCCGCGATCGACCGTGAGCAGAGCGCAGCCATCAGGGATTGGGCGCGCCGCAACGGCCACAACGTCTCGACTCGCGGGCGCATCCCCGCCGACGTCATTGACGCTTTCCACGCGGCCACCTGAGCGCCATCCATCCGTTCGCTACCGGCGAATTTCCTACCCTCGGATAAGGAAACGAATTTCTTGCCTCCGGCGTTGGTCCTGACAGTGCCGGGTAATGGCCCGATTGTCATGACTGTGTCACGCGAATAACGGACCGGCAGGCGGGACGCCCGGTGCTGCTGCCCACTAGAGTGGACGGCAGGTGTGCAAAGGGCCTCCAGAGGTAGCGCACCGACATATGCGATGGAGAGCAGGTAACCACGGATGTTCGAAAGATTTACCGACCGTGCGCGTCGGGTCGTCGTCCTGGCCCAAGAAGAGGCCCGGATGCTCAATCACAACTACATCGGCACCGAGCACATCCTGCTGGGCCTCATTCACGAGGGTGAGGGCGTCGCCGCCAAGTCGCTCGAATCGCTGGGCATCTCGCTGGAGGGTGTGCGCAGCCAGGTCGAGGAGATCATCGGCCAGGGTCAGCAGGCTCCGTCCGGTCACATTCCGTTCACTCCGCGCGCCAAGAAGGTGCTGGAGTTGAGCCTGCGCGAGGCACTGCAGCTCGGCCACAACTACATCGGCACCGAGCACATCCTGCTCGGCCTGATCCGCGAGGGTGAGGGCGTGGCCGCCCAGGTGCTGGTCAAGCTCGGCGCCGAGCTCACCCGGGTGCGCCAGCAGGTTATCCAGCTGCTGAGCGGCTACCAGGGCAAGGAGACCGCCGAGGCCGGTACCGGCGGGCGCGGCGGCGAGGCGGGCAACCCGTCGACGTCATTGGTGCTCGACCAGTTCGGCCGCAACCTGACCGCTGCGGCGATGGAGGGCAAGCTCGACCCGGTCATCGGCCGTGAGAAGGAAATCGAGCGGGTCATGCAGGTGTTGTCCCGCCGCACCAAGAACAACCCGGTGCTGATCGGCGAGCCCGGTGTCGGCAAGACCGCCGTCGTCGAAGGCCTGGCACAGGCCATCGTCGCCGGTGAGGTGCCCGAGACGCTCAAGGACAAGCAGCTTTACACCCTGGACCTGGGTTCGCTGGTCGCCGGCAGCCGCTACCGCGGTGACTTCGAGGAGCGCCTGAAGAAGGTGCTCAAGGAGATCAACACCCGCGGTGACATCATCCTGTTCATCGACGAGCTGCACACGCTCGTCGGCGCAGGTGCCGCCGAGGGCGCGATCGACGCCGCGTCGATCCTCAAGCCCAAGTTGGCTCGTGGAGAACTTCAGACGATCGGCGCCACCACGCTCGACGAGTACCGCAAGTACATCGAGAAGGACGCCGCGCTGGAGCGCCGCTTCCAGCCGGTCCAGGTGGGTGAACCGACCGTCGAGCACACCATCGAAATCCTCAAGGGTCTGCGCGACCGCTACGAGGCGCACCACCGCGTCTCGATCACCGATTCCGCGATGGTGGCCGCGGCCACGCTGGCCGACCGTTACATCAACGACCGGTTCCTGCCGGACAAGGCGATCGACCTGATCGACGAGGCCGGTGCCCGGATGCGGATTCGCCGGATGACGGCTCCGCCGGACCTGCGCGAGTTCGACGAGAAGATCGCCGACGCCCGCCGCGAGAAGGAGTCCGCGATCGATGCGCAGGACTTCGAGAAGGCCGCCAGCCTGCGCGACAAGGAAAAGCAACTGGTCGCGCAGCGGGCCGAGCGCGAGAAGCAGTGGCGCTCAGGTGATCTCGATGTGGTCGCCGAGGTCGACGACGAGCAGATCGCCGAGGTGCTCGGCAACTGGACCGGCATCCCGGTGTTCAAGCTGACCGAGGAGGAGACCACCCGTCTGCTCCGTATGGAGGACGAGCTGCACAAGCGGATCATCGGCCAGGAGGACGCCGTCAAGGCCGTCTCGAAGGCCATCCGCCGTACCCGCGCCGGCCTGAAGGACCCCAAGCGCCCGTCGGGCTCGTTCATCTTCGCCGGCCCGTCCGGCGTCGGTAAGACCGAGCTGTCCAAGGCGCTGGCCAACTTCCTGTTCGGCGAGGACGACGCGCTCATCCAGATCGACATGGGCGAGTTCCACGACCGCTTCACCGCGTCGCGGCTCTTCGGCGCCCCTCCGGGCTACGTCGGCTACGAAGAGGGTGGCCAGCTCACCGAGAAGGTGCGCCGCAAGCCGTTCTCTGTGGTGCTGTTCGACGAGATCGAGAAGGCGCATCAGGAGATCTACAACAGCCTGTTGCAGGTGCTCGAGGACGGTCGCCTGACCGACGGTCAGGGCCGCACGGTCGACTTCAAGAACACCGTGCTGATCTTCACGTCCAACCTGGGCACGTCCGACATCAGCAAGGCTGTCGGGCTGGGCTTCTCCCAGGGTGGCGGCGAGAACAACTACGAGCGGATGAAGCAGAAGGTCAACGACGAGCTCAAGAAGCACTTCCGTCCGGAGTTCCTCAACCGTATCGACGACATCATCGTGTTCCACCAGCTGACACAGGACGAGATCATCAAGATGGTCGACCTGATGATCGGCCGGGTCGCCAATCAGCTCAGGGCCAAGGACATGGCCATCGAGTTGACCGAGGCGGCCAAGGCGTTGCTGGCCAAGCGCGGGTTCGATCCGGTGCTGGGTGCGCGGCCGTTGCGTCGCACCATCCAGCGTGAGATCGAGGATCAGCTCTCGGAGAAGATCCTGTTCGAGGAGCTCGGCCCGGGCCAGCTGGTCACCGTCGACGTCGAGGGCTGGGACGGCGAAGGCGCCGGCGAGGACGCGAAGTTCACGTTCGTCGGTACCCGCAAGCCGGCGGTGGTCGCCGAGCCGGATCTGGCGCAGGCCGGCGCGCCGGAGTAAACCGCGCGTCAGATCTCGTCGGGTCGCAGCACCGTCCGGTGCAGTTTGCGTGACACCGCCGCCCCCCAGGCGAGGGTGAGGCGCGCACCGGTGAGCAACTCATCGTCGACCAGCAGGTCGTGAGTGGGTCCGCGCTGCACCGATCGGTCGCGCAGCACCAGGGTTTCCTGCGACCAGGTCCACGCGGTGTCGACGTCGTGGGTGGCCAGCACGACCGTGGTACCGCTCTCCGACAGTGCGGTCAGGGTGGCCAGGAGGTCCTGGACCGCCCGCGGATCCAGGCCCGCGGTCGCCTCGTCGAGCAGCAGCACCCGCGGGTGCATTGCCACCGCACCGGCGATTGCGACCCGCTTACGCTGACCGAACGACAGGTGGTTGGGTGTGCGCTCGGCGAGGTCGGTGATGTCCAGCGCGGCCATCGCCGCATTGACCCGAGCCTGAACCTGGGTCCGGGTCAGGCCGAGATTGGCCGGGCCGAACGAGACGTCGGCCCGCACGGTCGCGCCCACGATCTGGTCGTCGGGTTCCTGCAGCACCATCTGTACCCGGGTGCGCAGGCGGGTGCGATCGGCCCGTGAACCGGTCAGCGCCGCGCCGTCCAGATACACCGCGCCGGTGGTCGGCTTCGTCAAGCCCACCAGGATCCGTAGCAACGTCGTCTTGCCGGAGCCGTTGGCCCCCAGCAACGTGATTCGCTCACCCGCCCGTAGCGACAGGTCCACGCCGTCGAGTACCCGCGGTCCCCGCGGGTAGCCGAAACCGACGTTGCGCAGTCCCAGGACCACGGTCTCGTCACGCACCCTTGCACATCCTCCAGGTCAGCAGAGAAACCGTGGCGATCATGGCCAGCGTCGCTGCGGTGGCGGCCAGCCTGGCCGGACGTAGCGGTCGGTCTGCGGTGAGCACCGCGGTCCTGCCGGGTTCGGCACGCAGCGCCATCGCCTCCGACATGGCCCGCGCGCGTTCGGTCCCGCGCACGAAGATCAGCGCGGACTGGGTGCCGAGCACCGCGATCGCGTCCCGCGGCCCCCGCAGACCAAGGCGCAGTCCGACCGCCTCCCGTGCTGTCCAGGCCGACCGGAACAAGATGCCCACCAGTCGGTAGGTCAAATCGGCGACGTGGCACAGGGAAGCCGGCACACCGGCCCTGCGGGCCAGCTCGAGCAGGTCTGCCATCAGCGTCGTCATCGCCAGACCGATCGTCGCCGAGGACGCGGCGATGGCCCGCAGCGACGTGTCGATCGCCAGGTCCACCCCGCCGGGCTCCAGATGCGGTCCTCCGCGCAGGCTCACGGCGATCGGAATCGACCCCAGCGCGATGAACACGACCGGACCCAGTAACGCCAGCCAGAAGATGCGTGCCGGGACCCGGGCCAGGGCCAGTGTGGCCACCACGACGGCCAGCAGCACCAGCGGTGCGCCGGTCCGGGGTGGCAATAGCATCGCGCACAGCAGCAGCCCGCCATAGAGCCCGAGCTTCTCCGCCGCCGGGTGACCTGACCACCGATTGCGTGCCGCGCTGAGGTCGAGGGGGTTCACCGGTGCGACTCAGTCGCTGCCGCGGTCCTTTTCGCTCGCCTCGCTGCGGCCGCGGTTGCGACCGGCGTACCACCCGATCGCACCGCCGAGCACGATGCCACCGATTCCGGCCTGCAGCGCGAACAGACCGGACTCGACCTCGCCAGGCAGTTCGCCGACCAGCGGGGAGAACCACGGCTCGTAATCTTCGTGCAGTTCGGTGATCACCTCTTCAGCCTGGCCGTCAGCGCCGCCGAATTCGGCGTCCGAATCGCGCGCGTAACCCAGGAGCAGGGAGCCCACGGCAATCACCGCGGCGAGGCCGAGCAGTACCGAAACCAGCAGGGCCGCAGAGCTTTTACGACGTTCACTCATCGGTCGATGACCTCTCGCTCGGAGCCGTTGTGTTCGTCGCCGGCGCCGGTGGGCACCTCCTGGCCCTTGAGAAATCCCAGGCTCAGCAGCTCCGACGACGCGACCTGCATGAGCACACGCACGACCCCCACGGTGATGAGGCCTTCGACGATCGCCAGCGGAACCTGGGTGATCGCGAACACCCCCATGAATTCGACCAGGCTTTCGGCGATGCCGCCTTCGGCGGCCGGGAACGCCAGCGCCAGTTGGATGCTGGTGACGACGTAGGTGACCAGGTCGGCCACGAACGCCAGGGCGAACACCGCCGGCAGCACACCGACCCCGGCTCTGCGCAGCGCGAAGAACACGGCGAAGCCGGCCCACGGACCCGCGATCGCCATCGAGAACGCGTTGGCGCCCAGGGTGGTGATTCCGCCGTGCGCCAGCAGTAGTGCCTGGAACAGCAGCACCACCGTGCCGAGGAAGGCCATCACCGGTGGTCTGAATATCGCCGTGCCGAGCCCGGTCCCGGTCGGGTGCGAACTCGAGCCCGTCACCGACGGCAACTTGATCGCCGACATGACGAAGGAGAACGCGCCGACCGCTGCCAGCAGCGGACCCGACGACGGGTGGCGCTTGACGGTGACGACGACCTGTCTGGCCCCGTGGACGACGAACGGCGCCGCCGCGATGGTCCAGGCCAACGCGTGCGCCGGGGGCAGGAAACCCTCTGCGATGTGCATGTATATAGCCGTGCCTTTCTGCCCAGCACCTCGTGGGCATCGTGTGTCGGTGCCACGGCCGGTCTCCTGGCTCACGGATCCACCGGCTCACCCTTCAGGGGCCCGGTGCGCCGGTATCCGCCTTCCCACCCGCGCGTCGAGCGCGGGCAGTGGCATGGAGGACACCGGCTCCCCGTTCACAGTGGCGAGGGCCGCCCCGGTCTCACACCGGGTTCCCGTACACCGCAGCAGGTGGAGCGTACTCTCCCGGGACGGTCAGGGTTGAACGAGAGCGAACATCTGCTCAGCCATCGACAGCAGCCATGCCGCGGCGGTCTGGCTGCGGTACTGCGGCCAATTGGACTGCATGCTGACCACCCACGGCTGCCCGGTCCGGTCGACGGCATACCAGCTGAAGGTCAGATCGCCGGGCAGATTGCCGGCCTTGGCGCCGATGTAGGGCCAGATGGTGCGGTCCAGGTCGATGCCGGGGACCGCCGAGAGGACGTCGACGACCGGAGCGGCCTCGCCCACCGCTGCCTTCTGCAGCGCCGCGTGCAGGCGGCAGATGTCCGAGGCGCTGCCGTACCACTCCGCGCCGATGTCAGAGGCCGGCATGTGGGTGCGTTCCGGGTCCGGCTCGTAGGGCCGGGTGGTGGTCTGCTGAAGCAGCTGGGCGCGCTTTTGCGGCGAGGCCTGTTTCCACTGTTCGCGCACGTCGGGCTTACCCCAGCCGACCGAGAACAGCTGGTGCATGGTCGGGAACGGCGTCATGCTGGCCGGGTCGTGGTGGCCGGCGAGCACCAGCGCGCGCTCCACAGCGCCGGGGCCAAGGTGGCCGATGAGCAGATCGGTGGCCATGTTGTCGCTGGCCGAGATCATCTGCTGGGCGGCCTGCCGGACAGTGAGGGTGGCGCCAGGGGGCAGGTGGTCGAACCCGGAGGACCCGACGGCCTTGGCTTTCGCGGTGATCGTCAGCGAGTCGTTCCAGTGTGCGTCGCCGGTTTTGACCGCTTCGGCGACCGCCAGCAGCACGTAGAGCTTGAAGATGGAGGCCAGCGGCAGCGACAGGTCTGTGTTGGTGCCGGCCACCTTCTCGCACCGGCCGTCGACGACCCTGGCGACCTGGTAGGAGTATCGGGCGCCGGAGTCGGTCAGCTGGGCGTCGACGTCGGAGAACTGCTCGATGACCGGCTTGACCAGACTGACCGCGAACCGGTCGACCAGGCTGGAGTCGTCGGTGCGCAGGTCGATGCTCTGCTCGACCCCGTAGGACGTGGTGATCCGCAGGGTGGCGTTGCCTGCGCCGATGTCGACGTCGGTGACGGTGAAGGGGCGGTCCCACCACATCCGGTCCAGCGTGACGCCCACATGTTCGACGACCTCCGGGGCGGCCAGAGTGCGGATACCGACCTCACCGATCGGCCAGTCGCTGTTGAGCATGTCCATGGTCTGCTTGGCGCGCAGACCCTGCGGGGTGTTGATCGCGATGGGCACGCCGTAGGCGCCGTCGGCCGGCGCCGTCCTGGTGGCGGTGCACCCACCGGCGAGGACCGCGACGAGTGCCAGCGCGGCCAATTTCGTGGCCGCGCGATGTCGCGTCCCCGCCCTAGCCCGTGTTGTCGGTCCCGGCAACGTCGAGCACGACCTCGAACTCCAGCAGCGATGCGCCGGTGGCCACGGGGTTCTTGCGCTCGCCGGCGTGTGCCTCGACCGCGGGCCCGTTCGCCCAGGCCTGGAAGGCCTCGTCGGACTCCCACTGTGTCACCACGAAATAGCGGTCCTCGCCCTTGACCGGGCGCAGCAGCTGGAAGCCCAGGAAGCCGGGTTGGTTGTCGACCGCGTGAGCGCGGTGGGCAAACCGCTTCTCCAACTCGGGCCCGGCGTTGGGCGGGACCTCGATTGCGTTGATCTTGACAACAGCCATGGTTCTCAGGCTACCGGGTGTCGCGGACGTGGCCATCGCCCATGATGAGCCTATGCAGCTGTTGACCGCCCGGGGTGGCACCGGCCGCCCGCTGGTGCTGGTGCACGGTCTGATGGGACGCGGCTCCACCTGGTCGCGCCAGTTGCCGTGGCTGACCGAGCTGGGGCGGGTGTACACCTACGATGCGCCGTGGCACCGCGGACGGGAGGTACGCGACGAGCACCCGGTCAATACGGAACGGTTCGTCGAGGATCTGCGCAACGCGGTGGCCGATCTCGGTGAACCGGCCACCATGATCGGCCACTCGATGGGGGCCTTGCATTCGTGGTGTCTGGCCGCGGCGTACCCAGAACTGGTGGACGCCGTCGTCGTCGAGGATATGGCACCGGATTTCCGGGGCCGCACCACCGGGCCCTGGGAGCCGTGGCTGCATGCGCTGCCGGTCGAGTTCACCGCGGCCGAACAGGTCTATCAGGAGTTCGGCCCGGTTGCGGGACGCTACTTTCTGGAAGCCTTCGACCGCACGACGACCGGGTGGCGCCTGCACGGTGATCCGCATAAGTGGATCGAGATCGCAGCGCAGTGGGGGGTGCGCGACTACTGGGCGCAGTGGCAGGCGGTGCCGGCGCCGGTGCTGCTGCTGGAGGCGGGCAACTCGGTGGCGCCGGCGGGGCAGATGCAGACGATGGCCGAGCAGGCCGGGCAGCGGGCCACCTACGTCCGCGTTCCCGACGCCGGTCATCTGATCCACGACGATGCCCCAGGGAAATATCGGCATGCCGTGCAGGCGTTCCTCACGACGTTGGACCCGTCACGCGTAAGGAAATCAAGTGGCAGCACCGGCACGTGCCGTTAAGATACCGCCATGGCGATAAGGAGCGTCTCGGCGCTGGTGCTCGACGGCGTCGCGGTCTTCGAGTTCGGTGTGATCTGTGAGGTGTTCGGCATCGATCGTTCCGCCGATGGCGTGCCGAACTTCGAATTCAAAGTGTGCGGGCCAGAACCGGGCGGACAGCTTCGGACCTCGGTGGGCGCCACCCTCATCCCCGATCACGGCCTCGATGACCTGATCGGTGCGGACCTGGTCGCTATCCCGGCGATCGGCTCAAACGATTATCTGCCCGCCGCGCTCGACGCCGTGCGGCAGGCCGCTGCGACGGGCTCGACCATCTTGACGGTGTGTTCGGGTGCGTTCGTGGCAGGCGCTGCGGGCCTGCTCGACGGGCGGCCCTGCACCACCCACTGGATGCACGCCGACGAATTGGCCCGGCGCTACCCGACGGCCAAGGTCGACCGCAACGTGCTCTACGTCGACGACGGGAACCTGATCACCAGTGCCGGGACCGCGGCCGGCATCGACGCCTGTCTGCACCTGGTGCGCCGGGAGATGGGCAGTGAGGTCACCAACAAGATCGCGCGCCGGATGGTGGTGCCCCCGCATCGAGACGGCGGGCAGCGGCAGTACATCGAGCAGCCGATCCCGATGCGCCGTTCGGATCATTTTGCACCGCAACTCGATTGGATCCTGGCCAATCTGGACAAGCCGCACACGGTGAACACGCTGGCGCGGCGCGCGCACATGTCCAGCCGAACCTTCGCCCGCCGGTTCGTCGAGGAAACCGGCCGCACCCCGATGCAGTGGGTCACCGATCAACGGGTGCTGTTCGCCCGGCGTCTGCTGGAGGCAACCAGGCTCGACATCGACCGCATTGCCGAACAGAGCGGATTCGGCACCGCGACGCTGTTGCGCCATCACTTCCGTCGCGTCATCGGGGTGACGCCGTCGGACTACCGCCGACGATTCGCGGCGGTCAGCGCCGAAGCCGAGTGCGCCGAATCGGCTTAGCGTTCACCCTCGCCGCACAGCGCGAACAACCCGGCCGGGGTCTGCTCGATCAATCCGTCGGTGAGCAGCGAGCCCAGCGCGCGGTCACGCTGGGCGGCGTCGACGGTCCAGGCCAGGTCCAGTTGCTCGCGGGTGACCG
Organism: Mycobacterium sp. SMC-4; assembly: GCF_025263265.1. NCBI lineage: Bacteria > Bacillati > Actinomycetota > Actinomycetes > Mycobacteriales > Mycobacteriaceae > Mycobacterium > Mycobacterium sp. SMC-4. The sequence continues at coordinate 4,917,142 of NZ_CP079869.1, read as the reverse complement.
GAGTCGTACTGGCCCGCAACACATCCAGCAGCCGGCCGCGGGCCTGACGATCGGTGCCGGCGTAACGCTGGACGCGTTTGGCCGCGCCGGTGCCGGCCGGGAAACCCGCTGCGCGCCAGGCGCAATGGCGCAGCGGGCAGACGCCGCATCGGGGACCACGGGCCGTGCACACAGTGGCGCCCAGCTCCATCAGCGCAATCGAAAAGACCGGGGCGGATTCGTCTTTCGGCAGCAGTGCCTCGACGTCGGCGAGGTCGCGCACCGATGCCGGGCCGGCGTCGTGGCGCCCGTGCACGACCCGCGCCACCACCCTGCGGACGTTGGTGTCGACCACCGGAACCCGCTGGCGGTAGGCGAAGCACGCCACGGCGCGGGCGGTGTAGGTCCCGATCCCGGGCAGTGACAGCAGGGTGTCGACGTCGTCGGGCACCACGTCACCGTGCTCGGTGGCGATCACCGTGGCGCACTCGTGGAGCCGTTTGGCCCGGCGCGGATAGCCGAGCTTGCCCCACGCCCGCAGCACATCGGCGGGCCCGGCGGCGGCGGTCGCAGACGGGGTCGGCCACCGGGCCACCCAGTCCAGCCAGATCGGCTCGACGCGGGCGACCGGCGTCTGCTGCAGCATGAACTCGCTGACCAGGATCTGCCACGCCGAAACCTCGGGTCGCCGCCAGGGCAGGTCGCGCTGCGCGCGGTCATACCAGGTGATCAGCTCCTCGGGATCGATCATCGGGGCGCATTCGTGCACAATGACGAATATGCCCAACACCAGCCCACTGACCGCCTGGAAAGCACTCAGAGAGGGTAACGAGCGCTTCGTGGCGGGCAAGGCCGAGCATCCCAGCCAGAGCATCGAGCACCGCGCCAGTCTGGCCGCGGCGCAGAAGCCGACGGCCATCGTGTTCGGGTGCTCCGACAGCCGCGTCGCCGCAGAGATCATCTTCGATCAAGGGCTCGGTGACATGTTCGTGGTGCGCACCGCCGGGCACGTCATCGACAGCGCGGTGCTCGGATCGATCGAGTACGGAGTGGCGGTGCTCGGGGTGCCACTGATCGTGGTTCTCGGCCACGACAGCTGCGGCGCGGTCGGGGCGACCATCTCGGCGCTCGACCAAGGTTCGGTGCCCGACGGGTACATCCGTGACGTCGTGGAACGCGTCACCCCGTCGATCCTGATGGGTCGTCGCGACGGGCTGACCCGGGTCGACGAGTTCGAGGCCAGGCACGTCACAGAGACCGGCAAGCAGCTGTTGAGCCGGTCGACGGTGATCAACCAGGCCGTCTTGGCCGGCGACGTCGCGATCGTCGGGCTGACCTACCATCTCTCCGACGGGCAGGTGCAACTGCGCGACCACATCGGCGACATCGGCGAGGACTGACAGCTCGGGCGGCGACACGCCGGTCCGCCTCGGACAATGCGGCATGACCTGGCTTTACCGTGGTGACGTGCTGGATCTAGAACCGCAGGGCCCGCTGCCCACCCAGATCTACTGGCGACGCCGGGCGCTGGCGCTCGGTGTCGCGGTGCTCGTCATCGGGATCATCGCGGCGGTCATCGCGGTCGTCGTCTCCAACAGCACCAGCAACGAGCAGCCCACCGCCAATGAAGCGCCCGCGCCCAACGGCGAGGTCGCTCCGCCGCCGCTGCCCGGCGAGGACCCCGAGGTCAAGTCGCCGATCCAGCCGCCCGCCCAGCAGGCCCCACCGCCCACGCCGACCCCGACCGCCGCGGTGGTGCCGGCGCCGATCCTGCGAGAGGGCGACGACTGCCCCGACTCCACGCTGGCGGTCAAGGGCATCACCAACGAACCTCAGTACGTGGTGGGGGACCAGCCGAAGTTCACCATGGTGGTCACCAACATCGGCCTGGTCGCCTGCCAGCGCGACGTCGGTGCCGCGGTGTTGGCGGCCTACGTCTACTCGCTGGACAACCAGCGGCTGTGGAGCAACCTGGACTGCGCGCCGTCCAACGAGACGCTGATCAAGACGTTCCAGCCCGGCGAGCAGGTCACCACCGAGGTGACCTGGACGGGCATGAGTTCGGCTCCGAACTGCCCGCTGCCGCGCCAGCCGATCGGCGCCGGCACCTACAACCTCGTCGTCCAGCTCGGCAATCTCCGGTCGGCCACGGTGCCCTTCATGTTGGCTGATGCCCAGGCGCCGCCGCCGGCCGACGGGGCGCCGCACATGCCGGTTCCGGGTCCGGTCGGCTGAGTCAGGCGAGCCGGTCGGCGATCGTCGATTCGGCCAGCTGCGACAGACCCTCGCGGATGTGGCGGGCCCACATCGAGCCGATGCCCTCCACGGATTGCAGATCGCTGGCGCTGGCGGCCAGCAGGCCTTGCAGTGATCCGAAGTTGCGCACCAGCAGGTCGACGTGTGCGAACTGCAGTCGTGGGATGCCTGCCATCGCCCGGTAGCCGCGCGAGCTCATCGCCGAGTCCTGGGCTTCTGCCGTCGACGGGTAGCCGAACACTCTCGCCAGCGCCGTGAAGTCGAGCAGCTCGTTGTCCGAGAGCGTGTCGAGTTCCTCCAGGGTGGCGACAACCTGCGCGGCCGTCGGCGGATCGGGGTTGGCGTGATAGTCGCGCACGATCAGTTCGCGCTCGGTGTCGTTGTCCCCGACGAGCTCGTCGAGTTGCAGCTTGAGCTGACGACCGTCGGTGCCGAGCTCCACGACATGGGCGTCGATCTCCAGGCTGATGCGGCGCACCATCTCCAGGCGCTGGACGACCGTCATGACGTCGCGCAGCGTCACGAAGTCCTCGATCTCTGCGGTCGAGAGCTGCCGGCTCACCTCGTCGAGGCGGGTCTTGTAGCGCTCCAGGGTGGCGATGGTCTGGTTGGCGCGCGACAGGATGGTGGCTGAGTCCGGCACCACGTGGCGTTCCCCGGCGACGTAGACGGTCACGATGCTCATCGAGTGGCTGACCGAGATCACCGGGTAGCCGGTCTGGATGGCGGTGCGCTCGGCAGAGCGGTGCCGAGTGCCGGATTCTTCGGTGGGTATCGACGGGTCGGGCACCAGCTGAACGTTGGCCCGCAGAATCCTGCTGCCGTCGCTGCTGAGCACGACCGCGCCGTCCATCTTGGACAGCTCACGCAACCTGGTCGGTGCGTAGCGCACGTCGAGCTCGAATCCGCCGTCGCAGATCGCCTCGACGCTGTCGTCGTAGCCGATGAGGATCAACGCACCCGTGCGGCCGCGCAGAATGCGTTCCAGGCCGTCACGGAGTTCGGTTCCGGGGGCCAGCCGGGCGATCGTTTCCCGCAGTGTGGGCCGGGTCATCGGCACCACCGTGCGTGCGGTGCGGCTTGTCGACGACTTCACGGCCATCTTGTCTCCACGATCGGTTCGCGCCGGCCGGTCCCGGCTCGCCTCAGCTCGCGTCATTCTGGCCGATCCGGCGCAGCGCCTGCAATGCCGAGGTGATGTCGTCGGCCGCGACGGTGCGCAGTCCGGCCGGCGGTTTGACCACTCCGGCGGGCACGATCGCGGTGGTGAACCCCAGCCGTGCGGCCTCGGCGAGCCGTCGGTCCATGCCGGTGACCCGGCGTAGGTCACCCGCCAGACCGACCTCCCCGATCGCGACCGCGGTGGCCGGCAGCGCCAGGTCGATGTAGGCCGAGGCGATCGCCAGCGCCACGGCCAGGTCCGACGAGGAGTCGGTCAGCCGCATCCCACCCACCGTGGACAAGTAGATGTCGTTGGTCCCGACGGGAAGCCGGGCCCGCTTCTCCAAAACGGCGGTGATCATCGCGGCCCGCGCCGAGTCGATCCCGCTGACGGCTCGGCGCGGGGTGCCGCTGGCTGGGGCTCCGATCAGTGCCTGCACCTCGCCGATCATCGGGCGCTTGCCGTCGAGGGTCACGGTGACCGCGGTGCCCGACACCGGTTTGGGGCGCTGGTCGAGGAACAGGCCGGACGGATCGGATACGCCTTCGATTCCGTTGTCGTGCAACAGGAAACACCCGACCTCATCGGCGGCGCCGAAACGGTTCTTGACGCCCCGGACCAACCTCAACGCCGAAGCCCGGTCGCCTTCGAAGTGCAGCACCACATCGACGAGGTGTTCCAGGGAACGCGGCCCGGCGATCGCACCGTCCTTGGTGACGTGACCCACCAGCAGCATCGCGATACCCGGCGGCGGTGCGGTCTTGGCGGTCATGGTCAGTGCTGTGGTCACCGCGCGCACCTGCGTGACACCTCCGGTGACGCCGTCGGCTTCGGTTGTCGACAGGGTCTGCACCGAGTCCACGATGACCAGCGAGGGTCGGACCGCCTCGATGTGTCCGAGCGCGGTCTGCAGATCGGCTTCGGCGGCCAGGTACACCTCGTCATGGGTACAACCGGTGCGCTCGGCGCGTAGCCGGATCTGTCCGGCGGACTCCTCACCGGACAGGTACAGCGCGCGCCGGCCCGACAGCGCCCAGCGATGCGCGACCTCGAGCAGCAGCGTCGATTTCCCGACCCCCGGATCACCGGCCAGGAGCGTCACCGAGCCGGGTACCACGCCGCCCCCGAGCACCCGGTCGAGTTCGCTGATTCCGGTGTGGACGTGTCGCGTGTGCCCCGGGTCGATCGAGCTGATCGGCACGGCGGGGGAGGTGGGGGCCACCACGCGCCGGGTGGCCGAACCGCCGACCGCGCTCAGCGCGACTTCGTCGACGGTGCCCCAAGTTCCGCATTCCGGGCACCGGCCCACCCATTTCGGCGTGACGTGGTGGCACTCGGAGCACCGGTATTGCGAACGAACTTTCGAAACAGCCCTGGCCACCCGCTGACCGTAACCGGCGGTGCCGACAGATCCGGTCAGGCGCGGCGCAGGCCTCGGTCAGTGCCCGCCGGGCGGGCCGGTGCCGGCCTCGAAGTCCCGGCGGGGTGCTTCGCCGGCCGAGATGGGCACGTTGAGCACCGCGTCGCCGGCCCGCTCGAACGAGAAGGTGAACTCGTAGGTCAGGCCGTTGGTGATGGGCCGCTCCAACGCGATGCTCGCCTGTGCGGTCTCGGCCGGCTCGACGGCCGACAGCGGCGTGGGCTGTCCGTCCGGGGTGCCGATGACCAGCACGCCACCGGCGGGTACCTCGCCGTCGCCGGACACGTCGACCTCACCGATGTCGGATGTCACCGACACCAGCCTGTCTGCGGTGTCGGACGACTGGTTGGTGACCACCAAGACCAGCTCGACGTCGCGGCCCGGCTGGATCTGCGCGGTGGTCTGGGTGGCGAAGATGTGCACGTTGCGCAGCGCGATCTCGCCGAGATCGCCGTTGACGCCGTTGATCGCGGCTTCTTGGGTGGCCGTCTGCGAGATCTGCCCGGCCCCGCAGCCGCTGAGCGCGGCCGAGAGCACCACACCACCGGCAGCCAGCACGGCGGCGGACCGGCCGGCCAGACGGGTGCGCCGTTTCTTGGGGATCACTGTCGAAAGGCCTCCTGCTCGGCGGACAAGGCGACTCGCGTGCCGGTTGCTGTGGTTCGACTATGCACAGTAGTAGGTGTCGATTCCCGGCGGTAGCGCAGGGCCGAAGCCGGCTCCGCCTTGCACGGATTCTGCGGTGTGTCAACCCCTAGTATCGCCTGACTGGGCCCCTGACCTGCATCGTTGATCCGCACCCGACGGCGGCGCGTGTTAACATCAAGGGGTGAAAGGGGCTCGAAACTGATGATTTTCAAGGTCGGAGACACCGTCGTCTATCCACACCACGGTGCTGCGTTGATCGAGGCGATCGAAACCCGGACCATTAAAGGCGAGCAGAAGGAATACCTCGTCTTGAAGGTTGCACAGGGCGATCTCACCGTTCGGGTACCTGCCGACAATGCGGAGTATGTCGGCGTGCGTGACGTGGTCGGGCAGGAGGGTCTCGACAAGGTTTTCCAGGTGCTGCGGGCACCCCACACCGAGGAGCCGACCAACTGGTCGCGCCGGTACAAGGCCAATCTCGAGAAGCTGGCCTCCGGTGATGTGAACAAGGTTGCCGAGGTCGTCCGCGACCTGTGGCGACGGGATCAGGAGCGCGGCCTGTCTGCCGGGGAGAAGCGGATGCTCGCCAAGGCCCGCCAGATCCTGGTCGGTGAGCTCGCGCTGGCGGAGAACACCGACGACGCGAAGGCGTCGACCATCCTCGACGAGGTCCTGGCCGCCGCATCCTGACCGTGCTACCCAGAATCGGGCTGGGCACCGATGTCCACCCGATCGAAGCCGGCCGGCCGTGCTGGTTGCTCTGTCTGCTTTTCGACGGGGCCGACGGCTGTGCCGGCCACTCGGACGGAGACGTCGCCGCGCACGCCCTGTGCGACGCCCTGCTTTCGGCTGCCGGGTTGGGCGACATCGGCGGCGTCTTCGGTACCGATCAACCCCGGTGGCGCGGTGTCAGCGGCGCGGACATGCTGCGCCACGTCCACAGTCTGCTCACCGACCACCGATTCCGGGTCGGTAACGCCGCTGTCCAGGTGATCGGCAATCGACCCAAGGTTGGCCCGCGTCGCGTCGAGGCCGAGCGGGTGCTCTCCGCACTGGTCGACGCGCCGGTGTCGGTGTCGGCGACCACCACCGACGGACTCGGCCTGACCGGCCGAGGCGAGGGCCTGGCCGCCGTGGCCACGGCACTGGTCATCGCCGACCAATAGTGTCGGTAAGCTGGCACGTCGTGACCGACGGCCCCGCCACAGGAATGCGGCTATACGACACCATGGCGGGTGCCTTGCGTGACTTCGTCCCGCTACGTCCCGGGCACGCATCGATCTATCTGTGCGGCGCGACCGTGCAGGGCCTCCCACACATCGGGCACGTGCGCAGCGGCGTCGCATTCGACGTGTTGCGCCGGTGGCTGTCCGCCAAGGGCCTCGATGTCGCGTTCATCCGCAACGTGACCGACATCGACGACAAGATCCTGACCAAGGCCGCCGATGCGGGCCGGCCGTGGTGGGAGTGGGCGGCCACCTACGAACGGGCTTTCTCAGCGGCCTACGACGCGCTGGGCGTGTTGCCGCCGTCGGCGGAACCCCGGGCCACCGGCCACATTACCCAGATGGTGGAACTGATCGAGCGCCTGATCGAACGTGGCCACGCCTACCCAGGCACCGGTGCCGGGGCGGGTGACGTCTACTTCGACGTCCTGAGCCTGCCGGACTACGGCAAGCTCTCGGGCCACCGGATCGACGATGTGCATCAAGGCGAGGGTGTCGCCAAGGGCAAGCGCGACGAGCGTGACTTCACGCTGTGGAAGGCCGCCAAACCGGGCGAGCCGTCCTGGCCGACACCGTGGGGGCGCGGCCGGCCCGGCTGGCACACCGAATGCGTGGCGATGTGCGAGGCCTACCTGGGCGCCGAGTTCGACATCCATGCCGGGGGCATGGACCTGGTGTTTCCTCACCACGAGAACGAGATCGCCCAGGCCTGCGGCGCAGGGGACGGTTTCGCCCGGTTCTGGCTGCACAACGGCTGGGTCACCATGGGTGGGGAGAAGATGAGCAAGTCGCTGGGCAATGTGCTGGCCATCCCGGCGGTGTTGCAGCGGGTCCGCGCCGCCGAATTGCGGTACTACCTGGGCAGCGCGCACTACCGGTCGATGCTGGAATTCTCCGAGACCGCGTTGCAGGACGCGGCCCGCGCGTACTCCGGCATCGAGGATTTCCTGCACCGGGTCCGCACTCGGGTGGGCGCGGTGGTGCCGGGACAGTGGACGCCGACGTTCGGTGCGGCCCTCGACGATGACCTGTCGGTGCCGATCGCGCTGGCCGAGGTGCACGCCGCACGCGCTGAAGGCAATCGTGCCCTCGACGCGGGCGACCACGACACCGCGCTGACCCACGCGATGTCGATCCGGTCGATGATGGGAATCCTGGGCGCGGATCCGCTCGACGAGCGGTGGGAGTCGCGCGACGAGACATCGGCTGCTTTGGCGGCTGTCGACGTCCTGGTCCACGCTGAGGTCAAACGCCGCGAAGACGCCCGGGCCCGCCGCGACTGGGCGGAAGCAGACGCCATCCGGGATCGCCTCAAGCATGCCGGCATCGAGGTCACCGACACAGCAGACGGTCCGCAGTGGGCCCTGCTCGACGGATCGGACAAGTAATGGCCGGTAATTCGAAGCGCCGCGGCGCGGTGCGCAAAGAGGGCACCAAGAAGGGGCCCACCGTGGGTTCGGGCGGGGTGCGGCGGCGCGGGCTGGAGGGTCGCGGTGCGACGCCGCCGGCACACATGCGCCCGCAACATCCGGCCGCCAAACGTGCCGCCAAGGCGGCCCGCCAGCAGCAGGGACGCCCCAAGAAGTCCGACGAGACCGAGATCGTGCTCGGCCGCAACCCCGTCATCGAATGTCTGCGGGCCGGTATTCCGGCCACCGCGCTCTACGTCGCACTGGGCACCGACGCCGACGAACGGCTGACCGAGTCGGTGCAGCTGGCGGCCGACAAGGGGATTTCGATCCTGGAGGTGCCGCGCCACGATCTGGACCGCATCGCGGCCAACGGCATGCATCAGGGCATCGCGTTGCAAGTCCCGCCGTACGACTACGCCCATCCTGATGATCTGCTCGCCGAAGCTCGGCGCGATGCCAGTCCGGCGCTGATGGTGGCGCTGGACAACATCTCCGATCCGCGTAATCTCGGCGCGATCGTGCGGTCGGTTGCGGCGTTCGGTGGACACGGCGTGCTGATCCCGCAGCGTCGCTCGGCTTCGGTCACTGCGGTGGCGTGGCGCACCAGTGCCGGTGCGGCTGCCCGGGTTCCGGTGGCGCGGGCGACCAATCTCAACCGGACACTCAAACAGTGCGCCGATGCCGGTTTGCAGCTTGTCGGGCTCGACGCCGACGGTGACACCGTCCTCGACGACCTCGACGGCACCGGACCGATGGTCGTCGTGGTGGGATCCGAGGGCAAGGGGCTGTCACGGCTGGTTCGGCAGAACTGCGACGCGGTCGTGTCGATCCCGATGGCCGGGCCCACCGAGTCGCTCAACGCTTCGGTTGCCGCGGGGGTGGTGCTCGCCGAGATCGCCCGTCAGCGCCGCTCCTAGAGCCCGAGTAGCCGGCTGCCCGCCCACAGACCGGCCACCGCGGCGACCAGCACCACCGGCGTGGTACACAGCCCGACCCGGCTGAACTCGACGAAACCGATGCCGTGCGTGGCGCCGATCTCGCGGCGAACCACCCTGCGCCACAACAGGTTCGCCAGGGACCCGAGATAGGTCAGGTTGGCGCCGACGTTGACGCCGATCAGCACTGCGAGCACGGCGACCGGTCCGGCTGTGCCGACCAGTGGCAACATCACCAACACCGCGGGCAGGTTGTTGACGACGTTGGACAGCACCGCTGCGACTGCGGCGATCGCCAGCAAGGTCAGCAGGCCGTCCCCGTCCGGGATCACCTGTTGCATCGCCGGTTCCAAACCGTTGCGCATCGCGGCGTCGACCACCACGCCCAGGCACAGCACAAATGCCAGGAACGGCAGATCCAGCGCGGCCACGATTCGGGGCACGGTGCTGCGGTGGGTGCTCAGGCTGTGGACGCCGAGCACCAGCGCACCGGCCAGTGCCGCCCATCCCGGCGACAGACCGGCCGCCGACGTCACGACGAACCCGACCAGGGTCAGCGCGAGCACCACGACGGCGAAGCGGGGTATCCGGACCGGGTCGACAGGTGACACCCGGTGCGGGGCGACAGTCAGGTCGGCGGCGAAAAGCCAACGCAGCAGTACGAATTCAACAGCGATGGCGATCAGCCATGGCAGCGTCATCGCCGCGGCGAACTGCAGGAACGACAGGCCCGCGGCGGTGAAAGCCAGCAGGTTGGTCAGATTCGACACCGGCAGCAGCAGCGATGCGCTGTTGGCCAGATGCGCGGTGGCGTAGGCATGTGCGCGCGGTGGCACCCGCAGCATCCGGGCCGTGGCCAGCACCACTGGCGTCAGCAGCACCACGGTGGCATCCAGGCTCAGTACCGCGGTCACCACGGCGGCCACCGCGAACACCGAGGCCAGGAGGCGGGGTTGGCTTCCGGAGGTGGCCCGGGCCATGAAAGCTCCCGCGGCACCGAACAGTCCCTCGTCGTCACAGAGTCGGGCCAGCACCAGGATGGCAGCCAGGAATCCGACGACCGGTGCCAGACTGCTGACCTGGGCCACGGCGTCGTCCCAGGACACCGCTCCGACGGCGATGACCGCACCCGCGGCCGGGACGGCAACCACGGCCTCGGGCCATCCGCGCGGGCGAACCAGCGCGAAGGCGAGCACCGCGACCAGAGCGGCGATCGCGACGATCAGCGCCATGGATCGCTGCGCTGCCACAGTGTCGGCAGGTGCAGTGCGACGTCATCCTGCTCGGCCAGGCCGATCAGCACCCGCATCGACGCATCGAGGTCGTCGACGCCCCGCGGCAAAGCCCGCAACGGCTTGTGTAGCGGTCGAAAGAAGTCGTCCCAGTGGATCAGCACCACCCGGCGGGCGCCGACCATGCGCACGGTCTGATCCCAGTAGGCGGTCAGGTAGTCGGGCGGTTGCAGCCCGAGTTGACCGACCCCGAGGTACACCACCTCGGCGCGCTGCCCGGCCAACGCACCGGGGACGAATCCGGCGCTGCCGACGATCAGCAGCCGCCGGCCGGTCCGTCGGTGGTGTACCAGCGTCGACCAGGCCTCACCGCAGCGGTAGGCCCAGACCCGTGCGGGGGGCCGCACCGGGGTGGTGATGGGTCCGGGAAATCGGTCGGGCGGACAGTGCGCACCCTCGATGAACGTCAGATCGTAGTTGCCTGCCGTCTCGGGGTGACCTGGCGTCACCACCACGACGTCGGCCAAGCCACGGCCGCGGCCGATGTTGGCTGCCGAGTCGCCGCCGAACAACCGGGCTCCGGTGCGTTCGGCTACCGCCGCGCTGTCCAGCGCATGGTCGAAGTGGGTGTGCACCGGCGTGACCGCGTCGAGCCGATCGATCCCGAGTTGCCGCAGCGCCGTTCGGATCCGCTCCGGGGACGACCGCAGCCGACGCGTGGCCACGGTCAAAAGGCTTGGCCGGGAGAAGAATCCATCGGTCAGTACCGCGGAGTGGCCGTCGTCGATGAGCAGTGTCGTGACTCCCGCCCACGACACCGTCACCGGGGATTCGGCGGTCGCGGCGGGCACGTCGAAGCGTTCTGCATAGGCGCCCAGATCGGGCCGGCGCAGAATCACGGAAAGTACATCTCCTGGCCCACGGTGCACACCAGCTCGCCGTTGCGGTTGTACATCCGTCCGCTGGCCAGTGCGACCCGGTCCACGCTGCTCGGCGAGCTCTGGTCGTAGAGCATCCAGTCCGACAGCTGCGCCGGGCGGTGAAACCACACCGAATGGTCGCGCTGTGCCGAGGCGCCCAGCGCGCCGCGCGCCGCGAACGCGGGCTCGGTCAGCGTCACCGCCGAGAGGTAGGCCACCAGCGAGGTGTGGAGGGCAGGGTCGTTGGGGATGTCACCGTCGGGACGCCACCAGATCTGCGAGTTCGCCGGCGGTCCGGCGTCGGTGCAGACGATGCGCCGTTCGAACCAGCGCAGGCTGGCCCACCGACCGCGGCCTTCCTCGACGTCCTCGGCCGAATGCGACGCGCTGGTGGGCAGCGACTCCGGTGCGCTGACCTTGGGCATCTGCGGCTGATAGAGCGTTTCGTCGGCGGTCTCGTGCTTGAACGACGCCATCGCCTCCAGCAGCACCTCGCCGTCCTGGCGTGCGGTCACCCGGCGTGCGGAAAACGTCCGTCCTTCCTGCAGCACGACGACGTCGAAATCGACCGGGCGGCGGGCGTCACCTGGCCGCAGGAAGTAAGTGTGCATGCTGTGGGCCCGGCGATCGGGGGCTGTCAGGCCGGCGGCCAGCAATGCCTGCGCCGAGATGTGGCCACCGAGAATGTGGTTGAACGGGGCGGGCAACTGCTCGCCGACGAACAGACTGTCGCCGGCGCGCTGCAGCGTGAGGGTGGCCAGCACGTCACGCAAGGAAGAAGACATCGACGCACATCTTGCCCGACGCTCAACCGAACGGCGCCACCACGACCCCGTCGTGGATCAGCCGGCGCCGCACCGCCTCGGCGATCCGCACCGCACCGGGTGAATCGCCGTGTACGCACACCGATTCGACGTGAATGTCGATGGTGGATCCGTCGATGGCGGTGACGGTGCCGTCTCGGACCATCGACGCCACCCGGTGACTGATCTGCTCGGCGTCGGTGAGTACCGCGCCGGGCTCACGTCGTGACACCAGCCGGCCGTCGGGCCGGTAGGCGCGGTCGGCGAAGGCTTCGGAGAAGGTGCGCAAGCCCAGCCGCTGTGCGCAGCCCAGGAAGGCCGAACCGGCCAGGCCCAGCACTGCCAGACCCGGATCGGTCGCGTGCACGGCGGTGGCGACGGCCTCGGCCTGTTCCTGGTGGTCGACGATCGCGTTGTACAGGGCGCCATGTGGTTTGACGTAGGTCACCGTCGAACCGGCGGCGCGCGCCAGTGCCTGCAGGGCACCGATCTGGTAGATCACGTCGGCAATCAGTTCATCGGGTTCGATGTCGATGAACCGACGGCCGAATCCGGCGAGATCGCGGTAGCCGACCTGGGCCCCGATGCGTACCCCGCGCTCGCTGGCGGACCGGCAGGTCCGGGCCAGCGTCGCCGCGTCTCCGGCGTGGAATCCGCATGCCACATTGGCGCTGGTGACGATGTCGAGCATGGCGTCGTCGTCGCCGATCTGCCACACACCGAATCCCTCGCCAAGGTCGGCGTTGAGGTCGACGGTCGGGGTGTCCACCCCCGCCAGCCTAATGCGAGGACCTTGCCACCAGGTTCCCCGATCGGGTACTAATGGAAATGATTTTCAATAACTATTTCTGGAGGCGACATGAAACCGGGCATTCACCCTGACTACCACCCCGTCGTTTTTCAGGACGCCACCACCGGGGCCACTTTTCTGACCCGTTCGACGATGACCAGCGACCGGACCATCGATTGGCAGACCCCCGCCGGCGTCGTGCAATACCCGCTGGTGGTCGTCGAGGTGACCTCGGATTCGCACCCCTTCTGGACCGGTAGTCGGCGGATCGTCGACGCTGCGGGTCAGGTTGAGAAGTTCCGCCGCCGCTACGGATCGCGTCCGGGCAACGCCGAGTGAACGGTGCGGGTCGGTTCGCGCACGCGCAGACGTGGCGATGGCGCCGGCATGCGCGGTGCCTGGATCTGCCCACCGATCTGTTCTTCGTGTCCGAACAGCACCGCGGCGCCGGTCGGGCCGCCTGGGAGGAACGCGCGAAACAGATCTGCCTGAACTGCACCGTGCGCCGCCAGTGTCTGATGCATGCGTTGGAAACGCGTGAGCCGCACGGGATCTGGGGTGCCACCACGCCGGGCGAACGGGCCCGGATGGTGGCGCGGCGAGATCAGGAGAACCCGAACTCGCTTCCGTCGGGCCGTGATTCGTCGACCTTGTCGAGGTCCTCGCACGGATCCTCGTGCCACTCCTGGAACGGGTCTTCGTAGCCCGGCCACTCCAGCGGCCGGGACAGCTCTTCGTCGGTGAGCAGGGCCCGGCTCAGGGACCGGAAAATGGTGTCCGGGTCTGCACCGCAGACCAGCACGGTCATGGCGATGTGGCGGTCACCGAACTGTTCGTCCCACCGCATGCTTGCCAGCGCCACCCGCTCCGGGTCCTCTGCCCACGCGTCGGGGTCCATGGTGGCCAGCCACTGGCCGGCGTGTGCCACCCGCAGACCACCGCCGGCGGATTCGATCCAGATCACGGTGTCAGGCTGGCTGGCCAGCCAGGCGCGGCCGCGCACGCGCACCACGCCGTCGAGCAGATCGTCGATCGCCAGGTGCAGACGCAGCGGGTGGAAAGGCCGGGATGCGTTGAACTCCACGATCGCCACGTCGCCGTGGGCGTCCAGCGGCGGCCGGCCGGCCAGCAGGTGCTCGTGCGGACTGTGATCGTTGCCTCGCCGGGCGTCCGGTGCGAGTTCGGTCAGGGCGGTCTCGACGTTGTCGACGTCGATCATGAATCGTGCTCGTGGGGCCAACCGGTTCAGCACCGCGAGGGTCTTGGAGTCGGTGTCGGTCAAGACCAGCAGGTCGGCGAACTCGGCTTGGGCGACGACGACCTGGGCTTCGGTGCGGTCGTCGTCGAGGACGTCGTCGCCGACGGCCTGGGCCAGCCATTGCTCGGTGTTCACCGTGCTCACCACGGCTTCGATGCGCACATCCTGGGCGGCCGGGCCGTCGAGGTAGCCCGGTCCGACGTGAACGTCGACGTTGTTGATCGCCCAGCAGACCGGTTCGGGCTCCAGCCACTTGTCGAGATGGACGACGATGCGGTCGACGTCGTCGCGGCGATGCAGCCGGCGTAGCAGGACCAGCAGGTCGTCTCGACTGGTGCAGCCGACGCAGCAGTTGCTCAGCTCCAGCGGCCACTCCGAGATGTCCACCTGCTCGCCGCGACGGATCGTGACACCGCGGATGACCACGTGGCCGGTGAAACGGTGGGTGACCACGACGGTGCCCGCAGTGCCCACCAGCACCTCGCACAGCGCGTCGGTGAGTTCCTGGCCGGCGACGAGAAGCACCGGAGTCCGCATATCCACAGCCTATCGACAATCGTTTTCATTAAGGACGGCGACCACCGTACCGCGTCACCCCGAGCGTGTCGATGCGCCGACCAGGGGTGCTCAGTAGCTGTAGGGAAGGTCGGGCGGTTCGATCTCGGTCACCGAGGTGACCTGCATCCGGGGGACCGTCCGGCGCGAAGAATCGGCCTGTCCGGTCGGAACGGTGCCCTCGACGCGCACCCAGGTCCCGTCCGGCAAGCGTGCGGCAGCATGGGCCGCCGGGCCGTCGAGCACCATCCGGGCCAGTTGGGCGTCGGCGGCGCAGCACAGGATCACCACCCGGCCGAGGTCGACGCGGCCCTCGTCGTGGATCGTGAAGCCGATGACGCTGACCAGCTTGTCATCGAGGGTTCCGGCCGAGTCCTGGGCGACGCGGATGAGCACCTCGGGCAGCGCGAGTTCAGGGGCCCGCTCGTCGGGAAGCGGCGGAAACGGCCGGCGCAGCACATCAGTGGAAACCTCGACGACCGCAGGTCGCGCGGTCAGGGGGCCGATGGCGGGTGGAACCACGAACCCCAACAATGCGACGGGCACGATGAGCAGCCAGAGCACGCCGGAATGATGTGCGTGGTCACCGTGCTCCTGCGGTCCGCTTCTGATGTCGCGCACGATGGAGACGAGTGCCAGACCGATCAGCAACACCGCCGAGGCGACCAGCCAGGGCAGCAGCGACGGTTTGACATAGCGGGTGTAGGCACCGGTGGCGGTGATGATCGCCGTACAGACGCCTACCAGCAGCAGCAGCGCATTCTCGGTTTCCCGTTTCATCGGTTACCCAGCACCAACAGCCCGACGCCGGTGGCCATCAGGGTGGCCACCAGGAAAGTCACCGGGGCGAAGCGAACGGCGAAGGCCCGGCCGAACATTCCCGCCTGCATCGCGAAAAGCTTGATGTCGACAGCCGGCCCGACGACCAGGAACACCAGGCGGGGCAGCAGCGGAAGCATCGACAGGCTGGCAGCGACGAAAGCGTCGGCTTCCGAGCACAACGCGAGCACCACCGCCAGGACCGCCATCACCACGATGCCCAGCAGCAGCTGACCGGCCAGATGGTCATAGACCCACGCCGGCACCAGCACGTGCAGCGCTGCGGCGGCCAGCGCGCCGACCACCAGGAATGAAGAGGCCTGCAGAAAATCATGCCGGGCAGCTTCGGTGAAAACGGTGAACTTCGAGTCACCGTGCGCTTGTGCGCGCGGCACATGCCGGGTGATCCAGCGCGGCTGACCGAAGCGGGCCCACAACACGCCCATGGTGATCGCAGTCAGCAGTGAGGCTGCGCAGCGCGCCGCCACCATGGCGGGCTCACCGGGAAACGCGACAGCGGTGGAGACCAGCACGATCGGGTTGATGGCCGGTGCGGCGAGCATGAATGTCAGGGCCGCAGCACCGACGGCGCCTTGACCGAACAGCCGACGGGCGATCGGCACCGAACCGCATTCGCAGCCCGGCAGCGCCACCCCGCTGACGCCGGCGGCCACGATCGCGGCACCCGGTCGGCGAGGGAGCCAGCGAGCCAACCGATCCGGAGTCACATAGGCCGCTATCGCACCGCTGATGACCACGCCGAGCGCCAGGAACGGCAGCGCCTGCACGAAGATTCCACAGAACACGGTGGCTGCCGTCGCGATATCCGGTGTGCCGGCCACAAACGTCCGGAGGGTCCCGCCCAACAGCGCCAGCCCGACAATCCCGACGACGAGGATGTGCATCGAATCCGGACGGCGCGTCTTCGCGTGCGTCTCGACGGCCACGGCCGCAATTGTGCCAGTTGGGGCAACGCCTGCCCGGCAAGCACGACGGGGCTATGGTGGTTTCATGGTTCTGCACGCGTTTCTGGCCAAAGCCGCCTCGACGGTCGTCACCGGCGCTGTGGGTGTCGCGGCGTACCAAGGTGTTCGCAAGGTGGTCGCCAAGGCCCCGGTCCGCGAGGCGTCGGTGACCGCGACGACCTGGGCGTTGCGCGGTGTGCGAAAGGCTGAAGAGGGCGCGGAATCGGCACGGCTGAAGGTCGCCGATGTGGTGGCCGAGGCGCGGGAGCGGATCGGCGAGGAAGCGCCGCCGCCGGCCGTGGCCGATGCCGCACACGCGCACGACCACTGAGCCCGTGGTGGCCCTGACCGTCGTCTCCGACGCTGCGGGGCGGATGCGCCTGCTGGCGCCGTGGTTCCGCAACGATTCGCCGCGGGCGGTCGCCATCGAAGATGCGATAGAGAAAGTGCCCGGTGTGCGGGCGGTGCATGCCTATCCGCGCACCGCGTCCATCGTGGTGTGGTACTCGCCGAAGCGCTGTGAGCGTGCTGCGGTTTTCGAGGCGATCGAAGCTGCCGCGGTGGTGGCTCGGGAACTGGTGGCGGTGCGGTCGCCGCGCTCGGCGGACATCACCAATGCCGATGTGCTCCGGATGGCTGTGGGCGGAACCGCTTTGGTGCTACTCGGCATTCGCCGCTACGTGTTCGCGCGCCCGCCGCTGCTCGGGCCGACCAGCCGGCTGGCCGCCACCGGCGTGACGATCTTCACCGGCTACCCGTTCTTGCGCGGTGCGTTGCGCACCCTGCGCGGAAACCGTTCAGCCGGAACCGATGTCCTGGTCAGTGCGGCCACCATCGCCAGCCTGGTACTGCGCGAGAACGTCGTGGCGCTGACGGTGCTGTGGTTGCTCAACATCGGCGAGTACCTGCAGGACCTCACGTTGCGCCGGACCCGCCGGGCCATTGCGAATCTGTTGCAGGGCAACCAGGACACCGCCTGGGTACGCCTGGCCGACGGCACCGAGGTCGAGATCGCCACAGCCGAGCTTCGGGTGGGCGACGAGGTCGTGATTCACGACCAGGTCGCGCTTCCGGTTGACGGGACCGTCGTCGACGGTGAGGCGATCGTGGATCAGTCCGCGATCACCGGTGAGAATCTGCCGGTTGCGGTCTCCGCTGCGGCGCGGGTGTTCGCCGGTTCGGTCGTGGTACGCGGGCGGCTGGTGGTGCGGGCCGAGGCGGTCGGCAACGAGACGACCATCGGCCGGATCATTGCCCGGGTGGAGGAAGCCCAGCTGCATCGGGCACCGATTCAGACTGTCGGAGAGAGCTTTTCCCGCCGGTTCGTGCCGGCATCGTTCCTGCTGTCGGCCGCCACCCTCGTCCTGACCAGGGATGTGCGTCGGGCCATGACGATGCTTCTGGTGGCCTGCCCGTGCGCGGTCGGACTTTCGACACCGACGGCGATCAGCGCTGCGATCGGCAACGGGGCCCGTCGCGGTATCCTGATCAAGGGCGGGTCGCACCTGGAAGAGGCCGGCCGCGTCGACGCCATTGTGTTCGACAAGACCGGGACTCTCACGCAGGGCCGTCCGGTGGTGACGAATCTTGTTGCTTTCCATAAGGACTGGGAGCCCGAACAGGTGCTGGCCTACGCTGCCAGCTCGGAGATCCACTCCCGGCACCCGCTGGCCGAAGCGGTGATCCGGTCGACGAAGGAACGTCATATCGAGATCCCGCCGCACGAGGAGTGTGAGGTGCTGGTCGGGCTGGGGATGCGGACCTGGGCCGATGGGCGTACCTTGCTGCTCGGTAGTCCGTCACTGCTGCGCCAGGAGAAGGTGCGGGTGACCAAGAAAGCCACCGAATGGGTGGATTCCCTTCGCCGGCAGTCCGAGACACCGCTGTTGCTCGCGGTGGATGGCAAGCTCGTGGGTCTGATCAGTCTTCGTGACGAGGTCCGGTCAGAAGCCACCGAGGTGCTTGAACAGTTGCGGGCCAGTGGTGTTCGGCGCATCGTGATGCTCACCGGCGACCATCCCGAAGCCGCTGCGGCGGTCGCCGAGCAACTCGGTATCACCGAATGGCAAGCCGAGGTGCTCCCCGAGGACAAACTCGATGTGGTGCGTCGGTTGCGTGACAAGGGGCATACCGTGGCGATGGTCGGGGACGGCGTCAACGACGCGCCCGCGCTGGCTGAAGCCGACATCGGCATCGCCATGGGGCTGGGCGGCACCGACGTCGCCGTCGAAACCGCCGATGTTGCTTTGGCCAGTGACGATCTGCGCCGACTTCTCGATGTCCGGGATCTAGGTACCCGTGCCGTCGAGGTGATTCGGCAGAACTACGCGATGTCGATCGCAGTCAACGCTGTCGGTTTGTTGATCGGTGCCGGTGGCGCGTTGTCCCCCGTGCTGGCCGCGGTTTTGCACAACGCCTCCTCGGTCGCGGTGGTGGCCAACAGTTCTCGGATGATCCGCTACGAGCTCATCGAGTCTTAGCCCTCGCACTGCTCGGCGACCGCAGCGCTTTGTTCCTCGGCGATGCGGAGCCTCTCGGCTTGTTCGGGATGGGTGGTCGGAACACCCGAGATCGAGGTTGCGCCGATGTCGAGCAGCGTTTCGGCGAAATTGCGTGATGCTTGGGCGAGGTCGTCCGGCGTTGCCGGCCCGATTCGTGCCAGCAGATACTCGCCGCCGCCGAAAAGGGCGAGCCGGGCGTTGGCCGCCACCGCCAGACCTCCGGCGACATCCTGGGCCCCGCCCGGCGCGGTGGCATTGGTATTCAACGACACACCTCTGCGTACGGTCTCGAAGGCCTCGCACACGCGCTGGGTGGCAGCACTGCGTTCGGCTTCGTCGAACTGGGTCGCGGTGTGACCGGTGGCTGCCGGATCTGACGGGGAGCCCGACCGGATGACTGCCCATACCGACAGCGCCACCGCGGTGATCGCGAGAACCATTGCGAGGAGCGGGATTATCGGCCGATTAGCTGACCTGGTGGAGCCGTCTGGGCTCGTGCCTGCCGCGTCGGCGGGTGGGCTGTCCTGTTCTGGCATGGCTGAACCTCTCCGCAATCGTTCCGGACTATCTCAAAGTGATGGGACATCGAAGCGCGGGCGTCGACGTGCGAACCGCCGACGCCCGCGCTCTTCGATGACGTGCTCAGCGTTGCCGCGAGGAGCTTACGCGCCGGTCGCTCTTGCTGTCGCTGCTGCTCCTGGCGGCGCTGGTGCTGGCGCTGGTGTCGGCCTTCGCAGTGGCAAAGGCACTGGCACTGCTGTGATCGTGGTCATGGTCATGATCGTGATCGTGATCGTGGCCGTCACCGGCACCGTCGGTGCCGTCGACGCCACCTCGTCCTGCGGTGCCGCCCTTACCGCCGGTTGCCTCGCCCTGCGGGGCGGTTGCGTCACCGCCGGCACCACCGTTGCCGCCCGGGCGGCCACCGTTGCCGCCGTCGCCACCGGTCGCATCTCCGTGGTAGGTATGCGCGCCGCTGCCGTCGCCACCGCTGCCCCCGGTGCCGATGACGGTCTGGCCGCCGTTGCCGCCCTTGCCGCCGCTGGAAGAGCTGACGCCGACCGCGCCGGGGACACCTGAATCGTCGGGCTCACCTTCGTAGGCGCCCCCGCCGGTTCCACCGTTACCGCCCTTGCCGATCACGGAGCTACCGCCGTTGCCGCCGGCACCGCTGATCGCCTCACCGACCGAGCTGTGACTGTGCTCATGGTCGTGGTTGTGCTCGGCCGCGCTGCTGTGATCGTGGTCGTGGCTATGGCTGTGCACGATGTCGGCGGTGCCACCGTGGCCGCCGTCGGCTCCGTTGCCGATCAGGGCTCGTCCACCGTCTCCGCCCTGACCGCCGACCGACTGGACGACTCTTTCCTGGCCGTCGACGACGACGACGCTTCCGCCGGATGCAGCGCTACCGCCGTGTCCGCCCTGGCCGCCGTTACCCGACAGGCCGGCGTGGCCGCCGGCGCCTCCGTTGCCGCCAGTGGCGAAGCCGCTCTCGCTGAACGCCCAGCCGCCGACGCCGCCGTTGCCGCCGCCACCGGACAGGAATCCGCCGTGACCACCCTTGCCGCCCGAGCCGCCGACGACGTGCTCGTAGGGATTGTCGTCGCGGTTCACTCCGATGCCGCCGGCACCACCGTCGCCGCCCCTGCCGATACCCAGCAGGGCAGAGCCGCCGTTGGCGCCGTTGGTGGCAGCAAAGAACGTGCCCTCGTGGTCGTGGTCGTGGTCGTGGTCGTGGTCGTGGTCGTGGTCATGGTCATGACTGTGGTCGAGCAATCGCCACGTGCCGGTCTGCGCGTCTTTGACGTAGTAGCCGGCGTCCAGTCCCTTTCCGCCTTTGCCGCCGTTGCCGCCGAACAGACCACCGTTGCCGCCGGCACTGGCCGCCACGACGATGCCATCGCCGGTGATGTAGGCATCGGTGCCGTCCACACCGTTGCCGATCAGCCAGCCACCCTTGCCGATCATTCCGAGGGTGTAGTTCTTGTCCAGATTCAGCACCCAGTCCGCCAGCGTGGGTGGGGTTGCTGCTGCCGAGGTGTTGAACGCTGCGGTGTGGAAAAGCTTTTTGTCTGAAGACTTTCGGCCCGAGTCCTCGAACTCGGGGAAGAGCAGCGGTGATTGCCACCCGGTACCCAGCAGGGCAGTCGCCTTGTCCGGCAGTGGTTTCTCGTCAGTTGTCAGGGCGTATGCGATCGTGGTGGCCGATGTCGCGGTGAGGTCCTGGCCAGGCTGGGTGAGCAATATGGCAGCGGCTCCTGCCATGGCCACACCGCCCATCATGAACGGCATGACAGGCCATCTCCGAGAAGCGGGTCTGGGTGTCGGTCCGGCGAACACATCGTTGCGATGATTGGACATTGCGTAATCCCCACATTGAGAAGTTGAGTAGACATCTGGGCTGCCCCAGGGCTGGGAAGGTAGCACCGGATACCAACATCCGCAGGTACGCTCGGGGTATCAATCGATACGAAACTTGCTGAAATAGCAAATAATTCGGGACGGCTCGGTTGTGTCTGTGGTTGCAGTGCGACGGTGTGGTCGACGGCGAAGCATGCCGGAACTGGCATAGGCGCAGCCAGTGCCCGCGGCGGCGCGGGGAGTCGGATCGGGCCAGGCGTGGATGTGCCCGCGGCAAGGTGTTGTATAGCCTGAGCGAATGTGTGACGGAGATCACTATCGATTGTCCAGACGTGCCGCCGCGGGTATGCATGGGTGCGAATATTGCTTACCCGCAATGTATCTCGCTAGCGACTCGGCGCCATGTAGGTTGGCCACGTGATAGTCACAGGAGCGCTGCTTGCTGAATCTGCCTCGGTGGTCGACAACAAGCTCAACGTCGCCGGCGGCGTGGTCGACAGGTATCAGATCGGTCCGGACCGGATGGTCCCGGTCACCCTGGTCGTGCTGACCAAGCCGCAGCCCTTCGACAAAGCGCCCTCGGTGGACCTGACGATCACCGACCCGTCCGGAGCGTCCCGGGCTGTCAAGATCGACGTCCCGGAATCCAGTTTGGGTGGCGAGATCGGGTTCTTCTGCCTGCCGCTGAGTTTCCCCGCGCCG
Organism: Mycobacterium sp. SMC-4; assembly: GCF_025263265.1. Taxonomy (NCBI): domain Bacteria; kingdom Bacillati; phylum Actinomycetota; class Actinomycetes; order Mycobacteriales; family Mycobacteriaceae; genus Mycobacterium; species Mycobacterium sp. SMC-4. The sequence goes on along the minus strand of NZ_CP079869.1, from coordinate 4,895,198 downwards.
ATCAGCGGTCGCTATGTGCTCACGGTGCGAAGCCAGTCAAGCGTGATCGACCTTCCGCTCAACGTCATTGACTAGCTGTGGGCCGGCGGGACCTCGAGGCGCGGTCTCGTCGAGGTTGAGGCAGTAGTCGGCGGTCTCGATCATCTGGGCGTCATGGGTCGCGGCGATGACGGTGGTGCCGCCGTCGGCCAGGTGGTGCAGCGTGGCTGTCACCAGCGCCGCCGAGGCCGCATCGAGGCCGGTGGTGGGCTCGTCGAGCAGCAGCAGTGGCGCCTGTTGCGCGAAAGCCTGTGCCAGCAGCACACGCTGGCGTTGGCCCCCGGACAGCTCGCCCAAGGTGCGGCGCTTCAGATCGTCCAGCCCCAGTTCGTGCAGCCAGTGATCGACCACGGCGCGGTCGGCGCGGGTGGGACGCTTCAGCAGCCCGAGGTGGCGCCAGCGTCCCATCATCACCGCTTCGGCGGCTGTGATCGGGAAGTCGTCGGTGACCTTGCTGCGCTGCACCGCGAACGCGATGTTGCGGGTGCCCACCTCGACCACCCCGCGCTCGGGCCGTAGCACCCCCGCGAGCAGGCCGAGCAGCGTCGATTTGCCGGATCCGTTCGATCCAACCAGCGCGCTGAATCGCCGCGGCTGCAGGGCCACGGTGAGGTCGTTGAAGACCGGCGTCTGCGGATAGCCGTAATCCACACCCCGCAGTTCAAGGGGCGTGGTGACCGGTGTCACCTTGTTGAAAACAGTTTTCATTACTGATAGAAGTGTACGACATGACGTTGGCTTGGTGGACTGCGCCGTTCGAGGCGGACGTGGTCACCAGAGCTCTGGTCGCCGGTGTGATCGCCGCGTGTCTGTGCGCCCTGGTTGGTTGCTGGATTGTGTTGCGCGGCAGTGTTTTTCTCGGCGAAGCCATGACACACGGCATGCTGCCCGGCGTTGCAGTGGCCGCACTGATGGGTATCAGCCTGATGATCGGCGGCATTGTCGCAGCACTGGCCATGGCTGTCGGCGTGGCGGCCATCGGGCGCTCCTCCAAACTGTCCTCGGACACCGGTATCGGCCTGCTTCTGGTGGGCATGCTTGCCCTGGGCGTCATCATCGTCTCGCGCTCACAGAGTTTCGCGGTCGACCTGACTGCGTTCCTCTTCGGTGACGTCTTCGCGGTGCGGACTGTGGACCTGGCGGTGCTCGCCGGCGCGTTGGTGTTGACGTTGGTGGCCATCATCATCGGCCACCGTGCGTTCGTCGCCGTCACCTTCGACCCGCGCAAGGCCGCCACGCTCGGACTGCGGCCGCACCTGGCCATCCCGGCGCTGACCGTGCTGATGGCGGTGGCGATGGTGGCGTCGTTTCACGTGGTCGGCACCCTGCTGGTGCTGGGGTTGCTGGTCGCGCCGCCGGCGACCGCACTGGCATGGGCGCGCTCGATTCCCAGGGTGATGCTGCTGGCCGCGGCCATCGGTTCGGCGGCGGTTTACCTGGGACTGCTGATCTCCTGGCACGCCGGCACCGCCGGCGGGGCCACCATCGCCGGCGTGGCTGTGCTGCTGTTCTTCGGTTCAACTCTCATCAAAGTGCTGGGCAGAAAGCGGACGTTGATCACCATGGTCGTCTCGAGGAACTGGAAACGCGCTTCGGTAGCGGCGGCGTCGCTGTGCCTGCTGGCCGGGTGCGCCGGCGGCGACACCTCGCCCGAGGCGCAGGAGCCGGCGGGCACGGATGGCGACGAGGTGGTGGTGGAAGGTGCGCGCGAGGTCGACGGCGCGCTGACGAGGCTGGTGCTGGTCGATCCGGAAACCGGGGACACCGCGGTCTATGACGCGGTGGACGAAGCCGAGACCAGTGTGGGTTCGTTCGGGCCCGTCGAATCGATCGCCGGTGACGGTCGGTTCGCTTACCTGCGCACGGGTCAGAACACCACCATCGTCGACGCCGGCGCCTGGACCTTCGATCACGGCGATCACTATCACTACTTCGCCAGCGACATCGGTGAAGTCGGCACCCTCGACGCACCGGTGACCTCGGTGGGTGCCAGTAATTCCACGGTGGCTGTCCACACCGGCGACGGCGTGGAACTGCTCGACCGGGAGAAGCTGGGCCAGCGCTCGGTCGAGGCTCCGGCCAACCTCAGCGTCGGCGACGACGTCGCCGCCGTGGTGCCCTACGGCAGCCGGCTGGTCACCGTGTCGCAGACCGGACGGATGCAGGTTGTCGACGACGCCGGTGCCACCGACATCGCCGGTGAATGCCCCGACCCCTCCTGGTCGCAGCCGACTCGCCGCGCCGTCGTCTTCGGTTGCGCCACCGGCGCGGTGCGGGTGACGGGCGGCAGTGGTGACCTGACAGTCACCGCGATGCCGTTCCCTGCCGACGCGCCGCCACAGCGCCCGCAGCAACTGGACCACCGCGACCGCGCGGACGTGTTCGCCGGATTGTCCGACGGTACGGTCTGGGTACTGGACAGCCGGCAACGGGCGTGGACGGTCATTCCGGTCCCCGACGCGGTGGCCACCAACACCGCCGGAGACGGAACCGTCCTGGTATTGCACCGCGACGGCACACTGAGTTCCCATGACGTCAACACCCGCACCGAGACCACCCGGGTAGCGCTGTTCGCCGAGGCGATTCCCACCGCCGGCCCGCAACCGGTGATCGATATCGACTCCGACCGGGCGTACATCAACAATGCTGGCGCGCGCGAGGTGTACGAGGTGGACTACGGCGACGACCTGCGCCTTGCCCGCACCTTGAGCACCGAAGTCAGTCCGGGCCTGATGGTGGAGACCGGGCGGTGAGTCGATGGCCGCTGGTCTGGATCGTCGCGCTGATCTCCAGCCTGATCACGGCGTGCACCGGCAGCACCGCTGCGAGCGGAGAGATCATCGTCACCACCAACATTCTGGGCGACGTGGTTCGTAACGTCGTCGGTGACGCGGCGCCGGTACGGGTCCTGATGCAACCGAACACCGATCCACACTCATTCGGGGTGTCCGCCCAGGACGCGGCGGCGATGACGACGGCGGACCTGATCGTCTACAACGGTCTCGGGCTCGAAGAGAACGTCATCAGAAACGTGGAAAGCGCTGCAGAACAGGGTGTTCCGGCCCTGGCGGTGGGCGAGAACGTCGATCCCATCAGCTATGCCGAGGGCGGTGGCGCGGGGACTCTGGACCCGCACTTCTGGACCGACCCGCAGCGGATGATCACTGCCGTCGACGTCATCGAACAGGCAGTCCTGCGTGATGTCGAGGGCATCGACGGCCAGGCCGTGGCCTCTCGGGCCGACGAGTACCGCGAGCAGCTCATCGAGCTCGATACCTTCATGACCACACGTTTCGACGCCATACCGACCCAGAGCCGCAAGCTGGTGACCAACCACCATGTCCTGGGATACCTTGCGCAGCGGTTCGACTTCACCGTGATCGGCGCGGTCGTGCCGAGCGGTACGACGTTGGCCGCGCCGAGCCCGTCGGACCTGCAGTCATTGGTCGGTGCCATCGAGTCCGCCCGAGTACCGGCCATCTTCGTCGATTCCTCACAGCCCGAGCGATTAGCGCGAGTCCTCGCCCAGGACGCCGGCCTCGACGTACGCATCGTCTCGCTGTACAGCGAATCACTCAGCCCGCCAGGCACGCCGGGCGCGACGTATCTGGACATGATGCGCGCGAATACCGACGCCATAGTCGACGGTCTGCGATAGGCGCCGACCATATCCGAACAGCTTCAGAAGGGAGCAAACATGAGCAATACTCGGTGGCTTTACCGCGCCGGGGCGCTGTCGTGCACCGCCGCACTCCTGGTGGCGTGCGGGGGTGGCAACGACACCGCCGGCCAGACCGATACCGACACCAGCCCGGCGACCGACACACCGGCGCAGACCGTCAGTGTGAGCGAGCCGCTGGTAGCGACCTACGACGGCGGTCTGTACATCCTCGACGGCGAGACGCTGGAAGTTCGGCAGGACATCCCACTCGACGGCTTCCTGCGGGTCAACCCCGCCGGTGACGAGTCGCATGTACTGGTCACCACGACTGAGGGTTTCCGCATCCTCGATGCCGCCAACGGGCAGTTGACCGATGACACGTTCCCCGCCTCTGATGCAGGGCACGTGGTCGCGCACGGGGAGCGCACCGTGCTGTTCGCCGACGGCACGGGCGAGATCACGGCCTTCGATCCGCACGATCTGGCCAACGGAATGCCCGAGACCGAGAACTTCAAGACCCCCCAGCCGCACCACGGCGTCGCGGTGATTCTGTCGGACGGCACGCTGGTGCACAGCCTCGGCGATCCCGAGGGCCGCACCGGAGCCGTTGCGTTGCAGGGTGATACAGAGATCGCCCGCAATGAGGATTGCCCCGGTTTGCACGGCGAGACCGTGGTGGCCGATGAAGCAGTGGTTCTCGGCTGCGAAAATGGCGCACTGATCTACGCCGGCGGACAGTTCACCAAGGTTGCCAGCCCGACTCCGTACGGGCGCATCGGAAACATCAAGGGCCACGACGATTCTCCGGTTGCGCTGGGCGACATGAAAGTCGACGAGGATGCCGAGCTGGAGCGGCCCGAGCAGTTCAGCTTGATCGACACCACCACCGATCAGCTCAGGATCGTCAACCTGCCGGCATCGGTGAGCTACTCCTTCCGCTCGCTGGCCCGTGGGCCGCAGGCGCAGGCTCTGATCATGGGTACCGACGGCAAGCTCTACGTGTTCGACCCGGTAACCGGGGACACCGTCAAGACCATCGACGTCACCGAAGCGTGGACCGAGCCCGACGACTGGCAGGATCCCCGCCCGACTGTCTTCACCCGCGAGGATGCGGTGTACGTGACGGATCCGGCCACCAGGCAGATCCATCTGGTCGACCTGCAAGCCGGCACGATCACCACGTCGGCGACGCTGGAGCAGACCCCGAACGAGCTCAGCGGGGCCGTGGGTCACCACCACCACTGATACCACTGAGCGTGATCGTCCTCGCGTCCGTCGGGAATTGACACAACCCGGCGGACGCGAGGCGTTTGGTGGTGTGGTCAGTTGTTGCGGGCCAGGGCGGCCACGTTGAGCTCAGCCCGCAGATGTCTGGGCAGGAGTTGACCGTCCCATACGCCGGCGGCAATCCACGCACAGGCGAGTTGTGCGTCAAGGTCAGTGCGGACCGGCCCGATCCATTGCACCGATGCGATGGGTACCCGTTCGAAATTGCACGGTTGCAGGAGCAGTATCGCTCCGCGCATCGGTGCCAGGGTCGTGCACGCGAACTTGCCGAGAAGGCAATGCGTTTCCACCAGGACTCCGTGTGTGCAGCGTTTGACGACAGCGCGCAGCTGCGACATCAGTGCGGGGTCGCGGTCGCAGCCTCCGCAGACTGCCACGGTGAAAGGCCGCCGGGTGAATTCGTGTTCTGCGGTGGGTCGGTCGCTCATCGGCGTGCGCATCCTGTTCGTGGGCAAAGGTTCTCGTCACGCATATTCCACGGTACAGTTAATAGAAATCGTTTTCAACAAGCCGTGCGCGGTAGAGGAGGAATGTGATGGGTCGTTTGGCGGGCAAGGTTGCCTTGATCACCGGAGCTGGCCGGGGCCAGGGTCGTAGCCATGCGGTCCACCTGGCCGACGAGGGTGCCGACCTCATCCTCGTCGACATCGACGAGGATATCGCGACCAACTCGTACCCACTTGCGCGCCAAGCCGACCTCGACGAGACCGCACGACTGGTGGAGAAGGCCGGCCGGCGCGTGGTCACCGGCCTGGCCGACGTGCGTGATCGGACAGCGTTGAAGCAGTTGCTCGATTCCGGGGTCGCCGAATTGGGCGGGCTGCACGTCGTGGTGGCCAACGCGGGCATCTGTCCACTGGGCAACGCGGTCCCGGCCCAGGGCTTCGTCGACGCCTTCGACGTCAACTTCGTCGGCGTCGTCAACACCGTCCACGTCGCGATACCCCACCTCGCCGCAGGCGGGTCGGTCGTCATCACCGGTTCGGTTGCCGGTTTGGTGCCCCAAGCCGGCGGTGTCGGGGGCCAGGGCGGATTGCCCGGCCCAGGCGGCGACGGCTATGGGCTGGCGAAGAAGATGCTCCGCGACTACACCCGTTCGCTGGCCTTGACGTTGGGGCCGGCCAGTATTCGGATCAACGCGATACACCCGACCAGTGTCGACACCGACATGCTGCACAACGCGGAGATGTATCGCATGTTCCGTCCCGATCTCGCCGAACCGACCCGCGCAGATGCCGAGGAGATCTTTCCGGTCGTGCAGGCCATGCCGATCCCGTATATCGAGGCCTCTGACATCTCCCACGCCGTGGTGTATCTGGCATCCGACGACGCGCGCTACGTGACGGGCCAGCAATTGTTCGTCGACGGCGGCGCATCCCTGAAGCTCGGGCTTTCATGAACGCATTCGTCAACGTCGGCGGTGTCGCGCCGTCGCCGCCCGGCGCAAGCCCCCACGTGGGTCTGCTCAAGGGCGTGGTCCGTGAGGAACTCGGTCTCGACGACGACGTGACGGTGATCGTCCAGCAGCTGGCGTGCGTCGAGCCCGATTGTCCACCCGTGGAGACGGTGATCGCTGTGCTCGGCAACCCCCGGCGCAGCTGGAAATTCGCCTGCGCCAGCACCGATGTGACAGTAGCGCAGTTGCGTGAGGTACTCGCTGCACACCCGAAAGGACGCGAACATGACGACCACGACTGATTCACGGGTACCGGTCACCGTGATCACCGGATTCCTCGGATCCGGCAAGACGACACTGGTGAACCGCATCCTGACCGAGAACCATGGTCGTCGAATCGCGGTGATAGAGAACGAATTCGGTGAAGTCGGCATCGACGACGCGCTGGTGCTGGATGCCGAAGAGGAAATCTTCGAGATGAACAATGGGTGCATCTGCTGCACCGTGCGCGGTGACCTGATCCGCATCCTCGGGGCGTTGATGCGTCGACGCGACAAGTTCGATCAGATATTGATCGAGACGACAGGTCTGGCCGACCCGGCCCCGGTCGCGCAGACCTTCTTCGTCGACGACGAGATCCGGGAGCAACTCCGGCTGGACGCGATTGTCACCGTCATCGACGCCGCCCATGTGCTCCATCACCTCGACGAGGTCAAGCCTGAAGGAGTGGAGAACGAGGCGGTCGAGCAGGTGGCCTTCGCCGACCGAATGATTCTGAACAAGATCGACCTTGTCGACGACGAGCAGGTGGGCGCCGTCGAGCAACGACTCCGCAGCATCAACCACGGTGCGCAAGTGGTGCGGACGCAGAACGCCAAGGTCGATCTCGGCTACATCCTCGACATCGGCGCCTTCGACCTCCAACGGGTGCTCGCCGAGGATCCGGCCTTCCTCGAGCAGGACGACCACCAGCACGATCAGACCGTGGGTTCGGTCGGATTCCAGATCGATGGTGAGGTCGACGTGGAGAAGCTCAACAGCTGGCTCGGTGAGCTGCTGTCGACCAAGGGCGTCGACATCTTCCGCAGCAAGGGCATCTTGGCCTTGGCAGGACAGTCGCGGCAGTACGTGTTCCAGGGTGTCCACATGCTCTTCGACGGCGCGGAGGGGCGACCGTGGGCCGACGGCGAATCTCGGAGCAACCGTTTGGTGTTCATCGGACGCAATCTCGACCGGGAAGAACTCGAGTCGGCGTTTCGGGACACCTTGGTGTCTGCATGACCGCTGTGGTCGCTGGATCCAGCCGATGGCGCACGGACGTCGACGACGCCGTCGTCGGCGTTGCCGCAGGCCCCGGCGGCCGCATCGCGGCAGTCGGCGCGGAAGGGTCGTTGTCGTTGCTCGATACCGACGGCACGGTGCTGCACCGGGTGCAGGCATCGGCCGGCGCTCTGACCGTGGCGTGGTCACCGGCCGGGGATCGCATCGCTGTCGGCTCGATGGATGGATGCACCCTCTTTGACGCCGACGGCGTGCCGGTCGGGTCGGTCGAGGGCGGCTGGTGCTCATCGCTGGCATGGAGCTTCGACGGCGCTCGACTTGCGGCCGGGGTGGGGCGCGCGACCGTCGTGGCCGACCGGGACGGCGCCGAGTACTTTCGGCGCGAGCGCGACAGCACGGTCACCGGTGTGGCCTGGATCAAGCGCCGCGTGGCGTCTTCGGCCTACGGCGGAATCCATGTGCATCACATCTCCGCAGACGCCGGGCACGATGTCCTACCGTTCACCGGGTCATTGCTGGCACTGTCGATCAGCCCCGACCGGCGCTGGGCGGCCAGCGGAAATCAGGACGCCACCCTGCACGTGTGGCGGGTGGGCAAGAGCGGCAGCGAGCTCGCGATGTCGGGCTACCCCACCAAGATCTCGACGCTGGCGTTCTCGCCCGACTCGCGTTTCCTCGCTTCGGGTGGCGGAAGTAACGTCACCGTCTGGGATTTCGGCGGCACCGGGCCGCGGGGGAGCACACCCAGGATTCTGGCCGCTGCCGACCAGATCGTGACCGTGGTCTGCTGGTCACCGGACGGAAAGCTGCTGGCGGCGGCTTCAGGTGACGGCACCGTGGCAGTGTGGCAACCACGGTTGGCAACCCCGGGCCGACCGCATCCGGCCCGCTGTGTGCTGCGTCGTGACGCACCGGCCACATCGGTGTGCTGGGTGTCCCGCGACGAATTCGTCGCGGGGTGGTCGGACGGCTCGGTGGCTGCGCACCTCCTCAGTGCGCGTGACTGTGGGTGATGCCCCACGCCGGAAGCGGATCGGGGTAGGCCATCCAGGCCTGTTCGCCCTCGGCCATCTCGGTGTCGGTGAGCAGCGCGGCGCTGAACAACTGCTGCACCCGTTCGCGATCGAGCTTCACGCCGATCAGGACGATCTCCTGCCCCGGCGGGATCTCGGTGCTCGACCAGTACTGGGCCGGCTCGATCGTCAGGTTCGGGCCTGCCTGCGACCATATTGCGGCGATGGACGGTCGGCTCGCGATCCAGCAGAACCCCTTGCTGCGCAGCACCCGTGTGGTGTTGCCGAGGGCTTCGGCCAGCCGCTGCGGATGGAACGGCCGGTCTGACCGGAAGGTCATGGAGCTGATGCCGTACTCCTCGGTCTCGGGAGTGTGGCCATCGGCGATCTCCTCGTCCCACCCGGGCGCCTCGGCTGCGGCGATCGGGTCGAAGAGTCCGGTGTCGAGCACTTCGCCGATCTCGACGATGCCGTGGTCGGTGCGGATCAACTTGGCCCTCGGGTTGAGCCGGCGCACCAGGGTTTCCACGGTGTGCAGGGTGGATTCGGCAACCAGGTCGGTCTTGTTGAGCAGGATTACGTCGGCGAACTCGACCTGGTCGACGAGCAGGTCGGCGATACTGCGTGCGTCATCGTCGCCGGCGCCCATCTGGCGGTCGGCCAGAGCCTCCCCACGGGCGATCTCGGTCAGGAATGTCGACGCGTCGACCACGGTGACCAGGGTGTCCAGTCGTGCGAGTTGGCCGAGGCTGGAGCCGTCCTCGAACTCCCAGCTGAACGTGGCGGCCACCGGCATGGGTTCGGAGATTCCGGTCGATTCGATGACGAGCTGGTCGAACCGCTGCTGGCGGGCAAGTGCGCCCACTGCTTCGATCAGATCCTCTCGCAGCGTGCAGCAGATGCACCCGTTGGTCAGTTCGACGAGCTTCTCCTGGGTGCGGTCGAGGTGACCTTGTCCGGCGACGAGCGCGGCGTCGATGTTCACCTCGCTCATGTCGTTGACGATCACGGCGACCCGGCGGCCCTCCCGATTGGCAAGGATGTGATTGAGCAGGGTGGTCTTGCCGGCACCGAGGAACCCGGACAAAACGGTGACGGGAAGCAGTGGAGCTGAAGTTGTCATGCGTTAATGATAATCATTTTCAATAAGGGTTTGCCCGTCGGGTGTCCCGGAGTACTGCAAACGGTTATCGTTACCGGGTGATGTCCACTCCCGCGCGTCTCCGTCCGCTCGCCGCCGGTCTGCTCCTGACCGTTCCGATCGCGCTGGCCTCGTGCGCGAGCAACAACGACGCGGCCGCGCCCACCCCGGGCGCCGGAAACGGCGGCGAGGACTGTCCGGCTGCGCCGGTCAAGGTCGTGGTCAGCGTGGATCAGTGGGGCGACATCGTCACCCAGCTCGGCGGGCAGTGCGCGCAGGTCACCACCATCGTGGCGAGCTCGGCCATCGATCCGCACGACTTCGAACCGGCACCCAGGGACGCGGCACTGTTCGACGCCGCAGAGCTGGTCGTTCTCAACGGAGGCCACTACGACGAGTGGGCGGTCAAGCTGGCCGCCACCTCGGCGCCCGACGCTCCGGTGGTCAATGCATTGCAGGTCAGCGGAGGCGAGGACCCCGCCCATGACCATGACCATGACCATGACCATGACCATGACCACGCCGGCGAACCCAACCCCCACATCTGGTACAACCCCAGCGCGGTGACCGCCGTCGCCGATGCCGTCACCACCGAGATGGAAAAGCTGTCTCCCGAAGCCGCGGACTACTTCGCCGAGCGACGCTCGGAGTTCGGGCAGTCACTGTCCGACTACGACGCGGCCATCGAATCGATCAAGACCAGCGCTTCCGGCAAAACCTACGCCGCCACCGAGAGCGTATTCGACGACATGGCAGCCGCGGTCGGACTGCAGAACCGGACTCCGCCGGGCTACCAAACCGCGTCGGACAACGAGACCGATCCGTCACCGGCCGATCTCGACGCCTTCCTGCGATTGCTCGGCGATCGGGGCGTCGATGTGCTGATCTACAACACCCAGACCGAAGGTTCGCTGCCGCAGCAGATCCGCAGCGCCGCCGAAGCTGCCGGAGTGCCGGTGGTCGAGGTCACCGAAACTGTGCCCCCCGGCGACGAGTCGTTCCAGGTCTGGCAGGTCAACCAACTCAATGCACTTGCCGAGGCGTTGGGTGTCGGGGGCTGAGCCAGCACTGGCGTTCCGTGACGTCAGCGTCGTACGCGGCGGCCACACCATCTGGTCGGAGGCGACGTTCGACGTTCCCGCCGGCGGAGTGGTCGCCGTCATCGGAACCAACGGATCCGGAAAGACCACCCTGCTCCAGGTCGTCCTCGGTCTGATCCCCTGTGCCACCGGGCATGTGCAGGTCTTCGGCCAACCGCCCGGTTCGGCCAACGACCAGATCGGTTACGTACCACAGCACTACGCATCCACCGCCGGGGAGGCGATTCGCGCACGGGATGCGGTCATGCTCGGGCTCAGCGGCCACCGATGGGGCTTCGGCGTCACCTCCGCATCCGAGGGCCGACGCGTCGACGAAGCTCTCGCGGCCGTCGGGGCAACGCCGTTCGCCGACAAGCGACTATCCCAGCTGTCGGGCGGCCAGCGTCAGCGAGTCGCGCTGGCCGGGGCGTTGGTCAGCCATCCCCGGTTGGTCATCCTCGACGAACCGCTGGCATCGCTGGACCTGAAGAGTCAGCAGGAACTCGTCGCCCTGGTGCAGCGCGTCAACCGCGACTATGACGTCACCGTCCTGCTCGTGGCCCACGATCTGAACCCGCTGCTGACCATCTTGACCGGGGCGATCTATCTGCTCGACGGGCACGCGCACTACGACTCCGTCGAGGGCGTGGTCGACCCCACGCTGCTCAGCCACCTGTACGGAACCCAGGTCGATGTCGTTCACACCCCGCAGGGTGACCTGTACGTCCGGCGGCCCTCGTGACGACCACGCTGGTGGCGCTGGGCTACCAGGACAACTGGTGGCAGATCCTGACATCGAACTTCATGGGTAACGCGCTGCTCGGCGGCTCCATCGTCGCGCTGGCGGCCGGACTGATCGGCTACTTCGTCGTGGTGCGTAATACGTCGTTCGCCGCGCACGCGCTGGCACACATCGGCCTGCCCGGCGCCACCGGGGCTGTCCTGCTCGGCCTGCCGGTGGCGCTCGGGCTGGGCGTGTTCTGCGTCGGCGGTGCGCTGGTCATCGGCGCACTGGGCCGCCGCGCCGGTGACCGGGAAGTGGCCACCGGCACCGTCCTGGCGATGGCGACCGCGCTGGGTCTGTTGTTCGCCTCGCTGGCCACCCGCGGTTCGAACACGATGACCAACATCCTGTTCGGCAACCTGCTCGCCATCACCGACGAACAGATCATGTCCTTCGCCGCGCTACTGATCGTGTTGGCGGTCAGCATCGCGGTGATCTACCGGCCGCTGCTGTTCACCTCGGTCAACGCACAGGTCGCCGACGCCCGCGGAGTCCCGGTGCGGGCACTGTCGATCGTGTTCATGATCCTGCTCGGTCTCACGGTCACGATGGCCGTCCAAGCCGTCGGTACCCTGCTGCTTTTCGCGCTGGTGGTGACGCCTGCGGCGGCGGCGATCATGCTGACTGCGCGTCCGGCGCTGGCCATCGCGATCTCGACGGCCATCAACCTGGTGGCGGTGTGGGTCGGCTTGATGCTCTCGGCGATGTTCAACGCGCCGCCGAGCTTCGTCATCGTCACCATCGCCTGCGGTGTCTGGGCCGTGGTGTGGATGGCCGAACGTGGACGATCGTCGGCGGATCGGGTGCTGGTCACCTGAGACCGCCGGGCACCGGCCAACGAGTTGGACTAACGTCGGCGAGCATGCCGAGGAGTCCGATGCCCCGCCGGCGGGCGACCCTGGCTTCGCTGGCTGCCGAACTCAAGATTTCGCGGACCACCGTCTCGAACGCCTACAACCGTCCTGACCAGTTGTCGGCCGAGCTTCGTGAACGCGTGCTGTCGACGGCCAAGCGACTCGGCTATCCCGGTCCGGACCCGGTGGCGCGGTCGCTGCGCACGCGCAAGGCCGGTGCGGTGGGGCTGGTGATCACCGAACCGCTGAACTACTCGTTCAGCGATCCGGCGGCCTTGGACTTCGTCGCCGGACTCGCCGAGTCCTGTGAAGCCGTAGGACAGGGACTACTGCTGGTGGCGGTCGGCCCGAACCGCAGCGTCAGCGAAGGTTCGGCGGCGGTGCTGGCCGCCGGGGTGGACGGTTTCGTGGTGTACTCGGCCTCCGATGACGATCCGTACCTGCCTGCGGTGCTCCAGCGCCAGTTGCCGGTCGTCGTGGTCGACCAACCCAAGGACGTTGCGGGTGTCTCGCGGGTCGGCATCGACGACCGCGCCGCGATGCGCGTGTTGGCCGAGCATGTGCTCGATCTCGGCCACCGCGAGATCGCGCTGCTGACCATGCGATTGCACCGTGATCGGCCCCCCGGCGCAGCTGGACCGGTGGTGGCCGACCCGGCGCGACTGCGGCTGCCTCAGTTCCATGTCCAGAGTGAGCGCATCGGCGGGGTGGTCGATGCGCTGGCCGCCGCCGGTCTGGATCCCGCGACGCTGACGATCGTGGAGAGCTACGACCACGGCGCCGCCTCGGGCGGTGCAGCCGCCGACGTCGCGCTGCGGGCCAACCCGCACCTGACGGCGCTGATGTGCACTGCCGATGTGCTGGCGCTCTCGGCGATGGACCATCTCCGGGCGCGCGGCATCTACGTGCCTGGCCAGATGACGGTGACCGGCTTCGACGGCGTGCGTGAGGCGCTGCGGCGCGGCTTGACCACCGTCGTACAGCCCAGCATCGAAAAAGGTAGGCGCGCAGGGGAACTGCTGCATGCGCGGTCTGGCATCCCAGAGGTCCAGACCTTGGCCACCGAGATGGTGCGGGGGAGGACGTCGGGTCCGCCGGGCTGAGGCCCGTCCTATCAGCGGCGCCGGGCCACGATCACGTCGTCGTGGGTGTGCTGCCCCTCGATGCCGGCCGGAACGTCGCGCAGACGTCGGCGTGCTACCTCGACGTCCCAGTCGGCTCCCAACATCGCGACAACGTCCTCGTGGCTGAGGTAGTCGGCCGGGTCGAACCCGTAGGACTTGGCCTTCTCCACGTCGACGTCGGCGTGGTGCACGACCAGCAATGTGCCGCCCGGTGACACGGCTGCCAGCAGCGCCTGTGCGGCGCGATCATCCGGCGCATGCAACAGCGCGGGATAGTGCGCGCTGACCAGGTCGAAACCGATGTCGGGAAGCTCGAGATCTTCCAACGGGGCACACACCCAGCTCACCTCGACGCCGGCATCTCGTGCCCGTGCCTCGGCCCGATCCAGTGCCACTTGCGAAACATCCAGTCCGACAACTTCCCAACCGTTCTCGGCCAGCCAGACCGCCTCGGCGCCGATGCCGCAACCGATATCGAGTGCGCGGCCCGGGCCCAGCCGGCCAGCAACGTCGATCAGTACGGCACTGGGCCGAACATCGGGTATGTCGGCCGCCCACGCGCTGTAGCGTTCGTCCCACTCAGTGCCCAGATCACTGCCCGGTGATTGCGTCATGCACTCAGCGTCAGCTGTTTTCGGTACGGCCGCAACATTCGTTGGCAATCAGGCAAAAGCGCGTCGGGCGTCGAGCAGCCGGACCAACGCTGCGGCGACGTTGTCGGGGGCCTCGACGCGGTACCGGGCCAGGCTGTCGCCATGGCCCACCTTCACCCCGACATCGTCGCCGCGCATCCGCCGGAACGCCTTCTCGTCGGTCACGTCGTCGCCGAAGAACACCACCGTGGAGGCCTGGTGCTCGGCGCGCAGGATGTCGAGTGCTTCACCCTTGTCGGTACTGATCACTGCGAATTCCAGCACCGCCTTGCCGGTGGTGGCGTGCGCGTCCCAGTGCTCCGCGGCCGCCCACGCCGCTTCCAGGGCGGCCCGGCCGTCGGCGTCGCTGGCGTTGCGCACGTGCAGGGCCACGCTGGCCGGCTTGGTCTCCACGGTCACGCCGGGCTTGTCCGACGCGATGGCCCGCAGGGTGTCGATGATCGTGTCCAGCAGTTCGGTGTCGATCTGGTGGGTGAAACCGGAGTTGAACTCGGCACCATGGCTGCCGACCAGGTGCACCGTGGCCGGCAATCCCGAGAGCACACGCAGGTCGGCCAGGGCGCGCCCGGAGATCAATGCGGTTGCGGTGTCGGCGAGTTCGGCCAGGCCGGTCAGTGCGTGCGCCGCGGCGGGCAACAACCGCGCATCCGAAGGGTTGTTGACGATCGGTGCCAGGGTGCCGTCGAAGTCGGAGACCACCAGCAGGCGCGGAGCCCGGGCCGCGGCATCCAGGACGGTGGTCAGCTCAGCCGGCAGGACGCTCACCTGTCAGATCTTAGGGTGCTCGCCGTCTCCGATGAGCAGTCGGACGGCCAGGTCGAGGCGCTTGGCCACATCGGTGGCCGACGCCCGCCGGGTCAGCCAGGCCAGCAGGTTGCTCAGCCAGACATCGGAGATGACGCGCGCGATGTGGTACTGGTCCTCGGTCGGATCGCCGTCGCTCATCGCGCGGGCGAACATCGAATCCATCAGCTTGCCGACATGGTCGACTTCGCCGGCGGCCGAGGCGTCGGCGAACACGAACGCCCGCGTCATCGCCTCGGTCAGCAGCGGGTTGCGTTGCATCGCGCGGTTGAGCTTGCCGACCATGATGTTGAGTCGTTGATAGGCGGTGGCGCCGGCCGGGAACGCGGACCGGTCGGTCTTGGCGTCGATACGTTCGAACTCGCGGCCCAGCGCCGAAACCAGCAGGTGGACTTTGGACGGGAAGTAGCGGTACAGCGTGCCGACGGCGACGTCGGCTCGTTCTGCCACCGCCCGCATCTGAACGGCCTCGTAGCCACCCTTCGACGCGATCGCCAGCGTCGCGTCCAGGATGCGCTTGCGGCGCTCACGCTGAGCTTCTGAGCCCAGCTCGGATTCGGTCAGCACCGCCACGTTCATCACCTGACGGGGCCGCGAGTCGGACTCGGAACCGCCGACTGCGCGCGGTGGCGAGACCTTCGCTGACTCAGACGTCCCCGACATGCGACCTGCGGCTCCTCACGTGATGCGTTCCCGTCCGAAAACGATACGCATGCCCGCCTCGGATTTCCCACTCGACGTGATGGGCGTCTCCTGCGCGTGCGCTGCTGTGATGGCGGTCGACTTGACGGTCGAGCGCTGGCACTATTAGAACACGTTCTAGTGAGAAGCACTGCCTTCTCCCCCAAACGCTAGGAGTCACGGTGTCGGTATCTTCTGCGGCGAGCATCACCGACGAGCAGGCCGCGGCCCGAGAACTGGTCCGCACCTGGGCAGCCGGTTCCGGTGGAATCGAGGCCGCTCGTGAGGTCGAACAGGGCGACTCCGACGCCTGGCGGGGTCCCTATCGGGGGCTGGCCGAACTAGGGCTCTTCGGTGTCGCGTTGCCCGAGGAGCTCGGCGGGGCGGACGGCTCGATCGGGGACCTGTGCGCGATGGTCGACGAGGCGGCCGCGGCGCTGGTGCCCGGGCCGGTGGCCACCACGGCATTGGCCACCTTGGTACTCGGTTCGGCCGACCCGGAGTTGCTGGCGGCACTGGTTGCGGGGGAGCGCACGGCCGGGATGACGCTGACGGCCGCGCTGGATTGCGCCGACGGCCGCGTGTCGGGAACCGCGCCGTACGTGCTCGGCGCCGACGCGGCGGCTGTGCTGCTGGTTCCGGCCGGCGAGCGGTGGTTGCTGGTGGATGCCCGCGCCGACGGCGTGACCGTCGAGCCGCTGACCGCGACAGACTTCTCCCGGCCGCTGGCCCGGGTGACTTTCGACGGCGCCGTGGCAGTGCAGCTCGACGTGCCCGCACAGCGCATCGTCGATCTGGCGGCGACGCTGATGGCGGCCGAGGCGGCCGGGCTGGCCCGGTGGTTGCTGCAGACCGCGACCGACTACGCCAAGGTGCGCGAACAGTTCGGCAAGCCGATCGGCAGCTTTCAGGCCGTCAAGCACATGTGTGCGGAGATGCTGCTGCGCGCCGAGCAGGCCTCGGTGGCCGCGGCCGACGCGGCCGAGGCCGCCGGCTCCGAGGACGCCGGTCAGCTGTCGATCGCCGCGGCTCTGGCCGCGTCGGTGGGTATCGAAGCCGCCAAGGCCAACGCCAAAGACTGCATCCAGGTGCTCGGCGGCATCGGCATCACCTGGGAGCATGACGCGCACCTGTACCTGCGGCGGGCCTATGGGATCGCCCAGTTTCTCGGCGGACGGTCGCGGTGGCTGCGCCGCGTGGTGGAGCTGACGCAGCAGGGCGTGCGCCGGGAATTGCGCATCGATCTGGAATCGGTGGCCGACCTTCGCCCGGAGATCACCGCGGCGGTCGCCGAGGTGGTGGCTGCGTCCGACGAGGATCGCCAGATCGTGTTGGCCGAGACAGGTCTGCTGGCGCCGCACTGGCCGCGTCCGTACGGCCGGGCCGCCGGACCTGCCGAGCAGCTGCTGATCGACCAGGAGTTGGCTGCGGCCGACATCACCCGCCCAGACCTGGTGATCGGGTGGTGGGCGGTGCCCACGATCCTCGAGCACGGCAGCCCCGAGCAGATCGAGAGGTTCGTGCCGGCAACCCTGCGCGGCGAACTGACATGGTGTCAATTGTTCAGCGAACCCGGCGCGGGTTCGGACCTGGCCGCGTTGCGTACCAAGGCTGTTCGCGCCGAAGCCGGCTGGAAGCTCACCGGCCAGAAGGTCTGGACGTCGGCAGCCCAACAGGCGCACTGGGGTGTGTGCTTGGCCAGAACGGACCCGGACGCTGCGAAACACACGGGCATCACCTACTTCCTGGTCGACATGCGCTCACCGGGCATCGTGATCCGGCCGCTGCGTGAGATCACCGGCGACGAGTTGTTCAACGAGGTGTTCTTCGACGAGGTGTTCGTGCCCGACGAGATGGTCGTCGGGCAGGTCAACGATGGGTGGCGGCTGGCGCGCACCACACTGGCCAACGAGCGGGTCGCGATGGCCAACGGCACTGCGCTGGGCAATCCGATGGAAGAGTTGCTGCGCGTCGTCGCCGAGCGCGGAATCGACGCGGCACAACAGGATCAGCTCGGCCTGCTGATCGTGACGGCTCAGGTCGGTTCACTGTTGGACCAGCGCATCGCGCAACTGGCTCTGGAAGGTCAGGATCCCGGCGCGCAGGCCAGTGCCCGCAAGCTGATCGGGGTGCGTTACCGCCAGGGGCTGGCCGAGTTCCGGATGGAGCTCGCCGACGGCGCCGGTGCTGTGGTCGACCGGCAGGTGCACGATTTCCTCAACACCCGCTGCCTGACGATTGCCGGTGGCACCGAACAGATCCTGTTGACGATGGCCGGCGAGCGGTTGCTGGGCCTACCGCGCTAGAAGCGCGTCTGCGCGCAGGCCGTCGGGGTGGTCAGGTTCACCCCGCCGTAGACCACCTGGATCTGCGAGCAGGCCAGGAAGTCTGCTCCGGTCGCGGGCAGCCCGGTGCGCCACTCGGTTGGCATCGAGTCGCCGTCCACGCGGAACCGCTCGATGGGTCCACCGCCGAAGTACGTCACCGAGATCTCGACATTGTTGAGCGCTTTGAACATCTTGGACAGCACGTTGTTATGGTTGGCGCCCTTGAGTTCTCGCGGAACCCCGGCCGGAGCGCTGTACCAGGCTTCCTGCCACACGTCGCGCTCGTTGCTGCGCAGCGTGATCGTCTGCCGTGCCCAGGTGTCCTGCGGGAATCCGGTGGGACCGGTCGGGGTGAGCAGGTTGGCCGTGGTGTCGAAGTAACACTTGTTCTCGGCCGGCACGCAATTGGCGTTGACGTGCATCTCGATCTGCGTGGAGCCGTCCACGGGTATCGATGTGACCGCCGAGTTCGAGGCCGCGACCGCCGTCGCGGGATTGCTGAGCGCCATCGCCATCAGCGCTGTGGCGCCTGCCGCTGCGAGCCGGTTCATCGTCAAGAAGCTAGTCCTTCGTTACTCGTCGTAGGTGACTTCGACCGAATCGGAGCGTGGCAGCGCCTGGCAGGCCAGGATCAGGCCTTCGTCGAGGTCCTGCTGTTCGAGCACATCATTGATCTCCATCTCGACATCGCCGGCCTTCTTCAGCACCGCGCACGCGCCGCAATGCCCTTCGCGGCAGGAGAAGGGTGCGTCGAGTCCCTTGTCGAGCAAGACGTCGAGCAGCTTGGCCCGCCGCGGCCAGGTCACCTCGTGGGTCTGCCCGTCCAGCGTCACCGAAGCGGTGGCCGGGCCTTCGTCGCTGTCATCCGGTTCGAGCGCCACGCGAGCAAACGGGTCGGACTCCAGCGACTTGAATACCTCGATATGGATGCGCTCGGGTGCCGCCCCGGAATTCTTCAGCGCCTCCTCGGCGGCAGCCATGAATGGACCGGGCCCGCAGATGAACGCCTCTCGTGCGCTGTAGGACGCGACCAGCTCGCTCAGGCCGGACATCGTGGGCAGCCCCTGCACCGACTCGAGCCAGTGCACGATGCTCAACCGATCGGGGTAGTTAGACGCCAGCTCGCGCAGCGTCGCGGCGAAGATCACCGAATCCTGGTCACGGTTGGCGTAGATCAGCATCACCTTGCCGGAGCCCTGCGACAGCGCCGACTTCAGGATCGCCATCATCGGCGTGATGCCACTGCCCGCCGCCAGCAGCAGGAAATCGGTGTCGAGGCTCTTGGGCACGAACGTGCCGGAGGGGGCGAGGACATGCATCCGCATTCCGGCATGAGCGTTGTCGCACAACCAGTTCGACGCATACCCGTCGGCGGTGCGTTTGACGGTGACGGTCAGCGGATCGTCGGTGAACGGCGAACTGCACAGCGAGTAACAGCGCGCCACCGACCCGGTCCGGTCGCTGGGGATGCGCAGCGTCAGGAACTGACCGGGTGAGTAGCGCAGCTTCTCCGGTGCCACCGGGGCGCTGTCCGGCGATGTGAACACCAGCGAGCGGGCGTCGGGTGTCTCGTCGACGACCCGGGAGATCTCCAACTCCAGAACGTGACTGCCCAATGGCTCGTCGGCGGCTACGTCCGTCACAAGATGAGCCCTCTCTTCGCGCTGCGGTACATCATAACTAGAACAGGTTACAGAAATGCATGTCCGCAGGTCCAGCTGCTGCAGGCGGCCGCTACTCGACACAAATCGTAACGTGTTCTAATCTCATTGCAGGTTACTTCGCACGCCTCGGGAGGCACACCAGTGACGTCCATTCAACAGCGCGACGCGCAATCGGTTCTCGCCGGTATCGACGACCTGCTGCCGCGCATCGCCGAGCGCTCGCCCGCCGCCGAAGAACTGCGTCGACTGCCCGACGAGACGGTAGCCGAACTCGATGAGGTCGGGTTCTTCAAACTGCTCCAACCCGAGCAGTGGGGCGGCCTGCAGTGCGATCCGACGCTCTTCTACGAGGCCGTGCGCCGTATCGCCAGCGCCTGCGGTTCCACCGGCTGGGTGTCGTCGATCATCGGCGTGCACAACTGGCATTTGGCCCTGTTCGATCAGCAGGCCCAAGACGACGTCTGGGGCAGCGATCCCACAGTGCGGGTGTCCTCGTCCTACGCGCCGATGGGCGCAGGCCACGTGGTCGACGGCGGATACCTGGTCAGTGGTGCCTGGCAATGGTCGTCCGGCTGCGACCACGCCACCTGGGCTTTCCTGGGCGGCCCGGTGATCAAGGACGGCAAGCCGGTGGACTTCGGCAGCTTCCTGATCCCGCGGACCGACTACACCATCGATGACGTCTGGAACGTCGTCGGCCTCAAGGCCACCGGAAGCAATACGGTCGTGGTCAACGACGTGTTCGTCCCGCGTCACCGATTCCTGTCGTACCGCGCGATGAACGACGGCACTGCGGGTGGCTACCAGACCAACACCGCGCCGGTCTACAAGATGCCCTGGGGCACGATGCATCCCACAACCATCAGCGCGCCCATCATGGGGATGGCCTACGGCGCCTATGACGCCCACGTCGAGCATCAGGGCAAGCGGGTGCGGGCGGCGTTCGCCGGCGAGAAGTCCAAGGATGACCCGTTCGCCAAGATCCGGATCGCCGAGGCCGCCAGCGACATCGACGCCGGCTGGCGGCAGTTGATCGGCAACGTCGGCGCCGAGTACCAGCTGCTGCAGGACGGCAAGGAGATTCCGTTCTCGTTGCGCGCCGCGGCGCGCCGCGACCAGGTCCGTGCCACCGCGCGCGCCATCGCGTCGATCGATCTGCTGTTCGAGGCATCCGGTGCGACGGCGCTCGGGTTGGACCAGCCCGTCCAGCGGTTCTGGCGTGATGCGCACGCCGGCCGCGTCCACGCGGCCAACGAGCCGGAGCGGGCGTACCTGATCTTCGGCAACGACGCGTTCGGGCTGCCGCCGCAGGACACGATGGTATGACCTCCTACATCCAGGAGACCGAACAGCAGGTCGAGATCACGTTCGAGTCGACCTCGAAGTTCGCCCAGGTCCGTGAGGACATGCGGCTGCACTATCACGAGGCGGGCGTCGGTAACTCGCAGACCGTGGTGCTGCTTCACGGCGGTGGTCCGGGGGCCTCGAGCTGGTCGAACTTCAGCCGCAACATCGCGGTACTGGCCCGGCACTTTCACGTGCTGGCCGTCGACCAACCCGGTTATGGGCACTCCGACAAGCACACCGAGCACGAGCAGTACAACCGTTACAGCGCCACCGCGCTGCTGAACCTGTTCGACCACCTCGGAATCGAACGCGCTGCGCTGGTGGGCAATTCGCTCGGCGGTGGTACCGCGGTGCGCTTCGCGTTGGACAACCCGAAGCGGGCCGGCCGGCTGGTGTTGATGGGGCCGGGCGGGCTGAGTGTCAACCTGTTCGCCCCCGACCCCACCGAAGGCGTCAAGCTGCTCGGCAAGTTCGCCGCCGAGCCCACGCGCGAGAACATCGAGAAGTTCCTGCGCATCATGGTCTACGACCAGAGCCTGATCACCCCGGAACTGGTCGAGGAGCGTTTCCAGATCGCCAGCACACCGGAGTCGCTGGCCGCCACCAAGGCCATGGGCAGGTCATTCGCCGGGGCCGACTTCGAGCTCGGGATGATGTGGCGCGATGCGTACAAGCTGCGTCAGCGGGTACTGCTGATCTGGGGCCGCGAGGACCGGGTGAACCCCATCGACGGTGCGCTGGTGGCGCTCAAGCAGATCGCGCGGGTGCAACTGCACGTCTTCGGGCAGTGCGGGCACTGGGCGCAGCTGGAGAAGTTCGACGAATTCAACAAGCTGACCACAGACTTCCTTCTGGAGGCATAGTCATGAGCATCCGATCGCTGGGCTATCTGCGCATCGAGGCCACCGACGTCGCCGCATGGCGTGAGTACGGGCTCAAGGTGCTCGGCATGGTGGAGGGCAAAGGCGACACCGACGGTGCGCTGTACCTGCGGATGGACGAGTTCCCGGCGCGCTTGGTGATCGTGCCCGGCGAGCACGACCGGTTGGTCAGCTCCGGCTGGGAAACCGCCAACGCCGCTGCGCTGCAGCAGATCCGCAACAGCCTGGAGATGCACGGCACGCCCTACAAGGAGGCCACCGGCGCCGAGCTGGCCGAACGTCGTGTCGACGAGATGATCGTCTTCGACGATCCGTCAGGCAACACCCTGGAGGTGTTTCATGGTGTCGCCCTCGAACACCGCCGGGTGGTCAGCCCGTACGGGCACAGGTTCGTCACCGAAGAACAAGGTCTCGGTCACGTGGTGTTGACCACCCGGGACGACGCCGAGACGTTGCACTTCTACCGCGACGTACTGGGCTTCAGTTTGCGTGATTCGATGCGGCTGCCGCCGCAGCTGGTCGGCCGTCCGGCCGACGGCGCCCCGGCCTGGCTGCGCTTCCTGGGCGTCAATCCGCGCCACCACAGCCTGGCGTTCATGCCGGGCGAGACCCCCTCCGGGATCGTGCACCTGATGGTCGAGGTGGAGAACTCCGACGATGTGGGCCTGTGCCTGGACCGGGCGCTGCGCCGCAACGTCAAGATGGCCGCGACACTGGGTCGGCACGTCAACGACAAAATGTTGTCGTTCTATATGAAAACCCCCGGCGGCTTCGACGTCGAGTTCGGGTGCGAGGGGCTGGAGGTCGACGACGGCGACTGGGTGGCGCGTGAGAGCACTGCGGTCTCGCTGTGGGGTCACGACTTCAGCGTGGGCTTCAAGAGCTAGCGCTCGTGGGCAACTCGCCGATCGATCCGCGCACATTCCGCAATGTGTTGGGCCAGTTCTGCACCGGCATCACGGTGATCACCACCGTCCACGAGGACGCCCCGGTGGGCTTTGCCTGCCAGTCCTTTGCGGCGCTGTCACTGGATCCGCCGCTGGTGCTGTTCTGTCCGACCAAGGTGTCCCGATCCTGGCTGGCGATCGAGGCCAGCGGCCGATTCTGCGTCAACATCCTGCACGAGAACCAGCAGCACGTCTCGGCGCGATTCGGGTCCCGCGATCCAGACAAGTTCGCCGGCATCGGCTGGACGCTGTCGGACCTGGGTTCACCGGTCATCGACGGCAACTTGGCGCACCTCGACTGCACGGTGGCCTCGGTCCACGACGGTGGGGACCATTTCGTGGTGTTCGGTGCGGTGCACTCGCTGTCGGAGGTGCCCGAGAGCAAGCCCCGGCCGCTGCTGTTCTATCAGGGTCAGTACACCGGCATCGCGCCGGACAAGAACACCCCGGCCGATTGGCGCAACGACCTGGAAGCTTTCCTCACCGTTGCCAGCGAGGACACCTGGCTCTGACACCGAATCACATCGTTGTCATTCATCCACACTGTGGATAAGTCCTGTGGACAGTTGATCAGCCACGCCCAGCAGCGCGTCGCTCTGCGCGTGCACGCGAGCTTGGATCGCGTCGACGACGGCGGCTACCTCGGGGCGGCGCAGCGTCTCCGGCCGGGTCACCAGCCAGTAGGCCAGCCGGATGGACACCTGTTCGCCCAACACGCGCACGAGGTCGACGTGCCGGTCGGCCATGAAGCATGGCAGCAAGCCGAGCCCGGCCGAGGCGCGCGTGGCCTCGACGTGGACGAACACGTTGGTCGACGTGACCGATTCCCGCATCGATGGAGCGAAGCTGGCCGCCAGGTCAAGATCGTCGACCTGCAGCATCGAGTCGATGAAGTACACCAGCGGAAAACGATGCAGGTCGGTCACACTGTCCGGTTGGCCGTGTTCGGCCAGGTAGTCGCGCGAACCGTACAGCCCCAGACAGTAGTCGCCGAGCCGTAACGCCTTGGCCCGATGCACCTTCGGTTCACCGACCACCACTTCGACGTCCATCCCCGAGCGCTGCTGGGTGGCACGCCGGGTGGCGGCCACGATTTCCACTGCGACTTTGGGGTGCTCGCGCTGCACCGTCGCCGCGGCCGGTGCAGCGATGTAGGCCGAGAACCCGTCGGTGGCCGAGATGCGGACAACGCCCTCCAGAGCTCGCTGCCCGCCGGCGTCGGTGGCCAGCGAGCGCACCGCGCTCTCGACCGCTTCGGCGGCGGTCAGTGCTTCCCTGCCCAGGTCGGTGAGTTCCCAGCCGGCGCCGACGCGTGCCAGTACCCGTCCACCCATGGCGCGTTCCAGGGCGGCGATCCGACGGCTGACCGTGGTGTGGTTCAGGCCCAGTTCATCGGCCGCCGTCGTGTAGCGACCGGTGCGCCCCACCGCCAGCAGCACCAGTAGGTCGTCGGGATTGGGACGGCGCACAGTCGTCGGCATTTCTGCATTTTTGCAGACCTATGGTGCATATTTGGTTATTGCTGCGCCACGCCAACTGCATGAATACTCACTCCAGTCTGTGGTCGCCATCACAAGGGAGGGGTCTGGGATGAGCAGCACACAGCAGGCCGCGGGGTCGGTACCTACCGGGTTGAAGCGGGTCGTGGTCGCCTCGATGGCGGGCACCGTCGTCGAGTGGTATGAGTTCTTCCTCTACGCGACCGCGGCCACCTTGGTGTTCAACAAGGTGTTCTTCGCGGAGGGCACCAGCGAGGCAGCCGGGCTGATCGCCGCGCTTCTGACCTACGCCGTGGGCTTCGTCGCCCGCCCGCTGGGCGGCATCGTGTTCGGCCACTTCGGTGACAAGTACGGCCGCAAGAAGCTTCTGCAATTCGCCATCCTGCTCGTCGGCGCGGTGACCTTCCTGATGGGATGTCTGCCGACCTATGCGCAGATCGGAGTCTGGGCGCCGATTCTGCTGGTGGCATTGCGATTCCTGCAGGGATTTGCCGTCGGAGGGGAATGGGGTGGCGCGGTCCTGCTGGTCGCCGAGCACAGCCCGAACAAGAGCCGGGCGTTCTGGGCCAGCTGGCCGCAGGCGGCGGTGCCGATCGGCAACATGCTCGCGACCGTGGTGCTGCTGGTGCTGACCGGCCTGCTGCCCGAGGACGCGTTTCTGTCCTGGGGCTGGCGCATCGCGTTCTGGCTGTCGGCAGTGGTGGTCGTCATCGGGTACTACATCCGCACCAAAGTCACCGACGCACCGATCTTCGTCGCCGCACAGGAAGAGGTCGAGCGGGTCAAGTCGGTCTCCTACGGCGTGGTCGAAGTGCTCAAGCGCTACCCGCGCGGTGTTTTCACCGCGATGGGTCTGCGCTTCGCGGAGAACATCATGTACTACCTGGTCGTCACGTTCTCCATCGTCTATCTCAAGACCCACGTCGGCGCCGACACCGGAGACATCCTGTGGTATCTGTTGGCTGCGCACGCGGTGCATTTCCTGGTGGTCCCGCAGGTCGGGCGGCTGGCCGACCGGTTCGGCCGGCGACCGGTGTACATGGTCGGCGCGGTGCTGGCGGCCGCCTGGGGCTTCGTCGCGTTCCCGATGATGAACACCGGCAGTTATCTGATGATCATGGGTGCGGTCATTCTCGGCCTGATCATCCACGCGCTGATGTATGCCCCGCAGCCGGCGATCATGGCCGAGATGTTCCCGACCCGGATGCGGTACTCCGGTGTCTCGCTCGGCTATCAGGTGACCTCGATCGTGGCCGGCTCACTGGCCCCGGCCATCGCCACCTGGCTGCTCGACCGGTACGGCACCTGGGTGCCGATCGCGCTCTATCTGTCCGGGGCTTCGGTGATCACGCTCGTCGCGGCATGGTTCACCCGGGAAACCAACGGCATCGACCTGCACGCCCTCGACGCGGCTGACCGGGAGCAACTGGCCAAGGCAGGGGCGGCGTGAGCGATCTGACCGGCAGCACGGCGCTGGTCACCGGCGGCGCGGGAGGTATCGGTGCGGCGTGCGCGCGTGAGCTCGCCGGCCGCGGTGCCACCGTCACCGTGGCCGACGTCGACGGGCCAGGTGCCCAGCAGGTCGCCGACGAGATCGGCGGAACCGCATGGACACTGGACCTACGCGACGTGGGGGCACTGGAAGAGCTGCGGCTGGAGACCGACATCCTGGTCAACAACGCCGGGGTGCAGCGCGTCGAGGCGATCATCGATTTCCCGCCGGAGAAGTTCCGTTCGATGCTGACGTTGATGGTCGAGGCGCCGTTCCTGTTGATCCGAGCCGCACTGCCGCACATGTATCGCAACAGGTTCGGCCGGGTCATCAACATCTCGTCGGTGCACGGGTTGCGGGCATCGCCGTTCAAGTCCGCCTACGTCACCGCCAAGCATGCGCTGGAGGGGTTGTCGAAGGTGACAGCTCTCGAGGCCGGGTCACACGGCGTCACCAGCAACTGCGTCAACCCGGGCTACGTCCGCACGCCGCTGGTCACCAAGCAGATCTCCGATCAGGCGCGAACGCATAGCATTCCCGAAGAGCAGGTGCTGACCGAAATCCTGCTCAAGGACAGTGCGGTGAAACGGCTCGTCGAGCCGGAGGAGGTGGGTGCGTTGGTGGGTTGGCTGGCATCGCCGGCAGCGGGCATGGTGACCGGAGCGTCGTACACGATGGACGGCGGGTGGAGCGCCAAGTGACCGCCGCGCAGTGGACTCCCACCGACGACGATGTCGCAGCTGCCCGCGTCACCGATTTCACCCGCTTCGTGGAGCGGCGAATCGATGCGACCTTCGACAGCTACGGCGCCCTGTGGCGATGGTCGGTCGATGACCCGACCGGTTTCTGGGCGGCGCTGTGGGACTACTTCGACCTGGGTCGGCGCGGGCAGACGGTGCTGGCCGGTACCGAAATGCCAGGGGCGCAGTGGTTTCCGGGAACCACGCTGAACTATGTCGACCAGGTCCTGCGCAGCGCCCAGACTGACCGCCCGGCCATCGTCGCGGTCAGTGAGGACGGTCCCGATCGGCAGATCTCCTGGCCAGAGTTGTTGGGCCGCACCGCAGCGTTCGCCGAGAAGTTGCGTGCCCACGATGTGCGGCCCGGCGACCGGGTGGTGGGCTATCTGCCCAACATCGCCGAGGCCGTCATCGCGTTTCTGGCGACGGCCAGCATCGGTGCGGTGTGGAGCGCCTGCGGCCAGGACTATTCGGCCAAAGCGGCACTGGACCGGCTGGGGCAGCTGAAGCCCAAGGTGCTCGTCGCCGCCGACGGATACCGCTTCGGGGGCAAGTACCGCGACAAGCGGGGCGATGTCGAGGCGTTGCGGGCCGGGCTGTCATCCGTCGAGGTCAGCTTCGGGCTGTCCGATCTGGCTGAATCGAGCGACGAGCCGCTCGAGCCGGTACCGGTACCGTTCGATCACCCGCTGTGGATCTTGTTCTCTTCGGGCACCACCGGTTTGCCCAAGGGCATCATCCACGGTCACGGCGGGGTGGTGCTGGAGCATCTCAAAGCCGTGGCATTACAGTCGGACATCGGCCCCACCGACACGTTCTTCTGGTACACCAGCCCCAGTTGGATGATGTGGAACTTCCAGGTTGCAGGGCTGCTGGTGGGGTCGACGATCGTGTGCTACGACGGCAGCCCCAACGTGCCGCAACCGGATGCCCTGTGGGACATCGCCGCTCGGGTGCGGGCAACGGTGTTGGGTACCAGCCCGGGCTACGTGCTCGGTTGCATGAAGGCTGGTGCCGAGCCGCGCCGGACCCATGACCTGTCGGCGCTGCGCAGCGTCGGTATCACCGGATCCTCGTTGCCACCGACCTCGTCGTTGTGGTTGCGCGACCATGTCGGTGTGCAGGTCGCGTCGATCAGCGGAGGCACCGATGTGGTGTCGGCGTTCATCGGGGGAGTACGCACGGTGCCGGTGTGGCCGGGTGAACTGTCGGTGCCCTATCTCGGTGTGGCGCTGGAGGCCTGGGACGAGTCCGGGAATCCAGTTACCGGTGAGGTCGGCGAACTCGTGGTCACCAAACCCCTGCCGTCGATGCCGGTTGCCTTCTGGAATGATCCGGATGGAAGCCGTTATCACGAGGCGTATTTCGATCACTATCCCGGCGTCTGGCGGCACGGCGACTGGATCACCATCACCGACCGCGGCAGCGTGGTGGTGCACGGACGCTCCGATTCGACGCTGAACCGGCACGGCATCCGGATGGGCAGCGCCGACATCTACCAGGCCGTGGAACGACTGCCCGAGGTCGCCGAGGCGCTGGTGATCGGTGCCGAGCAGCCCGACGGCGGCTACTGGATGCCGCTGTTCGTGGTTCTCGCCGACGGGATGGACCTCACCGACGACATCCGCAACCGGATCAATGACACGATCCGCACCGAGGTCTCGCCGCGGCACGTCCCCGACGAGATCATCGTCGCCCCAGGCATTCCGCACACGCGCACCGGCAAGAAGCTCGAGGTGCCCATCAAGAAACTCTTCCAGGGCCGCGACGCGGCCAAGGTGGTTGAGCGCAGCGCCGTCGATGACCCCGCCCTGCTCGATTGGTACGTCACGCGGCGTCGAAGGTGATGAGGTCGATGGTGATTCCGTCTTCGATGATGCTGCGCCGTCGTGGTGGCGGCCCGGGTAGCGGTGGGGCGGTTGACCGGTAGACCGCGCCGGTCGGGGTGCGGAATTGCGCGGTGTGGTGCCCGTTGGTCTCGGTGGTGCTGACTTGCCAGCCGGCGGCTTCTTTGGTGTAGTTGCAGGCCTCGCATTCGCCGAGGCCGTTGAGCGCTGTGGTGGGCCCGCCGGCGTGGTGGGGTGTGGCGTGGTCGTGGTGGCGGATCGGGGCGTTGCAGTAGGGGGTTCGGCAGGTGCGGTCGCGACGGTCCAGCAGCGCGGCGAGCCCTTTCGGAAAGATCCTGGCTTTCGATTCCATCGCTACCAGTTGCCCGCTGTCGGGATGGCGGTAGAGCCGGCGTAGCGTGGCCCGGGTCTCGGCATCCAGGACGACGTCACCGACGAGGGCGCGGCAGAACCCGGCGGGGACGGGTCCGTACCCGTGCAGCCAGCCCAGTTCGTCGTCGTCACCGGCCAGCGTGGTGTCGGCCATCACCAGGTTCAGCGCCACCGCAACCGGGGCGGAGGCGGCACGTCCGGTCACCCGCTCGTAGACCGTCTCGGCCATCACCTGGCCGCGCGGCCGTTCGTCGAAGGTGGTGTCGGCGGCCTGTGTGCATGCGGCGTAGAGGCCGACACCCTGGGTCAACGGGAGCCGCACCGTGACGTAGACCATGTTGTTGGCCGCGGGCCGGCAACTGACCGCACAACCTGCGGCAGCCTTGTCGATGCGCTCGACCACCGCAGCGGCGTCGAGACGGGCTGCGATGGCCTTGGCCTCGGCTTCGATGCGGTTGTTACCCCATCCGGTCAGCCGCGCAGGATCGCCACACAGCTGCCGGTCGAGTTCGTGGCGGTGTTCTGCGCTCAAGCACGCCGATTCACGCACGATCAGCGTCGCCCGCCACTCCGAGAGCACCCCGGCCGCCATGGC
Source organism: Mycobacterium sp. SMC-4 (assembly GCF_025263265.1). Lineage (NCBI taxonomy): Bacteria > Bacillati > Actinomycetota > Actinomycetes > Mycobacteriales > Mycobacteriaceae > Mycobacterium > Mycobacterium sp. SMC-4. The sequence goes on along the minus strand of NZ_CP079869.1, from coordinate 4,865,690 downwards.
CGCCAGCGTGCACGGCATCTCGTGCACCAGCGCTCGGGCGAAGCCCAGATGTCGGTTGCCCTGCACCGGGGCGTCCTGGCGCGCCAACGCGACCTCGCTGGCCAGCCCCTTACCGCGCCTGGTTTTGGCGATCCCGGCAGCCTCTTCAGCAGCAGCGCGTTTGGCCGCCCACAACGCCGTGGCCCGCGCCTGGACCGCAGCGGCCTGGGCCTTCAACCTCTCGCAGCGTTCGACGACTGCCCGCAGCTCCGCCTCACCAGCCGCGTCAGACAGGTCGAACACACTTTCGAACACGTCCCCGACAGTACCCGGACGGTCCGACAAGAAGCGCCCTATCGCAGGGTCAGGTCCTGTGCCTCGCGGTACCGGTCGAGCACCTGAGGTGTCGCGTCGGCCTGGTAGCAGCCCGGTTCTCCGGCGGACCATTCTGGCGGTGTGGCCCGCCCGGACAGCACCCAGGCGGCCTGCCGTGCGGCGCCCAGGGCGACGTACTCCGCCGGCTGCGGAACATGCACCGCGGTGCCGAATATGGCAGGGGCGATCCTGCGCACCGCTTCCGACCGGGCTGCGCCGCCGACCAGGATGACACGTTCGGTGTCGACTCCCTGGGCCCGGATCTTGTCCATGCAATAGACCATCGAGCTGAGCAGTCCTTCCACCGCGGCACGGGCAATGTTGGCGGCGTTCAGGTTTCGGGTCGTCACCCCGTGTAGCGCACCCGTCGCCTGCGGGAGGTTCGGTGACCGCTCGCCGTCGAAGTACGGGACTACCACGAGGCCTCCGGAACCCGCGGGGGCTGACAGTGCGAGCTGGTCGAACTCGTCGAAGTCCACTCCCAGCATGTCCGCGAAGGTCGCGAGCACAGGTGCGCCGTTGAGGGTGCATACCAGTGGGAGCTGGCGCCCTGTCGCATCGGCGAAGCCGGCGACGATCCCCTCCGCATCGTGCGGAGCCGCCTGTCCCACGGCACTGACCACGCCCGAGGTCCCCAGCGACACCACACAGTCCCCGGAGCCGGCTCGCAGTCCCAAAGCGGCAGCGGCGTTGTCACCCGCACCGGGGCCCAGCACGATGCCCTGTGGCGTGGTCCCGGGGCTTGCGTTGGGGCCGAGCACCGTCGGCACGGCGGGTTCTCGACCACGGAATGCCAGCGCGAGAAGGTCGCGCTGATAGTCGCCGGTTTCGGCGGAGAAGTAGCCGGTTCCGCTGGCGTCACTTCGATCGGTACACAGGTCGGCGATGGCGGCCGAGCCCATCAGGCGCCACGTCAGCCAGTCATGCGGAAGGCACACTGCCGCAGTCGCATCGGCGTGCTGAGGCTCATGGTCTGCCAGCCATCTCAACTTCGCGGCGGTGATCGCGGCCACCGGGACGACGCCGATGCGCTGTGCCCAGGCGCCGGGACCGCCCAGGTCGACGACAAGCTGCGATGCGGCCTGTGCCGATCGAGTGTCGTTCCACAGCAGTGCCTCTCGCACCACCTGGCCGGCAGCGTCCAGGCAGATCATGCCGTGTTGCTGTCCGCCGACCGCCATGGCCGAGACGTCGGCCAGCCCGCCTGCGGCGGAGATGGTGTTCTGCAACGCATCCCACCAGCGCTCAGGGTCGATCTCGGTGCCACCGGGGTGCGGCGACGATGCGTGACGCACCACCGCGCCGCTGTCGGAATCGCAGATCACCACTTTGCATGACTGCGTCGACGAATCCACTCCGGCTACCAGGGTCATCTCAGTTCCTTCCGGGATCTGCCAGTACGGGTGCGAAGGCCAGCTCGGCGGCGCCGATGACCAGTGTGGCCGAACCCAGGGTGGCGGGTTCGACCCGCACCAGAGCACGGGGCGCCGCCATGCTGCGGCGAGTCAATTCCGCGCGCAGCGCCGATGCGCCGAAAGCGGGGAACACCCGCAGAAAACCACCGAGGACGATCAGGCCGGGGTTCAACATGTTGATGGCGTTGCCGAGGGCGATGGCCAGTGCTCGTGCCTGCCGGTTCAGCACGTCGTGCTCGACGCTGCTGTGCAGGATGGGCCCGTCCTCGCCGGCCCCACGGTCCAGCTCGGCCAGCAGGTTGGCCAGCGGCGCTTGGGTGACCTCGGTCTCCAGACATCCGACACCGCCGCAGTGACACCGTTCGCTGCCACCGACAAAAGTGTGCCCGAGCTCGCCGGCGTATCCCGCGATCCCCTCGAGCAGGCCTCCCGCAACCACGAATCCAGCTCCGATACCGCTGGGGCCACCGTTGACGTAGATCAGGTGCTCGGCGGCGTGATGGTTACCGAACCGGTGCTCGGCGATAGCTCCGACATTGGCGTCGTTGGCAGCGTGAACCGGTAAATCGACTGCGGTGCTGAGCATCTGGCCGATCTCGACATCATGCCAGTCGAGGTTGGGCGCCAATTGAACCGCCGACTCCACCCCGTGTACGAGCCCGGGTACTGCCACCCCGACCGCGGTCACCTGCTGGTCGTCACGCAGTCTCTGCTGGATCCCGCGGATGGCGTCGCGCGCGATGGACACCGTGTCGGCCGGCGTCGGAATCCGGTCGGTGCAGCACCGCACGACGTCTCGGACCTCGCCACCCATCGAGACCAGCCCGACGGTGACGGCGTCGACCTCGGGTATGACTGCCACCGCCAATACCCGGTCACCGGGCCGCACGATCGGACTGGGGCGTCCGACCTGGGATACCGACGGTGCTGGCGATTCCTCGACCAGACCGCGCGCTGCCAGTTCCTCGACAAGATCTTTGGTGGTCGAGCGTGACAGGCCGGTGCGTCGGGTCAACTCTGCTCGGCTGATGGCCCGGTGCCGGTGCACGAGGGTGAGAACACCGGACAGGTTGCGCCGTCGGACGTCGTCGGCGCTGGTCCCGACGCGCACGCCGCGACCGCTCTGCGTCGCCTTCACCGCGATACCGCCCTCCACTACGCAGCCCTTGACAGTGTCGTGGGCCACATTTTATGTTCGGTCAGAGAACAAAACCATATCTCAATGCCCCACTGGAGTATCCCGATGACTGTGTTGGCATCCACCGCCCCTGCGTCTGATGCGTTGATCCCGAAACGCGAGGACAGATTCTCGTTCGGTCTCTGGACCGTCGGCTGGCCCGGCGCCGATCCGTTCGGTGTGGCCACCCGCCCTGTGCTCGACGTGGTGGAGGCCGTGCACCGACTGGCCGATCTCGGCGCTTACGGTCTGACGCTCCACGATGACGACCTGTTCGCGTTCGGCAGCTCGAGTTCCGAGCGGCGGCGGGCGATCGACCGGTTGGTCGCGGCATTGAACACGTCGGGACTGGTGGTTCCGATGGTGACCACCAATCTGTTCACCCAGCCGGTCTTCAAGGACGGCGGCTTCACCAGCAATGACCGTCAGGTGCGTCGATACGCGCTGCGCAAGGTGCTGCACAACATCGATCTGGCCGCCGAACTCGGTGCTGAGACGTTCGTGATCTGGGGCGGCCGCGAGGGTAGCGAATACGACTCCGCCAAAGATGTCCGCGCCGCCCTGGAGCGGTATCGCGAAGCATTGAACATGTTGTGCCGGTACGTGATCGACCAAGGTAGCGGGATCAGGTTCGCCATCGAGCCAAAGCCCAACGAGCCGCGTGGAGACATCCTGTTGCCCACCGTCGGCCACGCCCTGGCGTTCATCGAAACCCTCGAGCATCCCGAGATGGTCGGGGTCAATCCAGAGACGGGCCACGAACAGATGGCCGGCCTGAACTTCATGCACGGTATCGCCCAGGCGCTCGACAGCGGCAAGCTGTTCCACATCGACCTCAACGGTCAGCGCGGCATCAAATTCGACCAGGACCTGGTGTTCGGCCATGGGGACCTGGTCAATGCCTTCGCGCTGGTCGACCTGCTCGAGCACGGCGGTCCAGACGCAACCCCGGCCTATGACGGGCCGCGCCATTTCGACTACAAGCCCAGCCGGACCGAGGACATCGACGGGGTGTGGGCGTCGGCGGCGGCGAACATGCGGATGTATCTGCTGTTGCGGCAGCGGGTCGCGGCGTTTCGGTCCGACCCTGCGGTGCAGGAGGCCAGGGCAGTGGCCAAGGTCTCCGAGCTGAGCCGGCCCACGCTGGGTTCGGGAGAAACCTACGCGGACCTGCTCACCGACACCGCGGCTTTCGAGGAGTTCGACACCGCGTCGTACTTCGGTGGAAAGGGCTGCGGCTTTGTGGCGCTGCACCAGTTGGCCATCGAGCACCTGATGGGTGCGCGATGAGGACATCGAAAGGGATCATCGTGAAGCGAACCAGCACTCTGCTCGTCACCGCAGTCATCGGTGTCGGCCTCACCGTGACGGCGTGTGGATCCAATTCCGACTCCACCGACGCCCAAGGTGGCGGCAAGATCGGTGTCATCCTGCCGGACACCAAGTCGTCGGTCCGGTGGGAGACCAGGGACCGTCCCGCACTCGCGGCGGCGTTCGAGAATGCCGGCGTCGCATACACGATCCAGAACGCCGAAGGATCTGCCGACACGATGGCCACCATCGCCGACGGGATGATCGCTGACGGGGTGACCGTGCTGGCCATCGTCAACCTCGACTCCGACAGCGGTGCCTCGATCCAGCAGAAGGCGGCGACCCAAGGCGTCAAGACCATCGACTACGACCGACTCACGCTGGGCGGATCGGCCGATGTGTACGTGTCGTTCGACAACAACACCGTCGGCGAACTGCAGGGTCAGGGCTTGGTGGACTGCCTCGGTGGTCAGCCGGCAAACGTGGTGTTCCTCAACGGTTCTCCGACCGACAACAACGCAACGCTGTTCAGCGCCGGTGCACATTCGGTTGTGGATGCCACACCGTCGATCACGATCGTCGGAGAGCAGGCGGTGCCGGACTGGGACAACGACAAGGCCGTGACGATCTTCGAGCAGCTCTACACCGCAGCTGACGGTCGCGTCGACGGTGTATACGCGGCCAACGACGGTCTCGCCGGTTCCGTCGTCTCCATCCTGGAGAAGAACCGGCGTGCCGGTCAGGTCCCGGTGACCGGGCAGGACGCGACAGTGGAAGGGCTGCAGAACATTCTGGCCGGTACGCAGTGCATGACGGTCTACAAGTCGGCCACCGAAGAGGCCAATGCGCTCGCCGAGGTCGCGATCGCCCTGGCGGCGGGGGAGCAGCCCGAGACCACCAGCACCTCGCGGGACGACACCGGTGGGCGCGATGTCCCCTCGGTGCTGCTGACACCGAAGTCGATCACCAAGGACAACATCGACGTCGTCTTCGACGACGGTGGCCAGTCCAAGGACGAGGTGTGCGCCGGCCAGTTCGCGCCGATGTGCGCCGCGGCGGACCTGTGATGCAAGCAATGGACACCGTTGCTCCCATTTTGGAATTACAGGGTGTGAACAAGAGTTTCGGTGTCGTCCACGTGCTCCACGATGTGGATTTCTGCGTCTATCCCGGTCAGGTCACCGCACTCGTCGGCGACAACGGTGCCGGCAAGTCGACACTGGTCAAGGCGATCGCCGGAATCCATCCCATCGACAGCGGAACGTACCTCTTCGAGGGCAAACCGGTCAGTGTCCGCAGCCCCAACGACGTCTCCGCGCTCGGGGTCGAGGTCGTCTATCAGGATCTGGCGTTGTGCGACAACCTCGACATCGTCGAGAACATGTTCCTGGGACGTGAGTTGAAGAGTCGGGGGATGCTCGACGAGGCCCGGATGGAAACCATGGCCCGGCAGGCCCTGACCTCGCTGTCGGTGCGCACGGTGAAGTCGGTGCGACAGCCGGTATCCAGTCTGTCCGGTGGGCAACGCCAGACCGTGGCCATCGCGAAGTCGGTGTTGTGGAATTCCAAGGTCGTCTTGCTCGACGAGCCCACCGCCGCGCTCGGTGTGGCGCAGACCCGGCAGGTGATCGAGCTGGTGCGCCGACTGGCCCATCAGGGGCTGGGCGTGGTGTTGATCTCCCACAACATGGCCGACGTCTTCGAGGTTGCTGACCGGATCTGCGCGCTGTACCTGGGCCGGGTAGCCGCCGACGTCAAAGCTGCCGATGTCACGCACGCCCAGGTCGTGGAGCTCATCACCGCGGGCCGCTCGGGCAGCCTCGGTCTGGCTCCGGCACAGGCCGCTGAGTCGATGTAGGACCGTGTTTCCCCGAGATGCCGAAAAAGGACACCGAGATGACCACTGTCAGAACTCGTTCGGATGTCACGCTGGCCGACGCCGACTTCTCCGCCGATGCGCGCAGCGTCGAGACCTTCGGTGACGCCGTCCGCGGGTACCTACAGCGGGTCCGCGGCGGCGACATGGGCTCGCTGCCCGCCGTGCTGGGTCTGGTGGTGTTGTTCGTGGTGTTCGGTCTGGCCAACGACCGATTCCTGTCCGCGCTGAACCTGGCCAACCTCATCACCCAGGCCGGGGCGATCTGCGTGCTCGCAATGGGCTTGGTGTTCGTGCTGCTGCTCGGCGACATCGACCTGTCCGCCGGGGTGGCCGGCGGTGTGTCGGCGTGTGCGATGGCGTTGATCGTCGTCAACCTGAGCTGGCCCTGGTGGGCGGCCTTGCTGGTCGGAATCTCTTGCGGCGCAGCCATCGGACTGGCCATCGGTCTGCTGCGCGCCAAACTCGGCATACCGTCGTTCGTCGTGACGCTGGCCTTCTTCCTCGGACTGCAGGGTGTGACCCTCAAACTCATCGGTGAAGGCGGCTCGGTGCGGGTCGATGACCCGGTGGTGCGTGGGTTGACCATCAACAATCTGCCGGTCGGCCTAGGCTGGGCGATCGCAATCGTGGTCGTGGTCGGGTTCGCCGCGGTGCAGTTTCACCAGCATCGCCGCAAGATGGCCCTGCAACTGTCACACCCGCCGGTCGGGGTCGTCGCGGCGCGGGTCGGCGCCGTGGCTGCGGTGGTACTCGGTCTCACCTACGTGCTGAGTGTCAATCGCAGCGTCAACGTCGGCGCGCAGATTCGCGGGATCCCGTATGTGCTGCCGTTGGTTCTGGTGTTGCTGATCGCGATGACTGTGGTGCTGCGGCGCACGACCTACGGCAGGCACATCTACGCGGTGGGCGGCAACGCCGAAGCGGCACGCCGTGCCGGCATATCGGTGGACCGTATCCGGGTCTCGGTGTTCGTCGTCTGTTCGTCGCTTGCGGCGCTGAGCGGAATCATCGCGGCGTCGTACGCGGGCAAGGTCTCGGCGTCATCGGGCGCAGGCAACACGCTGCTGTACGCGGTGGGCGCCGCCGTCATCGGTGGTACCAGCCTGTTCGGAGGTAAGGGACGCGCCTTGGACGCCGTGATCGGCGGGGTGGTCGTCGCGACCATCGCCAATGGTCTGGGCCTGCTGAACCAATCGTCCTACATCAACTTCCTGGTGACCGGCGGCGTGTTGCTGTTGGCCGCCAGCGTGGACGCGATCTCACGTCGCCGGCGGTCATCGACCGGTCTGGGTTGACGGCCGCGCGCCGATCCACGCACCCATCCGCTGCAGCGCCTCCTCGATGTCGCACGTCGGCCCGGCGAACGACAAGCGCACGAACGCGCCCCCGCGGACGGTGTCGAAGTCGACCCCCGGCGCGATCGCCACGCCGGTCTCGTCGAGCAGGGTCGAGCAGAATGACAGCGAATCGGTGGTCAGATGCGAGACATCGGCGTAGACGTAGAACGCACCGTCGGGTGGGGCCAGCCGCTCGATCCCGACCGCCCGCAATCCCTCGAGCAGCATCGTCCGGTTCGCCGCATAGTGCCCGAGCAGCGACTCGGCTTCGGCGACCGACTCGGCGGTGAAAGCCGACACCGCGGCCACCTGCGGTAACACCGGCGGGCAGATGGTGAAGTTTCCGGTCAGACGGTCGACGGCCCGCTTGAGCTCGTCGGGCACCAGCAGCCACCCCAGCCGCCACCCCGTCATCGCAAAGTACTTCGAAAAGCTGTTCACCACAACGGCTTCCCGCGATGTCTCCCATGCGCAGCTGGTTGCCGGGGCTCCTGGATACACCAGGCCGTGGTACACCTCATCGCTGATCAGGCGCACCCCCTCGGCGCTGCACCATGCCGCGATCGCCGCGAGTTCGTCGGGTGGGATGACAGTTCCGGTCGGATTGGCGGGGCTGGCCACGATCACCCCCGCGACCGGCGGGTCGAGCGCGGTCAACATCTGCAGCGTCGGCTGGAACCGGGTCTCGGGACCGCACGGCATCTCGACCACCTGGCAGCCCAGTGCCGAGAGGATGTTGCGGTAGCAGGGATAACCCGGACTGGCGATCGCAACCCGGTCGCCCGCATCGAAGCACGCCAGGAAGCTCAGCAGAAAACCGCCCGACGAGCCCGTCGTCACCACTACGTCATCGGGGTCGACGGTCAGACCGTGGCGCGCCGAATACGATTGCGCAATGGCGCTGCGAAGTTCCGGGATGCCCAGGGCGACGCTGTAACCGAGCTGGTTACGGCTCAGCGCGGCCACCGCGGCATCGCGCACCGCCGACGGGGCGCCGGCGCTGGGCTGCCCGGCCGACAGGTTCACCAGATCCCCGTGGCTACGCTGACGTTCGGCTGCTGCCAGCCACACGTCCATCACGTAGAAGGGCGGAATTCCGGAGCGCAACGAAACGGCCACGGTCTGAGGCTAGAACACCTCGGCTTCGAGGTGCCGAACCTGCGCACTCGGCGGACCGAACAACTGTGCGCTGCCGTGTGCGCGTTTGAAGTACAGCTGGATGTCACTCTCCCAGGTGATGGCGATGCCACCGTGCATCTGCACCGCCTCGGCCGCGACCGCGGACAACGCCTCGCTGGCAGCCAGTCGCGCCAGTGCCGCCGAGGTGGGGGACGGCTGGGCGACAGCCTCGTCGACGACGGCCCTGGCCGACTGCACGGCGACATACAGGTCGGCCATCCGATGCTTGAGAGCCTGGAAGCTGCCGATCGGCCGGCCGAACTGCACCCGGTCCTTGGTGTACTGGACGGTGAGGTCCAGGCAGCGCGTGGCGGCGCCGATCTGTTCGGCTGCCAACAGGATTGCCGCGGTGCCGGCCAGGCCGGGGTCGGCGCCCAGCGGCGCGGTCTGGATGGCCTCGACGGCGGCCAGCGGACGGGTCATGTCCATCGCCACTGCCGGCGTCGCGGTGAATGTGGTCCACCGCGTCAGCGTCTGGCCGTCGGTGCCGATCACCACATCGGCCACGTTGCCGTTGAGGACGTAGCCGGGGTCGAAGACGACGGTGCCGATCGCGGTGCCCTCGGCCAAGCTTTCGAGGGCTTCGGTGTCGGGCTCGTCGACCGACAGCAGTGCCAGCTCGGCGAGGGTTGTGCCCAGCAGCGGCGTGGGGACCAGCCCCTTTCCGAGTTCTTCGAGGACGACAGCTGCATCGGCCAACTCGCCGCCCGCACCGCCGAGTTCCTCGGGAACGACCAAAGCGGCGGCGCCCACCTGTTCGCAGAGCATCTTCCACAGCGATTCGTCGTAACCCCGCTCCGACGCCGCGGCCGTACGAACCGCCTCTGCTGGTGCGTGCTTCTCGACCAGCGCGGCGACGGTGTCGCGCAACAGGTCCCGTTCTTCACTCACTACAGTGCCTCCAACACTCGGCGACGGTGCCAGGTCGGGTCGCCCCACGCGGGACGCAGCGCCTGGACCCGCAACAGCAACAGCGACAGATCGTGTTCCTGGGTGAATCCGATCGCCCCATGGGTCTGCAGCGACGACCGCGCGGCCAGCAGAGCGGCGTCGGCTGCAGCCACTTTGGCCGCGCTGACGTCGCGGGCCGTCACCGGCGAACCGTCGGCCAGCGACAGCGCCGCCCCGTAGACCAAGGGCCGGGCCAACTCGACGGCGATCAGCACGTCGGCGAGTTTGTGCTTGATGGCCTGGTAGGTGCCGATCACCGTGCCGAACTGGCTGCGCTGCTTGGCATAGGACACCGCGGCGTCCAGCATCGCCTGGGCCGCCCCGACCAGCAGCGCCGACGTCGCCAGCGCGCCGAACTCGAACGCGCGTCCGACGTCGGCGGTGCGGGCCGCGCCTGCAGCGGTGACGTCGAAGAGCTTCCGGCTCGGGTCGACGGACTCGTGTTCGGTGCCCGCCGATGCATCGCTGACCGAGCCGTCCTCGGCGAGCAGGATCAGGCCCGCGGTGTCTGCGCCGACGGCGCGGGACACCAGCGGCGGTGCGGCGACCGTCGCGATCAGGTCCCCGGCGGCCAGCGCGGCGCTGCGCTGGTCATCAGCGAGCAGCACCGGTGCCACCGCGATCGATTCGGCGACCGGCCCCGGCACGTTCCAGCGGCCGAGCCGCTCCAACGCCACCACCAGGTCCACCGGGTGGGCATCGATGCCGTCGAACTTCTCGGGCACCATCAAGGCCGTCACGCCCAGGTCGGCCAGCTGTGCCCACACCTTGCGCCCGAGCGTTGAGTCGCCCTCGCCCCAGGCCCGCACCGCGGCGGGTACGTCGGCCGCGCCCAGCGCGGCATCGATGCTCGACGCGAAATCGCGTTGCTGTTCGTCGATCTCAAAGTTCACTGTCGTCTACTTTCGGGGCAGGCCCAGCAGCCGCTCGGCGATGATGTTGCGCTGGATCTCGTTGGTCCCGGCGTAGATCGGCCCGCCGAGTGCGAACAGCAGGCCCTCGGTGACCGAATCGACGAGTTCGCCGTCGGCGCCGCGCAGATCCAGCGCTGTTTGGTGCAGTGCGACATCAAGGTCGGACCAGAACACTTTGGTGATCGACGACTCGGCGCCGAGCTCACCCCCACCCGCCACGCGGGTCACGGTGCCGAACGTGTGCAGCCGGTAGGCCTGAGCCTTGATCCAGCCATCGGCGACCCTATCGACGAATGCCGGGTCAGGGTTGTCCTTCCACTGGGCGACAAGGCGTTCAGCGGGGGCGAGGAATCGCGCCGGGCTGCGCAGCGACATGCCGCGCTCATTGCTCGACGTGCTCATCGCCGCCCGCCAGCCGTCGTGTGCGCTGCCGATGACGTCGTGATCGGGGACGAACACGTCGTCGAGGAAGATCTCTCCGAATCCGGTGTCGCCGCCGAGCTGGGCAATGGGCCGCACGGTGACCCCGTCGGCCTTGAGGTCGAACATGAAGTAGGTCAGGCCCTTATGGCGCTGCGCTTGCGGGTCTGAGCGGAACAGGCCGAACGCCCGCTCGCCGAACACCGCTCGCGAACTCCAGATCTTCTGCCCGTTGAGCAGCCAGCCGCCGTCGGTCTTGGTCGCCGTCGACCGCAGCGAGGCCAGGTCGCTGCCGGACTCCGGTTCCGACCATGCCTGCGCCCAAATCTCCTCACCGCTGGCCATTTTGGGAAGGATTCGGTCAAGCTGCTCCTCGGTTCCATGCGCGAACAGCGTTGGCGCCAGCATCGAGGTGCCGTTGGCGCTGGCCCGGCCCGGCGCGCCGGCGCGGAAGTATTCCTCCTCGTAGACGATCCACTGCAGGAGCGAGGCGTCGCGTCCGCCGTAGCGCTGCGGCCAGGTGATCACCGACAGCCCGGCATCGAAGAGCACCTTGTCCCACTGGCGGTGCTGTTCGAAGCCCTCAGCGGTGTCGTAGGACTTCGTCGGGAACGCGTCCTTGTTGGCGGCGAAAAAGTCGCGCACCTCGGCCTGGAACTCGCAGGTGGCATCGTCGAAGGTCAGGTCCACGATCAAGCCCTCTCACTGTGTTGACGCAGCACGGGCTTGACCACCTTGCCGCCGGGATTGCGCGGGAGTGCATCGAGGAATTCGACGCTGCGCGGGATCTTGAAGTTCGCGAGATGTTGGCGCGTGTAATCGATCACGGTCTTCTCGTCGAGTTGGGCGCCGGGCAGCGCGACGACGAATGCCTTGCCGACTTCGCCGAGCCGTGGGTCGGCAACCCCGATCACAGCGGCTTCGGCAACCCCGTCCAGGCGGGCGAGGACCTGTTCGATCTCGGCGGGATAAACGTTGAATCCGCCGCAGATGTACATGTCCTTGAGCCGGTCGGTGATCTTCAGGTTGCCCGCGTCGTCGAGTTCCCCCACGTCTCCGGTGTGCAGCCAGCCTTGCTCGTCGATCGCGGCCGCGGTGGCCTCGGGGTCGTCGAGGTAGCCGAGCATCACGTTCGGCCCGCGCAGCAACACCTCGCCCTGGTCTCCGATTCTCAGTTCGAAGTCGGCGATCGGGCGTCCCGAGGTGGTTGCGACGGTGACCGCATCGTCGTCGGCGCGGCACATCGTCCCGAAACCTGCTGCCTCGGTGAGTCCGTAGGCCGTCAGCACGACGTCGATGTCGAGTTCGTCCTGCATCCGTTCGATCAGCACGACCGGGATCGTGGCGGCGCCGGTCACGGCGAAACGCAATGAGCTCAGGTCGTATTCACTGCGCTTGGGGTGGTCGAGCAGGGTCTGGTAGATCGTCGGCGGGCCCGGGAGCACGGTGATGCCGTGGTCTTGCACAGCGCGCATCGTCTTCTCCGGGTCGAAGGTCAGCTCCGGGAACAGGGTGGCGCCGGTCTGCAGGCAGGCCAGAATTCCGGCCTTGTAGCCGAAGTTGTGAAAGAACGGGTTGATGCACAGGTAGCGGTCGGTGGCCGAGACCCGACCGCATGCCGCCCAGGCCGCCGAGGCGTCCAGTGACTGCCGATGCGCGCAGCGCACCCCCTTGCTGCGACCGGTGGTGCCGGAGGTGAACAGGATGTCGGAGACGTCGTCGTCGGTGACCGCCGAGGCGCGTTCGTCGACCGCCGAGAGGTCGGCGCCCCGACTGACGAACTCGTCCCAGGTGCCGTCGTCGCGGTCCACCGGTATCCGGATGACGTGGCGCAGCGCGGGCAGCGCGGCGCGGTCGACCGCGGCGGCTTTGTCCGACCCGAGGAACTCGCCGGAGGCGAACAGCAGCGGAGCCGCGGTGCGGGCCAGGATGTCGTCGGCCTCGCTCGGCGTGTAGCGGGTGTTGAGCGGTACGAGGACCCCGCCGGCGTGGTGGATGGCCAGGCTCGCGACCACCCAGTGCCAGGTATTCGGCGACCAGATCGCGACCCGGTCACCCGCCGCGATGCCCAGATCGATCAATGCTGCGGCGGCGCGACGCACCTCGGTGTGCAATTCGGCATAGGTCAGGGTCCGCGCAGAGGTCACAACGGCCGCGTGGTCGGGGAACTCGCGCGCGATGCGGTCCAGAACCGCGGGGGTGGTCCGCGCGGCGATCGTCATCGATGCTCCTCTAGGGATCGGCTACCCAAGCAAGTGCTTGGTAGGCTACCCTACAGGGGTGATAGAGGTCCAGGAGTTCAGGGCTGAGGTCCGCGACTGGCTCGCCGAGAATCTGGTCGGTGACTATGCCGCGTTGAAGGGCCTCGGTGGCCCCGGACGCGAGCACGAGGCGTTCGAAGAGCGGCTGGCGTGGAATCGTCATCTGGCCGCCGCCGGGCTGACCTGTCTGGGATGGCCGGAGGAACACGGCGGCCGTGGTTTGTCGGTTGCGCACCGCGTCGCGTTCTACGAGGAGTACGCCAAGGCCAACGCCCCCGACAAGGTCAACCATCTCGGCGAGGAACTGCTCGGCCCGACGCTGATCGCGTACGGCACTGCCGAGCAGCAGCAGCGCTTCCTGCCCAAGATCCTCGACGTCACCGAACTGTGGTCGCAGGGCTACTCCGAGCCGGGAGCCGGCAGTGACCTGGCCAACGTGTCGACCACCGCAGTCCTCGACGGTGAGCAGTGGATCATCAATGGGCAGAAGGTGTGGACGTCGCTGGCGCACTGGGCCCAGTGGTGCTTCGTGGTGGCGCGCACCGAGAAGGGCTCCAAACGCCATGCCGGGCTGTCCTACCTGCTGGTCCCGCTGGACCAGCCTGGCGTCGAGATCCGCCCGATCATCCAGCTGACCGGCGATTCGGAGTTCAACGAGGTCTTCTTCACCGACGCCCGCACCGACGCCGACCTGGTGGTCGGTGCACCCGGTGACGGATGGAAAGTCGCCATGGGAACGCTGACCTTCGAGCGCGGAGTCTCCACCCTCGGTCAGCAGATTCGTTATGCGCGTGAGCATTCCAACCTGGTGGAACTGGCCAAGCGCACCGGCGCCGCCGCAGACCCGCTGATCCGCGAGCGATTGACGCGCTCGTGGGCCGGGCTCAAGACGATGCGATCGTATGCGCTGGCCACCATGGATGTGGAGCAGCCGGGGATGGATAACGTGTCGAAGTTGTTGTGGGCCAACTGGCATCGTGAACTAGGGGAGATCGCGATGGATGTCGAAGGGATGGCCGGGCTGAGCTTGCCCGACGGCGAGTTCGACGAGTGGCAGCGGTTGTACCTGTTCTCCCGCTCGGACACCATCTACGGTGGCTCCAACGAGATTCAGCGCAACATCATCGCCGAGCGCGTGCTCGGCTTGCCCCGGGAGGCCCGACCCTGATGACCGATCTTTCCGTCGCGCCCGCCGAGATCGAGGGCCACGGCCTTCTCAAGGGCAAGGTTGTGCTGGTGACCGCCGCCGCCGGCACCGGCATCGGGTCCACGACGGCCCGCCGTGCGCTGCTCGAGGGTGCCGACATCGTCATCTCCGACTACCACGAGCGCCGGCTCACGCAGACCCGCGACGAACTCAGCGCGCTCGGTCTCGGCAAGGTCGACTCGGTGGTCTGTGATGTCACATCCACCGAGGCGGTCGATGCGTTGATCACCCAGACCGTCCAAAAGGCCGGACGCATCGACGTTCTGGTCAACAACGCCGGTCTGGGTGGGCAGACTCCGGTCGTCGACATGACCGATGACGAGTGGGATCGTGTGCTCAACGTGACGCTGACGTCGGTGATGAGAGCGACCCGCGCCGCGTTGCGGTACTTCCGTGATGCCCCCCACGGTGGGGTGATCGTCAACAATGCCAGCGTGCTGGGCTGGCGCGCGCAGCATTCCCAATCGCATTACGCCGCAGCCAAAGCCGGCGTGATGGCGCTGACCCGGTGCAGCGCGATCGAGGCCGTCGACTTCGGGGTGCGGATCAACGCGGTCTCGCCCAGCATCGCGCGACACAAGTTCCTGGAGAAGACGAGCAGCTCTGAGCTTCTCGACCGGCTGGCCGAAGGGGAAGCATTCGGTCGGGCAGCCGAACCCTGGGAGGTTGCGGCCACCATCGCGTTCCTGGCCAGTGACTATTCCAGTTATCTGACCGGAGAAGTGATCTCGGTGTCGAGCCAACACCCATGAGTGGGCAGCGCCCGGCCCAGGCGGCCGCCACCCCGGCCATCACCCGCCGCGACGAACTACTCGCACTCGCCGCGACGATGTTCGCCGAGCGCGGGTTGCGGGCCACCACCGTGCGCGACATCGCCGACTCGGCCGGCATCCTGTCGGGCAGCCTCTACCACCACTTCTCGTCGAAAGAGGCGATGGTCGACGAGGTCCTGCGCAACTTCCTGGACTGGCTGTTCGAGCGCTACCAGCAGATCATCGACACCGAATCCAACCCGCTGGAGCGTCTCAAGGGTCTCTTCATGGCCTCTTTCGAGGCGATCGAGACCCGCCACTCCGAGGTGGTGATCTACCAGGACGAGGCCAAGCGGCTGTCTTCTCAGGAACGCTTCGGCTACGTCGAGGAGCGCAACAAGGAGCAGCGCAAGATGTGGGTCGACGTACTGACCCAGGGCATCACCGAGGGCTATTTTCGACCCGATGTCGACGTCGACCTGGTGTACCGATTCATCCGTGACACCACATGGGTCTCGGTCCGCTGGTATCAGCCGGGTGGGCCGCTGACCGCCCAGCAGGTGGGCCAGCAATACCTCTCGATCGTCCTCGGCGGGATAACCGCCGGACCAACAAGCAAGGAGAACACCCATGGCTGAGGCGTATGTCATCGACGCTGTACGTACCGCGATCGGCAAGCGCAACGGATCGCTGGCCGGTGTGCACCCGGTGGATCTCGGAGCGCATGGATGGCGTGGCCTGTTCGCCCGCAACGACGTCGATCCGGGCGCGGTGGACGACGTCATCGCCGGCTGTGTCGACGCGATCGGCCCGCAGGCCGGCAATATCGCGCGGTTGTCCTGGCTGGCCGCCGGTTACCCCGAAGAGGTGCCCGGCGTCACCGTGGACCGGCAGTGCGGGTCCAGCCAGCAGGCCATCTCGTTCGGCGCCCAGGCGATCCTGTCCGGCACCGCCGACCTGATCGTGGCGGGCGGCATGCAGAACATGAGCCAGATCCCGATCAGTTCGGCGATGACCGTCGCCGAACAGTTCGGGTTCACCTCACCGACAAACGAATCCAAGAGCTGGCTGCATCGCTACGGCGACCAGGAGATCTCGCAGTTCCGCGGCGCAGAGCTGATCGCCGAAAAGTGGGACATCTCGCGCGAGGACATGGAGCAGTTCGCGCTGACCAGCCATCAGCGAGCACAGGCGGCAATCCGCGCCGGACATTTCGAGAACGAGATCATTGCGGTGGACGGCTTCTGCATCGACGAGGGCCCGCGGGACACCTCGCTGGAGAAGATGGCCGGTTTGAAGACCCTGGTCGACGGTGGTCGCCTGACCGCGGCAATGGCGAGCCAGATCTCGGACGGCGCGAGTGCCGTGCTGCTGGCGTCCGAGCAGGCCGTGAAGACTCATAATCTCAAGCCGCGCGCCCGGATTCATCACATCAGCGCCCGCGGTGCCGATCCGGTGTTCATGCTCACCGGCCCCATCCCGGCCACTCGCTACGCGTTGGACAAGGCCGGTCTGTCGATCGATGACATCGACACCGTCGAGATCAACGAGGCTTTCGCTCCGGTGGTTCAGGCCTGGCTCAAGGAGACCAAGGCCGACCCGGAAAAGGTCAATCCCAGCGGCGGCGCGATCGCACTCGGGCACCCGCTCGGAGCCACCGGCGCGAAACTGTTCGCCACGATGCTCAACACGCTCGAGCGCACTGGCGGGCGCTACGGCCTGCAGACGATGTGTGAAGGCGGCGGAACCGCCAACGTCACCATCATCGAGCGGCTCGGGTGATCGCGCGCCAGACTCGGGCCGGAGTCATGGGTAGCTGATCCAAGCGCGCGCCACAGGCCCGTGCGATGGCATTGGCCAGTGCCGGAGCCACCGGATTGTACGGAGATTCGCTCATCGACTTGGCGCCCAGGGGGCCGAGCTCATCGTAGGTCTCGGCGAAGTAGATCTCGGTGACCGGGACGTCGGCAAGTTGGGGGATGTGATAGTCCCGTAGCGTCCGGGTGGTAACGAGACCGCCCGTGTCGATCTGGATCTCCTCGTAGAGGGCCGATCCGATCGCCTGGGCGACACCGCCTTCCACCTGGCCGCGGCATTGTTGGGGGTTCAGCACGACACCGGCGTCAGCGGCATGCACCGACTGCAGGATGCGTACTTCTCCAGTCCGGGGATTCACCGCGACCCGGAATGCGTGCACGTTGAACGCCACCGACCGCGGTGTGCCGTCGCCCATCGCGCGTGCTGTCATCGGAGTTGGCAGCGATCCGAAGTCGACCAATTGCTGGCCGCACTGGACTCCGTTGCGGTTCAAGGAGCATTTCGACACCGGCGTCCCGGTCAGCTCGGCCGCCGCAGCAAGTAGCGCCTGTCGTAACTGCCGGCTGGCCAGCTGGGTCGCTCGTCCGGCCACAACCGTACCCGCCGATCCGAACGCGCCGGTGTCGTAACCAGATGTCGCCGTGTCGGATTGGCGAACGACGACGCGGTCGCTGCCGGTGCCCAGTTCGTGAGCGGCCAGTTGCACGTGCACGGTGGTGGTGCCGTTTCCGAACTCGGCAGTCCCGACGTCGAGGGTGTAAACACCGTCTGCGTCGACCGAGACGGCCGCATCGGTGAAGTGCCCACGCGGTGGGATCGTCGCGATCATCGCCGCCGCCATCCCCTCGCCGACCCGCCATCCCCGCGGTGCGCTCACCCCGTTGCCCTGTTGCAACGCCGATTCGGCGAGGTCCAGACACTGGTCCAGGCCGTAACTGCCGAATGTCAGATCGTCGTCGAGCACATGGGAGTCGACGAACGGATCGCCGGGGACCACGACATTGCGGCGCCGGAACTCGAACGGGTTGATGCCGAGCCTGGTGGCCAGCTCGTCGATCGCCGACTCCACCGCAAACGCGATCTGGCCGAGGCCATATCCGCGGAAGGCGCCGGAGGGCAGGTTGTTGGTGTACACCGCCTGGGCGTCCACCCGTTTGTTCGGGATGCGGTACAGCGCGATCGACTCTCCGCAACCGTGGAACATCACCCCCGGACTGTGGTTGCCGTAGGCCCCCGCGTCGACAAGAACGTCGACGGCCAGTGCGGTGAGAACACCGTCTGCGTCCGCGGCCGCTGCGACATCGATGCGGAACGGGTGCCGGCACGGTGCCGTGGTGAACTCGTCGCTGCGACTGAATTCGTACCGCACCGGAGCTCCCAATCGAAGCACGGCCAGCGCGACCAGGTCCTCGGTGAGCATTTCCTGTTTACCCCCGAAGCCTCCACCGACGCGCTTGGTGAACACCCGGACTTCGTCGGTACCGAGACCGAAGATATGGCACAGTTCCTTTCGGACCAGGAACGGTACCTGCGAACTCGTCCGAATGACCAGGCGACCCGTATCGTCCCGCCACCCGGTGGCGCCGTGGGTTTCGAGATGCACATGGGCCACCCGATGGGTCTGCCAGCGCCCCCGGACCACGGCTCCACCCATGGCTCCGGTGCGCTCGAGTGTGGCGGCGACATCGCCGACCTCGCCGTGCAGTTCGGCGACCAGATTGCGGGACGGGTCGGCGATGCGCGACTGCGCATCCTTGTCCGCGTGCAGCAGCGGCGTTCCGGGTGCGCGAGCGGTCTCCGGGTCGAAGACGGCCGGCAGTTCTTCGAACTCGACGATGATCTGCCGGCAGGCATTCTCGGCCGCTGCCAGGGTTTCGGCGACGACTGCGGCAACTCGTTGCCCGACGAAACGCACAGTGGTGTCCAGTATCACCGTGTCGTCCGGGTCGTCGTCGCGTGACTCGTGGCGGGCGGTGGAGAACCGGACCGGAGGGCTGTCGCGATGGGTCAGTACCAGTCGGACACCGGGGATCAGCTCGGCGCGCGAGGTGTCGATGGACACGATTCTGGCGTGCGGGACTGGGCTCCCGAGGACGGCCATGTGCAGCAAGCCTGGTGGTGCATCGTCCATGGTGTACTGCTCGGTACCGGTGACGATACGAGTCCCGGCCGGGGCGCCGACGGAGCGCCCCACGTCGTTGCCGCTGGTCTTTTCGGTGTTGACGGTGCCATCGATGGCATCGGTGATGGCGCGGTAGCCGGTACACCGGCACAGGTTCCCCTTGAGCCGTGCGGGTAGATCCTCGTCTTTTCCGTCGGTCAGGGTTGCGACCGTGGTGACCATTCCCGAGGTGCAGAACCCACACTGGAATCCTGCTGCGTCGACGAAGCGGCGCTGCACAGGGTGCAGGTCCTCAGGTGTGCCGAGGCCGCAGACCGTGGTCACGGAGCGGCCCTGCACCCTGAACGCCGGAAAAATGCATGAATGCACTGCGTTGCCGTCGACGAGCACGGTGCAAGCGCCGCAATCGCCCGCGTCGCAACCCTTCTTGACCTCGAAGTGCCCGTGATCGCGCAGGAATGTGCGCAGGCATTGGCCCGGCCGGGGATCGTCCTGACGCGGGGTCCCGTTGACAGAGTACTTCAACTGAGCTCTTGCCTGACCTGCTCGGCCAGTACCAGCGTCACTGCCCGGCGCCAATCCGGATCGCCATGGGCATCGGAAGTCCACGCCTGCATCGGCAGTTCGGAAATTCGAACTTCCACTTCCTGCGCCGATGGCAGCTCCGGGAATCGGAACATGAAGGGCCGCACCGTCGCTGCAGTCACGCAAACGACGAACTCATGGTCATTGCGACGTCCGATCAGGACTGCCGAGGAGCGGCCGAGCCTCGACGGTGCGAGCTTGCGCAAGGCCGTTCGAGACCGTAAGGCCGCGGCGGGCAGGTGCACGGCACGTAGCAGGTCACCGGGGCCGAGCAGGGTGGTGGCCTGGCCGGTGACGAAGTCGGTGATCGGCAGCCGGTACTCCGAACCATCGCCCCGCCACACGGTGACGGTGGCGTCAAGTGCCGAACACAGCGAAATCATCGCTCCGGCGGGAAAAGCCAGACAGATGTTGCCCCCCACGGTTGCCGAGCCCCTGACCTTGAATGAAGCCAGGAGCGCGTCACAGCACTGGCCGAACAACGCTGCGGCCGACCAGTCTGGGCGGCTGGCCGGTAATCTCGTCGAGAGTGCCGCGATTTCGTCGATTGTGCACGTGGCCGCCAATTCCAGGCCCTCATCGGTCAGGGTGATCGATGGCCAGCCCAGCGCGGTGATGTCGATGAGCTGGGACACAGCCGGCTGCGGCTCGGAGAACAGCCAGGTCCCACCGGCCAGGATGGCGTCACCAGGCCTCAGCGGCCATACCTCATCGCGGCACGTAGGGATGCGCACCGCCTCGACGGTGTTGAGATCCATCTGACGAACTTAATCGGCGCAGATGCCTTGTGCAGGCCGAGCTATGGGATGCACGGGAAGGACAACGCTGTGACAATCGACAGATGCGCGTGTACCGCGGTCACCTGATTCATATCGGTGGTGCACCGGCGCTCGACGGTGCTCGTCATCACCTGGTGAACGTCCCCGACGGGGCACTGGCCGTCGACGAGTCCGGGACCATCGTGTTCAGTGGTACCTACGCGGCGCTTCCGGCCGAAGTGGCCGGCGCCGACCTGCTCGACTGCCGTCCGGGCTTTCTGCTGCCCGGATTCGTCGACACCCACATCCACTTTCCGCAAACCTACTGCCTGGATTCCTTTGGTGGCGGCCAGTTGTTGGACTGGCTGCAACGCTGCATCTTTCCTGCCGAGTCGCGGCTTTCTGACCCCGAGGTCGCGCGTGCCGCGGCCAACGACTTCTGTGACCGGCGCATCGCGGTGGGAACGACCACGGCACTGGTGTTCGGTTCGGCGTTTCCACAGGCGCAGGATGCCTTGTACGAATCGTCACTCCAGGCCGGGCTGCGGACGATCTCCGGGCGCGGTATCCAGACTGTCGGACCTGCAGCTGCCCAGCCGCTGCTGACCGATGATGACATGGCAATTGAGTTGACCCGCAGCGAGATCGAACGATGGCATGGCGCGCAGCACGGTCTCATCCAGGTCGCCGTGGTCCCGCGTTTTGCATTGTCGGTGACCGAACATTCGTTGCACGCCATCGGTGAGCTCTATCAATCCGCCCGGGCTGACGGTGTCTACTTCCACACCCACCTGTCGGAGAGTGTGAGCGAAATCCACGCAGTGCAGGCCGCATTCAATGTGCAGAGCTATCTGGACACCTACGACGGGCGTTGCTCCGGCGGGGGCGCGTCCCTATTGGGGCGACGCAGCGTGCTCGCACATGCCGTGCACTGTAGTGATCGCGAACTGTCCCGGATGGCCGAAACCGGCACCTCGATCGCGCACTGTCCGACGTCGCAACTGTTCCTCGGCTCGGGCACCATGCCGTGGCGACGGACCACCTCCAGTGGGGTGAATGTGGCCTTGGGCACCGACGTGGCCGCAGGTGACGAGTGGCTCATCCCTCGGGTGCTCAACGACTGCTTCAAGGTCCACATCAGCGAGCCGGAGTCCCAAGCGCTGTCCATACCGCCTGCCGAACTGCTGTTCACCGCCACTCTGGCGGGCGCGCGTGCCCTGGACATCGAAGACCGCGTGGGCAACCTCGACATCGGAAAGGAAGCCGATTTCGTGGTCATCACACCCCAGCGTCAGCCGCTGCTGTCCGAACTGCTGGCCGATATCGATCCGCAGGACGGTGAGCGGATGTTGTTCACCCTGTTGATGGGAATGCGGGAAGCTGCCGTGGACCAGACCTACGTCCGCGGCCGACGACTGGTCAGTCAAATGTCGCAGGAGTGAGCGGACCGCCCATGATGTTGCTGACGATTCCTCGGATGACGTTGGTGCCGTCTTCTTTTCGTAGTTCCTCGTACCATTGGGCGGTGACCCGTGGGTCCTTGGCGTGGGTGACGTCGCAGCGCTTGCGGGCGCGCAGCACCAGGTCGGCAGCCCGCTGGGTGCGAGCGGCCTGGTAGGCAGCCAGGGCGGCCTGCGGTTCGCCGGGATGGTCTCGGATCGCCCACTGTAGGGCGATGGCATCTTCCATGGCTGAGCATCCCCCTTGCCCGATGTCGGGGGTGGTGTTGTGTGCGGCATCCCCCAGCAGGGCAACGCGTCCCCGCACCCAGGTGTGGAACGGGTCGAGGTCGAGAATTTCCACCCGGTTCGTGGTGTGCGGGTCCAACGTGTCGATCAGTGTCTGGACACCGGCTGCCCAGCCGGTGAAGTGCTTGCGCAACACGTCGCGGGCACTGCCCTTCTGGAAGGGTGTGCCCTCGGGCTCGACCACGTCGAAGAAGAAGTAGAACCGGTCGTCGGATACCGGCATCACCGAAACCCGTTTGCCGTCACCGACGTAAGTCGTCCACTCGGTGGCCGGACCGATCGCGTCGTTGACCGGTACCAGGCCGTTGAAGTTGGCGTAGCCGGCGTACCGCCGCGTCACCGAGGTGCCCAGGACGTACTCGCGGGTGATCGAACTTGCCCCGTCGGCGCCGATGATCAGGTCGGCGGTCACTGAGGTGCCGTCGGCGAAGGTGGCGGTGGCCGTGTCGGCACCGCAGGACACATCCACCATCTTCTTGCCGAAGGTGATGTCGTCGACTCCGTAGGCCTGCATCAGCATCAGCTGTAGCTCGGCCCGCGCGATCGGGTACGGACGCTGACCCACCTGGTCGATCAACGGCTGCAGGGAGAACCGGCACATCGTCTGCCCGCTGCGGGCCTCGCGGTAGCTCATGGTGTCGACCATTCCGCCCAGACGTGCGGTCTGTTCCTTCAAGCCGAGGTAGTTCAGGCACTTGACGCCGTTCGACCACACCGAGATTGCGGCACCCACCGGCTTGTTCTCGGTGACCCGTTCGTACACGGCGGTGTCCACGCCGATTTGCCGCAGCGCGATCGCGGCACTCAGCCCACCCATTCCCGCGCCGATGATCGCTACCCGCACCGTGCTCAGCTCCCTCTGTAAGTGGAATACGCATAGGGCGACAGCAGAAGCGGGACGTGGTGGTGAACTGACGCGTCGGTGACCTCGAAGGTGATCGTCACCTCGGGATAGAACCCGCGGACGCCCTGGCGCGTGAAGTAACCACCGGTATCGAAGTGCAGCCGATAGATGCCGGCTGTCAGCTCGCCGCCCAGTGTGCCGACACGGCCGTCGGCGTCGGTGGTGCCGGCGGCCAGGTCGTTGCCGTCTACGGTCAACCGGACCATCACCCCCGATGCCGGCCGGCCGGTGGTCGCGTCGAGAACGTGCGTGGAAAGGCTCATGATGCAACTGTCTCATCGGTGAGCAGACGTTCGAGCCGGAGCCGGTTGATCTTGGCCAACTCGTTTCGCATGACCCGACGTTCGGTCTCGGGATCGTTGTCCAGCCGGTCGGTGAGTATGGCCAGCAGCTCATCAGCCGTCCTGCCGCTCGCACAAACCAGATAGACGTAGCCGAACATGTTCTCGTACTCCAGGTTACGGGCCGCCAATTGCGACTTGATCGACTCGTCGGCATCAGCGACCCGGGCCTGCTCGCGGGCCGACGAAGGATTGTCGACCCGGGCGCCGATGCGGGGGTGACCATCGAGGGCGGCGTCGATTTCGGCGTCGGGCAATTCGGCGAGCACCCGGTCGGCACGGTCGTAGAGGGCTTCGGCATCCCGGAACGGAGCCCCGACGAGAACCCGCCGAGCCCAGATCGGCGATGAGCACACCTCGTACAACAGGTGCATCCGCTGGCGATCGGAGAGAGCGTTGAATCCTACGAGACCGATGGCTTTCACGAAAGTTCGTTGAGCCTGCTGAAGCGCGCGGCCGCAATGGGATTGGCATCGGCGACCAGGTCACTGAACCGGTAGTTGGCGATCTTCGCGGCTTCGATGAGGGCGTATGCCCGCTCGGTGGCCGGGGGGTTGTCCATTCGGGCCCAGCCGTTGCGTAGCACCCGGTCGAAGCGCTCGGTCTCGCGCGCGCAGATGATCAGCGGGAAGCCGAAGTGCTCGCGATAGGCAGCCGCCAGGTTGACCACGTCCTGATGGTCCTGCTGGTCGAGGTTGCTCAACGCGACATGGTCGACCGCCAACGCCTGACCGGTCTCGTCCTCTGACCCCAGATCAGGGAAGGCGGCCAGCAGTTGGTTCTGTTGTTCTGAGGTGCCGGTCAGCAGCGCGTCCTGGAACGCCGCCCGCAGTGCCGCGGTATCAGCGAACGGACGCTGTTCGAATGCGCGGTCGGCAGCCCAGGTGACGCCTTGCACGACGTGCCCGAACACCTCGGTGAACCTTTCCTGCGTCATCGCGTTGACCTCATCGAGGGTGATCGACCCGCCGCCGGCAACACGGGGACCGCTGCGGCCGACATGGAAGAACAGCAGGTTCAGGCCTATCGCGGTGATCGCTCCGGTACTGATTCCGCTACCGAACAGGATGTCCAGACCGGCGGGCAGCGTCGTCGGAATCTGCGGGTAACCGGTGACCAGCAGCGCGAGCGCCAGACTGGTCGTCACGATGATGACGTTGCGGTGGTCGGTGAAGTCGACCTTGCCCAGCGTCTGAATACCGACTACGGCCACCGTCGCGAACAAGGTCAGTGCCGCGCCTCCGAGTACCGGACTCGGAATGGACGCGACCACAGCGGCCACTTTGGGCAGGAAGCCGAGCAGGATCATGATGACTCCGGCTGCGGCGACCACCCACCGGCTCTTCACCCCGGTGAGGCGAACCAGGCCGACGTTCTCGGAGAAGGCGGTGTAGGGGAACGAATTGAAGATGCCACCGATCACGGTGGCGACTCCATCGGCCCGCAGCACATTCCCGATATCGGAGGGGCGGACCCGTTTCCCGACGATCTCACCGGTGGCGATGGTGCTGCCGGTGGACTCGACCGCGATGATCATCATCACGATAATCATCGCGATGATCGCCAAGAGGTCGAACTTGGGCATGCCGAAGACGAATGGCGGGGTGAAACCGAACATCGACGCCTGACCGACCTGGTCGAAATCCATGTCACCCAGCGCGTAGGCGACCGCGCATCCGAGCACCAGGCCCAGCAGCACCGCAACGGTTGACATGAAGCCGCGGAAGAACCGCTGGATCGCGACGATCACCGCGATGGTGCCCAGTGCGTAGAGCACCCATCGCAGATTCGTCGGCTCGGGTTCATGTGTCGCGGGATTGGTCACCGCGTCCAATGCGCCGATCGGGATGAGGCACAGCCCGATGATGGTGATCAGTGTTCCGGTGACCACCGGAGGAAAGAACTTGAGAAGCCGGACGAACACCGGTGCGATCAGGAAGGTGAAGACGCCGGCGACTATCACCGCGCCATAGACATACAGCAGGCTCGCCGACCCGCCACCGTGGGCCAGACCGATCGCGATGATCGGAGCGACTCCGGCGAATGTCACGCCCTGCAACAGCGGAAGACGGACACCGACGTTCTTGAAGCCGACAGCCTGGATGATCGAAGCGATGCCGCAGGTGAAAAGGTCTGCGGTGATCAGCAGGACCAGTTCTTCACCGGTCAGACCGAGAGCATTGGCAATCAGAATCGGCACCAGCACCGCACCGGCATAGAACGCGACGACGTGCTGGAAGCCGTAGGTGGCCAGTTTGGGCAGCGGAAGGACCTCGTCAACGGGGTGCACGCGTTTGCGCTGACTCTTCGTAGGTGCCGACATGCGCTCAGGATCGGTCAGTACGTGTGTCATCCCGTGTCGTACACGTTGCGGCGGTGTTGCCGTTGTGACGGGCTCATCCGGCGCCGTGTCAAGCGTGATGTGAGTCACAGCAAAGAGACTATTTGGTAACGGAACGGTAACAACCTGAAAAGTTGCTGTGAGTGCCCCTGTCCTGCCGAGTGCGCAGTTGAGCGCGGTTTGGGGGCTGTGCTCAGCCGCGCCTCGGACGCTGCAGCGCCTTGCGCTGTCTGGGTTTGCCCGAATACGGTCGCCCTACCGATGACGTAACTGATGATGCACGGGAATTCTGTTCGGTGGTGATCTTGAAGTGGACGATGGTGATGCGCGGGTCGCCGATCTGATGCCGCGAACGTGGACAGTAGCCACCAAAAGCCCTGTCCAGCGCGCCAATTCGTGGCAGCGCTTTCTGCGTAGGCCCAAACCCAGCGATGCGATCGCGATGCGTGGTCTGGTCGTCGACACCGAGGTGCTCGACGTCAACTCGACATATACCTATTTGTTGATGGCCACTGACTTTGCCGGCACGTCGATCGTGGCCGACCGCGATGGTGAGTTGTGTGGCTTGATCACCGGCTACCACCCGCCGGCCCGGCCTGAGGTTCTGTTCGTCTGGCAGGTCGCCGTCGCACAATCCGCGCAGGGAACCGGATTGGCCAGCGTCATGCTCGACGCCCTGGTCGACTGGGTACGCCATGATCGGCACGGTCATCCCGTCACGGTGGAAGCCACCGTCGCCCCCGACAACACCGCGTCGCGGGCGTTCTTCGGGGCGTTCGCGCGCCGCCATGGAGTTCCCC
Organism: Mycobacterium sp. SMC-4; assembly: GCF_025263265.1. Lineage (NCBI taxonomy): Bacteria > Bacillati > Actinomycetota > Actinomycetes > Mycobacteriales > Mycobacteriaceae > Mycobacterium > Mycobacterium sp. SMC-4. The sequence goes on along the minus strand of NZ_CP079869.1, from coordinate 4,839,116 downwards.
TGATCGAGGAACCCCACTTCACTGCCGCGCAGCTGGATGCCGACCTGGCACATCCGGACGAGCCTCTTCTGCGTATCGGCCCGATCACCACCTCGAAAGCCGACTGACACCACCTGAAAGGACACATGTCAACGCCTGCAACGATTCTGCGACCCGACGAACCCGACCTCCCGGAGGTGTACAGCTCTGTTGAGTCCGAGGTCCGCAGTTATTGCCGAGGGTGGCCGACCACCATGGCATCGGCCCGGGGGTCCTGGATCACCGACGCGTCGGGCCGCCGCTACCTCGACTTCTTTGCCGGGGCCGGCGCGCTGAACTACGGGCACAACAACCCGATTCTGAAGAAGCCACTGATCGATTACCTGTCCAACGACATGATCGTGCACTCGCTCGACATGGCCACCGAGGCGAAAACACACTTCCTCGAAACGTTCGAGCGGCTGATCCTTCGGCCCCGCAACTTGGACTACAAGGTGCAGTTCCCGGGACCGACCGGCGCCAACTCGGTGGAGGCAGCGCTCAAACTTGCCCGCAAGGTCACCGGTCGGGAATCGATCATCAGCTTCACCAACGCATTTCACGGGATGACGCTGGGCGCACTGTCGGTCACCGGCAATTCGATGAAGCGCGCCGGCGCGGGCATCCCGCTGGTCCACGCGACACCGATGCCCTACGACAACTACTTCGGTGGCGTCACCGAGGACTTCCACTGGTTCGAGCGGGTGCTCGACGACTCCGGCAGCGGTCTGAATCGACCGGCGGCCGTCATCGTCGAAACCGTGCAGGGCGAAGGCGGTCTGAACGTCGCACGGGTGGAGTGGTTACGTGGCTTGGCTGAACTCTGTCAGCGGCGCGAAATCCTGTTGATCGTCGATGACGTCCAGATGGGATGCGGGCGAACGGGTCCGTTCTTCAGCTTCGAAGAGGCCGGCATCGTTCCCGACATCGTCACCCTGTCGAAGTCGATCAGCGGGTACGGACTTCCTATGGCGCTGACGCTGTTCCGGCGTGAGCTCGACGTCTGGGCACCCGGCGAACACAACGGGACCTTCCGGGGCCACAACCCGGCATTCGTCACCGCCGCAGCTGCTCTCGAAACATTCTGGGAAACAGCGACGTTCGTCGAGGACACGCTGGCCAAGGGCCGCCAGATCCGGGAACGGCTCGATCGCATCGCCGCGCAGTATCCCGGTGTCAGCTCACGCGGCAGGGGTATGGCCCAGGGCCTGAAGTTCGAGGATGCGCCACTGGCGGCAGCCGCCTGCTCGGCCGCGTTCGAACGCGGCGTACTGATGGAAACCAGCGGCCCATCCGACGAGGTCATCAAGCTGCTGCCCCCGCTGACCACGTCGGAAGAGGAGCTCGATTCCGGTATCGATATCCTCGCCGAGGCGATTGCGGCTACCGTCAGCTGACAGCGCCAAACAACGTAAGCGAAAGGAGGTGCAGACGTGATTGTCCGCACCACGGACGAGATCACCGGCACCGATCGTGATGTGGCCGCCAAGAACTGGAGATCCAAGAGGATCATCCTCGCTGACGACGGTGTCGGATTCTCTTTCCACGAGACCACGATCGACGCGAACTCGGTGAGCGAGTTTCACTATCAGCATCATGTGGAAGCCGTCTGGGTCGTGGAGGGCACCGGTACCTTGACCGACCTCGAGACCGGCCAGGATTACCCGCTGCGTGCCGGCACGATGTATCTGCTCAACGGCCACGAGCGGCACCGTGTCGCCTGTGACACCACGATGCGGATGTTGTGCGTGTTCAATCCTCCGGTCACCGGCCAGGAGGTGCACGACGAGAACGGCGCTTACCCCGCGGCGGTGCAAGTCAATTGACCTCCAGCGAGTTCACCGACCCGTATCCGACCCGGCTCGACCACCGGATTGAGCCCATCAGCCGCAGAGAACCGACGGTGTGGGGCACGCCGGGCAGCGGGCCACTCAACGACAACCAGTTGCTCACCATGGATACGTGCGGTTACCTGGTGTGTCCTGAAGCCGTCGAGTCGACGTGGTTGCCGACCTTGCAGTGCGAACTCGACCGGATCGCTGCTCGCGCGGACTCCGATGACCCTCGGATCGTGCGCGAACCCGGCGGCAGTGTCCGATCGGTGTTCGAGCCACACCTGTTCAGTGAGGTGATCTCCGAGGTCGTCACACTCGACACGGTGTTGCCGATCGCGCGCCAACTCCTGGGCAGCGACGTCTACCTTCATCAGGCCCGCATCAACCTGATGCCGGGCTTCACCGGCAGCGGCTTCTACTGGCACTCCGACTTCGAGACCTGGCATGCCGAGGACGGTATGCCGGAGATGCGTGCAGTGTCCTGCTCGATCGCGCTGACCGAGAACTTTTCGTTCAACGGTTCGCTGATGGTGATGCCCGGTTCGCACCAGGTGTTCTACCCCTGCGTCGGTGCCACGCCGCGGGACAACCACACGTCGTCATTGGTCAAGCAGGAGATCGGGGTGCCCGACCGCGCCACACTGACTGACGCTGCACACCGGTTCGGCATCGATCAGGTGACCGGACCCGCAGGAACGGCGCTGTGGTTCGACTGCAACATCATGCACGGATCTGGTTCGAACATCACGCCCTATCCGCGGTCGAACATCTTCCTGGTGTTCAACTCAGTCGAGAACCGTTTGACTGCACCGTATCGAGCGGAGCAGCCACGGCCCGAGTACCTAGCAGCGCGGACTTCGCAAGCCTTCAGCACGGCGGCCCTGGTTGGTTGATTGAAAACTGACACGCCCGTAAAGCAATAATCCGGGCGTTGGCTACCACCGTGGTTATTCTTGTCTGGCATCTCGAGTCGCCAGATAGGAGATGCCGTGCGGGCCAAGAAATGTCGGAAGGTCATGCCGGTCGGCGTCAGTATCGCCGCAACGGCGATCTGCGTGGGTCTCGTGGTGGCCCCGGTCAGCGGTCTGGCGCGGGCAGACCCCGCAAATGCGGGTTCGACGACCGCGCCGAGGACCGCTACGGAGTCCAGTCAGACGGCGGATCGAGGCCGTTCGGACGAACGAAGGGCGCGCCGCACCGAGTCGGCTACATCGATACCCTCGCTGCAGCCGGATCCCACGCTCGTCGAGGACACCGGGCCGCCGCCAGATGTTGTCGAGCCGGAAGCCGACCTGCCGGACCCAGACGAAATCGACGCGCCCCGGAGAGCCGATGCGCCCGCATCGGCGGTCGTCGATGATGTTGTCGCCGAGGCGGAGTCCTCGACGCTCGATCACCGTCCGGTCAGGCGCTCCTCGGTGCGACCGGATCCATCGGATAGACCGGCGCGGACGACCGAGGGGAGCACCGCGCGAGTCTGGCTGCCCACGATCCAGGCTTCGACGTCGCCTACCCCCGCCGCCGATGAGGACGCACCCCCCGAAGCGGCGACCTCCGCGGCGGTCGGGTTATCACAAGCCGCTGCACCGCAACCGCTTTCGCCGCTGGCCCAGCTGATCTCCCTGCCCGCCCGGCTGGCCAATGCGGTGTTTCAGTTCTTCGACTTGACCTCGTCGGCCAACAGGCCGCCGAGACCGAACGTCCTGCAACCGATCAACGACCTTCTCTTCGCCGCCTTCCGTGAGTTCGAACGTTTGCTGGGACTGCACCGGGTGCCACCGCCGCAGCCGGCGGCGCCTACGTTGACCTACACCGGTCCGACGACCAGGCTCACTCCGACGGTGGCCCAGTTCCTCAACGCATCCTCGGCCGCTTATGTGCTCGGTTCCACCCCGGGAGACTTGGTTCCGTTCACCGTCAACGGATTTCAGTTGTCGGCGGTCAATATGTTCACCGGTATGGTTGCCAAGACCTGGGTGACTCCCGAGCGGCAGCTGATCATCGCTTTCCAGGGCACCGCCGGCGGGTCGCATCTGCTGTTCAACTCACTCATCGCGATCGGTCAGGTGCTCGCCGACCTGCAGGTGATCTTCACGCGTACCACGCCGATGGCCTTCCATACCGCCGTGGGGTTTGCCGGGCGTGTGCAGGCGGCCGCGGCACTTCAGGGCTACACCTTCGACGACATCTTCGTCACCGGCCACTCGCTGGGAGGTTGGAAGGCGCAGTACGTCGCGCAGCAGACTGGTTTGGCCGGTATCGGATTCGAGGCGCCCGGTATGAGCACTCGGGTCCCCGGCAACGGTGTCGACTCGATGTTCGTCAATGTCGGAACCTACGGCAGCCCTGCGCCGTTTCTGTCGACCGATTTGCCCGGCCTGCAGCCGTTCATCCCGGGCTATCAACCGGGCGGGGGCCGTAAGCCGCACTTCGGTCCAATCGTGATGATCGGTGACCCCGGCGCGATGACACCGCTGTACAACGCCTCGGCTCTGTGGGGCAGCGGTCTGATCGGCAACGTGATCTTCCTGATCGATTTCGCGTTGAATTTCCTGCAGTACCATCTGCCGAGCGTGCAGGCCTACCACCTCGACGTCGTCCCGGACCCCGGCATCACGCCGTTCGTGGGCACCGCGCGGGGACCCATCCACACCGGGTACGGCACCTTGACGATTCCGCAGCTGATGAAGGCTGCCTCCGACGACGGAATCTTGTTCCGGCCGTGACTCAGTGGTCGTGCAGGACCACTCCGCGAATGTTGCGACCATTTCGCATGTCTTCGTAGCCCTCGTTGACCTCGGCAAGCTTGTATTCGTGGGTGACGGTCTCGTCGAGCAGCAGCCTGCCCTCGCGGTAGAGCGACAGCAGGCGCGGGATATCGGCGCGCGGATTGGCCTCACCGTAGAGACTGCCGAGCAGCCGCTTCTGGAACAACGTGAACATCATCATGCCCAGCGTCGGCTGGTTGTCTGCCATCGTCGACAGCGCGGTCATCACGACGGCGCCACCCTTACGGATGATGTTGGCCGCTTCCTCGAGCATCGAGCCCTCGAGCAGACCGACCGTCAGGATCGCCGAATCGGCCATCACTCCGCGGGTGAGGTCGGCCACCAGTGCAGTGGCTTCTTCCATCGATGTGGCGAAGTGGGTGGCGCCGAATCGGAAGGCCAACTCGCGCTTGGCTTCCACTGGTTCGACGACAACGATCTTCTCCGCGCCGGCCAGCCGGGCCCCCTGGATCGCCCCGCTTCCGATCCCGCCCAGTCCGATGACGACGACGGTGTCACCGGGAGACACGTCGGCGGTGTTGACCGCCGACCCCCATCCTGTCGTGACGCCACACCCCAGCAGGCAGGCCCGGGACAACGGGATGTCGTCGTCGATCTTGACGATGGATGCTTCGGGCACGGTGCCGTACTGCGAGAACGTCCCGACGAATGCCATCGCGCCGACGTTCTGGCCGCGCGCCCGGCGCCGGTAGGTGCCGTCGACCTGGGTGCCGGCCATGATCAGCGCGCCCAGGTCGCACAGGTTCTGGTGCCCGGTCGAGCAGAACCGGCACCGGCCGCAGGCCGGAAGGAACGACGCCACGACGTGGTCGCCGGGCGCCAGGCCGACGACGCCCGGGCCCACCTCGCGGATCACGCCGGCGCCTTCGTGGCCACCGATCAGCGGTAGCGGCGCCGGCAGGTCGCCGGTGCGGATGTGTTCATCGGAATGGCACAGGCCGGTGGCCTCCCAGGACACCAGCACCTCGCCGTCGGCGGGCGGATCAAGATCGATCTCCTCGACCGTCCAGTCGCCCCCGTACTCCCACAGAATCGCCGCGTTGGTCTTCATCGAGCCGAGTGTAGGAAGCCGGTGCACCGGCCGAGGCGAATCGGCGCGATCAGTTCAGCGCAAGCGTCAGACCGGCCATGGCGACCAGCCAGCTGGCGAAACTGTCAACCAGGAAGAAGAAGCTAGAGTCTTCACTCACTGATGGCCTGCGATGCCCTCTGCAGATGTTCGACGGCCTCGGCGACTATGGCGGGCACCAGCTCCGCGCACGACGGGAGATCCTCGATGATGCCGGCCACCTGGCCCGACGCCAGCACGCCGGCCTCGGTATTGCCCTCGACCAGGCCGGCCTTGAGCAGCATCGGGGTGTTGGCCGCCATCAGCACTTGCGACCACGTCAGGTCCTTGCCGTGGCGCATCGCCAGTCCGTCGGTGACCATCGATCTCCAGGTCATCCCGGACATCTTCTTGAATTTCTGGGCATTGACCACTGCGGCCGCGAAGCCCTTCACCGGAGAACCGCTCTCCAGCTTCTCCACCAGCCCGGTGCGAAGCACCCGGTGCGGCATGCCGTCGACCCGGGTCGACACCACCGTGCCGTCCAGCGCGGCCTGCAGGTACCGCCGCTTGACTGCATCGGGGACGGTGGAATCAGCCGTCAGCAGGAACCGGGTGCCCATGGCGACCCCGGCAGCCCCGTAGGACAACGCCGCTGCCAGCCCGCGGCCGTCGAAGAAACCCCCCGCCGCGATCACCGGCATGCCGGTGTCGGCCACCGCGTCCAGTACCGAGGGCAGCAGCAGTGTGGTGGCGATCGGCCCGGTATGACCACCGCCTTCGCCGCCCTGGACGATCACCGCATCGGCGCCCCAGCCTGCGACCTTCTTGGCGTGTTTGGCCAGTCCGACCGATGGGATCACGACCACCCCGGCTTCTTTGAGCTTGGCGATCAGATCGGGCTTGGGGGCCAGGGCGAAGGAGGCGACTTTGACTCCTTCGCGGATCAGGAGGTCGACGCGATCGTTCGCGTCGCCGGCGTCGGCGCGGATGTTGATGCCGAACGGCTTGTCGGTGGTGGCTTTGACCTTGGCGACAGCGGCCTTCAGCTCGTCGAGCGTCATCGTCGCCGAGGCGAGGATGCCCAGTCCGCCGGCATTGGAGGTGGCCGAGACCAGACGTGCACCGGCCACCCACCCCATACCGGTCTGCACGACCGGGTGTTCGATGCCGACGAGCTCGGTCAGGGCGGTCTTCAGGACGGCCATCGCTAAACCTTGACTTCTTTGTCGCGCAGCGCCTTCGGATCGATCTGCTCGCGCAGCAGCGTGAGCTCTTCGTCGGAGGGCAGCCGGGTGGTTTCGGCCTCGCCGAGCCCATGCACCTCAAACGAGGTGTTCTCGGTGACCTGGGCGGCTTCCACCCCGGGATGCAGCGAGACGGCCCGCATCTGGTGGTCGGGGCCGTTGAAGTCGAAGACTCCGAGGTTGGTCACCACGCGGTAGACGTTGACGAATCGAAACGCCGGGTTCTTCGGATCGACCTTGTCCCAGCCGATTCCGGAGACGACGTCGACGGCGTCTCCGAACACCCGCTTGGAGTGGTTGCCCACCCAGTAACTGGTGATGTGGTTGATGGTGTTGCCCGGAGCGCCCCGCACCCCGAACATCTGCCGGGTGGGCTGCTGCAGTGGGCCGAAAGCCGAGAGGTTCTGGTTGCCGTACCGGTCGATCTGGTTGGCGCCCATCACCACATGCCGCCGGCCCCAGCTCAGCGTCTCGAACACCCGGCCGAAAGGCATCCAGCCCTCGATGGCTGCCGGCGCCCCGATGGCCGGGGTATCGGCAATCAGCCGCGCCTCGCCGTCGGTCAGCAGAACGTCGGGGGAGAACGTCAACCGGGCCAGCCGCGCGCCGACCGACACGATCGTCGTCATCGGGCTGACCATGATCTCACCGGCGTCACGGAACAGTTCGGCGCACGCGACGGCGCACACCTCTGCGCGGGTGGGGGACGTCATGACTGCTGCTCCTTGAATCGGGCCACTGCGGCCTGGTATTCGGCCTCGCCACCGGACAAATACGTCCCGACGAACTCCGCCCAGGTCTCCTCTGAGCCGGCGGCCTCGGCGTAGTGGCGCTGGAACTTCTCGTCGCGCCGGTAATCCGGTTCGTTGGTGGTGAAGTGGGCCCCGTTGGGCGCTTCGACCACCGTGTCGACCATCATGCGGTTGACCAGCAGTGCTTGCGGCGGAACGGCTTTGACCAATTCCTCGGTCGACACCACTTTCTCCACCGACAGGTGGCGTTGTCGCGCAGCCATCAGATAGAGGTCGTCGAAGTACGGGTCGATGCCGGTGTAGGCCGCGTTGCCTTGCTTGTCACCGAGGTTGAGGTGCACGAACGCGGCGTCCAGGTTGAGCGCGGGCATCGCGACGAGCTCCTCGTAGCCGTCCCCGGTCGGATACGGGGATGTGACGGTCTTGAGCTCGTCTCCCCAGAACGTGCGGACGTCACTACCAAGTCCGGCGCGAATCGGCAGGAAAGGCAACCGCTGGGCGGCGGCCTGCAGACCGCATCGCAGCATGCCTTCGTCCATCTCGCGGGCCTCGATGCTGCCCGAGGTGCGGGCCTTGGCGAACCAGGGATCATAGAACGGCGGCGAATCCAGCGACACGAAGCCGTAATACACCCGCTTGACCTTGCCTGCCGAGCACAGCAGGCCCAGGTCGGGACCGCCGTAGGTGACCACCGTCAGATCGGTGACGTCGGTGCGCAGCAGCGCCCGCACGAAGGCCATCGGCTTGCGCCGCGAACCCCATCCACCGATGCCGATCGTCATCCCGCTGCGGATGCCGGCCACGGCTTCGTCGAGCGTGGTTGTCTTATTGCTCATTTGGTTCCCTTGTTGGTGCCTGCGAAGGCATCGCGGTGTTCGTCGGAGACACCGGCCAGGTTCAGCTCAAAGGTGAAACCCTGTTCCATCCGGTATCTCGCCGTGACGGGCTGGATGTCGATGAAGTTCAGTGCCTCCTTGGCCGCGCGGATCACCCGGGTGTCCTTGGTGGCGATGTCGCGGGCCACCCGTAGCGCTGCCTCGTCGAGATCGGCCCGCGGTACCACCTCGTGCACCGACCCGAAGTGATGCAGCGTGGCCGCATCGACGGTGGCGGCGGTGAAGAACAGCCGGCGCATCAGATGCTGCGGCACCAGCCGCGATAGATGGGTGGCTGCGCCGAGCGCGCCCCGCTCGACTTCGGGCAGGCCGAACTTCGCATCGTCGGAGGCGACGATGACATCGGAGTTGCCCGCCAACCCGATCCCACCACCGACGCAGAACCCGTTGACGGCCGCGACCACCGGGACCGCGCACTCGTAGACCGCCCGGAATGCCTCGTAACAGCCACGATTGGCGTCGATGAGCGCGGTGAAGCCTTCGGTGTTCTGCATCTCCTTGATGTCCACGCCGGCGTTGAATCCGCGACCCTCGGCGCGCAACACGACGACGTGGGTGGCCATGTCGCGGCCCGCGGCGGTGATCGCGTCGGCGAGTTCGAACCAGCCGCGCGAGGGAATGGCGTTGACGGGCGGATAGTCGACGGTGACCGAGACGATGCCGGGCTCGACGGTCTTGGTGCTGATGGTCATGCGGACTCCTGAGGGGGTGGCTACCTAAGCAAGCACTTGCTTGGTACGCTAGCACAGTGACTGACGCCCTCGATAGCGCGATCAAACTGGGTCTGACCGGCCGTGTCGTCCTCGTCACCGGTGGGGTTCGCGGCGTCGGCGCCGGCATCAGCAAGGTCTTCAGCGATCAGGGCGCCACGGTCGTGACCTGCGCACGCCGGCCGGTCGAGGGCCTGCCCTACGAGTTCCGTGCCTGCGACATCCGTGACGACGACGCGGTCAAGGCTCTGGTCGACGGCGTCGCAGCCGACCACGGTCGTCTCGACGTGGTGGTGAACAACGCCGGTGGCTCGCCGTACGTGCCGGCCGCCGAGGCCTCGGCGAAGTTCAGCACGAAGATCGTGGCGTTGAATCTGCTGGGCGCGCTGTCGGTTTCGCAGCACGCAAATGCCGTTATGCAGGGTCAGGATACCGGTGGCTCGATCATCAACATCACCAGCGTGAGCGGACGGCGTCCGACTCCGGGCACCGCAGCCTATGGAGCGGCCAAAGCCGGGATGGAAAGCATGACGACCACGCTGGCGGTGGAATGGGCCCCGAAAGTGCGGGTCAACTCCGTGGTGGTCGGCATGGTCGAGACAGAACAATCCGAGCTGTTCTACGGTGACGCCGACTCGATCGCCGCGATCTCGCGCAACGTCCCGCTGGGCCGGTTGGCCAAACCCGCCGACATCGGCTGGGCCGCAGCATTTCTCGCATCCGATGCGGCAACCTACATCAGCGGCGCCTCACTGGAGGTGCACGGCGGCGGCGAGCCGCCGCACTACCTTTCGACGACCACAGCGGACATCAAATAGATTGAGGAGACAACCCCATGGGATTGCTTGACGGCCGAGTGGTGATCGTGACAGGTGCCGGCGGCGGAATCGGGCGCGCCCACGCGTTGGCCTTTGCCGCCGAAGGCGCACGGGTGGTGGTCAACGACATCGGAGTGGGTCTGGACGGCTCACCGGCCGGCGGTGGCAGCGCCGCGCAGAGCGTCGTCGACGAGATCGTCTCCGCCGGAGGTGAAGCCGTCACCAGCGGGGCCAACGTCTCGGACTGGGCGCAGGCCGAGGGGCTGATCCAGACCGCCGTTGACAACTTCGGTGGGCTCGATGTCCTGGTCAACAACGCCGGCATCGTGCGTGACCGGATGTTCGCCAACACCAGCGAAGAAGAGTTCGACGCCGTCACGGCGGTGCATCTGAAGGGCCACTTCGCCACCATGAAGCATGCCGCCGCCTATTGGCGCGCGAAGTCCAAGGCAGGTGAGACCGTCGACGCCCGCATCATCAACACCAGTTCCGGTGCGGGACTGCAAGGTAGCGTCGGCCAGGCCAACTACAGCGCCGCCAAGGCTGGAATCGCTGCGCTGACCCTGGTCGCGGCGGCAGAGATGGGGCGCTACGGCGTCACCGTCAATGCCATCGCCCCCTCGGCACGCACTCGTATGACCGAGACCGTGTTCGCCGACATGATGGCCACGCAGGGCCAGGATTTCGACGCGATGGCGCCGGAAAACGTCTCCCCGTTGGTGGTGTGGCTGGGCAGTGTCGAGTCGCGCGAGGTGACCGGCCAGGTGTTCGAGGTCGAGGGCGGCAAGATCCGAGTCGCAGAAGGCTGGGCGCACGGGCCTCAGATCGACAAGGCCGCCAAATGGGATCCCGCCGAACTGGGACCGGTGGTCTCGGATCTGCTGGCCAAGGCCCGCACCCCCGTGCCGGTCTACGGCGCCTGATCAGGCGGGGTCGCAGATCAGGATCGGGATCTTGCGCTCGGTGTAGGAGCGGTAGTTGGCGAAGTCCGGGTACATCGCGTCGAGCTTCGGCCAGTACTCGTCGCGCTCGGCGTCGGTGGCCTCGCGGGCGGACAGCGCCAACTTCTCGCTCTTGATCTGGAATGTCACCGTCGGATTGGCCTTGATGTTCAGGTACCACATCGGATTGGTGGCACGTCCGCCCTGCGAGGCGACCAGGATGATGCGATCACCCTCGCGCAGAAACAGCAGCGGGCTCTCCCGGGCTTGACCGGATTTGCGGCCGATCGTGGTCAGGATTCCGACCGGAGGCGGTGCGGAGAACGCGTTGGATCCCAGACGCCAGTTGTACCCGATCCGTCCACCGGTGGCCTTGTAGACCCAGGTGTTGATTCGCGACATCCATTTGATGCCGATGCCGACCGGCTTGGAATTGAGACTCTCGACCTGTTTGGGGCTCAGCGGACGCGGGGGTTCGGCCATGGCGTGCACCTATCTGGTCAAAAACGGTCGGATGGAGGCGGTGATGCGGTGGATCTGGGCCCGCCCGGCCGGCTCTTCGGCCGGGATGAGAAACGTTTCGTCGACCCGCGCTCCCACCCGCCGACCTGCCAGTGAGGGTTTGGTGGACAGCTCGAACCGGGCCCGCACGGTGTCACCGTCGACGGTGAACTCCGGGGTCGAGACCGATTCGATCACCCGGTACTGGAGTCCGCGGTTGAGGCTGCGGCGCAGATGATTTCCGGAGAACCCGGTCTTGATACCGAGCTCGGTGCGGGTGCAACCGGGGGCGAAGGGCACCGCGTCGGCCTGGTGTGAGGCCAGCGCAGAGATGTACGCCTGGGCCGCGGCGATGCGGTCCGCGTCCGAGATCATCAGATGCGCTCGATGATCGTTCCGGTCGACAGCGCGCCGCCGGCGCACATGGTGATCAGTGCGGTGGACCTGTCGGTGCGCTCGAGCTCGTGCAACGCCGTGGTGATGAGGCGGGCGCCGGTGCTGCCCACCGGGTGCCCCAGCGCGATGGCGCCGCCGTTGACGTTGACCTTGTCCATATCGGCCTCGTGCACCCGAGCCCATGACAGCACGACGGAGGCGAAGGCCTCGTTGATCTCGACCAGGTCGATGTCACCGAGCTTCATTCCGGCCTTGTCCAGCACCTTCTGCGTCGACTGGACCGGGCCGTCGAGGTGGTAGTACGGCTCGGCGCCGACGTTGGCCTGGCTTACGATGCGGGCTCGGGGCTTGAGACCGAGCGCTCGTGCCTTGTCCTCGTCCATCCACAGCACCGCCGCGGCGCCGTCGGAGATCTGCGACGACGTGCCGGCGGTGTGGATCCCGCCGTCCATCACCGGCTTGAGTCCGGCCAGCGATTCCATCGTGGTGTCCCGCAGGCCCTGGTCGCGGGTCACGGGCGCGAGGTCCGAGGTGGGCTGCTTGTTCTCGTCGAGGACCGGGGCGGTGATCGGGGAGATCTCGCGGTCGAAGCGCCCCTCGGCCCACGCCTGCTTGGCCTTGCGCTGCGACTCGAAGCCGAACCGGTCGACGTCCTCGCGGGTGATGCCGCGCCGCTTGGCGATGCGCTCGGCGGCTTCGAACTGGTTGGGCATGTCGATGTCCCACGACGCGGCGCGGATCAGTCCGCGGTCCGGTCCGGCGTTGGCACCGAGGCCGACGCGGCTCATCGCCTCGATCCCGCAGGCGATGCCGACGTCGATGGCCCCGGTGGCGATCAGGCCGGCGACCAGGTGGTTGGCCTGCTGGGCGCTGCCGCACTGGCAGTCGATCGTGGTGGCGCCGACCTGCTCGGGCAGGCCCGCGGTCAGCCAGCTGACCCGGGTGATGTTGTTGGACTGCTCGCCGTACTGCGTGACGCAGCCGCCGATGACCTGCTCGATGAGATCTGCTTCGATGCCGGCCTTGTCCACGAGCGCCTTCTGCACCGCGCCGAGCAACTCGGTGGCGTGCAGACCGGACAACCATCCGTTGCGCTTGCCGATGGGGCTGCGGGTGGCTTCGACGATGACAGGGTTACCCATTGCGTCAGGCTAGAACACGTTTCATTAGTCTGACAAGCAGTGATGCCGTCGTGCCTTTCATCTGCGGTGGAGGCATGTTTTACTGGCACTAGAACACGTTGCAATTGAGGAGTGCTTTTCTATGCCCGGCCCGAACTCATGTCCGATCAGCCCCGACTTTGACTTCCTCGACGCGACTCTGAACCTCGAGCGTCTTCCCGTCGAAGAACTTGCCGAACTGCGTAAGTCCGAGCCTATCCACTGGGTCGATGTGCCCGGAGGCACGGGTGGCTTCGGTGACAAGGGGTACTGGCTCGTCACCAAGCATGCCGACGTCAAGGAGGTGTCCAAGCGCAACGACATCTTCGGCAGCTCGCCCGACGGCGCGATCCCGGTCTGGCCGCAAGACATGACCCGCGACGCCATCGACCTGCAGAAAGCCGTCCTGTTGAACATGGACGCGCCCCAGCACACCCGTCTGCGCAAGATCATCTCGCGGGGGTTCACCCCGCGCGCGGTCGGACGGCTCGAAGACGAATTGCGCTCCCGCGCACAGAAGATCGCCGAGACCGCCAAGGCCGAGGGCAGCGGGGACTTCGTCGAACAGGTTTCGTGCGAACTGCCGCTGCAGGCGATCGCCGAGCTGCTCGGTGTGCCGCAGGACGATCGCGACAAGATCTTCCGGTGGTCCAACGAGATGACCGCCGGAGAGGATCCGGAGTACGCCGATGTCGATCCCGCGATGTCATCGTTCGAGCTGATTCAGTACGCGATGCAGATGGCCGAGGAACGGGCCAAGAACCCCACCGAGGACATCGTGACCAAGCTGATCGAGGCCGACATCGACGGCGAGAAGCTCTCCGACGACGAGTTCGGCTTCTTCGTGATCATGCTCGCGGTGGCCGGCAACGAGACCACCCGCAACTCGATCACCCACGGCATGATCGCCTTCTCCCAGAACCCCGATCAGTGGGAGCTCTACAAGAAGGAGCGACCGGACACCGCCGCTGACGAGATCGTCCGGTGGGCCACTCCGGTGTCGGCGTTCCAGCGCACCGCGCTGGAGGACACCGAGCTCAGTGGAGTGAAGATCAAGAAGGGGGAGCGGGTGGTGATGTCCTACCGCTCGGCCAACTTCGACGAAGAGGTCTTCGAGAACCCGCACCAATTCGACGTCATGCGCAATCCCAACCCGCACGTCGGTTTCGGCGGGACCGGTGCGCATTACTGCATCGGCGCGAACCTGGCGAAGATGACCATCAACCTGATCTTCAACGCCGTCGCCGACCACCTGCCCGATCTCAAGCCGATCGGCGAGCCCGAGCGGCTGAAGTCGGGCTGGCTCAACGGGATCAAGCACTGGCAAGTGGATTACACCGGTAAGGGTTGTCCCGTCTCGCAGTGACGCTCTGATCGCAACGAAGGCTCAAGGAGGAGTCGGGTGGATTTTAGTCCAGACGAGGGGCAGCAGGCCGTCGCCGACGTGGTGACGTCCGTGCTCGAGCGAGACAACACCTGGGCGGCACTGGTTTCCGGTGGCGTCCCAGCGCTTGCGGTGCCAGAGCGGCTCGGCGGTGACGGCGTGGGCCTCGCCGAGATCGCGACCGCGCTGACCGAGATCGGCCGCCACGGCACGGTCAGTCCGGCGCTGGTCACTCTCGCTGCGACAGCGGTGGTGCTGGACCTGGCCTCCGATGCGCAGCAGGATCGTTACCTGGCCGGGGTGGCCAAGGGTTCGGTGCTGACGCTGGCGCTCAGTGAGCCCGGTGCCGCGCTGCCCGAGCAGCCCGGTGTGACCTTCGCCGCGGGCAGACTCAACGGAACCAAGATTGCCGTCGGCTATGCCGCACAGGCGGATTGGCTGCTCGTCACGACCGACAGCGGCGTCGTCATGGTGCCCGGTGGCGCGCAGGGTGTGACCGTCGCGAACACCCCCTCGGCCAACGGTGGCGAGGAAGCGGTCGTGACCTTCGCCGATGTCGCCGTCGAGGACGGTGACGTGCTCACCGATGCGCAGCCCAGCCGGGTGAACCAGCTGGCGCTGGCCGCGGTCGGAGCATTCGCCGCCGGTCTGGTCGCCGGTGCGCTGCGGCTGACCGCCGACTACGTCGCCACCCGGGAGCAGTTCGGTCGTCCGCTGTCGACGTTCCAGACCGTTGCCGCGCAGCTCTCGGAGGTCTACATCGCCTCGCGGACCATCGATCTGGCGGCGAACTCGGTGGTATGGCGACTTGCCGAGGGGCTCGACGCCGCTGACGATCTCGCGATCCTGGGGTACTGGCTGACCTCCCAGGCGCCGCCGGCGATGCGACTGTGCCATCACCTGCACGGCGGCATGGGAATGGACATCACCTATCCCATGGACCGCTACTACTCGTCGATCAAGGATCTGACCCGCCAGCTCGGCGGTCCGTCGTACCGTCTGGATCTGGTGGGAGTTTAGATGTACATCGAACTGACGCCCGAACAACGCAAGCTGCAATCCGAGCTGCGAGAATACTTCTCCACGCTGATCACGCCTGAAGAGGCGGCGGCGATGGAGAGCGATCGGCACAACGAGGCCTACCGCGCGGTGATCAAGCGGATGGGCAGCGACGGCAAGCTCGGGGTGGGCTGGCCGAAGGAGTTCGGCGGGCTGGGTTTCGGCCCGATCGAACAGCAGATCTTCGTCAACGAAGCCAACCGCGCCGACGTACCGCTGCCGATGGTGACGCTGCAGACAGTCGGACCCACGTTGCAGGTGCACGGCACCGAGGAGCAGAAGAAGAAGTTCCTGCCCGGCATCCTCTCCGGGGACGTCCACTTCGCGATCGGCTATTCCGAGCCCGAGGCGGGTACCGACCTGGCATCGTTGCGTACGACGGCGATTCGCCAGGGCGATGAGTACATCGTCAACGGGCAGAAGATGTGGACCACCGGCGCCCATGACGCCGACTACATCTGGCTGGCCTGCCGCACCGACCCGGAGGCTGCCAAGCACAAGGGCATCTCGATCCTGATCGTCGACACCAAGGACCCCGGCTACTCCTGGACGCCGATCATCCTGTCCGACGGCGCCCATCACACCAACGCGTCCTACTACAACGACGTGCGGGTGCCCGCCGACATGCTCGTCGGTGAGGAGAACGGGGGTTGGAAGCTGATCACGACGCAGCTCAACCACGAGCGCGTCGGGCTCGGCCCCGCCGGCAAGATCGCCGGGATCTTCGACGAGGTGTACGAATGGGCCGCTACCGCCGGCTCCGACGGTGTGGTCCCGCTCAAAGAAGAGCCCGCTCGGCGCCTGCTCGGGCAGATCAAGGCGATCTGGCGGATCAACGAACTGCTCAACTGGCAGGTGGCGGCGTCCGGAGAGACCATCGCGGTCGCCGATGCTGCTGCCACCAAGGTCTTCTCGACCGAACGCATTCAAGAGGTGGGCCGACTGGCCGAGGAACTGGTGGGTCGTTACGGCAACCCGGCGGATCCGCACACCGCTCGCCTGCTCGACTGGCTGGACAAGGTGACCAAACGCAATCTCGTCATCACATTCGGCGGCGGGGTCAATGAGGTGATGCGGGAGATGATCGCGGCGTCGGGTCTGAAGGTGCCGAGGGTTCCCCGGTGACGGACCTGCAGCCGGGTATCGACCGGATCAAGTCCGCCGGCCGCAGTGAGCCCCGCACTGCGCGGGATCCGGTGAACCAGCCGATGATTCACCACTGGGTCGATGCCATCGGTGACAAGAACCCGATCTATGTGGACCAGGCGGCTGCGAAGGCCGCCGGGCATCCCGGAGTGGTGGCGCCGCCGGCGATGATCCAGGTGTGGACCATGGGCGGGCTCGGCCAAGGTCGCGCGGACGATGACCCGCTGTCGAAGATGATGGCGCTGTTCGACGACGCGGGTTACGTCGGCGTGGTCGCGACCAACTGTGAGCAGACCTACCACCGGTATCTGCAGCCCGGGGAGGTGCTCACGGTCCACGCTGAGATCAACGACGTGGTCGGGCCCAAGCAGACTGCACTCGGTGAGGGTTTCTTCATCAACCAGCTGATCACGTGGACGGTGCCCAACGGCGCCGACGGTGACGAGACCGTCGCCGAGATGAACTGGCGCATCATGAAGTTCAGACCGCGCGCCGACGACAGGCCCGCGGTGCCCGAGGATCTCGACCCGGACAAGCTCATGCGGCCCGCGTCGTCCAAAGACACCCAGTTCTTCTGGGACGGTGTCAACAGTCACGAGTTGCGGATCCAGCGGCGTCCCGACGGCTCGTTGCAGCACCCTCCGGTGCCCGCGGTCTGGCAGGGCAAGGATGCGCCGATCGACTACGTGGTGGCCTCCGGGGCGGGCACGGTGTACAGCTACGTCGTACACCACGCACCGAAGGTGCCCGGCCGTAGTCTGCCGTTCGTGATCGCCCTGGTGGAACTGGAGGAAGGGGTGCGGATGCTCGGTGAGCTGCGCGGCGTCGACCCGAGCGATGTGCGGATCGGAATGGCGGTGCGCGCAACGTACATCGACTTCCCCGACAGCGACATCAGCCCGGCGTGGACCCTCTATGCGTGGGAGGCGGTCCGATGAGCGCCCCCGTCCTGGAGGTCGGCGCCGTGCTGCCCGAGCTGAAAATCCACGGCGACCCGACGTTCATCGTCTCTACGGCCATCGCGACACGCGACTACCAAGATGTCCATCACGACCGGGACAAGGCGCAGGCCAAAGGCTCCAAGGACATCTTCGTCAACATCCTCACCGACACCGGTCTGGTGCAGCGTTACCTGACCGACTGGGCGGGGCCGACCGCCCGGATCAGGTCGATCGGGTTGCGGCTGGGCGTGCCGTGGTACGCCTACGACACCATCACCTTCACCGGGGAGGTCACCGCGGTCGACGACGGGGTGGCCACCGTGAAGGTGGTGGGAGCCAACAGTCTCGGGAACCATGTGATCGCCACGGCGACAATGACGTTGGGAGCGCAGGCATGACCGGGCTGTCCGGTAAGGCGGCGATCGCCGGTATCGGCGCGACCGACTTCTCGAAGAACTCGGGCCGCAGCGAGCTGCGGCTGGCCGCCGAGGCAGTGCTCGATGCGCTCGACGACGCCGGACTCGAACCTGGCGACGTCGACGGCTTGGTGACGTTCACCATGGACTCAAATCTGGAAACCGCGGTCGCACGTTCTACCGGCATCGGCGAGCTGACATTCTTCAGCCAGATCGGATACGGCGGAGGGGCCGCGGCGGCCACCGTGCAGCAGGCGGCGCTCGCCGTGGCAACCGGTGTGGCCGAGGTGGTGGTGGCCTACCGGGCGTTCAACGAACGCTCTGAACACCGGTTCGGCCAGGTGATGACCGGTCTGACGGTCAACGCGGACTCCCGCGGCGTCGAATACAGCTGGTCCTACCCGCACGGGCTGAGTACCCCGGCGGCGTCGGTGGCGATGATCGCCCAGCGCTACATGCATGAATACGGCGCAACCAGCGCTGATTTCGGCGCGGTCTCGGTCGCCGACCGCAAACACGCCGCCAACAATCCCAAGGCGCACTTCTACGGCAAGCCCATCACCATCGAAGACCATCAGAATTCGCGATGGATCGCCGAACCGCTGCGGCTGCTGGACTGCTGCCAGGAAACCGACGGTGGTGTCGCCATTGTGGTGACCACACCCGAGCGGGCCAAAGACCTCAAGCACCGGCCGGCGGTCATCGAGGCCGCTGCGCAGGCAGCCGGCGCGGACCAGTTCACCATGTACTCCTACTACCGCGAGGAACTCGGGCTGCCCGAGATAGGGCTGGTGGGCCGTCAACTCTGGGCGCAGAGCGGCTTGTCGCCCGACGACATCCAGACGGCGATCCTCTATGACCACTTCACCCCCTACACCTTGATTCAGCTCGAGGAACTGGGCTTCTGCGGCAAAGGTGAAGCCAAGGATTTCATCGCCGGTGGTGCCATCGAGCTCGGTGGACGACTGCCGATCAACACCCACGGCGGTCAGCTCGGCGAGGCCTACATCCATGGCATGAACGGCATCGCCGAGGGCGTGCGCCAGCTGCGCGGGACCTCGGTCAACCAGGTCCCCGACGTCGAGCACGTGCTGGTCACGGCCGGTACCGGCGTGCCGACTTCGGGGTTGATCCTGGGCTGAGGCCGGGTGTGGCTCGTACGGGGCCCTGGTCGTTCCCACTACGCTTGGCCAGATGAGCTCCTCCGAGCCACCGGCCAGTGATGATGGCACCGGGCCGCGTTACGACGCACCGTTGTCGGTCAATCCACGGCCCGCGCGGCGTGACCGTCGACCGTTGGTACGGGTGGCCGCCGTGACTGTCGTCGTCGTGGCGCTCGGACTGCTGGTCTGGTCGTTGTGGCCGTCTTCGGAAGGAGCCGAATCCGAGACGCCCCAAGCCGAATCTGACGCCGCGGGGGTGACCGTGCCCCAGTCCGACGCCGAAGCCCGCGTTCTGAGTCTGGTGCCGCGCGGCTACGCCGAAGATTCCTGCGGGCCGGTGGTGCCGCCGGAAGGTGCGCTGGCGCAAGTCAGTTGCACCCAGAACACCGATCCCGGCGGTCCGCTGACGGCCACCTACACCTTGGCGCGCGACGGCGCGCTGGAGGAGTTGTTCGACCAGGTGGTCAACACATCCTCGGTGGTGAACTGTCCGGGCAACATCCAATCGCCGGGGCCGTGGCGGCGTAACGCGACCCCTGATCAGCAGGCAGGCATGCTGGTTTGCGGGTTTCAGCAGAACAGGCCGACGGTTGCGTGGACGACCACCGCGAACGACTTGATCAGCGAGATCCATTCAGGTCCGCAAGGCCCCAATATGGTCCAGCTCTACACCTGGTGGACGTCGCACTCCTGAAGAGCGTCAGGCAGGCGGTGCCGGAACCAGCGTGGTGACCGAGCTGCCTTCCGGCAGGGGCGTACCTGAGCTGCCTTCGGGCAGCGGGGTGCCCGAGCTGCCCTCGGGCAGGGGAGTACCTGAGCTCCCGGTCGGCTCTGCTTCCGGTGTCTGCTCTTCGGCTGCCGGGGCCTCCGTTGCCTCCACGGCCGGCTCGGCATCAGCCACATTCGGCGCGGTTCCCGACGGTGCGGTGCCGCTGTAGGCCGGGGTGGGGCCGGTGGCCGGCGCCGGGGGCGCGGGGACCCACACCAACAGATCCGTGCCGCCGTCGTTGTATACGACGCTGTCCGGCTGCTCGCCGGTGACATCGAAGTAGATCTTGCCGGTGGTCTTCTCGCCCTGCGCGATGGTCGACGGGTTGACACCCTGTTCGGTGGGGACACCGAACAGCACGCGGTAGGTCTGACCGTTGGTGGCGCGAGCGTTCAGGTTCGAGACGATCGGGGTTACCGACCCCGACACAGCCTCGTCGGTCGCCGTTGCCTCCCACAGTGTGCCGACGGGGTCGTAGGCAATGGTGTCGGAGCTGGGCTTGAGGTCGGTCACCGTCCAGTGTTGTACGACGGTGCCGTTGACGAGTTCACCGGGCTGTCCGAGATACGTGACGTCGGCATCGGCGACGGCCGGCGGGGCGCCGCCGACGGCCAGTGCAGCAGCAGCGACGGTGGCGGCAACCCAGGTGGGCTTGATCTTCACAGTTTTCCTCCTGGATTCGTTGTGTCGAGCAGCGAGGCTGTCCCCCAGAGCAAATTAGCAGGTCGGGCACCCCGCGACGATGGCTGCGGTTCGCGCACCTGCAGAAATGCCCCACCGAGACCGTTTGTGCGGCGTCCGGGCCGGCGATGGCAAACACTGCCGATTCTGTGCTCAGATCGCCGTCCTGACCGGCACTTATGCCCGCAGAGCGATGGTTTCGTCCGGCTACGTCGCGCTTCGGCGGGTCGGCATTCCTGTTCCCGGCCGCGGCGGGGAAGCCTTGACAGGCCTGCCAGCAAACTCATAGATTCTCTGCTGACGAGTCTGCGTAGTGGAGTACCGTCGGGGGATCACAGGCCCGGCACCACGCTCTTTTTCCGACAAGACAGGGGAAGCACCAACCATGCCCAAGCATTCCAAAGTCCGCAAAGGTCAACGGGGTCTGGCAGTGAAGACCTATCTGACCGCGGGCGTCACCGGCGCGGCCATGGCTGGTCTCGGCACGCTCGCGCTGGTCGGAGTGGACGACGCTCCGCAGCAACGCAGCTACGAAGTCCAGTTGGTGTCCCTGGAGTGGTGGGAAGACGCATACGGCGGTGAGCGCAAGTCGACCTCCTCATCGGGCGGTGACGTCCAGATGGCCGCAGCGGCCACCCCGGCCCTGCGTCCGATGTTCGGCCCGGGCGGTTGGCTGATCGGTAACGGCCTCGACGCGGCAGCGGACTGCACGGGCGCCGCATGCAACGGCGGCAACGGCGGCATCCTCGGCGGCAACGGTGGTAACGGGGCCAACGGTGGCAACGGTGGCAACGCCGGCCAGTTCTTCGGCAACGGCGGCAACGGCGGTAACGGTCTCGACGCCGTCTACGACCCTGAGACCGGCGCTCGCACCGCCGCCACGAATGGCGGCAACGGTGGAAACGGTGGCTGGTTCGGCAACGGAGGCAACGGGGGCAAGGGCGGCAACGACTTCAACACGCAGGACTTCGAGAACGATCCCGACACCGAAGCAGACGAGACCCTGGGCAACAACGCCTATGCGGGCAACGGCGGGCGCGGGGGTCAGGGCGGCTACATCGGTAACGGCGGAAACGGCGGCGACGGCGGTGACGCCTCGTCGGTCAACGGCAGCGCCTACGGCTACTTCAACGAAAACATCTCGTTCGGTCGTGGTGGTAACGGCGGCTCCTCGCAGGGCTTCTACGGTAACGGTGGCCAGGGCGGCAACGGTGGTAACTCCTCGGCGAACGCCGAAGGCCAGGAGGCTCTGGGCGGCGACGGCGGCCACGGCGGTTCGGCAGGCTTCAACGGCGCCGGTGGCCGCGGTGGTGACGGCGGGACCGCCAGCGGCGGTACCGACGCCTACGCCGAGGGCGGCTTCGGTGGCGACGGCGGCACCTCGCGCAACGGCAACGCCGGTGACGGCGGCAACGGTGGCGACGCGGTCAGCGAGAACGACACCGCCTACGGTGGTGACGGCGGCTTCGGCGGCGACGCCACCTTCACCGGCAGGGGCGGCAACGGTGGCCGCGGTGGCGACGCCGAGGGCGGCGAGAAGGCCGGCGGCGGCTGGGGCGGCGACGGCGGCCGGGGCAGCCTGTTCAACCGCGGCGGTAACGGCGGCGACGGCGGCAACGCCAGCGCCAACGACGCCAGCGACGCCGAGGGCGGTCTCGGAGGATCGGCCGGGCGCGGTGGCGCCGGTAGCGGCAGCGATGGCAGCGACGGATCCGCGTCCGGGTCCAGCGGCGGCGGCGACGACTAACGCGCAGTAGAACGACCGCACGACCGGGTACGGATGTCGAATCGGCGTTCGTACCCGGTCGTCGTTGCTGGTGGACCGGCCAATATCGTTGCTGACGAGCAACTTTGACGTAGTCGCGCGCCGGGCCGTGGTATCGGTCGGGCTATGATCGCGGCATGCCGGACACCACATACTCGAATCGCACTGCTGGCAGCTGGGTCGCCCCGGCCGCCCTGGTTGTCGCTGTGATCGCCGCGGTGCTCGCTGCGTGGGGTCTGCTGCGTTCGCCCGAGGACGCATCGCGCGGCGCGGGCACGGTGGACGCGGCGCAACTGTGCGCGGCCTTCGAGACCGTGCGCAACGCAGTGTCCTTGCAAACCAACGCCGATCTGGGACCCGACCCTGTCGCCGCTCAGTCGGTGGCGGCCAACGCACGACTGGCCACGCTGGGTGGCGGGCAGTACCTGCTCTGGCAGGTCACCGAGGCGGACTCCGGCGAGCTCGCCGACGCCGTGCATTCGTTTGCCGAGGACCTCACCGAGATCGGGATGGGCCAGCTGGCGGGCGCACGTAGTGAGGATCCGGCTCAGAGCGAGCGGATGAACAACGCGCAGACCACTGCGGCCCGGGTCGACGAGCTCTGCGGCTGACTCACGGCCGAGGTCAGGCCGGCACGAACTCCACCCCGGCCAGTGCGACGGCGTTGTCGCGCTCGGGTGCGGTCACCGTGGCCAGATAGGCCCCGTCGTGCTTCCAGACGTTCACACTCAGCGTCTCGCCGGGGAACACCACACCGGCCATCCGCGCACCGTAGGACTTCAGGCTGCTGACATCACCGTCGAGAAGGTTGTCCACCAATGCTTTGCACGTCATGCCGTAGGTGCACAAGCCATGCAGAATGGGGCGCGGGAATCCGGCTGCCGCAGCGAAATCCGGATCCGAATGCAACGGGTTACGGTCCCCGCACATCCGATACAACAGCGCCTGCTGTGGCGAGGTCGGGACCGTGAGCTCGAGGTCGGGGGATCTGTCCGGGGCGGCCGAGGAGCCCGACGGACCACGGTCGCCGCCGAAGCCACCCTCGCCGCGGGCGAAGATCGAGCGCTTCTGCGTCCACAACAACTGACCGGCCGGATCCTTGACGGTGGTCTCCGACCAGATCACCGCGGCCTTGCCCTTGTCCCAAATCTCGGTGAACCTTGTGACCGCGACTCCAGTGCCCGACGGCGGGATCGGTCCGGGAACGGTCACCGCTTCGCTGGCGTGCAGCACTTTGCTCAACTCGATGTCGATGCCCGGGAACTTCACCGCCGGCGGCTCGGTCAAGTGAAAACTCTGGGCCACATTGCCGAATGTCGGCAGCACCTGAGGGGTGTTGTCGGTCAGGTACCGCAGCTCGCTCTGGTCCACCGGATCACTGCCCGCCCCGAGGGCCAGATGGTACAACTGAATGTCACTACTGGTCCATGAGAATTCGACGGCGGGAAGCTCCGCGCCGATGGCTTCATCGAGATTGATGGGCAAGGGTCAGGCCTTTCCTGCAAGGTGGAGTGCCGCCAGATAACCGAACGTCATCGCCGGGCCGATGGTGCCACCCGGACCCGGATAGGTGTGACCCATCACCGGGGCGCTGACGTTGCCTGCAGCATAGAGTCCCTCGATCACCGAGCCGTCGTCGCGCAGGGCGCGTCCGTTCACGTCGGTGACGATGCCACCCTTGGTGCCCAGGTCTCCCGGCACCAGCTTGGCGGCGTAGTACGGCCCGTGGGTGATCTCGCCCAGGTTGGGGTTGGGCTTGTTGGTCGGATCGCCGTAGTAGCGGTCATAGGCGCTCTGCCCGCGCTTGAAATCCTCGTCGACACCGGCCCGCGCGAATCCGTTGAACCGCGCCACCGTGGCCGTGAAGGCATCGGCGGGCAGGCCGGTCTTGGTTGCCAGCTCCTCCAGTGTCGGAGCGGTCACAATGACGCCGGACTCCAGCCACTTCTTCGGAATGCGTTGTCCTGGCTGAAGTCCCGCGAAGATGTAGCGGTCGCGGTATTGCTGGTCGAACACCAGCCATGCCGGAATGTTCTCGCCGGGCCCGGGGCCCTGCCCGTACTGTCCGCCATACATGTGATGGCACGCTTCGACGTAGGGCATCGACTCGTTCATGAACCGCTTGCCGTTCATGTTGACGATGATCGACCCGGGTGAATTGCGTTCCGACAATGCGAACCACGGTGCACCGATCAGCGGGACCGTCGGTCCCCACCAGGCGTCCTCCATGACATCAAGTGCGGCACCGAGCTTTTCGGCGGCAAGGATTCCGTCCCCGGTGTTGGCAACCGCGCCGACGGTCCACTCCGTGGTGATCGGGGCGCGTTGGTACTTCACCCGCATCTGCTCGTTGTGTTCAAAGCCTCCACTGCCCAGGATCACACCGCGACGCGCCCGGATCAGTTGCGGCTCAGCGCTTTCCCCGGTGGTTGTGTCACGGACGTAGATTCCGCGCACCACACCGTCCTCGACGTAGAGGTCGGTCAGCGCGGTGTTGAGCCGAACCGGGACACCGGCGTCTCGCAGCGCGATACGCAGTGGTGCGATCAACGCCCGACCCATCCCGACCAGGTTCTTGCGCGTGGCGTTGGCCCATACCGTGCGTGCCCCCACCTTGAGGCTGCGCAGCAGTCCGCGCGGATGACGTTTGAGCTGGTTGAGACGGACGTAGTCCTGCTGCATCACGACCATGTTCATCGGGACCTTGCCGTACGGCGGCTCCAGGCCGCCGAGATCGGGCCCGAGCTTGCTCGCATCGAACGGTTTGGGTTCCACCGAGCGGCCGGTGGCCTTGCCGCCCGGAGTCTCGGGGTAGTAGTCGGCGTAGTTGGGTACCCAGCACAGCTTCAGCGGAGAGTTCTTCAACACGAACGACAACATCTCGGGTCCGCGGTCGAGATAGGTGTCGATCTTCTCGGCCGGCACCACGTCGCCGATGATGGCGTGCAGGTAGGTTCGGGCGGCCTCGCGGGTGTCGTTCACACCGTCGCGCTTGAGTACCTCGTTGTTCGGAATCCAGACGCCGCCACCTGACCGCGCAGTGGAACCACCGTAGTGCGGGGCCTTCTCAACGACTATCGTCGAGAGACCCTGGTGGGCGGCAGTAAGGGCGGCGACCATACCCGCGGCGCCGCTGCCCACCACGACGACGTCATACTCCTGCTCGGTCATGTAGAACACGTTATAGAATTGCCCGGCCGACCCACAACTGTGCCGGTCGACGAAACGAGGGGACTTCACCGAAGATGCTCAGTTCCGAGGTCCGTGAGCGACTTGCCGCCGACTTGGCCCAGGCCGAGCGCAGCCGGCAACCGATCTCTCCGCTGACCGACGCGCACCCCGACATCGATGTGGTCGACGCCTATGAGATTCAGCTGATCAACATCCGCCAGAAAGTCGCCGAGGGCGCGCGCGTGGTCGGTCACAAGGTCGGTCTCTCGTCGGAGGCCATGCAGAAGATGATGAACGTCGACGAGCCCGATTACGGCCATCTGCTCGACGATATGCAGGTGTTCGAAGACGCGCCGGTGCGCTCGGAGAAGTACCTGTACCCGCGGGTCGAGGTCGAGGTGGGCTTCATCCTGGCCGATGACCTGCCCGGAGCCGGGTGCACCGAGGACGACGTGCTGGCCGCGACTGCCGCCTTTTGTCCGGCGATCGAGCTCATCGACACTCGGATCACGAACTGGCAGATCAAACTCTGCGACACGATCGCCGACAACGCGTCCTCGGCCGGTTGGGTGCTCGGTGAGGCGCGGGTGTCGCCCAAGGACATCGACATCAAAGGCATCGACGCGGTGCTGACGAACAACGGCGACGTGGTGGCCGAGGGGCGCAGCGACGCCGTGCTGGGCAACCCGGTCACCGCGGTGGCGTGGCTGGCCCGCAAGGTCGACAGTTTCGGGGTGCGTCTGAAGGCCGGCGACATCGTCTTACCGGGCTCGTGCACCCGTGCGATAGATGCACCTCCCGGTAGCCATTTCGTCGCCGACTTCAGCGGTTTAGGTTCAGTACGGCTCAGTTTCGAATAAGCGAAGGACCAGCAATGTCTACGGCCAAGAAAGCCTCCGTCGCGATCGTGGGGTCCGGCAACATCAGTACCGATCTGCTCTACAAGCTGCTGCGCTCGCAGTGGCTGGAGCCGCGCTGGATGATCGGCATCGACCCGGACAGCGAAGGTTTGGCGCGCGCGCGCAAGCTCGGCCTGGAGACCTCGCATGAAGGTGTCGACTGGTTGCTGGCGCAGTCGGAGAAGCCCGACATGGTGTTCGAAGCCACCAGCGCCTATGTGCACCGCGATGCCGCGCCGCGCTACGCCGAGGCGGGCATCCGGGCCATCGACCTGACCCCGGCGGCCATCGGGCCCGGGGTGATCCCGCCAGCCAACCTGCGCGAGCACCTCGATGCGCCGAACGTCAACATGGTGACCTGCGGCGGACAGGCAACCATCCCGATGGTGCACGCAGTATCTCGCGTGGTGGACGTGCCCTATGCCGAGATCGTGGCGTCGGTGTCGTCGGCCTCGGCCGGGCCGGGCACCCGGGCCAACATCGACGAGTTCACCAAGACCACCAGTGCCGGTGTCGAGGTGATCGGCGGAGCCAAGCGCGGCAAGGCGATCATCATCCTCAACCCGGCCGAGCCGCCGATGATCATGCGCGACACGATCTTCTGCGCGATCCCCGAAGATGCCGACCACGCGGCGATCACTCAGTCGGTCAAGGATGTGGTTGCCGAGGTGCAGACCTACGTGCCCGGGTACCGGTTGCTCAACGAACCACAGTTCGACGAGCCCTCGGTCGTCAACGGCGGAAACCACGTGGTCACCGTGTTCGTGGAAGTGGAGGGTGCGGGCGATTATCTACCGCCCTACGCTGGAAACCTGGACATCATGACCGCCGCCGCGGCCAAGGTGGGCGAAGAGATCGCCAAAGAGAGTCTGTCCACGACTGGAGCGCAAGCATGAGTACCGACGGCATCTACTTCAACCCGATCTGGGACGTCCGGATGACTGATACGTCGCTGCGCGATGGGTCGCACCACAAACGTCATCAGTTCACCACCGAGGAGGTCGGCGCGATCGTCGCCGCGCTGGATGCGGCTGGTGTGCCGGTCATCGAGGTCACCCACGGTGACGGTCTGGGCGGGTCGAGCTTCAACTACGGCTTCTCCAAGACCCCGGAGCAGGAGCTGATCAAGCTGGCCGCCGAGACGGCCAAGGAATCGAAGATCGCCTTTTTGATGTTGCCGGGTGTCGGCACCAAGGAGGACATCAAGGAAGCGCAGAACAACGGCGGCTCGATCTGCCGGATCGCGACCCACTGCACCGAGGCTGATGTGTCGATTCAGCACTTCGGGCTGGCCCGCGAGCTGGGTTTGGAGACGGTGGGCTTTTTGATGATGAGCCATACGATCTCCCCGGAGAAGCTTGCCGCGCAGGCTCGGATCATGGCTGATGCCGGTTGTCAGTGCGTCTACGTCGTCGATTCGGCCGGTGCGCTGGTGCTCGAAGGGGTGCGTGACCGGGTCGCGGCGCTGGTCGCCGAACTCGGCGAGGACGCTCAGGTGGGTTTCCATGGCCACGAGAACCTCGGCCTGGGGGTGGCGAACTCGATCGAGGCGGTGCGTGCCGGGGCCAAGCAGATCGACGGGTCGTGCCGGCGGTTCGGGGCCGGGGCGGGCAACGCCCCGGTCGAGGCGCTGATCGGGGTGTTCGACAAGATCGGCGTCAAGACCGGTATCGACTTCTTCGACATCGCCGACGCCGCCGAAGAGGTCGTCGCCCCGGCGATGCCGGCCGAATGTCTGCTCGACCGCAATGCGCTGATCATGGGTTACTCCGGGGTGTACTCCAGCTTCCTCAAGCACGCGATCCGCCAATCCGAGCGCTACGGTGTGCCCGCCCACCAGCTGCTGCACCGCGCCGGCCAACGCAAGCTGATCGGCGGTCAGGAAGACCAGCTCATCGACATCGCACTGGAGATCAAACGCGAACAAGAAACAGCTGCGACTTAAGAATCCCACAACTCCTTCTAGCTGGTCTGACCTGCGGCAACGCCGCGGTCATCGGTCCGTTGTGCGTGAGCGCGGGTTTGACCTGCGGCTTTTCGGGCAAAAGACACGATGCGACCGACTGATCGCAAAGCAAAGGAGTGGTTTTCATGAACAGGTCCGCCACGAGTGTTCGTCGCGGTCTCTTCGGCATGTTCGCCGGTGGACTGCTGGCTTTCGGCACAGCAGCGATCGTCACCCCGGTAGCTAACGCTCAGCCGGCCCCCGCACCGGACTGCTCCGCAGCGAGCGTGGCCGGGACAGTGGGCTCAGCTGCTGCTTCGGAGGGCGCGTATCTGACGGCGAACCCGGACGCCAACGAGGCGCTGTCCGCCATCTCTGCGCAGTCGCAGGACCAGGCCCAGACCGCCTATCAGGAGTTCTTCGAGCAGAATCCTGAGGTTGCGCAGGAGCTGTCGAGCATCCACCAGCCGGTCAGCGCGCTGAAGGCGCAATGTGACCTGCAGCTGACGCCGACTCCGGTGGCCCAGGCCGTCTGGAGCAGCACGGACATGGCCGAGGTGCCCGCTGAGGTTCCTGTCGAGGTTCCCCAGGTGATCGAGCCGACACCGGGACAGCCTGAGGCTGCTGCTACGCCCAGCTGACGGGACCGTCCGTAGTACCCACTTGCCGTGCTCGCTTACCCCGCGGGCACGGCAAGCTGGATTCCGGTGACTTCAGCGGTAGGCTCGCGCTGCGCCGTCGCAGGAGGCACGGCTGCCGTATACATGCTGCGGCCCGCTCACAATCTCGGAGACGGCCCTGATCGAGTCCCAGGTGACGTACGGGATCACCCCCCGTGCGCGGGGCTGGATTCATGTATGCACCGCTGTCGCGGCCGTGGTCGCTTCGGTGGTCCTAGTCCCCAGCGCGTGGCAGACAAGGTCTCCCGACGCTGGTTGGGCCGCCTTGGTGTATGCATCGGCCGTCGTCGCGATGTTCACCGTCAGCGCGACCTACCATCGCGTGCAGTGGACCTCAGCGCTGGCACAGAAGTGGATGATGCGCCTGGACCACTCGATGATCTTCATGTTCATCGCGGCCTGTTACACGCCGTTGGCCGTGTTGGCGATGGAGCCGGAAATCGGTGCGGATCTGCTGACGATCGTGTGGACCGGCGCCGCAGCGGGTGCCGTGCTGAAGCTCTGTTGGCCTTCGGCTCCTCGGTGGGTAGGAGTGTCGCTCTACATCCTGCTGGGCTACGTAGCACTGTGGTACGCCGAGACCCTGCTCGATGGCGCCGGAACCACGGTGGTCGCGCTGCTGCTCGTCGGTGCCGCCTTGTACAACGTCGGCGCGATTCTGTACGGCGCGCGATGGCCCAATCCGTGGCCCACGACTTTCGGCCACCACGAGTTCTTCCACGCATTCACCAGTGCTGCGGCGGGTTGCCATTTCGCGGCGATCTGGCTCGTCGTCCACTAGCCCAGCGGGTTGCACCAGCACGATGGCCGGACGACCACGCGCGACAAGGCGCAGGCCCTGCTCGCCTGGGGTCCGGCGGTCATCGTCTGGTCAGCTCAAGGCCGCGCTTCGGCTAGGGGGTGAACCCGAAACCCCATCCCCAGCCCGACGGGTTGGGAATCGCGGTGACAGTCCCCGGGCCGCCTGAGGCGGGTGGCGGCGCGTTCGGTGCCGGAGTTTGTCCGCCGCCCGCCGACTGTGGCCTGGGGGCCCGTCCGGCATCCCACGGTGCCTGTGGTGCCGACTGGGCCGTCGCGGGTGGGGCCGCGCAGAACGACCCGTTGGCGTCGGCAGACCACACACCACCTGACATGTCGCAGCAAAAGCGTTTTTCTTCCAGCGCTTGTTGGACACTGATCTGGCCCTTCTCCTCTCTCTCGCGGACGCCTTTCATGCAGGTGTCCCACGCCTGGATGTCCCACACCCTTTCCGCATGTGAGACCGCAGGCTGGACGAGTGCGCCGACGGCCAGAGCCGCGGCTGTCGTGCCGACTACGGCAGCCGACATGCGTTTGCGTAAAGAAGTGGTGTTCATCTGTGTGCTCCTTCAGTCGATTGGCTCGTCGGCTGATTCCCCCGCGAACGCCGTGTGAGATGACTCCACAACAGTGGCCATGGGGTGTTGCAGATCTGTTGCAGCGCTGTTGTCGCGGTCAGGTCGCGGCGCTGAGCACCTGTTCCAGGAAGTCCTGCCGAACCCCGGGATGGTTGCGCAGGCCGGGCAACAGGGCCACCAGGTGCGGTCCGCCGTCGAGCAAGAAGCGGACCATGTCCCTTTCGGCGCATTGTGCGGCGACGCAGGCGAGGACGTGACTGGCCTCATCGGCTCGACCCGCGGCGGCCAGCGCGGCGGCGAAAAGTCGGTTGGCGTTCAACAGGGCCCGCGGACGATGGTGAGCTGCCAGCCGGTTCACCCAGCCCTCGGCGCGCCGGCAGGCGAGGTCGGGATCGTCGTCCAGCAGTGCGAGGGTGGCACACTCGTCGCGCAATTGTGCGGTGACATCGTGCAAGATCCCGCGGTCGGTGGCCTGCCGAATCGGGTGCCGCGGCGTCGGCAAGCCCAGCCGGATGCGCTCGGTCGCCACCGCAGCACTCAATCGAGGCAAGTCCGCGGTGGCCGCGACATTGGCTGCACCGTCTAGGATTTCAGCGGCGGCGTCATGCTGTCCGCGCAGCATCTTGATTCGTGCGCCGGTGACACAGCGGGCGATCATGAATTCGACCGGCGGTCCGCCGGGCGTGCCGAAGCCGCCGCTCTCTTCGAGAAGCCGCTCGGCTTCGTCCACCTGATCGCGCTCGTAGAGGAACTCGGCGGACAGCGCATAGGCCACGCGCGCAGCATGCGACGTCGGGGCGCCGGATGTCTTTGCGAGGCGGACCGCTTCGCGGAGTCGGCGTTGCGTCTCGACCGCGTCGAGTTCTTGGTTCGATGCCATCGCAGCCAGACAGTGCCCGTAGATCAGGACGAATGATGTGCCGGACCGACGGTGGTACACATCGGCCCAGTCCTGCCATCTGCGTGCCGCGGTGAAGTCGAACCGACATGTCGCGACGAATGAGGCGATGTTCGCCGCTGTGGCAACCACGAAAGGCGACACAGAATCCGGATCGGACAGACACGGGTCAAGCAGCTCCTCGACGCCGGCACCGTGGTCGGCCCAGACTTCGACGAGCGCGCGGAAGACATCTGCCTCGATACGCATGGCGCGTGATTCGGACTCCGGCAATGTCAGGGCCTGCAAGGCGGCGTCGAACGCGTCGAGTGCCGCGCGGGCCGCGGCGGGCTGCTGCAGCAGGCTGTTGGCGCGGGCCAGGAAGAGCTGCAGCCTCGGACTCGGGGTGACGATACGTGGCGGAAGGCCGGCAACCAGAGTCTGCAGCATCGGCAGTTGCGCCCGCTGCTCGAACTCTATGCTCTGATGTTCGATCAGTTCGATCGCGCGGTCCTCGTCACCCGCGGACACCGCGTGGCTGATCGCCTCGTGGAGCATGTGGTGGTCGGCGAACCAGCGCGAAGCTTTCGCGTGTAACTGCGTGATGCGGTCGGGATCGCCGCATTCGAGTCGGCGCTGCAGAAAGTCGGCGAACAGTTGGTGGTACTGGAACCAGCCCCGCTCGTCATCGAGTCGACGCAGGAACAGGTCGCGGTTCTCCACCTCTTCGAGCATTGCCTGCCCGTTGGTCACCCCTGCCAGCGCGCAGGCCAGGTCGCCGGTGACGCGCTCGGGCAGCGAGGTGGCCATGAGAAAGTCGAGCATGCTCGATTCGAGGGAGTCCAGAACGTTTTCGGCGAGGTATTCGCCGAGCCCGCTGTGATGACCCGACAAGCTCTGGATCAGTGTCGCCGGATCGGAGTTCTCGCGCAGCGACAGCGAAACCAGCTGCAACGCCGCGATCCACCCCTCGGTGGTTGCCCCCAGGGTGGCCACATCCGCGTCGTTGAGTGACAGTCCGCGCGCATGCAGCAGGAAGCGCCGCGCTTCGGACTGGTCGAAACGTAAAGCTGCGGTATCGATTTCCACCAACTGATCGCTGACCCGCATCCGGCCCAGGGGAAGATGTGCACGACTACGGCTTGTCACAACGACGCGTAGATGTTCACCGCCGTGGTGGAGCAAGTAGGTCAGTGCCGCAATGGTCGCCGCGTCGGTCACCCGGTGCCAGTCGTCGATGACGAGCCAGAACGGCGACCCGGAATGCTCCAGCTCGTTGATCAGAGACGCAAGCACTCTCCGCTGGGCATCGGCGTCGTGATCATTCACGGCGCCGCGTAACTCCTCGCTCAACGCGCGGACGCCGCCGACCGCGTCGATCAGGTGCGCGAGAAACCAGACGACGTTGTCGTCGTCGCCGTCGATGGTGAACCACGCGACGGTCTCCCCTTGGGCGAGAAGTGTTTCGCGCCATTGCGCGGCCAGCGTTGTCTTGCCGAATCCGGCCGGCCCGTGGATGAGGAAGAGCCGCCGGTGACCGCCAGCGCGCAGCGCGTCGATCAAGCGGTCCCGGGCCACCGGCGTTCGCGGTGCGGCCGGCGGACGGTACTTGGTCGGGGTGACCGGCGGCAAGCTGACCGTGGCGTCCCGCGTTGTCGATGCGCCGGGACGCAGCGACGGATCATGGTGGAGGATCGCGCTCTCGAGGTCGCGCAACTCAGGACCGGGGTCGACGCCGAGTTCATCGGCGAGACGACGGCGAATCTCGGTGCCTACGGCGAGCGCCTGCACCTGTCTGCCGGACTGGTATAGCGCGAGCATCAGCTGCCGGTGCAGGGTCTCCCGAAAAGGATGATCCACGATGAGGCGTTCGAGTTCGGGAATGACCGCGGCGTGGCCACCGAGCATGAGGTCGGCTTGGATCCGAAGTTCGATCGCGACCAGTCGGAGCTCGCTCAACCGCGCGGCCTCAGCTGCCGCAAAGTCGGGATGGTGAAGGTCTTGGAGTACCTCTCCGCGCCACGACCGCAGTGCGGAGGCGAGCAGGTCGGCGGCGCCATCGGGATCGTTGTGTCGAAGCGCTTGCTGGCCGTCGGAAAGCAACTTTTCGAAACGTCGCGCGTCGATCTGCTCAGGCTTCAGAAACAGGCCGTAGCCACCGGGGCGGGACACGAGCGCATTCTCTGCTCCAGCTTCTGCCAACCGAGACCTCAGACGTGAGACGTGCGCACGCAACGTGACCTCGACACTGGCCGGGGGACCGCCCGCCCAGAGTGCATCGACAAGCCTGGCGTGAGAGATCACGCGGTTGGCGTCGAGTAGCAGCGCCGCGAGTAGCTCTCGCTGTTTACGCCCACCGATGTCGACCGGTCGGCCTGCCTCGTTGCTCAACGTCAGCGGTCCGAGGATGCCGAAGAGCGGCTCTCCTAACACGGTGTCGCTTCCGCGTCCTTCCACGGAGATAACCATATGCGCAGATCGCGGGCCATATATACCGGTAAGTTGCACGCCCTGTCGGTGTCGCGTCGGACCCGCCGGGCACGATGGGCTGATGGCAACCAGAACCGAGGCGCAGGCGCTGCTCGAGGGACTGGCCGGCCCCGATGCCCGACTGCGTGACGACCAGTGGACAGCGATAGAAGCGCTGGTCGTCGCGCGTCGACGGGCGTTGGTCGTACAGCGCACCGGTTGGGGCAAGTCGGCGGTGTACTTCATCGCCGCGAAGCTGCTGCGCGCCGCCGGCCTGGGTCCGACGGTCATCGTGTCGCCGCTGCTGGCGCTGATGCGCAACCAGGTCGCTGCCGCGCAGCGGGCCGGCGTGCACGCGGCCACG
This sequence comes from Mycobacterium sp. SMC-4, assembly GCF_025263265.1. NCBI lineage: Bacteria > Bacillati > Actinomycetota > Actinomycetes > Mycobacteriales > Mycobacteriaceae > Mycobacterium > Mycobacterium sp. SMC-4. The sequence continues at coordinate 4,804,900 of NZ_CP079869.1, read as the reverse complement.
ATCAACTCCGGCAACGTCACCGAGTGGGACTCCATTCACCGCCGGGTCGCCGCCGGGGATCTCGACGTGCTGCTGGTCAGCCCGGAGCGCCTCAACAACCCCGATTTTCGGGACAACGTCCTGCCGGCCCTGGCCGCGAACGCCGGACTGGTGGTCGTCGACGAAGCCCACTGTGTGTCGGACTGGGGACACGATTTCCGCCCCGACTACCGGCGGATTCGCACGTTGATTTCCGAACTCGGTGCGGGTGTACCGGTGCTGGCCACCACCGCGACCGCCAACGACCGGGTGGTCAGCGATATCGCCACCCAGCTCGAGGTCGGGGGTGCAGACACGTTGGTGCTTCGTGGCGGGCTGGACCGCGAATCGTTGCGGTTGTCGGTGGTGAAGGTCGGTACGCCCGCCCGGCGGGCTTCTTGGCTTGCTGCGCAGCTGGATTCGCTACCCGGCAGTGGCATCGTCTACACGCTGACCGTGGCCCAGGCCCACGATGTGGCCGGGCTGCTCCGCGAGCAGGGGCACACCGTCGCGGCGTACACCGGGGCCACCGACACCGCCGAACGTGAACAGCTGGAAACCGATCTACTCGGCAATCGGGTCAAGGCGCTGGTCGCCACGTCGGCGCTCGGAATGGGTTTCGACAAGCCCGATCTCGGCTTCGTGGTGCATCTGGGTGCGCCGTCGTCGCCCATTGCCTACTACCAGCAGGTCGGGCGCGCCGGGCGAGCGACAGACAGTGCCGAAGTGATCCTGCTGCCGGGGACCGAGGACCAGGATGTCTGGCGCTACTTCGCCTCGGTCGCGTTCCCGCCGGAAGTGTTGGTGCGCAACGTTATACGCGCCCTCGACACCGAGCGGCCGCAGTCCACCCCGGCGCTGGAGGCCCAAGTGGACCTGAACCGTTCCCGGCTGGAGATGGTGCTCAAGGTGCTCGACGTCGACGGCGCGGTGCGCCGGGTCAAAGGCGGCTGGCTGGCCACCGGGCAGGCGTGGGACTACGACGAACCCCGGTACCGCGCGCTCGACGCGGCCCGCCGACGTGAACAGCAGGCGATGCTCGACTACCAGAACACCGAAGGGTGCCGGATGGTGTTCCTGCGCCGGCAACTCGACGACCCCGACCTGACAGCAGGCGAGCAGTGTGGACGCTGCGACAACTGCACGGGGAACCGCTATTCCTCGACGGTCGACGACGCAACGTTGACCGTGACCAGCCAACGACTCCGCCGTCCGGGCGTAGAGGTCGCGACCCGCAAACAGTGGCCCTCGGGTCTGGGTTCTCTGGGCCTTGAGCTGTCCGGCCGGATCACCGACGGCGCGAGCTCTGGCCGGGCGGTGGGACGGCTCACCGATCTGGGTTGGGGTGCACGTCTGCGGCGTCTGCTGGCCGAACCCGACCAAGACGTCCCCGACGAGGTCGTGGACGCGGCCGTCATCGTGCTCAAAGCCTGGGACTGGCAGTATCGTCCGGCCGCGGTGATGGGACTGGACTCCCACACCCACCCGAAGCTGATCTCGTCGACGGTAGAGCGACTGGCACAGATCGGCCGTCTGGCGAACCTGGGTGTGCTGGCCTATGCGATCGACCACCGACCCGTCACGGCCGCGAACTCTGCCTACCGGGTTGCTGGGCTGAACCAGGCGTGGGAGCCGCCGACAATCGACTGTGACGGGCCGGTACTCCTCGTCGACGACTACACCGACACGGGCTGGACGCTGACGATGGCTGCGCGAATGCTGCGCGCGGGCGGGGCCCCCGAGGTACTGCCCTTTGTGTTGGCGGCATCGAGCTAGCGCTCGTGCAGGCTGCTTGACATTTGAATGGCTCGACGGTTATGTCAATATTAACCAAAGTTCCACCGGCGGGTGGCAAGACGACATCGCAACCAGGGGTTGATCTCGTGCCTAAGCATAGAATTGCCAGCTCAAAGCCTAAAGCAGTGCTCCGCGTGAGTAGTTTTCTCGGAGCCGGCGGACTCGCATTAACTGGGCTAGGTACGTTGCTCGATTCTCCCAACGGTGCATCAGCGCCGGAATCTGTGGCCGTGAACCTGGTGTCGTTCGACTCGGTTCTCGCCCCGTTGAGCCCTTCCGGGGCGCCACCCTGGTGGCTCGAGGGCGAGCGGCGCAGCAGCAGCGGCGGCGGTCCGACGAACTACACAGCGCTCACCGCCGACGGGTTGGCCGCCGCACTGAGCAACTCCTGCGGATGGATCTGCAACGGCAAGGACGGCACCGAGGACAACCCGGACGGCCAGAACGGCGGGCTGCTGTTCGGCAAGGGCGGCAACGGGGTCAACGGGGGCAACGGCGGCAACGGCGGATGGTTCGGCGGCAACGGCGGTCACGGCGCCGACGGTGTCCTCGGCTTCCGCGACGGCGCCGGGGGTAACGGCGGCAACGCGGGCATCTTCGCCCTGATCGGCAGCGGGGGTAACGCCGGCAACGGCGCTGCCGGTGACGCGATCCACAACGGCGGCAACGGCGGCAACGGCGGCAGTGTCGGCAAGTACACGTTGATCGGCAATGGCGGCAACGGCGGTAGCGGTGGAGCAGGCTTCGACGGCGCCGACGGTGTCAACCCGGCCTGGGACGGTACGCGGGCTGCCACCGGCACTCCGGACTTCACCGGCGCTCCCTCACTGTCGGCAAGTGGAACCGTCATCGGCGCCAACGCCGGCAATGGCGCGCCCGGCGGCGAAGGGGCCACCGGCGGTGGACACGGTGGCCGCGGCCAGGGCGCCCAGTCGACGGGACCGAACAACAGCACGTCGATCGCCGTCAGCGGTAACGGCGGCAACGGCGGGGACACCGACGTCCCGGGCGCGCCCGGCGGCAACGGCGGCTGGGGCGGTGGCGGATCTGCGCGCTATGACGCGACGGCCGGTAACGGCGGTAACGGCGGTAACGGCGGTCCCGGCGGCGGCAATGGCGGCAATGGCGGCAACGGGAACAACGCGACAGCCGTCATCTTCTCGTCGAATACCGAACCGACCGGCGTTGCGGCCGGCGGACACGGCGGAAACGGTGGCAATGGTGGAGCGGGCACAGCCGGCTCCAGCGGCACCAGCGGCGGCGCGGGAGGCACCGGAGGTCGCGGCGGTCTGCTGGTAGGCAACGGCGGCGCAGGGGGAGGCGGCGGCGACGGCGGCGACGGCGGCGACGGGGCGACCGGCGGCAATGGCGGCAATGGCGGTCTCGGTGGGGCGGGCGGGATCCAGAACCTGAAATTCAGCCCGACCCTGGTCACCTATCCCGGCAATGCCGACGGCGGCACCGGTGGACGGGGCGGCGACGGCGGAGCCGGCGGCGACGCCGGTATCGGAGGCGCTGGAGCCGAGGGCGGCAAGGGTGGCATCTTCGGCCGCGATGGCGCCACCGGAGGCAGCGGTCTCGACGGCACCGGCGGCACCGGCGGCGCCGGTGGTAAGGGCGGCAACGGTGGCTCGGCGTACAACTCCGGCGGCGGGATCTCCCCGGGTAGCGCGGGTAGCGCCGGGAGCTCCGGCAGCGGGCCGTCCGGGACCAGCGGCGGTTCCGGCGGAGCCGGTGGCGACGGTGGGGCCGGTCGCAGCGGATCCGCCTCGGACTGATCGTCACCGCTCGGGTGCGGTGCCACCCAATTGACGCGTGACGGCGTCGGCGGTCGCGACCACCGCGCGTGCGCGCTCGGTGATCTCGTTGTCGGTCAACGGTTTCCCGACCTGCATGGAAGCAACCATGACCTGCCGGCGGTAGTGGTCGAATACCGGCGCGGAGATGACGCTGATGTCGTGTCTTCTGCGTCCGGTGTTCTCGTCGCGCAGATACACCCGTTCGCCGATATCGGAGACCAATTCACCCAGCAGGGCCCGCAACTCGTCGGGCAGCTCGGTGGGCATCCCCGCCATCAGGGAATACAGCCGCCGGCCCCCCGGAGTCTGCCGCTCCACCAGGTAGCCATCGGCGCGGCAGCATGCGACCACCCGCTTGAGTCGTTCGGTGTCGGTGCGCAGCGGAATGGTGGGCGGCTTGCGCAGCCATTCCTGCTCGGCCTCGTCGTCCCAGAGGACGAACATCAACCCGACCGGTGGCGCGAACGGATAACTCTGGCCCACCTCCACCCCGGGCCGCGCTCCGGGCGGGGCGGCCAGATCCAGCAGCGTGATGCGGTCATCGATGACGGCCGACAGCGCCGCCGTCGCGCCGAAACGCGAGGACAGCAGCCGCAACTGGTCGTGGGCGGCAGGGCTGACGCGCATCGACTCCTGAGCCCGGTGGCCGAGCGTGATCAGTGACGGCCCCAGCCGATACGTCTTGTCGCCGGGGTCGCGTACCAGGTAGCCCGCCTCGGCCAACGCGGTCACGATCCCCAGGCAGGTGGGCTTGCTCAGCTCCACCCGCCGGGCCAATTCGGACACCCCGAAGTGTTCCCGGGGACGACCGGCGAGGAAATCCAGGATGCGGATCACCCGGTCGGTCGGGGGTGACGCGCGTCCGGGCGTCAACGGCGATGACATGGACTCACCCTATCCTTCCGGTCCATATTTGGAACGTTGCGGTCGATATATTGACTCCTGATAGAACAGGTTCTAGTTTCTTCACTGTGTTCTCCCAGCCGCTGGCCGACGCCATTGCCGAATCCGAGAAGCTGGTCGCCGCCGCCCCGTTCATCGAATCCGAGGCGGACCTGCTCGAAGGGCTGCAGTATCTGGCCGGCTGTATCGCGGCCTGCACGCACGTCGCGTTCGACTACGACCGCGATCATCCTTTCCTGCACAGCGGGACCGGTCCGTTCACCAAGATGGGTTTGGACAACCCCGACACGCTGTACTTCGGCACCCGGGTATTGCCCGGTAATCAGTACGTCGTCACCGGACGGCGCGGCACCACCACCGATGTCAGTTTCCAGTTGCTCGGCGGCGAGTACACCGACGAGGTGGTCCCCGACAGCGAGACCGCATTCGACGACCGCAAGCTCGACATCGCCGCCGACGGAACCTTCGAGTGGCGGTTCGCACCGGAGGTGCCCGCGCAACTGGTGATCCGCGAGGTGTACAACGATTGGTCCGCGCAGCGCGGCACGTTTGCCATCGCGCGCACCGACACTGCCGGCACGGCGCCGCCCCCGCTGACGCGGGAACTGATCGAAAAGCGTTACGCCGTCGCAGGAAAGCAACTGGTGCAGCGGGTCAAGACCTGGCTGCAGTTTCCCCAGTGGTTCTACGACACGCTGCCGGTCAACACGATGGTCGCACCGAGGCTGACGCCGGGCGGTCTGGCCACCCAGTACTCCTCGGTCGGACACTTCGATCTCGCACCCGATCAAGCCATGGTGATCACCGTGCCGGTCTCCGACGCCCCCTACATGGGCTTCCAGCTGGGCAGTCTCTGGTACATCTCGCTGGACTACATCAACCACCAGACATCGTTGAACGGCACCCAGGCCCAGGCTGATCCGGACGGCAAGATCCGGATGGTGGTCTCCGACACCAACCCCGGCGTCACCAATTGGGTTGAGACGCTGGGGCATCGCAAGGGCTACCTGCAGTTCCGCTGGCAACGCGTGTCACGTCAGATGACTGAGGCCGACGGGCCTGAGGTCGCTGTGATGGGCGTCGACGAGGTCGCCGGCGCACTGCCGTACTACCAGGACAACGAGATCTCCGATGAGGACTGGCGCGCCCGGATTGCGCTGCGCCAGCTGCAGATCGGCTACAGGATGGTGGGTTGACATGGGCATGCTGGAGAACAAGGTCGTTCTGATCAGCGGGGTGGGGCCGGCACTCGGGACGACGCTGGCACGGCGCTGCGCGCTCGAGGGTGCCGATCTGGTGCTCGCCGCGCGTACCGTCGAGCGGCTCGACGGCGTGGCCGCCGAGATCGATCGCATCGGCCGGCGTGCGGTGGCGGTGGGCACCGACATCACCGACGAAGCGCAGGTGAGCAACCTTGTCGAGAAGAGCCTCGCGGCGTACGGCAAGGTGGACGTGCTGATCAACAACGCCTTCAAGGTGCCCTCGATGAAGCCGTTGGCCAAGACCAGTTTCGAGCACATCCGGGAGACGTTCGAGCTCACCGTGCTGGGTGCGCTGAGGCTGATCCAGGGACTGACGCCGGCCCTGACCGAGGCCAAGGGCTCCGTGGTCAACGTGAACTCGATGGTGGTGCGGCACTCGGACCCGAAGCAGGGCGCGTACAAGATGGCGAAGTCGGCGCTGCTGGCGATGTCACAGTCCCTGGCCAGTGAGCTGGGTGGAGCGGGAATACGAGTGAATTCCGTTCTACCGGGCTATATCTGGGGCGGTACCTTGCAAGGCTACTTCGAGCACCAGGCCGGCAAGTACGGGACGACGGTCGAGGAGATCTACTCCGCAGCCGCGGTGAACAGTGATCTCAAGCGGCTGCCGACCGAGGACGAGGTCGCCTCGGCGATCCTGTTCCTGGCCAGCGACCTGTCCAGCGGCATCACCGGTCAGGCGCTGGACGTCAACTGCGGGGAGTACAAGGCGTGACGCGCACGAATGTCGGTACCGTCGAGGACCTGCACGCCTCGGCCACCAAAGCATGCGGTCTCGATGACTTCGGTTCCGATGACGACAACTACCGCGAGGCGCTGGCTGTCCTCCTCGAATCGTTCCAGCGCGACGAGAATCTGACCGAGCTCGGAAGCAAGATGCATCGGTTCTTCGTCAGGAACGCTTTGGTCGCCCGGCTGGTGTCGGAGGCCGCTTTCAAGCAGTACCCCGAGCACGCCGATGTGCCGATCGAGCGGCCGATCTTCGTCACCGGGTTGCCGCGCACCGGTACCACGGCTGTGCACCGCCTGCTGGCGGCCGACCCGCGACATCAGGGATTGGAACTGTGGCTGGCCGAATTCCCGCAGCCCCGACCACCACGCGAAACCTGGTCGCAGAACCCGGTCTTCGCGCAGCTCGACGCGCAGTTCGCCAAGGCGCACGAGGAAAACCCCGATTACACGGGACTGCACTTCATGACCGCTGACGAGGTCGAGGAATGCTGGCAATTGCTGCGGCAGTCCCTGCATTCGGTGTCCTACGAGACGCTGGCCCACGTCCCCACCTACTCGAGGTGGCTGGCACGCCAGGACTGGACGAAGTCCTACCAGCGGCACCGGCGCAACCTGCAGTTGATCGGCCTCAACGACCCCGAAAAGCGATGGGTCCTCAAGAATCCCAGTCACCTGTTCGCGCTCGATGCGTTGTTCGCCACCTACCCAGATGCGCTGGTCGTGCAGTGCCACCGGCCGGCGGAGACCATCATGGCATCGATGTGCTCACTGGCTGCGCACACCACCGAGGGTTGGTCGAACACGTTCACCGGTGAGGTCATCGGCGCCGACTCGATGGAAACCTGGTCACGTGGACTGGAGTTGTTCAATGCCGAACGCGCCAAACATGATCCGGCACAGTTCTACGACCTCGACTATTTCACGCTGATCAAGGACCCGGTCGGTGCCGTCGACGAGATCTATCGAGCTTTCGGCATCGAGTTCACCGCCGCGGCGCGGGAGGCGGTGTCGAATACGCACGAGGAGAGCAAGAAGGGGCCCCGAGCACCGAAACACACCTACTCGTTGGCCGACTACGGGCTGACCGAGGAGCAGGTCACGGAACGGTTCAAGGGTCTGTAGCTGGGCTCAGCCGTCACCGGGTGGCGGGGCGCTTGAATGCTCCTCCAGGCAGCCCTCGGCGACGGCGTGCTTGATGCTGTCGGTCATCCGCGGGCAGGCCCGCTCCCGGGCCGGGTCGCCGCCGGCCTCGCGGATCTCGGAGAAGTGTGCGCAACGGGCCGTGGCGTCGCTGGTCCACTGCACCGACGTATGCGCCGGGCCGAGCTTCTTGACCTGAACCGCCACATGGCAATACCGGCAGTCGATGGTGACCAGGCCTGAAGTCAGGTAGCGCTCCCGGTCCCGCAGCGAAGCCTCTCGTACCGCGGCCGCCCGGTCCGGATTGGACGCGAAATCCGGTGCCTTACTCCACGTTCCGCTTCCCGCGCCGTCGTCACCGCCGTGATGGTGGTGATCGTCGTCATGGCCGCCGTGTAACAGCAGCATCGACTTGGCCAACTGGTCGACGTCGGGGCGGGGGTCCATCTACGCGATCCTCAGGTTGACTGCTTCTCGGCCTGCTGTGCCTTGAGGTTCTCCTCGACCTCGACGTTCCACTTCTGCACAGCCGCGGTGGTATCGACCTCCATCTCGAAGCGATCGGTCATCTCCGGGGTGACGTCGGCGGCATCGACGTAGAACTGCTGGTACCAACGGCGCATCTGGTAGACGGCGCCGTCCTCTTCGACCAGCAGCGGATTGTCGATGCGCGTCTTGTGCTTCCAGATCTCGACATCCTGCAGAAAGCCTTTGCTGACCCCGTCGGTGAACGCATCGGCCAGCTTCTGCGAAGTGTTTTCATCCAGCCCCTGGGGCTTCTCGACGATGACGCCCCACTGCAGCACGAACGAATCCTGAGTCACCGGGTAGTGGCAGTTGATCAGAATCGACTCGGCTTTGAAGTCGCCGTAGGTGTTGTGCAACCAATTGATCATGAACGACGGGCCGAAGTAGCTGGCCTCGGAGTCCAGGTGCGCTTCACCATAGGCGGTGCCCATGTCGTTGATATCGGCGCGACCGACGTTGTGGAGGTACTGACTGGCGATGTGACCCTCGAAGACGTTCTTGAAGTACGTCGGCAGGCCGTAGTGGATGTAGAAGAAGTGCGCCATGTCGGTGACGTTGTCGATGATCTCGCGGCAGTTGGAGCCCTCGATGAGCATCGAGTTCCACTTCCAGTCGGTCCACTCGCCGCTGGCGTGCTCCGGGATCTCGGGGATGCGGACCTCCGGCTGCGGCGGGTTGCCTTCGTGGTCATGCCAGACGAACAGCAGGCCGCCACGCACATCGGTGTGCCAGGCGCGGGTGCGTGCCAGCCGCGGGGTGCGCTTGGCATACGGGACCAGCTTGCACTTGCCGTCGCCACCCCAGCGCCAGTCGTGGAACGGGCAGGCCACTTCGTCGCCCTTTATGGTGCCTTGGGCCAGGTTGCCGCCCATGTGCCGGCAGTAGCCGTCGAGGACGTTGAGTTCGCCGTTGGAGTCGGCGAAGACCACCAGCATGGTGCCGAAGATCTCGACACCGTGCGGTTGGCCGTCGGTGAAATTCTTCACCGGTCCGAGGCAGTGCCAGCCGCGGGCAAAGCGGTCGGGCAGCGTGCCGGTGTCGATCTCTCGAATCCCCGCAGTTTCGGTGCTCACCTCGGGCCTCCCAATTCTTGGCTTCTAACTAGAACACGTTACAGTTTTGGCTCCCTCTCGCGCAATCGATGGCCGTTCACCTGCGGAGAAATGTTGTGCGTGCCACTCATCGGAGGGATACCCACTTGCCGCCCACCTATATAGTGGACAGAGTGTCCAGTATTTCAACGCTCGTCGAGTCCGCGCCGCGGACCGCGCTGCGGTCGCGCGACGCACGACGGTGGCTCCCCGTCGCGGCGGCGATGTTCGCCATCGCGTGGGGTGGTAACGAGTTCACCCCGCTGCTAGTCATGTACCGGACCCAGGGCGGATACTCCGGCCTGACCGTTGACCTGCTGCTGTTCGCCTATGTGCTCGGGATCGTGCCTGCGCTGTTGATCGGGGGCCCGTTGTCGGACCGCTACGGTCGCCGTCCACTGCTGCTGCCGGCGCCGGTGCTGGCTGCGGTGGGCTCGACGATCCTGGCGCTCGGTGCGCAGTCCGCGCTGCTGCTCGGCGTCGGCCGGGTGTTCAGCGGGCTCGCGCTGGGGCTGGCGATGGCGGTCGGCGGAAGCTGGCTCAAAGAGCTGTCCAGCACACCGTGGGACGCTTCCGACGCGGGTGCGCGCCGTGCGGCGATGAGTTTGACCGCCGGTTTCGGTCTCGGCGCCGGGGTGGCCGGCGTCCTCGCGCAGTGGGGCCCGGCCCCAGCGGTGCTGCCCTACGCCGTCAACGTGGTGATGGCGGTGGGCGCCGCGACGCTGCTGCGCACAGCTCCCGAAACCCGTGCACCCGTCGCTTCGGCGCACCGGTGGTGGAACGACCTGGCGGTCCCCGGTGCGTCGCACCGTCGTTTCCTGTTCGTCGTCGTTCCGGTTGCGCCGTGGGTGTTCGGCGCGGGAGCGACCGCTTACGCCGTGCTGCCTGCGTTGATGTCTACGCATGTACCCGACGCGCCGATCGCGTTCTCCGCGCTGATGTGCGTGGTCGCGCTCGGCGTCGGTTTCACCGTGCAGCAACTGGGACGTCGGCTCGGTGCCGGCGGACCCGGTGGAGTGGTCGTCGCCCTGGCATTGCTGGTCGTCGGCATGGCGGCGGCGGCGCTGGCCGCCTCGGCGTTGACGGTGTGGGCCGCGCTGGGTGCGGCCGCCGCGCTGGGTGCCGGCTACGGACTGGCGCTGCTGGCCGGGCTGCAGGAGATTCAACGCATCGCCGGTCCGGACGATCTCGCCGGCATGACCGCGGTGTTCTACAGCCTGAGTTACCTCGGGTTCGCCGTGCCCGCGGCGCTGTCGGTGGTGGAGCAGTCGGTGAGCTATCCCGCGATGTTCGTCTTCGGCGCGGTGGCCGCAGCGGTCTGCATGGGTGTGGCCGCGCTGGGATCGAGGCGCCAGGTCACCATAAGCTGAACCGGTGGTCCAGGCCGACTCCGCGTCCCGCCGCGGCCGTCCCCGCAGCGAGGCGGTCCGTACCGCGGTGCTGACGGCGGCAGCGCAACTCGCGCTGGCCGGCGGACCCGCGGCCGCGACGGTCGAAGCGATCGCCAAACGCGCCGAGGTGAGCCGCACCACGATCTACAAGTGGTGGCCGTCGGCGTCGGCGATCGTGTTGGAAGGACTACTCGAGGCGGTACGGGAGTCGATCACCCGGCCCTCGGGCAGCACCTCGGTCGAGGCGGTCACCCACCACGTCGCCGCGCTCAACGCGCTGTTGGCCGATCCTGAGGTCGGGCCCCTGCTGCGCAACGTGATCGCAGCCTCTCCGTCCGATCCGGTCATCGAGCGCGCGGTGCTCCAGCAATGGATCACGCCCCGACGCGCCGCAGTCGCCGCGATCGTGGGCGAGGCCGTGGACCGCGGCGAACTGGCGTCCGACGTCGACGTCGAGGTTGTCGTCGACGCGCTGGTCTCCCCGCCGTACTACCGGATGATGCTGGGGATGCCCGCACTCGACGACGACGCCGTCAGTCGGCTGGTGCACACCGTGTGGCGCGGCTGCCTACCCTAGGCGGGCTTGTCGGCGCCAACCACCCACATCGAGTAGTACTGCGCCCCACCGCCATAGGCGTGGCCCAGCGCTTTGCGCGCGCCCTGCACCTGATGGTCACCGCCTTTGCCCATCACCTGGATGGCCGATTCGGCAAAGCGGATCATGCCCGATGCGCCGATCGGATTGGACGACAGCACCCCACCCGACGGGTTGAACGGGATGCGTCCACCGATCGCGGTCTCGCCGGCCTCGGTGAGCTTCCAGCCCTCGCCCTCGGGCGCAAATCCCAGGCTCTCCAACCACATCGGCTCATACCAGGAGAACGGCACGTACACCTCGGCGACATCGATCTCGTCGATAGGGCTCTCGATGCCGGCAGCCTTCCACAGCGCAGCCGCAGCGTCGCGGCTGGCCTGCGGGTTGACTTGGTCACGGCCGGCATAGGCCAGCGGCTCGGTGCGCAGTGCCGTCGCGTGGACCCATGCCACCGGATGACCCTCGGCGACCCGCGCGTCAGCACTGGCCTCGTCGCCGATCACCATGGCGGCGGCGCCGTCGGAGGACGGGCAGGTTTCGTCGTAACGGATCGGGTCCCACAGCATCGGTGAGGACATCACCTTCTCCAGCGTGATGTCGGGCTGATGCAGATGTGCCAACGGGTTCTTAACCGCGTTGAGGCGGTCCTTGACCGCGACCATCGCTCCGATATGGGTGGGCGCACCGGAGCGCCGGATGTAGGCGCGCACATGCGGCGCGAAGTAACCGCCTGCGCCCGCCCCGACCGGCTTGGTGAACGGGACCGGAATGCTCAACGCCCACATGGCGTTCGACTCGGACTGCTTCTCCCAGGCCATCGTCAGCACCCGGCGGTACTTGCCGGACTGCACCAGGCTGGCCGCCACGACAGCCGTCGATCCGCCCACCGACCCGGCGGTGTGCACCCGGATCAGCGGCTTGCCCGTCGCGCCGACGGCATCGGCCATGAACAGCTCCGGCATCATCACGCCTTCGAAGAAGTCGGGCGCCTTGCCCACCACGACGGCGTCGACGTCGGCCAGCGTCACCCCGGCGTCGTCGAGCGCCCGGTCGATCGCCTCGCGGACCAGCCCGTTCATCGAGACGTCGGTGCGCTTGGCGACGTACTTCGTCTGCCCGGTGCCCAGCACTGCAGCGAGTTTCTTGCCCATGTCAGGACTTCCCTTCCAACACGGCTACCAGGTTCTGTTGCAGCGCAGGACCGCTCGTCGCATGGGCCAGCACGCGCGAGGCGTTGCCCTCGAAGATGTGGCGGGCCGCGAACCCGATGCGTTCCAGACCTGCCGAGAACATCGGGTTGGCCGCGAGCGCGCCACCGGACGGATTGATCTTCGTGCTGTCGGACAGGCCGATGGCCTCTTTGAGGATCAGGTGCTGGTGGCTGAACGGTGCGTACAACTCCGCGATCTCGATCGACGCGGTGTCGCCGCCGGTGGCGGCCTGCGCGGAGGCCGCCGTCGACGGCGAGCTGGTCAGATCGCGGGCACCGAGCACCGGGGTCTCGATACGGTGCTCGAAGCCGGTGATCCAGGCCGGGCGTTCGCGCAGCTCGCGGGCGCGGTCCCCGGCGGCCAGCACGATCGCCGAGGCGCCGTCGGTGATCGGGGCGATGTCGTGGCGACGCAACGGTTCTGCGAAGTAGGGCTGCTCGAGAAGCTCGCCGATGCTGGTGCCGGGCTGCAGCCGGTCGACCCGTGGGGTCGCGGCCTGCGCGTCGAGGGCGACCTGAGCCATCTGCTCAGCAGTCCACTTGCCGGAGTCCAGGCCGAAGCGCGCCTGCAACCCGGCCATGCTCACCGAGTCGGGCCACAGCGGGGCAACGGTGTACGGGTCGGTCTGCAAGGCCAGTACCCGGCGCAGTGTGCCCGCCGAGGACTTGCCGAAGCCGTACACCAACGCGGTCTCGACTTCACCGGTCAGGATCTTGATGTAGGCCTCGTAGAGCGCCCACGCCGCGTCCATCTCCACGTGCGACTCGTTGATCGGCGGCACCGCGCCGATCGAGTCGATGGCCGAGATGAACGAGAAGGCGCGTCCGGCAAGGTAATCCGAAGACCCGGAGCACCAGAAACCGATGTCGCCCTTGGTGATTCCGAGGTCGTCGTATATGGACTTGAAGCACGGCATCAACATCTCGACGCCGTTGGTGGTGCCGTCGGTGCGGCGCACATGAGGTGCGTGCGCGAAACCGACTACTGCAACTGAAGTGTCCGAAGCCATGGATTTTCCCTGTCTCTACAGGTGATGCTTGTAGCTGTCGTAGTCGGCGTCGGGTTCACCCGTCGGCCGGAAGTACTCGATGTTGTCGATGCCCAGGCCCCACTGATCTTCGGGCTTCCACACCGCCTGCACACGCATCCCCATCCGCACCTTGTCGGCGTCGATCTCGGAGACCAGGTGCAGCACCGGGATGTCGGCGCCGTCGAGCAGCACATACGCGGCGACATAGGGCGGCTTGATGCGCTGCCCTGCGAACGGAATGTTGATGATCGCGAACGTCGTCACGGTGCCCTTGTCGGGCAACTCGACGAACTGGTCGAGCGGCTGACCGGTGGCCGGATTGGCCTCTTTGGGTGGGAAATACACCTTGCCGTCCGAACCCGACCGGGCGCCGAGCAGCTTGCCCTGTTCCAGGGCGCGCAGGAACGCGCTTTCGGGCTGCGATGCGGTGTGCTGGATCTCGATCCAGCTCGGCGCCACCAGCATGGTCACCGGGTCCAGACCTTCGGGTGCAGGCGGCACGTCTTCGGGTTCCTCGCCCGGCACGAAGTACGCGATGTCGGTGATCGCGCCGACAGGCTCGTCGACCCAGTGCGCGTGCACGCGCACACCGGTGCTCAGCGCATCGGGGCCGTCGGCCGCCACGGCGTGCAGCAGCGCGGTGTCGGCGCCGTCGAGCTTGATCAACGCCCATGCGAACGGGCGGTCCAACGGTTGGCCTTCGAGAGGCTCGGCCTGCCACGTCCAGGACTGCACGGTGCCGACACTGGCCACCGGTACGATCTCGCTCAACTGCTCCCAGGACACGGGGTCGTACTCGGCCGGCGGTACCAACACTCGGCCGTCTGATCCGCGGACCCCGACGATGCGCCTTTCCCGCAGTGCGGTGAAGAACGCAGACAGCAGGGGTCCGACCGAACGGGTGTAGTCGAAGGCGAGCTTCAGCGGCGCGGAAAGAGGCGGTTCATGGGGATCGATCTGCACCGGGCTGCTTTGGCTGGTGGTCACGGCATCGAGTAGAACAGGTTCTAAGAATGGTTTCAAGGAGCGGGCCTGGCGGCCCGGAAGGACGGGTGCTGTGAAGCTGGGCTTGCAGCTGGGTTACTGGGGCGCGCAGCCTCCGACGAACCATGCCGAATTGGTGGCCTCGGCCGAGGAGGCCGGCTTCGACACGGTGTTCACCGCCGAGGCGTGGGGATCGGACGCTTTCACCCCGCTGGCGTGGTGGGGCCGCGAAACCACCCGGATGCGGCTGGGCACCTCGGTGGTGCAACTGTCCGCGCGCACTCCCACAGCGTGCGCGATGGCGTCGCTGACGCTCGACCACCTCTCCGGCGGACGCCATATCCTCGGCCTCGGGGTGTCGGGACCGCAGGTCGTGGAGGGCTGGTACGGCGCCAAGTTCGGCAAGCCGCTGGCCCGTACGCGCGAGTACGTCGACATCCTGCGCCAGGTCTGGGCCCGTGAGGCCCCGGTGCGTAGCGACGGCCCGCACTACCCGCTGCCGCTGACCGGGGAAGGAACCACCGGCCTGGGCAAGAACCTCAAACCGATCACCCATCCGTTGCGCGCCGACATCCCGGTGATGCTGGGCGCAGAGGGGCCCAAGAACGTCGCGTTGGCCGCCGAGATCTGCGACGGCTGGCTGCCGATCTTCTACTCGCCGCGCATCGCGACGATGTACAACGAGTGGCTCGACGAGGGTTTCGCCCGCCCCGGCGCGCGGCACACCCGCGAGACCTTCGAGATCTGCGCGACCGCCCAGGTGGTGGTCACCGACGATCGCGCCGAGATCATGGAGCTGATGAAGCCGCACCTGGCGCTCTACATGGGCGGCATGGGCGCCGAGGACACCAACTTCCACGCCGACGTCTACCGCCGGATGGGTTATGCGGAGGTTGTTGACGACGTCACCCGGCTCTTCCGCAGCGACCGCAAAGACGAGGCGGCCAAGATCATCCCCGATGAGCTGGTCGACGACTCGGCAATCGTCGGCGATCTGACCTATGTGCAAGAACAGATCACGGCGTGGGAGGCCGCCGGGGTCACCATGATGGTGGTCGGCGCACGTTCGCCCGAGCAGATCCGCGACCTCGCCGGGCTGGTCGCGGCACCGGCGTAGACACTTTCTTGCAGTCTGTCTAGAACGCGTTCTAGATTTGGGACTGTGACCGATGTAACGCCGTCCCAGCACACCATCGCCGGCACCGTCTTGACGATGCCGGTCCGGGTGCGCACCGCCCAACAGCACACCGCGATGTTCACCGTCGAGGCCGATGCCGCCCAACGGATGATCGACTACAGCGGACTGCGGGTGTGCCGGTTCGGTCGCGGCAACCGGCGCGCCATGGTCGTGCTGATGCTGATGCGCTACGAGGACACCGACCTCGGTCAGTACTACGAGTACGGCACCAACGTGATGGTCAATCCGCCCGACCAACCGCAGGCCAGCGGGATGAAGGCGCTGCAGACGGCGGGCGCATTCGTCCATCACCTGCCGGTGGACCAGTCCTTCACACTCGAGGCGGGCCGGACCATCTGGGGCTACCCGAAGGTGATGGCTGATTTTGTCGTTCGTGACGGCCGCTCTTTCGGTTTCGATCTCACGATCGACGGGACGTTCGTCCTCGCCATGGATTTCGCGCCCGGGCTGCCCACACCGGCGGCGCTGACATCGCGCCCCCAGGTGCACTCGACCTACTCGTGCCTCGACGGCGTCGTGCGCGAGACACCCGGAGAGATGGTGCTGTCCGGGGTGCGCTATCGGCCGGGCGGGGTCAACCTCCGGCTCGGCGAACATCCCTACGCAGCCGAGCTGGCTTCTCTAGGCTTGCCCAAACGTGCCTTGGTCTCGAGCTCGGCAGCCAACGTCGACATGACCTTCAGCGACGCCCGAATCGTAGGAGAGCGATGACGAGCACCACCGCCCAGCAAGCCGGCCTGGATGTCGACCTCGCCGACGGTCGCTTTTACGCCGACGGCGCGACAGCGCGCGCAGCCTACCGGTGGATGCGGGCCAATCAGCCGGTGTTCCGCGACCGCAACGGGCTGGCCGCGGCCACCACCTATCAGGCCGTGCTCGACGCCGAACGTAACCCCGAGCTCTTCTCTTCGACCGGGGGGATTCGGCCTGACCAGCCCGGGATGCCGTACATGATCGACATGGACGATCCTGCACATCTGTTGCGGCGCAAGCTCGTCAACGCCGGTTTCACCCGCAAGCGGGTGATGGACCGACTGCCATCGATCGAGTCGCTGTGCGACACGTTGATCGACGCGGTGTGTGAACGCGGCGAATGCGACTTCGTCCGCGACATCGCCGCCCCGCTGCCGATGGCGGTGATCGGCGACATGCTCGGCGTGCTGCCCGAGGAGCGGCAGAAGCTGCTGGAGTGGTCGGACAACCTGGTCTGCGGGCTCAGCTCACACGTCGACGAGGCCACCATCCAGATGCTGATGGACACGTTCGCCGCCTACACCGCGTTCACGATGGAGGTCATCGCCGACCGCCGGGCCAACCCGCGTGACGACCTTTTCTCGGTGTTGTGCAACTCCGAGGTCGAGGGTCAGAAGATGTCCGATGACGAGATCGTCTTCGAGACGCTGCTGATTCTCATCGGCGGCGACGAGACCACCCGGCACACGCTGTCGGGCGGGACCGAACAGCTGCTGCGTCACCAGGATCAGTGGCAGCAGCTGGTGGATGAGCGCTCGCGCGAAGACCAAAGGGCCGGGGCGAATCCCGACGAACTGCTGCCTGGCGCGATCGAGGAGATGCTGCGCTGGACATCGCCGGTGAAGAACATGTGTCGAACTCTGACCGCTGATACCGAGTTTCACGGCACCGCGATGACATCCGGCGAGAAGATCATGCTGATGTTCGAGTCGGCGAACTTCGACGAAACAGCGTTCGAAAATCCGGAGAAGTTCGACATTCACCGAAATCCGAACAGTCATCTCGCTTTCGGGTTCGGCACCCACTTCTGCCTGGGTAACCAGTTGGCCCGGCTGGAGCTGAAGATCATGCTGACCAAGGTGCTGGCGCGCCTGCCCGATCTGCGGTTGGCCGACGAGTCCATGCTGCCGCTGCGGCCGGCGAACTTCGTCAGCGGGTTGGAGTCGATGCCGGTGGTGTTCACCCCGACCGCGAAGGTGAGCTGACTTCGCGCCGGGTGTGCCGCGCTCCGATGCGACGTGGGGCCGGGCATCTGTGACGATGGGCGGATGGCAGACACCGGCAGGGAGATAGCGCCGTCGCTGCTGACCCGCATCGACGAACTACTCGCCGAGGTCGACGCCGGTCTGGACGCCAGATACCCCGGCGACGACGCTACCGCTCAGCCCGTGCACACCGTGTACGTCAGCGCCGCCCAGGCCACCGAGGAGACCCCGGCGCAGTGGGGTGCGCACGCCGTGGAATTGCTGGACAGCCATCGTGATCGACTCGGCGACCTCGGCGACCAGGACGTCCTCGACCGGGTGCGTGCGAGGTTGGCGTCCGTGCCGATCCAGGATCTGCGGCTGGACTTCGAGGACGGGTATCGACAGCGAGCCGACGACATCGAAGATCGCGACGCGCGCCGGGCGGGTCGCACGCTCGCCGCCCTGGGTACCGATTACTGCGGGATCCGCATCAAAGGCCTGACACCCGCCGAACGACGACGCGCCATCAGGACCCTCGAGTTGGTGCTCGACGCGGCCGGGGTCCTCCCATCAGGTTTCGTGTTCACGGTGCCGAAGATCCGCGCCGCCGAACAGGCCACCGTCGCGGTGTGGCTGTGTGAGGAGCTCGAGCAGGTGCACGGGCTGGCCGAGGGCAGCCTGCGCTTCGAGTTGCAGATCGAGAGTCCGCAGGCGATTCTCGCCGCAGACGGCACCGCCACCGTCGCCCGAGCGATCCACCGCAGCGCCGGACGTTGCCTCGGATTGCACTACGGCACCTACGATTACAGCGCAGCATGTGGGATAGCGCCCCAGCAGCAGGCGCTGGACCATCCGGTCGCCGACCACGCCAGGGCGGTCATGCTGGCGGCTGCAGCCCAGACCGGGGTGCGGGTGGTCGACGGCTCCACCCAGGTTCTGCCGGTCGGCGACGCCGAGCAGATCCAATCGGCCCTGCGTCGCCACCATAGGCTGGTCACCCGCTCCCTGGAACGGGGTTACTACCAGGGCTGGGATATGCACCCCGGGCACCTGGTCAGCCGCTGGTCGGCCACGTTCATGTTCTTCCGCACCGCTGCAGTCGCGGCCGTGCCGCGGCTGCAGGCCTATCTCGACCGGCGCAGCGGGGCGCTCGCCGACGAACCGGCCACCGCGGAGGCGCTGGCGCGCATCGTGCTGCGTGGCCTGGGTGTCGGTGCATTCACCATCGATGACGTGACCGGGCGCGCTCCCAGCGTCGACCTCGCTGCCCTGCGAAACCTGAAGGAGCGCACGATTACATGACGAGTTCCGCGCCGGATTTCACCTGGCTGCCCGATCTGGCCCTGCGCACGGCCGGGGGCGCGGTGATATGGGCCAACGACGACTCCTTCGCCGAGAAGGAGAATCTGATCAATCCCGGGCCCGCAAGGTATCAACCGGCGACGTTCGGCCATCGCGGCCAGATCTATGACGGTTGGGAAACCCGGCGCCGTCGCGAACCCGGCTTCGACGAGGCGATCGTGCGACTCGGAGTGCCTGGACGGATCCGCGGTGTGGTCATCGACACGGCGTGGTTCAAGGGCAACTTTCCGCCCGAGGCATCGCTGGAGGCGCTGGAGGTCGACGGCTATCCGACAGCCGAACAGCTCGCGGCCGCGCCGGGCTGGGTCAGTCTGGTCGATCGCAGCAAAATCTATGGCGATACCAGGAACGCGTTCGACGTAATGTCGGAGCAGCGGTGGACTCATGTACGCCTGCGCATCTATCCCGATGGCGGAGTGGCGCGTCTGCGTGTACACGGCGAGGGCATGCCAGACCGTCGTTTACTCGGCATCGGTCCGGTCGACCTGGCCGCCCTGGAAAACGGTGGAATGGTGCTGGACTGCTCGAACCGCTTCTACAGCTCCCCGCAGTCGCTCATCTTTCCCGGCGTTGCCAAGGTGATGGGCGACGGCTGGGAGACCGCACGCCGGCGTGACGGCGCCAACGATTGGGTGCACATCCGACTCGCCGGCTCCGGCCGCGTGCGCCTGGTCGAGGTCGACACCTCGTATTTCATCGGAAACAGCCCTGCTGCGGCATCGCTGAAGGGACTCGATGTGGATGGGCAGTGGGTGGAACTGCTGCCCCGCACCGCCTTGTTGCCCGACACGCGGCACCGTTTCCTGATCGACGTCGACGCCGCGGTGACCGAGGCGCGGCTGGACATCTATCCCGACGGCGGGCTGGCCCGGCTGCGGATGTTCGGCGATCTGCTGTGAGCGCCTACCCGCGCGACATGGTCGGCTACGGTGCGCATCCACCTGATCCCCGGTGGCCCGGAGGTGCCGCAATCGCCGTCCAGTTCGTCCTCAATTACGAAGAGGGGGCAGAGAACTGCGTTCTCGACGGCGACCCGGCGTCTGAGGTCTTTCTTTCCGAGATCACTCCGGCCGAACCGTTCGGCAACCGCCATATGAGCATGGAATCGCTCTACGAGTACGGCTCACGAGCCGGGTTGTGGCGATTGTTGCGGATCTTCGAGGACCGAGCATTGCCGCTGACGGTGTTCGCCGTGGCCCGCGCCATGCAGCGCAACCCGGAGGCCGTCGCGGCGTTCGGTGAACTCGGCCACGAGATCGCGTGCCATGGCCTGCGATGGAAGTCCTACCAACTGATCGGCGAGGACACCGAACGTGCCCACATGGCCGAAGCGGTGGCCATCCTGACCGAACTCACCGGCGACCGCCCACTGGGCTGGTACACCGGCCGCGACTCACCGCACACACGTTCACTGGTCGTCGAACACGGCGGCTTCGTCTACGACTCCGACTCGTACGCCGACGACCTGCCCTACTGGGTGCGGGTGCACGACACCGACCACCTCGTGGTGCCGTACTCGTTGGACACCAACGACATGCGGTTCGCCTCGGCGGCCGGGTTCGCCAACGGCGACGAGTTCTTCGCTCACCTGCGTGATGCGTTCGATGTGCTCTACGCCGAAGGTGTTGCGGGTCAACCGAAGATGCTGTCGGTGGGCCTGCACTGCCGGCTGGTTGGGCGCCCGGCACGCGCAGCTGCGTTGCAGCGATTCCTCGACCACGTGCAGTCCCACGACCGGGTGTGGGTGGCGCGCCGTATCGAGATCGCCCGGCACTGGCGTGAGGTTCACCCGGCGAACTGATCCTCAGGCGTCGTGTTGGACAAGGGCTGACCGCGCATGACCAGCAGGTGCAGCGCTGCCCCGAGTGCGGCGCCGAACACCCAGGCGAACCCGGACAGTGCATGCAGCGCGGGCACCCATACCGCGGCGACCGCGAACGTCGCCGCAATGCCGAACGCCCACAGGGCGCGAACATTCCAGCCCTTGGTGAAGTAGTACATCCCGCCCGGATCAGCGGAGTAGAGCGCCTGCAGGTCCAGACGTTGCCGGCGCAGCATGAAGTAGTCGGCGATCATGATGCCGTACAGCGGCGCCAGCAGTGCGCCCAGAGTGTCGACGAACATCGGCAGCCCGGCGTTGCCGATCACCGACACCCACAGCGCGCCGATCACGAAACCGATTGCAGCGGTGATGAAGCCAGCGAGACGAAAGTTGATCCGGTTTGGCTTGAGGTTGACGATGTCGTACACCGGCGGGATGAAGTTGGCCACTAGGTTGATGCCGACGGTGGCCATGAAGAACGTGACCGCCGCGATGATGGACAGCCAGACGTTGCCGACCTGGCCGACGATGTCGGCGGGGTTGGTCATCGGGTCACCCTGACCGTCCTGGAACACGATGTAGGCACCGGCGGTGATGAACAGCGAAAGGAAGGTGAAGAACGTCAGGCTCACCGGCAGCCCCAGCAGGTTGCCACGCTTCATCTCTTTGTCGCTGCGGGTGAACCGGGCGAAGTCACCGAAATTGATGATCACCGCCGCGAAGTAGGCGATCATCGTGCCCACGACTCCGAAGAACGCCGCGATGGCGGCGGTGCCCTGCTTCTCCCCGGCGAACAGGTCGCCCACTGCGTTCAGCAGTCCAGAGCCGGCTTGCCACCAGATCGCGATCAACAGCAACACCATCACGACGTAAACGGCTGGGCCGGCGAAGTTGAGGAACCGCACGATCCCGTCCAGCCCGCGCACGAACAGGAAGATCTGGAACCCGGCCACCAATGAGTAGGACACCCAGTCCACCCAGGTCATGCCCAGCACGGTGCCCGTCGGCGTCGCGCCGATGATCGCGTTGATGGCCAGTGCCACCGCGGTGGAAGCGAAGTAGGTCTGGGCGCCGTACCAGAAGATCCCGACGATGCCGCGAACCGTGGCCGGGAACATGGCGCCGCGAACACCCATCGATGCCCGCGCGATCACCGGGTAGGGCACGCCGTAGGTCACGCTGGGGCGTCCGGACAGGTTGACGAAGAACATCACCAGAGCGCCGGCCAGCACGATCGCGGCCAGCACGAACCAGCCGTTGATGCCGGCAGTGACGAACAGGCTGGCGGCCAGCGTGTACCCGGCCAGGCTCTGGACGTCGTTGGTCCACACGTTGAAGATCTCGAACGATCCCCAGCGGCGTTTCGACGGCGCCACCGGGGCGAGTTCGTCGTTGTGCAGTGACCCGTCGATCGAGGTGATCACATAGTCCTCGTCGGCACGGGTGTCGACGAAGACGGCCGACGGTGACGACGCGACGACAACAGGCTCTGGGGTGCCCGCCCCCGGATTGCTCTCGGACACGCTTGCTCCTTTCGCGATCCGGTGCTCGGACCTCGAGAGGATGGGCTCGTGGGCGACCGGATGTCCGGACGCTAGTCACGGTGTGTTTCGGAGCTGTTGCGCACAGGAAAGGCCCCGATTTCGGGTCAGATCGTCGGCATGCGCCGCCGGCCCACTCGGCAGGGCCGGATTGGTCTACTTCAGTTTCCAGACCGGCTTGCGCTTCTCCAAGAACGCTTTCGGGCCTTCCTTGGAGTCCTCGGAGAGGAACACCGGAATGCCGTTGGCGGTGTCAGGCTTGAAAGCCTCTTCCTCGTGCATGCCCTCGGTCTCACGGATGGTCTTCAGGATCGCCTGCACCGCGAGTGGGCCGTTGCCGTTGATGACCTCGGCGATCTCGAGCGCCTTGGTCAGGGCCTGCCCGTCGGGGACCACGTGCCCGATCAGACCGAACTCCTTGGCCTCGGCGGCGCTGATGTGGCGGCCGGTGAGCAGAATGTCGCAGGCGACGGTGTAGGGGATCTGGCGGACCAGCCGGACCGCCGAACCACCCATCGGGTATAGGCTCCACTTGGCCTCCGACACGCCGAACTTCGCGCTCTCACCGGCCACGCGGATATCGGTGCCCTGCAGAATCTCGGTGCCCCCGGCGATCGCGGCCCCCTCGACCGCGGCAATCAGCGGCTTGGTCAGCCGCCGGCCCTTGAGCAGCGCCGGGATCCTGGTCGGATCGAACCCGCCCTTGAACGAGTCGCCAGGCGCTTGACTGTCGGCCTTCTTGAGGTCCATACCTGCGCAGAACGCGCCGCCCGCGCCGGTCAGGATGCAGCTGCGGATCTCGGGATCGGAGTCGACCCGATCCCATGCCTCGACCATGATCTGCATCATCTCGGTCGAGAGCGCGTTTCGTTTGTCCGGCCGGTTCATCGTGACGATCAGAGTGTGTCCCCGCTGCTCGACGAGTGCGTCGGGACCCTTTTCCGATTTTTGTTCGTCGCTCACGGACTGATCCGCCTTCCAGCGTCGTTGCCACAGACTTGTCTGAAAATGTAACACGTTCTAGTTTAGAGTCGTGGCTCTGAATATCGCCGACCTCGCCGAGCACGCCATCGACGCCGTGCCTGACCGTGTCGCCCTCATCTCGGGTGACGAGACCTTGACCTACGCCGAGTTGGAGGAGAAGGCCAACCGGCTGGCGCACTACCTGCTCGACCAGGGGGTGAAAAAGGACGACAAGGTCGGGCTGTATTGCCGCAACCGCATCGAGATCGTCATCGCGATGCTGGGCATCATCAAGGCCGGCGCCATCCTGGTCAACGTCAACTTCCGCTATGTCGAGGGCGAGCTGAAGTACCTGTTCGACAACTCCGACATGGTGGCCCTGGTGCACGAGCGCCGCTACGCCGACCGGGTGGCCAACGTGCTGCCCGAGACGCCGAACGTCAGGACCATCCTGGTCGTGGAGGACGGCAGTGACGACGACTTCGCACGTTACGGCGGCGTCGAGTTCTACTCCGCGCTGGAGCAGGGTTCACCGGAGCGTGATTTCGGTCCGCGCAGCGAGGACGACATCTACCTGCTCTACACCGGCGGCACCACCGGGTTTCCCAAGGGTGTGATGTGGCGCCACGAAGACATCTACCGAGTCTTGTTCGGCGGCACCGACTTCGCGACCGGTGAGCCCATCGCCGACGAGTACGGCCTGGCCAAGCAGGCCGCAGAGAGCGGTCCGATGGTGCGCTACCCGATTCCGCCGATGATTCACGGCGCCACCCAGTCGGCCACCTGGATGGCATTGTTCTCGGGGCAGACCACGGTGCTGGTGCCCGAGTTCGACCCCGACGAGGTCTGGCGCACCATCGCCGAGCACAAGGTCAACCTGCTGTTCTTCACCGGCGATGCGATGGCGCGCCCACTGCTCGATGCGCTGCTCGCACATCAGGACAAGGGTAACGAGTACGACCTGTCGAGCCTGTTCCTGCTGGCCAGCACGGCGGCGCTGTTCTCGACAAGCCTGAAGGAGAAGTTCCTCGAGCTGCTGCCCAACCGCGTCATCACCGACTCCATCGGATCCTCGGAGACCGGTTTCGGCGGCACCAGCATCGTGGCCAAGGGGGAGTCGCACACCGGCGGTCCGCGGGTGACCATCGACAAGAACACCGTGGTGCTCGACGAGGACGGCAACGAGGTCAAGCCCGGCTCGGGGGTGCGCGGCATCATCGCCAAGCGCGGCCACATCCCGGTCGGTTACTACAAGGACGAGAAGAAGACGGCCGAGACCTTCCGCACCTACAACGGCGTGCGCTACGCCATCCCGGGCGATTACGCCGAGGTGGAGGCCGACGGCACCGTGACGATGCTGGGACGCGGTTCGCAGTCGATCAACAGCGGCGGCGAGAAGATCTATCCCGAAGAGGTCGAGGCTGCCCTGAAGGGTCACCCCGACGTGTTCGACGCGCTGGTGGTCGGTGTGCCCGACGATCGCTACGGTCAGTGTGTGGCCGCCGTCGTGCACCGCCGGCCCGGCACCAATCCGACGCTGGCGGACCTCGACACGTTCGTCCGCCAGGAGATCGCCGGCTACAAGGTGCCGCGCAAGGTCTGGTGGGTCGACGAGATCCATCGCACACCGGCCGGCAAGCCGGACTACCGGTGGGCCAAGGACACCACCGAGGAGCGGCCCGCCGACGACGCGCACGCCAACCATGCTGGGGCGAAGTGACGGGAGAAATAGTGCCGGGGCGAGCGAAGCGACGGGAGAAATAGTGCCGGGGCGAGCGAAGCGACGGGAGAAATAGTGCCGGGGCGAGCGAAGCGACGGGAGAAATAGTGCCGGGGCGAGCGAAGCGACGGGAGAAATAGCATGAAAACCGAACTCTGCGAACGCTTCGGCATCGACTATCCGATCTTCGTCTTCACCCCGTCGGAGAAGGTCGCCGCTGCGGTGAGCAGGGCCGGCGGGCTCGGGGTTCTGGGATGCGTGCGATTCAACGACGCAGACGACCTGGAAAACGTCCTGCAGTGGATGGATACCAACACCGACGGCAAGCCCTACGGTGTCGACATCGTGATGCCGGCCAAGGTGCCCACCGAAGGAACCTCGGTGGACATCAACAAGCTGATTCCGGCCGAGCACCGCGAGTTCGTCGACAAGACCCTCGCCGATCTCGGTGTCCCGCCGTTGCCCGAGGACGAAGCCCGCTCCGAAGGTGTTCTGGGATGGCTGCATTCGGTGGCGCGCAGCCACGTCGAGGTGGCTCTCAAGCACCCGATCAAGCTCATCGCCAACGCGCTGGGCTCCCCGCCCAAAGATGTCATCGACCAGGTCCATGCCGCCGGTGTGCCCGTCGCAGCCCTGGCGGGTTCACCCAAACATGCGCTGCGCCATGTCGAGAACGGCGTCGACATCGTCGTCGCACAAGGTCACGAAGCCGGTGGCCACACCGGGGAGATCGGTTCCATGGTGCTGTGGCCGGAGATCGTCGATGCGCTCGACGGCAAAGCACCGGTGCTGGCCGCCGGTGGGATCGGCACCGGTCGCCAGGTCGCCGCCGCGCTGGCCCTGGGCGCCCAAGGTGTCTGGATGGGTTCGGCGTTCCTGACCTCGGCCGAATATGACCTGGGTGTGCGCCTGGAGTCGGGCCGTTCGGTGATTCAAGAGGCGATGCTGAATGCCACGTCGGCCGACACCGTGCGCCGACGGATCTACACCGGTAAACCCGCCCGCCTGCTCAAGAGTCGGTGGACTGACGCCTGGGATGCCGAAGGGGCGCCCGAACCACTGCCGATGCCGCTGCAGAACATTCTGGTCAGTGAAGCGCATCAGCGGATGAGCGAGTCGAAAGACCCGACCGCGGTCGCCATGCCCGTCGGCCAGATCGTCGGCCGGATGAACGAGATCCGCCCGGTCGCCGACATCATCGCCGAGTTGGTCAGCGGTTTCGAAGAGGCCACCAAGCGCCTCGACGGCATCCGCGAAAGCTGACCCCGGGCGCTACCGACGCGCGGCCAGGTTCTGCTCGACCTCCTGCTGCCACAGATCGTAGGCGTGGGTGGTGTCGACTTCCTGTTCGTAGCGATCCGTCATGTCGGCGGTGACTTCGGCAGCGTCGACGTAGAACTGCTGATACCAACGGCGGTGCTGATAGACCGGACCGTCCTCCTCGGTCAGCAGCGGGTTCTCGATCGGGGACTTGTTCTTCCAGATCTCGACGTCTTCGAGGAATCCCTCTCCGAACGACCGGCTCATCGCGCCGGCCAACTTGGCGGCCTTGTCGGCGGGCAGACTGGGCATCTGCTGCACGGCCACCCCCCACTGCAACATGAACGAGTCATGCGTCACCGGGTAGTGGCAGTTGATCAGCGCCACCTCGACGGTGAAGTCCGGCGCGAGGTCGTTGTGTAGCCAGTTGATCATGTACGCGGGACCGAAGTACGTCGCCTCAGACCGCAGATATGTTCCGTCCCAGAGCTTCTCCGGGTTGGCGATGGAATCCGGCCGTGGCTTGGACTCCATGAACTGGCTGGCCATGTGCCCTTCGATGACGTTCTTGAAGTACGTGGGATAGGCGTGATGGATGTAGAAGAAGTGCGCCATGTCGACGTTGTTGTCCACGATCTCGCGACAATGAGCGCCCTCGATCAGGATCGAGCTCCACTGCCACGGTGACCACCGGCCCTCCTCGTAGCCCTCGATCGTCGGCGGGGTCAACTCGGGCGCCGGCGCGTTGCCTTCGGGGTCGTGCCACACCAGCAGCTGACCGTTGACCTCGGTGGTGAGCCAGGCTCTGGTGCGGGCCATCCGCGGCGTGCGTTTGGCGTAGGGGACCAACGTGCACCGGCCGTCGCCACCCCATCGCCAATCGTGGAACGGGCACGCGACCGAGTCTCCTTTGACGGTGCCGCGTGACAGATCGCCGCCCATGTGCCGGCAGTACCCGTCGAGCACCTTGATGGCGCCGCTGGAGTCGGCAAACACCACGAGTTTGGTACCGAACGCCGAGATGCTGTGCGGTTGGCCGTCGCGGAAGGACTCCGCCAGGCCCAGGCAATGCCAGCCGCGGGCGAACCGCGTCATGGCCGGCCCGGGGTCGATCTCACGGAGGTCGTTCTGGGTCATCGCGAGCCTTTCTTCATGTCCAGCACGGCCAGGTGGCTGAACACCATGCTGGTTCCGATCGGATTGCCGCCGCCGGGGTAGGTGGTTCCGCTGGGCGCTGCCATGGTGTTTCCGGCCGCGTACAGTCCGGTAATCACAGTGTCGCGCGCATCGAGCACACGGGCAGCCGAATCGGTGCGTAGACCACCTTTGGTACCCAGGTCCGAGACGCCGAATGCAGCCGCGTGGAACGGGGGCCGCTCGATCGGACGCAGCGGGGACGCTCCGCCGGAGAACGCCCGGTCGTACGGTTCGTCACCGCGTCCGAAGTCTTCGTCGACGCCACGGCGGGCGAAGTCGTTGAACCGCGCGACGGTGTCGGTCAGATTGTGCGGCGGTACGCCGATCGCGGCGGCCAGCTCCGCCAGGGTGTCGGCAGAACGCCACAGCCCGGCGGACCGGTAGGCCTGCGGTTCCACCATCGAGACGTTGGTGGCCTGCACCGGCGGGACCCCGCCATCGCTGTCGTCGTAGACCATCCAGTACGGCAGGGTGACGTCTCCGCGCGTCATCGCGTCCAGCACGCCGCGCCCGAGTCGGTCATAGGACGCCGACTCGTTGACGAACCGCCGGCCGCCGTCGTCGACGAACAGGCCGCCGGTGAACCACAACGCGAACGCGGCCGTGCCGTCGGGATGCATCAGACCCGGCGACCACCACGCCTGGTCCATCAGATCGACGTCGCCGCCCACCGCCATCGCCGCCAGGTGGGCCAACCCGCGATTCCCGCACGGGCCCATGGTGTCTCGCGACGTTCCGGGCACCCCGTAGCGTTCCCGCATCTGGTCGTTGTGCTCGAAGCCGCCGGCAGCCAGTAACACGCCGCGGGTGGCCCGGATCGATCGGCGCCGACCGGCGGTCTCGACGACCGCGCCGACGACCTTGCCATCATCGACCACCAACTCGGTGAGCGCCGTGCTGAGTTCGGTGCGCGCGTGCGGGTACCGCTGCAGGGCAATCAGGAACCGGGCGATCAGCGCGCGGCCCCCGACGAAGTAGTCCTGCGGGGTCGGGCTGCCGAGCCGATCGGTGTCCAGTGGGCC
This sequence comes from Mycobacterium sp. SMC-4, assembly GCF_025263265.1. Taxonomy (NCBI): domain Bacteria; kingdom Bacillati; phylum Actinomycetota; class Actinomycetes; order Mycobacteriales; family Mycobacteriaceae; genus Mycobacterium; species Mycobacterium sp. SMC-4. The sequence continues at coordinate 4,776,394 of NZ_CP079869.1, read as the reverse complement.
ACGAACCAGGTCACGGAGGTGCGGTGCCGCAGCCACCTTGATCGGCTTGGCCGCGATGTGCCGCATTCCGTCGGCGCGAGCCTTGGGCGCCTTGCCGAAGTAGTCGGGCCACGGCAGCAGCGTGAACTTGATCTGTTCGTCGGACTCCAGGTACTCGACAAGTGGCGCGCCACCGCGCACATAGGTTTCCTGCAATGCGCGGGGCGTACGGTCACCGACCACGGCCCGGTAGTACTCCAGCGCGTCGTCGAGGGTGTCATCTGCCCCGGCACGCAGCAGAACCGGATTGCACGGGAACCACATCCCGCCCCCGCCGGAATAGGCCGTGGTGCCCCCGAACTTGTCGGTGGCCTCGACGAGCACGACGTCAAGGCCTTCCCGTGCTGCCGTGTAGGCCCCGGTGACACCGCCGGCGCCGGAGCCGGCGACCAGCACCTCGGTGGTCTCATCCCAGTCGGGCATGGTGTTGCCTTCCGTACGTGGCGAATTCGGCATCCAGGGCCGCGCGGTCCCGGTCGCTCAGCAGCGAGTATCGCGGACGGCCCCGGCCGGCCCAGCGGAACACCGGCTCGTCGGTGTGCCAACGCTGGGCCTGCAGATCGCGCTTGAGGATCTTGTTCGATGCCGTCGTCGGCAAACGAGTCGACACTCGCAGCAGCCGCGGGAAACCCATACGCCCCAGATCTTCCTGATCGGCCATGAAGTCCGCGAACTGCTCGACGTCGAAGCTCTGCGGGTCGTCCACCTCCACGGCGGCCATCACCTGATCTCCCGATCGTGGGTCGGGCACGCCGTAGACGGCGGTGGCGAGGACCGCCCGATGGCGGCGCAACACGCGTTCGATCGTCAGCGCGGAGAGGTTCTCACCGTCGACTCGTATCCAATCACCGCGTCGGCCGGCGAAATACAGGAAGCCCTCGGCATCGACGTAGCCCAGATCGCCCGACCAGTACCAGCCGTTGCGGACGCGTTCGGCGTCGGCGATCTCGTTCTTGTAATAGCCCTCGAAGTTGGCCGCACCCCGCTGATCGACGATCTCGCCGACAGCCTCGTCGGCGTTGAGCACCTGTCCGGCCGCGCCGAGCATCGCCGGAGGGCAGCGTCGCAGCGTCACGGGGTCGACGATCGCCACCTCTGGGTGCGCGGGCCGGCCCAACGCTGTCGGCGGGGCCGCGGGGTCAGGCACGGCCACCGCGCCGCCCTCGCTGGAACCGTAACCTTCGAACAACTCGGCGCCGAACCGGCGTCGGAATTCCTGCTGGTCGTCCGGTGAGGCCTCGGTGCCGAAGCCCCGAGTCAGGGTGTTGTTCGCGTCGTCCGGGTGCTCCGGGGTGGCCAGCAGGTAGGCCAGCGCCTTGCCCACGTAGGTGAAGAACGTCGCGCCGAAGGCCCGGACATCGGGCAGGAATTGGGACGCCGAGAAGGCCGGTGTCAGGCATACCGTCGCGCCGACGGCCAGTGCCGGCGCCCACAGCGCCATGATCGCGTTGCCGTGGAACAACGGCATACAGCAGTAGTCGACATCGCCGCGGTGGTGGCCGTATTTGTCGCCGGCCGCATAGGCGATCCCGGCCAGCCGGCCCTGGCTGCACTTGACTGCTTTCGATGTCCCTGTCGTGCCGGAGGTGAACAGCAGCAACAGCAGGGTGGCAGAGCCGACACCGTCGGCCCGAGAGGGGGTCCCGCGGTGACGTTGGAGTTCTGCTCGGTAGTCCGGTTCTTCGACGCACAGGATCTGCGACGGTGGCACGCCGTGGTCCAATCCTGCCAACCGCGCCTCGCCGGCGGCGTCGGTGACGATCAGTGCACAGTCGGCGTGCTCGATGTCGGCGGCCAGATCCGCCGGGCCGCGGGTGGGATTGAGTCCCACGATGGTGGCACCGGACAGCGCCGCGCCGCCCAGCCAGAAGACGAAGTCCGCCACGTTGGGCAGCAGCACGCCGATGTGAAACGGTGCGCCGGGGGAGTTCTCGTCGCGCAACGCAGTGGCCAGTGCCGCGCGTGCAGCGGACTCGCCGACGACCTCGTCCCAGGTCCAACTCCGCTCGCGGGTGCGCAGCCCGGGGTGAGCGTCGCCGACCCGGTCGAGCAGCATTGCGGCAATGTCCTGGCGGCGCGGATTCATGGCCGCCGGATCTGGTGGACTGGATCACTACATCGCGTCGCCTCCGCGGAGAGCTGCCGCTTGATCACCTTGAACGTCTCGGTGCGCGGTAACGCGTCGGCCACACGGACGAAGGACGGCCACTGTTTGGGGCCGAGATCGTCTTGTACAGAAAGGAATTCGGTGAAATCCACGGCGTCGAAAGCGGCCCCGTCGCGCAGCACCAACGCTGCCATCACCTGGTCGCCGACCGCGGGATCGGGAATCGGGTAGACCGCGACCTCGGTGACGTCGGGATGGCGCAGCAGTATCCGCTCGATCGGTGCGGTGCCGAGGTTCTCACCGTCTACCCGCATCCAATCACCGAGTCGACCGGCGAAGTAGGCAAAGCCGTCCTCGTCTCGGTAGGCCAGATCGCCGCTGTGGTAGATGCCGTCGCGCATCCGTTCGGCCTCGGCCTCGGGGTCACGGTAGTAGCCCCGGAACTGGCCCGGGCCAGAGACGTTGACCAGTTCACCGACCACCCCGGGCGGACACTCGGTCCCGGTGTCGACGTCGAGAATGGTGACCCCGTTGTTCAGCGGGCCCAGCGCGCCCTCGGGAGTGTCGGGGGTGCGGGCGATCGACACGCCGCCCTCGCTGGAGCCGAACCCGTCGACAACCCGAACGCCGAATCGTCGGGCGAACCGAGCCAGATCCCGTGGCGCTCCCTCGTTGCCGTAGGCGACCCGCAGCGGGTTGTCGGCGTCGTCGGCGCACTCCGGGGTGGCCAGGATGTACGACAAGGGCTTGCCGACGTAGTTGGCGTAGGTCGCGCCGAAATGCCGCACATCCGGAAAAAATTGCGACGCCGAGAATTTGCGACGCAGGGCGATGGACGCGCCGGCAGCCACCGCGGGAGCCCAGCCGGCCATTATCGCGTTGGAGTGGAACAGCGGCATCGACAGATAACAGGTGTCGGCCGGCCCGAGCTCGAACCGCTCGGCGAGCATCATCCCTGGAATCGCCACCTTCTCGTGGGTGCAGCGCACCGCTTTCGGGTCACCGCTGGTGCCCGAGGTGAAGATCAGCATGAACAGATCGTCGGGGTCGGCGGTGCGGAACTCGACGGGTGCCCCTTGCGCGGCGTCGATCTCGGCCCGGAAATCCTTGGTGCCGACGTCGATGACGTCGGCACCGGCCAGGATATCGGCGCGGTCGGCGAGCACCAGCTGACAGTCGGCATGGCTGACATCGCGTCGCAGCGCATCCCCGCGGCGGGTCGGGTTCAGACCGACCGGCACGATGCCCGACAGCGCCGCAGCGACCAGCACCGTGCCGAAGAACGGCGTGTTTCCGAGCAGCACACCGACGTGGGGTGGTCGATCCGGCCGCAGCCGCGACCGCAGCACCGCCGCAAGTGCCGCGCCGTCCCCGATGTGCTCCCGCCAACAGGACCAGGTGAGGGTGTCGTCGTCGACGAAGCTCACGCCGCGGTCGTCGACGTCGGCCAGCGGCGCCAGTAGCGAAGCGACCGTGGGTGCTGGCACTGGCCGGTCAGGCCGGTGTATCGGCCAGCTCGGTGCCGATGCGCAGCAGCGCACCGGTGGCTCCGCCGAGGGCGAACTCGGTCTGCTTGGCGGCCAGGAAGTACCGGTGCACCGGATGGTCGATGTCGATACCGACACCACCGTGGACGTGCACCGCGGTGTGCGCCACGCGGTGACCGGCTTCGGCGGCCCAGAACGCCGCGGTGTCGATGTCGATGTCGGCGGGCAATCCCTGCGACAACCGCCAGGCCGCCTGGGTCAACGTCATCCGCAGTGCCTTGACGTCGATGTACCCGTCCGCCAACCGCGACGACACCGCTTGGAAACTACCGATCGGCCGATCGAACTGCTCGCGCTCGCGCGCGTACTCGGCAGTGAGCTCCAGCGCTCGTTCCACCACTCCGAGTTGAAAGGCGCTGCGGCCCAGTGAGAGGCGAGCGCGGATCCAGCTCAGTGCGGACTCGTCGGCCAGCACGCGATCAGCGCCGACCTCGACGCCGGACAGCGTCAGATGTCCGATGCTGCTGCGTCCGGTCACTGTGAGAGCTTCCATGCCGACCCCGGGGTCGTCTGCTGCCACCACGAAAACGCGTACACCGGAATCGGTTTCGGCTGGAACCAGAAACGCGTCGGCCACCGGGCCATAAGGCACCTGGGTGCGGGTCCCGGTCAACCGGAATGCGCCGTCGGGTCCGCCGCCGGCGCGGACCGGACCGTCACCCATGTCGGCGTCGAGTGCCACGGTGAGGATCTTCTCACCCTTGACCGCCGCCGTCGCCCACTGCCGGGGCGGCCCGGACGCACCGAACTCGGCCAGCGCGCCCGCGCTGACGACCGCGGACTCCAGATACGGCACCGCGGCCATCTGGCGGCCCAGCGCCACCAGCACTGCGACCTGCTCGAGCAGCCCGAAGCCACCGCCGTCCAACGACTCGGGTGCCGCCGCGGAGAGGATGTCGGCATCGATCAGCTTCGACCACAGCGCGTGGTCGACCCGTTGATCGAGCCCGTCGAGATCACGCTGATGTTGCGGTGTGCACACCGATTCGGTGATGGTGCGCACCAGTCCGCCGAGATCGTCGGCGGCCTCGGTCGTGGAGAAATCCATGGAAATCCTCGTCTTTCAGCGGTTCACGCGGGGTAGGCCGAGGGCGACCATGCCGATGATGTCGCGTTGGATCTCGTTGGTGCCACCCCCGAACGTCAGGATCAGGCACGATCGGTGCATCCGCTCGACCCGGCCGCGCAGCAACGCGCCCCTGGAGTCGGGGCGCAGCGTGGCCGCCGTTCCCAGGACCTCCATCAGCAGCCGGTAGGCCTCGGTGGCCAACTCGGTGCCGAACACCTTGGCCGCCGAGGCGTCGGCAGGTGAGGGTGCGGCCTCGGTGGAAGCCAGCTCCCAGTTGATCAGCTTGAGCACCTCGGCCTTGGCGTGCACCCGGGCCAGGTTCAGCTGAACCCACTGGGAGTCGATCAACCGTTTGCCGTGTGCATCCTTGGTGTTCTGCGCCCATTCGCGGACCCCGTCGAGTGCGACGAAGATCGGCTGGGCCGACACCAGTGCGACGCGTTCGTGGTTGAGCTGGTTGGTCACCAGTTTCCAGCCCGCGTTCTCTTCACCGACCAAGCTGGACACCGGTACCCGGACGTCCTGGTAGTAGGTGGCGCTGGTGTCCACACCCGACATCGTGTGCACCGGAGTCCACGAGAAACCGTCGGCCGTCGTCGGCACGATCAGCATCGAGATGCCCCGGTGCTTCTTGGCTTCCGGATTGGTGCGCACCGCCAGCCACACATAGTCGGCGTAGGCGATCAGGCTCGTCCACATCTTCTGACCGTTGATGACGTACTCGTCGCCGTCACGGACGGCGGTGGTCCGCAGCGCGGCCAGGTCGGTGCCCGCACCCGGTTCGGAGTAGCCGATCGAGAAGTGCAGATCACCGGCTGCGATCTTGGGCAGGAAGAACTTCTTCTGATCCTCGGAGCCGAAGTGCATGATCGTCGGCGCGACGCTGTTGATCGTCAGGAACGGCACCGGCACGTTGGCGATCGCAGCCTCGTCGTTGAAGATCAGCCCGTCCATCGGCGGGCGTGCCTGCCCGCCGAACTCCTTGGGCCAGCTCAGCGTCAGCCAGCCGTCCTTGCCCATCTGCGCGACGGTCTCGCGGTAGACGTTGCCGCGGCCGACCTCGCCGTCGTTGCTCGCCAGTGCCTCGGCGCGCTCGGCGGTCATGAGCTTGGCGAAATACGCGCGCAGCTCGCGGCGAAGCTCCTCCTGTTCAGGGGTGTAGCCGATTCGCATCGCGCCGTCCTCACTTGTCTGCCAGCCTGGGTCCGTAGGTTCCGTCCGAGGTGCCAAGGTGTACCTCATCGGTTCCCCGGTTGTAACACGTTCTAGTCTTGGGGTCCAGGGTGGTGCCCCGGACCGACAGGAGGTTCTCATGCGAGTGGAAGTCGATCGCGACCGTTGCGAGGGCAACGCGGTATGCGTCGGAATCGCCCCCGACCTGTTCGACCTCGACGACGAGGACTATGCCGTCGTCAAGGCCGACCCGGTGCCCGCCGACCAGGAGGCGCTGGCCGAACAGTCGGTCAACGAGTGCCCCCGAGCTGCCCTGATCCGACACGACTAGAGGTATTCATAAATTGAGCCAGCTTGATCTGTCCGGCCGCGTCGCGGTCGTCACCGGAGCCGCCGCCGGTCTGGGTCGCGCCGAGGCCGTGGGCCTGGCCCGCGCCGGGGCCACCGTGGTGGTCAACGACATCGCCCCCGCTCTGGACTCCTCCGACGTCCTCGACGAGATCGCCGCGGCAGGGGCCAAGGGCGTTGCGGTCCCCGGTGACATCAGTGCGCGCAGCACCGCCGATGAGTTGGTCGAGACCGCCGACAGGCTCGGTGGCCTGGGCATCGTGGTCAACAATGCCGGCATCACGCGGGACCGGATCCTGTTCAACATGTCCGACGAGGAGTGGGACGCCGTCATCAACGTGCACCTGCGCGGCCACTTCCTGTTGACCCGCAACGCCGCGACCTACTGGCGGACCCAGGCCAAACAAGGTGACGGCACCGTTTACGGCCGGATCATCAACACCTCCTCGGAGGCCGGGTTGTCCGGCCCGGTCGGGCAGCCCAACTACGGTGCTGCCAAGGCAGGCATCACCGCGCTGACCCTCTCGGCGGCGCGGGCCCTGCACCGTTTCGGGGTGCGCGCCAACGCCATCGCCCCGCGGGCCCGGACGGCGATGACCGCCGGCGTCTTCGGCGACGCGCCCGACCTGCCCGAGGGCGCTGTCGACCCGCTCTCGCCCGAGCATGTCGTCAATCTGGTCCGATTCCTGGCCGCGCCGGCCAGCGAAGCGGTCAACGGACAGCTGTTCATCGTCTACGGTCCGACGGTGACCCTGTTGGCGGCGCCGACTGCTGAGCGCCAATTCAGCGCCGGCGACGACATCTGGGAGCCGGCGGCGCTGTCGGACACGTTGGCAAAGTACTTTGCTGACCGAGACCCGGAACAGACTTTCTCCGCGGCTATGGGACTGGGCGACCCAGACTGACTACCACGGGGCGGGGCTGCCGACACTCGCTAGAACACGTTCTAGAATGACCTGTGTCACAATGACTTTGACGTGCGTAAATACATTCAAGACTGTCACATTAGTTAGCTTTGACACCGCGAACACGTTCTAGTTAGTATGATCCGGCTCACGAAGAGCAGCGCATGTGACCAGGGTACGGAGGCGCTACCGGCGAGCAATGTGAAGTTGTTCGCCACAGCGTGGCCCCCGATGCCCCGTCCCCAGGAACGGAGTCGACTTGATCGATCAGCTTGCGGCGCCGGCGCGGGCCGTGGGCGGGTTCGTCGAAATGTCGCTGGACACTTTCGTCAAGATGTTCCGTCGTCCGTTCCAGTTCCGGGAATTTCTGGACCAGACCTGGATGATCGCGCGTGTCTCCCTGGTCCCGACGCTGTTGGTGGCGATCCCGTTCACGGTGCTGGTCGCATTCACGCTCAACATCCTGTTGCGCGAAATCGGTGCGGCGGACTTGTCCGGGGCCGGTACGGCTTTCGGCACGATCACCCAGTTGGGGCCGGTGGTGACGGTGTTGGTCGTCGCCGGTGCCGGAGCGACCGCGATCTGCGCGGACCTGGGCGCCCGCACCATCCGCGAGGAGATCGACGCGATGCGGGTGCTGGGTATCGATCCGATCCAGCGTCTGGTGGTGCCGCGGGTGTTGGCCTCGACGTTTGTGGCGTTGCTGCTCAACGGCTTGGTGTGTCTGATCGGTCTGCGGGCGGCTACGTGTTCTCGGTGTTCCTGCAAGGGGTCAACCCGGGAGCGTTCATCAACGGGTTGACGGTGCTGACCGGGCTGCCGGAGCTGATTCTGGCCGAGATCAAGGCGCTGCTGTTCGGGGTGGTGGCCGGTCTGGTGGGCTGCTACCGCGGCCTGACGGTCAAGGGCGGTCCGAAAGGGGTGGGCAACGCGGTCAACGAGACCGTGGTCTATGCGTTCATCTGTCTGTTCGTCATCAACGTGTTGATGACCGCGGTGGGTGTGCGGGTGCTCGACTCATGAGCTACGACGCCACGCTGCGGTTTCGCCGGATGTTGCGGGGGGTGCCCCGCGTCGTCGACTCGATCGGTGAGCAGGCGCTGTTCTACGGCCAGACCTTCCGCTACATCCCCAACGCCGCGACGCGCTACCGCAAGGAGACCGTCCGGCTGATCGCCGAGATGTCGATGGGCACCGGCGCGCTGATCATGATCGGCGGCACGGTCGGGGTGGCGGCGTTCATGACCCTGGCTTCCGGCGGCGTGATCGCGGTGCAGGGCTACTCATCGCTGGGCAACATCGGCATCGAGGCGCTCACCGGCTTCCTCTCGGCGTTTCTCAACGTGCGCATCGTCGCGCCGGTGATCGCGGGAATCGCGTTGGCGGCGACCATCGGCGCCGGTGCCACCGCGCAGTTGGGGGCGATGCGGGTCGCCGAGGAGATCGACGCCGTGGAAGCGATGGCCGTGCACGCGGTGTCGTACCTGGTGTCGACCCGGATCGTGGCCGGCTTGATCGCGATCGTGCCGTTGTACGCGCTGTCGGTGTTGGCCGCGTTCTTCGCCGCGCGTTTCACCACCGTCTATATCAACGGCCAGTCAGCTGGGCTGTACGACCACTACTTCAACACCTTCCTGATACCCAGTGACCTGTTGTGGTCGTTCCTGCAGGCCATCGTGATGGCCGTGGCGGTGATGCTGGTGCACACCTACTACGGCTACAACGCCTCCGGCGGCCCGGTCGGGGTGGGCATCGCCGTCGGCCAGGCCGTGCGCACCTCGCTGATCGTGGTCGTGACCATCGTGCTGTTCATCTCGCTGGCCGTCTACGGCGCATCAGGAAACTTCAACCTCTCCGGCTAAGGAAGAAGGCTAGGAAAAGACCATGTCCGACGGTGACGCCAAGCGCAGCCACGTGAGGATCGCTGCGGCGATCCTGGCTGCTGTGGTGCTCGCCGCGGCCGTGTTCACCTACCTGTCCTACACCGCGGCGTTCACGCCCACCGACAAGGTCACGGTGCTCTCGCCACGAGCCGGTCTGGTGATGGAACGCGACGCGAAGGTCAAGTATCGCGGTATCCCGGTCGGCAAAGTCGAATCGATCCAGTACGCCGGCCGCGACGCCAAACTCACCCTGGCGATCAACCGCTCCGACATGCGCTACATCCCGGACAACGCCCCCGTGCGCATCGGTGGTACCACGATCTTCGGCGCCAAGTCGGTGGAGTTCATGCCGCCGGAGGAAAGCACCGGCCGCGCTCTGCGGCCCGGTGCCGAGATCGCGGCGCGGCACGTGCAACTCGAAGTCAACACGCTGTTCCAGAACCTGACCGATCTGCTCGAGAAGATCGACCCGATCAATCTCAATGCGACGATCTCGGCGCTCGGAGAGGGCCTGCGCGGCAACGGAGAGGACCTCGGCGAACTGATCGCGGGCCTGAACTACTATCTGGCGCAGTTCAATCCGAAGCTGCCGGCGTTGCGCGACGATATCCGTCAAACCGCGGTCGTCGCAAACATCTACGGCGACGCCGGTCCCGATCTCGCACGCATCCTCGACAACGCGCCGGCGATCAGCACGACGGTGGTCGAGGAGCAGGAGAACCTGACCACCACACTGTTGGCGGCCACCGGCCTGGCCGACAACGGTACCGCCACCCTGGAGCCGGGCGCCGATGATTACATCGCGGCCATCCAGCGGTTGCGTGTCCCGTTGAAGGTGGTGGGGGACTACTCGCCGCAGTATCCATGCCTGCTGCAGGCGATCGACCTGGCCATCGACCGCTTCGGTCCGATCATCGGCGGCACCCGCCCGGGCTTGTTCGTGTCGTCGAACTTCCTACCCGGTTCGCCGGCCTACACGTATCCGGAGAGCCTGCCGATCGTCAACGCCACCGGTGGTCCGAACTGCCGGGGGCTGCCGAATATGCCGTCCAAACAATACGGCGGCTCGTGGTATCGGGCGCCGTTCCTGGTGACCGACAATGCCTATGTCCCTTACCAGCCCAACACCGAGTTGCAGTTCGATGCACCGTCGACGCTGCAGTTCCTGTTCAACGGGGCGTTCGCGGAACGGGACGATTTCTGATGAGCGCTTGCGCGAAGAAGCGGGGGCACTGATGAGCGCTTGCGCGAAGAAGCGGGGGCACTGATGACACACCGGCGCAATGTGATCAGTGTTTCGATCTTCACCGTGGTGATGCTGCTCGTCGCTGCCATGCTGATCGTCGTCTTCGGCGAGTTCCGGTTCACCGCCAGCAACTCTTTCCGGGCCAACTTCACCGAGGCGTCGCGGCTGAAGTCCGGCCAAGATGTGCGTATTGCGGGGGTTCCGGTCGGATCGGTCAGGAACGTCAGCCTCAACCCGGACAACACCGTCGACGTCAGCTTCGACATCGACAAGCGCTACCAGCTCTACACATCGACCCGCGCGGTCATCCGCTACGAGAACCTGGTCGGCGATCGCTACCTCGAGATCACTTCGGGCCCAGGCGAGCTGCGTAAGCTGGCGCCGGGCGCGCTAATCCCCCGAGAGAACACCGCCCCGGCGCTGGACCTCGACGCGCTGCTCGGCGGACTACGTCCAGTGGTCAAAGGTCTGGACGGGTCGAAGGTCAACGAACTGTCCGGGGCGATCATCGAGCTGTTGCAAGGCCAAGGTGGGGCACTGTCGAGCATGCTGGCCAGCACCAGTGCGTTCAGCCAGAACCTGGCAGCACGTGACCAACTGATCGGCGAGGTGATCGAGAACCTCAATGTCGTGCTGGCCACCGTCGACGAAAAGGGTGCCGAATTCGACGCGAGCGTCGACCGCCTGCAGCAGCTGATCACCGGCCTCAGTGAGGGCCGCGACCCGATCGCCGGCGCCATCGGGCCGCTGGCCACCGCCGAGAACGATCTGACCGAGATGCTGGTGAACTCGCGTCGCCCGCTGCAGGGTGTGCTCGAGCAGTTGCGGCCGCTGGCCACCGAACTCGACGACCGCAAGGCCGAGGTCAACGAGGTGATCGAGCCGTTGGCCGAGAATTACCTGCGGCTCAACGCGCTGGGGGCCTACGGGTCGTTCTTCAACATCTTCTATTGCTCGACACGAATGAAAATCAACGGTCCCGCCGGAAGCGACATCTTGATCCCGTTCGGTGGGCCGCCGGATCCGTCGAAGGGGAGGTGCTCAGAGGATGGCTAGTACCGAGAACTCAAACCCGTTGCGCACCGGCATCTTCGGCATAGCGCTGGTGTCGTGCCTGGTGATCGTGGCGTTCGGTTACACCAGCCTGCCGTTCTTCCCGCAGGGCAAGGCCTACGAGGCCTACTTCGCCGACGCCGGTGGTATCACCCCCGGCAACGACGTCAATGTCTCCGGTATCACGGTGGGTAGTGTCAGGGACGTGGCGCTGGCCGGTGACGCGGCCAAGGTCACTTTCACGGTCAAGCGTGGCATCGCTGTCGGAGATCAGTCGCTGGTGTCGATCAAGACCGACACCGTGCTGGGGGAGAAGTCGCTGGCGGTGACGCCGAAGGGCAGCGGTACCTCGACGGTGATTCCGTTGGGCCGCACCACCACTCCGTACACACTCAACACCGCGTTGCAGGATCTCGGCGGCAACACTGCCGCGCTGGACAAACCGCAGCTCGAGCAGGCCTTGCAGACGTTGACCGATTCGCTGCGTGATGCCACCCCGCAGCTGCGCGGTGCGCTGGACGGCATCGCCGACCTGTCGCGCACGCTCAATCGACGCGATGAGGCGCTGGCCCAATTGCTCGGTCACGCCAAGCGGGTGTCGGATACGTTGGCGGCGCGCTCGGGGCAGGTCAACCAGCTGATCACCGACGGCAACCTGCTGTTCGCCGCGCTCGATGAGCGGCGCCAGGCGCTGTCGAACCTGATCGCGGGTATCGACGATGTCTCCGAACAGCTTTCCGGTTTCGTCGCCGACAATCGTCGCGAGTTCGGCCCGGTCCTGGAACGGCTCAACGCGGTCATGGACAACCTGCTGGAGCGCCGCGAGCACATCGGCGAGGCGTTGCGCCGCCTACCGCCCTACGCCACCGCGCTCGGCGAGGTCGTCGGTTCGGCGCCCGGCTTCCAGATCAACCTCTACGGTCTGCCACCCGCACCGATCGCGGAGGTACTGCTGGACTTCTACTTCCAGCCGGGCAAGCTGCCCGACAGCCTTTCCGACATGCTGCGCGGCTATATCTCCGAGCGGCTCATCATCAGGCCGAAGTCGCCATGAGCATCACCGAGAAGATCAACGCGCGCAGCCGCGGGGTCCGCGCCGCACTGGCGGCGCTGCTGGTGGCTGCCCTGGCTGTCGGGGTGTTCCTGGTCTGGCCGACACGTAGTGGCCACACGATCGTCGCGCACTTCACCACAGCGGTCGGTCTGTATCCCGGGGACGAAGTCCGCATCGTCGGTGTCCCGGTCGGCAGGATCGACTCCATTGATCCGCGCGCCTCCGATGTCCAGATCACGATGACCCTCGACCACGGCGTGCAACTGCCCAGCGACGCCCAAGCGCTCATCGTCGCGCCGAACCTGGTGTCGGCGAGGTTCATCCAGCTCACCCCGGCCTATACCGGCGGTGAGGCGCTGGCCGACGGTGCCACCATCGGGCTGGACCGGACTGCGGTGCCGGTGGAATGGGACGAGGTCAAAGAGCAGCTGACCGAGCTGTCCCGGGAGTTGGGACCGCAGGCGGGCGAGGTACAGGGACCCGTCGCGGCGTTCGTCAACCAAGCCGCCGACACGTTCGACGGCAACGGGGACTCGTTCCGCCAAGCGTTGCGCGAACTCTCTCAGACCGCAGGCCGGCTGGGTGACTCGCGCACCGATATCTTCGGCACCATCCGAAACCTGCAGGTTCTCGTCGATGCGCTGTCCAACAGCAACGAACAGATTGTGCAGTTCTCCAACCATGTCGCCTCGGTGTCGCAGGTGCTCGCCGACAGCACGGTCGGACTCGACCGCACACTGGGAACCCTCAACCAGGCGCTCAGCGACGTTCGCGGGTTCCTCGGGGAACACAACGAGGCGTTGATCGGGCAAGTCAACAGGCTCACCGACTTCACCAACCTGCTCACTGAGCACAGTGACGACATCGAGCAGATCCTGCACGTGACACCCAACGGCCTGGCCAACTTCTACAACATCTACAACCCGGCGCAGGGCACCGTCGGTGGTGTGCTGTCGCTGCCCAACTTCGCCAATCCGGTGCAGTTCATCTGCGGCGGCACCTTCGATGCGGCGGCGACGACCGACAACTACAAGCGCGCCGAGATCTGCCGGCAGCGGATGGGGCCGGTGCTCAAGCGGATCACGATGAACTACCCGCCGGTGATGTTCCACCCGATCAACAGCATCACCGCTTACAAGGGGCAGATCATCTACGACACTCCGGAAACCGAAGCCAAGGCCAAGACCCCGGTGCCGTATCTGCAGTGGCAGAACGCACCTGGGGTGACACCACCCCAGGTGCCGGTCGATGCCGATCTGAGCTCGTTCTTCTTGCCCAAGACCGACGAGGGTGCGACCGCGGGGAGCTCCGAACACGGCCAGCCCGGTGCCGCACCGGGACCCGTGCCGGCAGCGGAGGGGCCGCGATGAGAACCCTGACGCGGATGTCGGTGCGCACCGTCGCGATCGGTAGCGGTGCTGCACTGCTGGCTGGTTGCCAGTTCGGCGGGCTCAACTCGCTGAACATGCCCGGTACCGCCGGACACGGCGCGGGTTCGTATTCGATCACCGTCGAGTTGCCCGATGTCGCGACGCTGCCGCAGAACTCGCCGGTGATGGTCGATGACGTCACGGTCGGCAGTGTGTCGGGCATCGACGCGGTCCAGCGCGCGGACGGGACCTTCTATGCGGCGGTCCAGTTGTCCCTCCAAGGAAACGTCAACCTGCCGGAAAACTCCGAGGTGCGGGTGGCCCAGACGTCGTTGCTTGGTTCCCAGCATGTGGAATTGGCTCCTCCCGTCGACGAGCGCCCGGTGGGCCGGCTCGGTGACGGGTCGCGCATCCCGGTCGATCGGGCCGGTCGCTATCCCACCACCGAAGAGGTGCTGGCCGCGTTGGGCGTGGTGGTCAACAAAGGCAATCTCGGTGCGTTGCAGGACATCACCGACGAGGCTTACGCGGCGGTCGCGGGCCGTCGGGACCGCTTCACCGACCTGATCCCGCGGCTGGCCGAGCTGACAGCGTCGCTGCAGGAGCAGACCGACGACATCATCGCCGCCGCCGAGGGATTGAACCGCTTCGCCGGAATCCTGGCCCGCAGCCAGGACAGCCTGGGCCGCACCCTCGACACCCTTCCCGAGGCACTCGAGGTGCTCAACAACAACCGCGCCACCATCGTCGAGACGTTCACCGCGCTGCGCAGCTTCGCCAACGTCGCCTCGCGGATCCTCTCGCAGACCAAGGACGATTTCACCGCGGATCTGGTCAGCCTGTATCCGGTCATCAAGGCGCTCAGCGAGAACCGGTCGGCATTTGTCAGTGATCTGCAGCTGTTGCCCACGTTCCCGTTCGTCAGCAAGAACATCAAGCGCGCGGTGCGCGGTGACTACCTCAACGTGTTCGTGACCTTCGATCTGACGCTGCGCCGCCTCGGTGAGTCGGTGTTCACCACGTCGCTGGGGCTCGATCCGAACATGAAGCGGATGGACGAGATCATCAACCCGCCCGACTTCCTGATCGGGTCGATGGCCAACCTGTCCGGACAGGCCGCCGATCCGTTCAAGATCCCGCCGGGTAGCGCCGGAGGGGAGCCGCCGCGATGATCGATCGTCTGACGCGCATCCAGCTGAGCATCTTCGCGCTGGTCACCATCATCACCGTCGGTGCGACCGCGCTGTTCTACCTGCAGGTGCCGGCCGCGCTGGGCATCGGTGTCTACAACGTGTCGGCGAACTTCGCCGCCGGCGGTGGGATCTATGAGAACGCCAACGTCACTTATCGGGGCGTGACCATCGGGCGGGTGGAGTCCGTTCGGTTGTCTGACGACAGCGTGGTCGCGCGGATGCGGCTGAACAGCGCCACTCCGGTGCCGGCCAACGTGACCGCGACCGTCAAGAGCATGTCGGCCATCGGTGAGCAGTACATCGACCTCGTCCCGCCGGAGGACGCGTCACCGGAGATGCTGGCCGATGGTGCCGACATCGGCATGGACCGCACCGCGATCGGTCAGGACATCGCCGGGTTGCTCGACCAGGCCGACCTACTGGTCACCAACATCAGCAACACCCGGCTGCAGGACCTACTGCGCGAAACTTTCGATGCGTTCAACGGCTCGGGTCCCGAACTGGCCAGGATGATCGAGTCCGCGCGGCTGCTGGTCGACGAGGCCAACGCCAATTATCAGCCGGTCGAGCAGCTCATCGACCAGGCCGGACCGCTGCTGGCGGCGCAGATCCGCAGCGGGGATGACATCCGGTCGCTCGCCGACGGGCTGGCGCGGGTGACCACCGAGGTCGCCAACGCCGATCCGCAGTTGCGCACCACGCTGCAGACTGCGCCCGGCGCCGTCGAGGTGGCCAACCAGACCTTCACCGGCATCCGGCCGTCCTTCCCGATGCTGGCGGCCAATCTGGCCAATGCCGGACGGATCGGCGTGATCTACCACAAGTCGATCGAGCAGGCGCTGGTGATCTTCCCGGCGTTGTTCTCCGCGCTGCTCACCGTCGCCGGCGGGGTGCCGGCCGACGAGGGTGGCAAGCTGGACTTCAAGATCGACCTCGGGGACCCGCCGCCATGCTCGGTGGGTTTCATCCCGCCGACGCAGATCCGCTCCCCGGCCGACACCACGGTGCGGGAACTGCCCACCGACATGTACTGCAAGGTGCCGCACAACGATCCCAGCGTGGTCCGCGGTGCCCGCAACTACCCCTGCATGGAGTATCCGGGTAAGCGCGCGCCGACGATCCAGCTGTGCCGCGATCCCGAGGGGTACGTGCCCATCGGCAACAATCCGTGGCGCGGCCCGCCGGTGCCGGTGGGAACCCCGATCGAGGACGGCCGCAACATCCTGCCGCCGAACAAGTTCCCGATGATCCCGCCGCAGGTGGATCCGGATCCGGGCCCACCGGTGGTGCAGCTGCCGCCGGGTGTGCCACCCGGCCCCGGGCCTGCGCCGCACGCTCCGTTCCCGCTGCCGGTGCCGCCGGCCGAGCCGGGCATCCCGCCGCCGTGGCCGTACTTCTCGCCGCCCGACCACGTGGTGCCGCCCTACGGCCGCACCCCGCCGGCACCTGCCCCGGCCCCGGCACCGCCGGCCCCAGCGCCCGCACCCGGTCCGCTGCCGGCCGAAGCGGCGCTGGCCAGCGGTACCTCGGTGGCCACCTATGATCAGAACACCGGCGTCTTCATCGATCCGCAGGGCGGTGCCGGCGTCTTCGCGCCGGGCCTGGCCAAGCAGGCGCCGGCCGAGAACTGGGTGGATTTGATGTTGTCTCCGGAGCAGGCGTAGTGACTGATGAACAGAACGGGGCCGTAACAACCAAACCTGCCCCGCGGCAACGCCGGAAGGCATCCCGCGCAGCGGGACCTGCCGAGGGCAGCGCTGCCGCGGTCAGTATCCCGGTCGCGTCCGTCCCGGTCCGTCCGATCACCCCTGCCGGGCCACCTCCGCGCCGGTCGCCGAACCGCCGGGGTGTGCTGGTCGTGTCGTTGGCCGCTACGGTGGTCCTGGTGGCCGCGCTGTCGTGGGCGGTGTTCGCGCTTCTGGCCCAACAGCGTGCCGACGACGCCGTCGCGCAGCGCGAACAACGTTATGTCGATACCGCTTCGCAGGTCGTCGTGAACATGTTCAGCTACCACCAGGACACCATCGAAGAGAGCGTGAACCGGTTCGTCGACAGCACCAGCGGTCCGCTGCGGGACATGCTCAGCCAGGACAACAACGTCGACAACCTCAAGGCGATCTTCCGCAGCACCATGGCCAACTCCGAGGCGGTCATCAACGGCGCAGCGCTGGAGAGCATCGACGACATCTCCGGTAACGCCCAGGTGCTGGTGTCGGTCCGGGTGACGGTGACCGACCTCGACGGCACCGATGCGCCGTCGCAGCCCTACCGGCTGCGTATCACCGTGCATGAGGATGACAACGGCCACATGACCGGCTACGACGTCACCTATCCCGACGGGGGCAACTGATGAGCACCTGGACGGCCAGGATGGTCGGCTCGCTCACGGTGGTGTTGGCGACGGTGGTGGTGGTGCTGGCCGCGGTGGGCGGCGCGCTGTACTGGGGCGCGGTGCAGCGTGGCGGCGAACAGTCCGCCCGCGAAGAGGTCACTCCGCTTGCACGGGAACAGATCCCGCGTGTATTCGGGTTCGACTACCAGACGGTGGAGGCCAACTTCACCGAGGTGTACCAGTTCCTGACCCCGGAGTACCGCCGGGAGTTCGCCGATCGCACCAACAACGACATCATCCCGCAGGCGCGCGAACGCCAACTCGTCAGCCAGGCCAATGTCGTCGGGGCCGGGGTGCTCGATGCACAGCGCACGACCGCATCGGTGATGGTGTACATGAATCGCACCGTCACCGAAAAAGCCGGCAACCCGGTCTATGACGGCAGCCGGCTGCGGGTCGACTACCAGAAGATCGACGGCAAATGGCTGATCGACTACATCACGCCGATCTGAGTCAGTGCGGGGTGGCCAGCGCCTCCAGGAAGGCCCGCGCCCAGAGGTCGACATCGTGGGCCAACACCTGACGGCGCAGCGCTCGCATCCGCCGTCGGCCTTCTTCCGGTGACTGGTTCAGCGCAGCCTCGATCGCGTTCCTGACCCCGTCGAGATCGTGCGGGTTGGCCAGATAAGCCTGGCGTAGCTCGGCGGCCGCACCGGTGAATTCACTGAGCACCAGAGCGCCCCCGAGGTCGCTGCGGCAGGCGACGTACTCCTTGGCGACGAGGTTCATCCCGTCGCGCAGCGGTGTCACCAGCATCACGTCGGCGGCGACGAAGAATGCCACCAGATCCTCGCGCGGGATCGGGCGATGCAGGTAATGCACAACCGGGTGACCGACCTCGCCGTACTCGCCGTTGATGTGGCCGACCTGGCGCTCGATGTCTTCGCGCATGGCGATGTAGCTCTCCACACGCTCGCGGCTGGGGGTGGCCAGCTGCACCAGGACAGTGTCGTCGCGGTTGATCCGGCCCTCTTCGAGCAGCTCGGAGAACGCCCGCAGCCGCACGTCGATGCCCTTGGTGTAGTCCAGCCGGTCCACCCCGAGCAGAATCTTGCGAGGGTTGCCCAACTCGGCGCGCAGTTCCTTGGCCCGCTGCCGGATGGCTCGGCTACGAGCCTGCTGGTCGAGGTCGTTGGAATCGATCGAGATCGGGAAGGCGCCGACCTTGACCGAGCGGAAACCGTGCGCCACCTCGCCGAAGCGCGACCGCACGCCGACCGAGGCGCGTGAGGTGTTGGCGCCGAGCAACCGACGGGCCAGGATCAGGAAGTTCTGTGCGCCACCGGGCAGGTGGAAGCCGACCAGGTCGGCGCCCAACAGGCCTTCGATGATCTCGCGGCGCCACGGCATCTGCATGAACAACTCGACCGGAGGGAACGGGATGTGCAGGAAGAACCCGATGGTCAGGTCGGGTCGCAGCATCCGCAACATCTTCGGCACCAGCTGCAGCTGGTAGTCCTGCACCCACACCGTGGCCCCCTCGGCGGCGGTGTCGGCGGTGGCCTGGGCGAAGCGGCGGTTGACCTCGACGTAGCGGTCCCACCATTTCCGGTGGTAGGTCGGTTTGACGATGACGTCGTGATAGAGCGGCCACAGCGTGGCGTTGGAGAACCCCTCGTAGTACTGGGCGACGTCGTCGGCGGACAACCGCACCGGGACCAGGTACATGTCGTCCTGCGCGATGGGCTGCTCGGCGTGTGGATCGTCGGCATCGTGCGGTACGCCGGCCCAGCCGATCCAGGCGCCCCGGCGGCGGCGCAACAACGGCTCCAGGGCAGTGACCAGCCCACCCGGACTGCGTTTCCACTCAACGGTGCCGTCGGGCTGGCGGACCATGTCGATCGGCAGCCGGTTGGCCACCACGACGAAGTCGGCTCCGGAGCGGACCTCGGGACCGCTCTCGGACGTCATTAGGCGTCGAGCTTCGCCGGTCCGATGCCGAGCATCGACAGAAAGACTCGGCACTCGTCGGCGTCGTTGGCGTAGGCGGCGACCACGCGCCGGGCCTGACGCTCGGTGCTGTCGGCGATCGGTTCGACGTCGCCGAGGTCGGCGGGATCAGATTTCGCAGGCATGACACAACTGTAGTCACTGCAGGTGACTGGTCGGACGCTGTGTCCCCGTGACATCGAGGGCCGTAATGTGGCCGATGTGACAGCACCAGAGCAGGTCGAATACGAATCCCTCGACGACGGGCGAATCGCGCGCATCTGGCTGAACCGGCCCGATGCGCAGAATGCCCAGTCGCGGACGTTGCTGGTTCAGCTCGACAACGCCTTCGCCCGCGCCGAGGCCGACGACGAGGTCCGCGTGGTGATCCTCGCCGCGCGCGGCAAGAACTTCTCGGCCGGGCACGACCTGGGTTCGGAGGCCGCGCTGGCCGAGCGTGCGCCCGGGCCCGACCAGCATCCGACCTTCCGGTCCAACGGTGCCACCCGTCCGGCCATCGCCGAGAAGACCTACCTGCAGGAGTGGCACTACTTCTTCGAGAACACCTCCCGGTGGCGCGATCTTCGCAAGATCACCATCGCGTCGGTGCAGGGCAACGCGATCTCGGCAGCGCTGATGTTGATCTGGGCGTGCGATCTGATCGTCGCCTCCGACGACGCCCGGTTCAGTGACGTGGTCGCGGTGCGGATGGGTATGCCCGGCGTGGAGTTCTACGCGCACCCGTGGGAGTTCGGCCCGCGTAAGGCCAAGGAACTGCTGCTGACCGGCGATGCGATCGACGCCGACGAGGCGCACCGGCTCGGCATGGTGTCCAAGATCTTCCCGCGCGACGACCTCGAGGATAAGACGCTCGAGTTCGCTCGCCGGATTGCCGACCGGCCCACCATGGCCGCGCTGCTGGTCAAGGACTCGGTCAACGCGGCCAGCGACGCGATGGGTTTCACCGAGGCGCTGCGCCACGCATTCCACATCCACGAGCTGGGCCACGCGCACTGGGCCGCCTACAACGAAAACCGCTTCCCGATCGGCATGCCGCCCAATGTTCCGGACTGGCGCACACTGGGGGCGCCGAAGCTGGCCCGCCACGACCAGCCGTGACGTATAACTAGAACCGGTTCTAGTTAGCTCGTCGAAGGAGTAGTGCGTGCAGATTTCGTTGGCGGACAGGACGATCCTGGTCACCGGTGGTGGCAGTGGTATCGGTAAGGGGGTGGCCGCGGCAGTGGTGGCCGCCGGCGGCAACGCGATGCTGATGGGACGCACGGCTGACAAGCTGGCCGCCGCCGCCGACGAAATCACCGCCGCCGCGGGTGCGACCGGTGGCACGGTGCGCTACGAGGCCGGCGACATCACCAACGAGGACGACGTGATCCGGGCGGTGGCGGCCGCGACATCGTGGACCGGCCGGCTGCACGGCGTGGTGAACTGCGCCGGTGGCAGCGACACCATCGGCCCGATCCCGCAGCTGGACTCCGCAGCCTGGCGCAATCTGCTCGACCTCAACGTCAATGGCACGTTCTACGTGCTCAAGCACTCGGCCCGGGAGATGGTCCGCGGCGGTGGCGGCTCGTTCGTCGGGATCTCGTCGATCGCGGCCTCCAACACGCACCGCTGGTTCGGTGCCTACGGTGTGTCCAAGGCTGCGGTCGATCACCTGATGAAATTGGCCGCCGACGAACTCGGTCCGTCCTGGGTGCGGGTCAACTGCCTGCGTCCCGGCCTGATCCGCACCGACCTGGTCGCGGCGATCTTCATGTCCCCGGAGGTCAGCGGCGACTACGCCGAGGCCACCCCGTTGCCCCGTCCCGGTGAGGTCGAGGATGTGGCCGAGGCTGCGGTGTTCCTGCTCAGTGATGCGTCGAGCTACATCACCGGTCAGGTGATCAATGTCGACGGTGGCATGACGCTGCGCCGCGGCCCGGACTTCTCGTCGATGCTGGAGCCGGTGTTCGGCGCCGACGGCCTGCGCGGCGTCGTCGCCGACTGACCCGCCGCTAGGTCGCTTCGGCCGCGCGTTTCACCGCGTTGACGATGCCTTGGTAGCCGGTGCACCGGCAGAAGTTGCCCGAGAGGCCCTCGCGGATCTCCTCGTCGGTGGGGGACGGGTTCTCGCGCAGCAGCGCGGTGATGCTGGTGACGAAACCCGGTGTGCAGAAACCGCATTGCAGACCGTGGCATTCGCGCAGGGCGGCCTGCACCGGTGAGAGCGCGCCGTCCTCGCCGCCGACGCCTTCGACCGTGGTGACTTCCTGGCCGTCGACCTGTACGGCGAAAACCAAACACGAGCGCACGGCTTGGCCGTCGAGCAGTACGGTGCACGCCCCGCACGCACCGTGCTCGCAGCCCAGATGTGTTCCGGTCAGTCCGCACTTCTCCCGCAGGTAGTCGGCCAGCGTGAGCCGCGGCTCCACGACGTGGCGGACCGGGTGGCCGTTCACCGTCAGCTCGACAGGGGTCTCGTGCATCTCACGTTCCTTGCATCTGGGGGCTCACCGACGCCAGCGCCTTACCCAGCGCCCGCGCCACCATGGTCGAGCCCACCCGGGCCCGGTAGGTCGCCGAGCCCTGCAGGTCGGCGGGAATGTCGTCGATGGCATCCATCATCAATCGGCCGATCTCGTCGAGGGCTTCGTCGTCGAGATCACCGACTGCGCGACCCAGCACAGCAGCTTCGGCGGCTGTGCCCCGCAGCGGGGTCGAGCCCAGCCCCAACAGGCCGATACCGCACCGGAGGACCCGGTCGGACTGATCGAGTTCGATCGCCGTGACTGCGCCGGCGATCGCGAAGTCACCGTGGCGGCGGGCGAATTCCTCGACAGCGAATCCGCACCGGCCCTGCCACACCGGGAAGCGCACGGCGCTCAGGATCTCGTCGGCGGTCAGCGAGTTCTCCCAGAGCCCGGTGAAGAAGTCGGCCGCGGGCATCATCCGGGTGCCGCGGGTCGAGGTCGCCTCAATCTCGGCATCGAGCGCCAGTGCGACGGCGGCGTATTCGGCGGCCGGGTCGGCGTGGGCGATGGCGCCGCCCAGCGTGCCGCGGGTGCGGATCTGGAAGTGGCCGATGTGTGGGGTGGCCAGCGTCAGTAGCGGCACCGATTCGGCGACCTCGTCGTCGAGGCCGACCAGCGCGTGCGACGTGGTTGCTCCGACGCGGACTGCGCCGTCGAGGAGGTCGATACCGCACAGCTCGCCGACGCGGGAGATGTCGACGAGGTTCTCGAAGTGGGTGAGCCGCATGTTGAGCATCGGCACCAGGCTCTGGCCCCCGGCCAGGACTTTCGCATCGTCACCGAGGTTGCCCAGAATGGCGGCGGCCTCGGTCAATGTGTCCGGGCGGTGATAGGCGAACGCGGCGGGTTTCACGACATCAGCCGCGACAGCGCGGCCACCAGGTCGTCGAGGGCGGGCTGCGGCTGGGGGCGACGACGTCGGCCGATCAGGAAACCGACGGCAACGCCCACCGCCACCCCGGCCGCCACCGGCGCGTAGCGCTTGGCGATCGGCAGCGCAACGACCTTCACGAGATCGACCGAGTTGTCCGCTGCCGCAGCAGCGGCCGTCTGCGCCTCGGCCGACGGCGCCGAAGTCGGTGTCGCGGCACCGCCCAGCACATCGGCTTCGAGCCGCGCGGCGAACTGCGCAATCAGATTGCCTGCCACGTCGGCCAATACGCCGCGGCCGAACTGTGCGGCCTTGCCCGAGATCGTGAGATCGGTGGTGATCAGCACGGCGGTGGCCGGGTTCGATTCGGAGCCTTCGTCCTTGAGTTGTGCGGTCACCAGTGCCGAGGCGTTTCCGCTGCCGCGGGTCTCCTTGCCGCTGGCCCGGATCACCACCCGTTGGGCGGCTTCGTCCTTCTCGGTGAACGACGCTTCACCTTGATAGGACACCGTGATCGGACCGACCTTGACCTTCACCGCGCCGGTGAAGTCGTCACCGTCGACGGACAGCAGCTGTGCACCCGGGATACACGGGGCCACCCGCTGCACGTCGGTCAGCACCTCCCAGGCCGTGGCGGCCGATACCGGAACTCGAAACTCGTTGACTAGCTCCACTGTTCGTCCTCTACCTAGTCCCTTGTTGCTGGCTCTTCTGGATGGCCTCGACGATCGCGGCGGGGGTGGCCGGCAGTCGGGTGATGGTGACGCCCAGTGGGGCCAGCGCATCGTTGACGGCGTTGATCACCGCCGGTGTGGAGCCGATCGCGCCACCTTCGCCACAGCCCTTGTAACCGCCGACGCCGGGTCCGGGGATCTCCACGTGGCCGTACTCGATCACCGGGACCTCGGTCGCGGTGGGCAGCAGGTAGTCGACGAAGGTCGACGACAACGGGTTGCCGTCGTCGTCATAACTCATCTCTTCGAGCAACGCGCCACCGATGCCCTGCACCGTGCCACCGGCGATCTGGCCTTCCACCACGTTCGGGTTGATCATCGGGCCGACATCCTCGCTGACGATGTACCGGGTCAGCGTGACGCGGCCGGTCTTGATGTCGACCTCGCATGTGCAGGCGTGAGTGGCGTTGGCCCAGTGGATCATCGCCTGGGAGTTGAACCGCGCGGTGGCTTCCAGGGTGGGCGAGGTGCCGGCCAGCTGCGCAGGGTCGTAGTGCGAGCGGTAGGCGATGTCGGCGAAGGTGACGTTCTTGTCGGGCTCGGCGCGTACGCAGGCACGCGAGCCGCCGAGCTCGATGTCGTCGGCGGGGACGCCGAGCAGGTTCGCGGCAATGGACAAAATCTGAGCGCGCAGGATCGCCGCGGCTTCGTTGACTGCGCCCGCGGTCATGGGCCCGCTGCGGCTGCCTTGGGTTCCTGCCCCGTATGGGGTGACGGCGGTGTCGCCCTGGATGGTCGACACGTCATCGATGTCGGCGCCGAGCGCGTCGGCGGTCAGTTGCACGACAGTGGTTTCGATGCTGTTCCCGCTGGACCCGCCGTTGACGTAGACGTTGATCTTGCCGGTGGACTCCATCCGGATCGTCGCACCCTCGGTGGCCAGGTGCCCGGTGGCCGCACCGGTGGGCTCGATGTAGGCGGAGTATCCGAGTCCCAGATAACGGCCTTCGGCCAGGGCATCGGCTTGTTCCCGGCGGAAGCCCTCGTGGTCGAGAATCTTGACCGCCTGGTCCAGGGTGTCGGCCGGAGCGACATGGTCATAGGGCATGCCGTTGGGATTGAAATAGGGCATCTCGTCGCCGCGCAGGATGTTGCGCTGCCGCAGCTCCAACGGGTCGATGCCCATCTCGCGCGCGGCAATGTCCAGAAGTATCTCCCGGGTGAGCGTTTCGTACTGCCACGGTCCGCGGTAGGCCGCCAGGCCGGCGGTATTGGAGAAGATCGTCTGGTAGTTGAAGCTGGACTTGGGAACCCGGTACGGGCCGGGGAAGAACATGCCGATGGCCGCGGTGGTCAGCACCGGGTAGGGCGTCGGGTAGGCCCCGACGTCCTGGATGAAGTCGATGTCGGCAGCCAAGATGTTGCCCTCGGCGTCGAAGGCCATCCGCACGTCACCGTCGACATGGCGGGCCTGCCCGGCCGACATCAGGTTCTCCCGGCGGTCCTCGATCCACTTCAGCGGCGCCGACACCTTGCGGGCAGCCAGCAGGATGCACATGTCCTCGCGCATCGGTACGACCTTCTGGCCGAAGCCGCCGCCGGTGTCGCGCACGATCACGCGTACCCGCTGAGCCGGGATGCCCAGCAGTCGGGCAGCGAAGGCCCGCAGCTCATGCGGGGTCTGGGTGGACGCCCAGACCGTCAATTCGCCAGGGGCGGCCTGCCATTCGACCACCAGGCCGCGGGTCTCGATCGGCACCGGGGCGTGGATCTGCTGATACACGTGCGCCTTGGCGACGTGGGCCGCGTTGGCGAAAGTGTCTTCGTCGGGCGGCGCGCCGCCCATGCCGCCGGCCCGGTTGTCGGGATAGGCGTCGTGGACCACCGCGCCGTTTTCGGCCAACTCGACTGCCCGGGTGAAGTCGGCGACCGCCGGCAGCGGTTGGTAGTCCACGTCGATCAGCTCGATGGCGTCCTCGGCCACGTAGCGGTTCTCGGCGATCACCAGGGCGATCGGGTCGCCGACGAACCGGACCTCGCCCTCGGCCAGCGGCGGGCGCGGGGTGTCCGGCACGTCCTTGCCGGCGACGGCGTGCCAGGCCTCCTGCACCTCGGGGTTGAGGTCGGCAGCTGTCAGCACCGCGTGCACGCCGGGATGGGCCAGCGCGGCCGACGCGTCGATGTTCAGGATCCTCGCCCGGGCGAACGGGCTGCGCACAAAGCAGGCGTGCAGCATGCCAGGGCGGTTGATGTCGTCGACGAAGGTGCCGTGACCAGTGAGAAGACGGCTGTCCTCGACGCGTGGTACGCGTCTGCCGGCATAGCGCGCGGTGACGGACTCGACGGCGGTGTCGGTCACTTCGATCACTCTCCTCAGGACTTGAAGAGTGACGTTATCGCATCCGAGAGCGACATTTCCACCACTTGTGTCTCACGCGGTTTCATGCTTCGTGGTGGATGCGACCCAAGGTTTCGCGCAGCGGCCGCCCGTGGCCGCCCCAGCGCTGCGCGATGATCTCGGCGGCGATGGACACCGCGGTCTCCTCGGGGGTGCGCGCTCCCAGGTCCAGACCGATCGGACTGGCCAGCCGAGCCAGCTCGGCATCGGTGACGCCGGCCTCCTTGAGGCGGCACAGTCGGTCCTCATGGGTGCGTCGGGACCCCATCACGCCGATGTAGCCCACCTGCGGCAACCGGAGCGCGACCTGCAGCACCGGCACGTCGAACTTGGGGTCGTGGGTCAGCACGCAGATCGCCGTGCGGGCATCGATGGCACCCTTTTCGGCCTGCGCGGCAAGGTACCGGTGCGGCCAATCCACCACGACGTCTTCGGCGGCCGGGAAGCGCGCCGAGGTCGCGAAGACCGGCCGGGCATCGCACACCGTGACGCGGTAGCCCAGGAATGCGCCCTGCTGGGCGAGCGCCGCCGCGAAGTCGATGGCGCCGAACACCAGCATCCGCGGTCGCGGAGCGTGACTGGCCACGAAGACCTCCATGCCGGCGTCTTGACGCTGGCCCTCGGGTCCGTACGTCAGCACCGCGCAGCGGCCGGCGGCCAGCAGGCCTTGAGCGTCGTCGGCTACCGCGTCGTCGGCGCGTGCGGAACCCACCGAGCCGTCGACCCCGTCCGGCCGGACGATCAGCCGTCGCCCGAGACGTTTCGGATCCGGGTGGGCGATGACGGTGGCCACCGCGACGGCGCGATGGGCAGCGATGTCGTCGGCGACCGCCTGCAACTGTGGGAAAGTCTTGCGCGACAATGGCTCTGTGAAAACATCGATGGTGCCGCCGCAGGTCAGCCCGACCGAGAACGCATCATCGTCGCTGACACCGTAGCGCTGCAGCTCCGGCGTTCCGCTGGCGACGACGTCGGTGGCGGTCTGGTACACGGCCCCTTCCACGCAGCCGCCCGAGACCGACCCGGCGACGCTGCCGTCGGGGGCGACGAGCATGGCGGCGCCGGGTTCGCGGGGTGCGGAGGACATGGTGCGCACCACCGTCGACAGTCCGGCGGTCGCACCGGACCGCCAGATCGCCAGAAGTTCGTCGAGGACGTCGCGCACGAGCGCGAGTGTATGCCGGTGCCCGGTGGCTACAACTTGGCGAGATCGGTGCGCATCAGCATGATGTTGTACTCAGACCACAGCGACAGGTTCCAGTACAGGTCCGATCCGGTGCCTGCCGTCGACGGTGACCACGGGTGCAGCATCGGTGCATAGATGCCGCCGGGCTGCTGGGTCATCAGGACGGTCGCCTCGGACCACTGGCCTTCAGGGACGTCGGCCGTGCGCATCACGATGTTGTTGAACTGGTCGCCGTAGAGCACGACGTATTTGCCCAGATACTCGTTGTACTGGACCGACATCTCGCTGACGCTGTAGCCCGGCTTGGTGGCGCCGCACGCGCCACCGGTCTTACCGATGATCGCCGACGCCGATGACGGGCTACCCGAGACCCAGCGGGCCGCAGTGGTACCCAACCAGCTCGACGACCCCGCGCGGTAGTACTCGTATCTGGCTGCGTTGAGAATGTTCTCGGGTGCGACACGCGCCAGGTAGGCCGCGCCCTGCCGGCCGTTGGGAGTGCCGTACATGTAGACATAGCCGTCGTCGCCCTGGACGAAGGCGGACTGCTGAAAGTTGCGGTGGCCACTGAAAATCGAGTTGTAGCGGATGCTCTCGCGCGCGATCGTGAAGTTCTCGCCGTTGTCGGTCGAGTAGGCGATGCCCGAGTAGTTGGTGGTCCAGCGGCCTGCCGATCCCCACCTCGACACCGACATGAAGCTGACGTACTGCGTGACACCGAACTGGGTGTCGGGCGTAGGCACCGAGATTCCGGCGGTCGGGATCAACGTCACCGAACCGGGCAGCCACGACGGACGGTTGATGATCGGGCGCGCGAAGGTCGGACTCGACAGTGGCGCCCCGCCGAACATGTTGCCGTTGAACCACTCTCCGTCAGGAATTTCCATACCGTTGGACAGGTCCCGGTCGGAGCTGCGGAACAAGGTGTTGTAGCGCCAGCCACCCTGCATGTTCGGGCCGCTGAAGGTGTCGCCGACGGCGATCAGCACCTGGCTTTCGTTCCACGGAGTATTGGGATCGTCGACCATGCCGTTGTCCCACATGACGCCGACGTCGGTGCCGTACACCCCGAAGCGCGCCACGGTGTTGGCCAATCGGCGTTCGGTGTAGGTGTTTCTGCCGGTGACCCAGCTGACGAAGTTCGTCGACTGGCTCACCTGAGGATTCAGCCACGGGGAGTGCTGCACCCTGGCGGCCGCGGGGGCGTCGCCGACGGTGGAGTTTTCGGTCAACGCGAGGCTGGCGGCGGTCCTGGCTGCCCGGTCGGCAGCGCCGGCGGTGACGGTGCCGCGGGTCGCGAACAGGTTCTCCAGTTCACGGCGGGCAAAGGACATCAACGCCCACAGGAACGGCGGTTGCGGGGAGCTTGCGGGGTCTGCGACGGCCCGCTGCCGCGCCCAGTCCAGCATGCTGTGCACGACGTTGACCACGGCGGTGGCCAGGGTGGGTCGGCGGGTGGCGGTCTGCTCGTCGGCGGCGGGCAGCTCCACCTCGGCCGTCTCGGAGGTGACGCGCGCGGTGCTCGCCTCGGCCAGCGTGGTCGCCGAGACGAACACCGCGACCTTGGTCGGCTCCTTGGGTGCGACAGCGGGGTCGTCGGCGGCACCGGTGGATGTGGTGTCGGTCTGTTGCGGCGCCACATCGGGGTCGGCGCGAGTGCTCCGCTCCGGCTGGGTCACCGTCGATTCGGTTGTCGGCACGGTCTCGGTTGCCCGCCGGCGCTCCGGACGGGCGTCAGGCTCGTCGGCGACGAGTTCGTCGGAAGCCTCGGCTTCGTCGGGTTGCTCGACCAGTTCCCGGTCGGATTCCGCATCGATGGGCAGCTCGACGTCGGCGCTGGTCGTGGCTGTACGCCCAGACTCACGGCGCTCGGTGGTCTGCTCGTTGCGTCGCGTGCGATCGGGTCGGCTGGTGTCGGTCCCACCGCTACCGGTGGTTGCTGACGACGACGAACGCGAGCTCGACGAATCGCCGCTATCGGCGGCGGCAATGCCATGCCCGGCAAAGACTGCTGATCCGACACCCAAAGCGACGGCCAGCCCGCCGACTCGGCCGACGTAGGCTGCGGCACCCATGAAACCCCTTTGATTCAAGCCTCGACGCGTTTCCCGACTCGGTGACCATTCAATCGCACCGGCGCGCAAGTCTGAGCAAAAGGTTAAATCGTCACAAAATTCGTTTCGTTACCGTGATCATGGCCTTTACTGGCACTCAGTCGACGGTGAGCGGCCGCCAGCAAACGCCCGCGGGCGCTTACTCGAGCGTCTGCAGCGCCTTCTCGTACAAGCTGACAGCCTCGGCAACGCCGTCGCCGAGCCAGGCGTCGACGATGCCTACCTGGTCGGCGACCAACTGCACACGACTGAGCCACAGCCCGAAAGACTCATCTCGGCGAAGATCGTCGATCTGTTGCTTCGACCCCTGGATGAGAATGAACCCGCCGATCTCGATACTTTGCGGCTTGAGCACCACCCGATCGAATCGCTCGATGCGGCCCTGGTCGGTCAGCCCGGACAGGTAGTCCTCGGTCTCGATGAGTAGGGCGAGTGCCTTGCGTTCGCGCCCCGGCGTCGGAACTCCCCATGCCACCCACAGTCCAGCGTCAGCCATGTGCACCGACGCTACTCGTGCCCTGCCGCCGCGCTCGAAACGAGCGTCGTAGAATTGACTGGCTTGATAGGCCGTCCCGGCCGCGTTAGCTCAGTCGGTAGAGCGTCGCCCTTGTAAGGCGAATGTCGAGAGTTCGATTCTCTCACGCGGCTCCATAACACCGTCGCGGTGCGCGGTGTGCCGCGTGCCGCGTGCCGACGACTCGGAGGTGCTCGTCAACGTCGTGGCAGCCCGACACGCGGTGGCCATCGACGGTGGCTACGGGCGGCGTCGTCAGCGGCTCGTCCCGGCCGTAGCCACCGGCGCCGGCGTCGAGGAGGTGTGGTTCCGCGGTGGCCATCGCGACGTCACCGGCGCGGCCGGGGCAGGTGCGCCGCTGTCGGCGATCACGCTGGACTGGGTGCTCGATGGGGCGATGAAAGCCGGTGTGCTGCTTGCGGCGTCGGCCCGGCACCGGGCACCGGCCCCCAGTGTGCTCGACGCGCTGGCCGGAGCCGCACATCCGGTGCCCTCGCCCAAGGTGCCCGCTGACGCCACCGTGCACGCCAGCGTGCACAGCTATCTGCGGGCCCATCCCGGGTACTGGCGCCGACTCCCGGGCCGCGTGCATTGGGCCGACCTGGACTGGGCGGCGCGCGGTGAGCGGCTGTGCGCTGTCGGGCAGTCCTCGCCGGCGGTGCTGGCCACGACGGGTTGAGCGGGCGGTCGGCCGGCGGCCTGTTAGGTTCGTTGCGACCCTGCGTGGTGAGGAGAAGCATGAGCAGCAACGTCGCCTACGAACTCGCCGACTCGGTGGCCACCATCACGCTCGACGACGGCAAGGTCAACGTGCTCGGCCCGACGATGCAGACCGCGGTCAACGAGGCATTGGACCGGGCGGCGGCCGAGAAAGCCAAAGCTGTGGTACTGGCCGGGAACTCGCGGGTCTTCAGCGGTGGTTTCGATCTGTCGGTCTTCCAGTCCGGCGATGCCCAAGCCGCGCTCGGGATGCTGGCCGGAGGTTTCGAGTTGGCGGTGCGAACGCTGACGTTTCCGGTGCCGGTGGTGATCGCCGCAACCGGTCCGGCGATCGCGATGGGCTCGTTTCTGCTGTTGTCCGCCGACCATCGGGTAGGGGGTCCGAAAACACGCTGCCAGGCCATCGAGGTTGCGATCGGCATGGTCATCCCGAATTCGGCGTTGGAGATCATGCGGATGCGGCTCACCCCGCCGGCGTTCGAGCGGGCGGCCGGACTGGCCGCGACCTTCGTCGGCGACGCCGCGATCAACGCCGGGTGGCTCGACGAGATCGTCGACACCGACGAGGTACTGGCCCGGGCCCAGCAGGTGGCCCAGGAAGCCGCGACCACACTGCAGGCCGGCGCACACCTGGCGACCAAGCTCAAGGCCCGGCACAGCGCGTTGGAGGCGATCCGCGCCGGAATCGACGGATTGGCAGAGGAATTCGCGCTGGGTGCCACCACCGCGCCGTGACCCACATTCGCGGCCGGACCTGGGTCGACGGCAGGCCCTGCGACGACTTCGACTTCTTCGCGCTGTCGGATTATCTGGCCGCGGAGAACACGCTGGTCTGGTGTGACATCGACGCCCCCGACCACGAGACGCTCACCAATCTCGCCCATGAGATCGGCCTCAACGAATGGGCGGTCGAGGACACACTGGCCGACTCCGAACGCACCAAGGCCGTGGTGTATCGGACCCACACCTTCTTCACGGTATATGGGGTCACCGTCAGGGGTCGGCCGCCGGTGGCCGACGCGGCCGAGACTGTGCTGGACATGCACCGCATCTCGGTGTTCGTGCTACCGCGCGGACTGATCACGGTCCAGTTGGGTTCGGGCTTCGACATCGACGAGGTGTCGCGGCGATTCGACGCGCTGGGTGGACAGGAATACGGGATCGGCGCGCTCGTGCACGGCCTGCTCGACGTCGTGGTGGATCAGCACTTCGACGCGGTGCAAGCGCTCGACGACGCCATCGAAAGCCTCGAGGACGACCTGTTCGCCGAGAGCCTGCCGCGTCAAGGGTTGCAACGCAAGACCTTTCAGCTTCGCAAGGACCTGGTGCGGCTGCGCCGGGCGGTGTTGCCGATGCGGGAGGTGATCACCGTGATCCAGCACCGAAGGATGGATGCCGCCTCTGCGCTGGAGCTGGACCCCGCGTACGCCGATCTCTACGACCATGTCTTACGGGTCTCGGAGTGGACGGAGTCGTTGCGCGACATGGTCACCACGGTGTTCGAGACCAACTTGAGCCTGCAGGACGCCCGGCTGAACATCGTGATGAAGAAGCTCACCGGCTGGGCCGCGATCATCGCGGTGCCGACGGCCATCACCGGCTTCTACGGACAGAACATCAGCTATCCGGGTATCAACACCGTCGGCGGGTTCGCGGTCAGCACCTCGCTGATCGTCGTGATCGTGATCGTGCTGTTCACCGCGTTCAAGAAGCGAGATTGGCTGTAGCCTCCAGTGTTCCGAGCAGCCTGCCCTGTGCGGAGTAGGTCGCGGTGAAACCGTTGCCCCGTTCGGTCACCAGACAGGTATCGTGGCGGCCTCCCCAACCTCGGTAGGTCAGCGTGAATTTCCCTACACTGCAGGAGAATCCGGGCATCGTGTCCCAACTCGACGGATAACCCGCCGCCGTCAGGCCGGCAATGCGGCCCTGCAGCGCGGCGTCACGCCAGTGTTCGGCGATGACCCGTCGCCCGGCGGTCACGTTGTGGGCCAGCGTGATGTCACCGGCGGCGTAGACGTTGGGGGCCGACGTGCGCATGTGTTCGTCGACGACGACGCGGCCGTCGCGGATGGCCAGTCCGGCCTCGGCGGCCAGCCGGGTGTCGGGCCGGGCCCCGGTGGCGGCGACGACGAGGTCGCCGGCGAATACCTCTCCGCCCTCCAGCGTCACCGCGCAGTCAGTGACGCCGGCCACCCGGGCCGACCCGACAAAACGCACGCCGACATCGGAGAGCATCTTGGCGACCCGTTCGCCGACGTCGATGCCGAATCGGCGGTACAGCGGCACCACCTCCGGGGCAACCACGGTGGTGTCCACGCCGAGGGCGGCCAGACCTGAGGCGGCCTCGCAGCCGATCAGCCCGGCGCCGACGACGACCGCCGCGTGGGCATGCCGGGCGGCCATCTTCAGCGCCACCGCATCGGCCAAGGACCGCAGGGGCAGCGCGGACCGGCCACCCGGTGCGGCCAGCGGCACCGCGGTCGAGCCCGATGCCAGCACCAGATGCCAGTACGGGTAGCGCACGCCGCCGGTGGTGATCACCTGCGCAGCCGCGACGTCGATGTGTTCCACCCGCACCCCGAGGGTGAGGTCGATGTCGTTGCGAGCGAACCACCCGGCACTGTGCAGGTCCAGGTCAGTGGGCTGTCCGCACAGGTACTGCTTGCTCAACGGCGGTTTGGCATAGGGCAGCGCCGGATCGTCGGACAGAATGCGCACGGCGATGTGGCGATGCCTACTGCGGAAGGTCTCGGCCGCGCTGACTCCCGCCGGCCCGCCGCCGACGGCGAAAGCAACTATTTAACAGATCTCTGTCGTCAGACTTGCATGGCACCGGTCGACGCAAACGACGGGGTCCGACCTTGCAAATTTTTGGGGTCGACATGAACGGTCTCAACAAGCAAAGTATTAGGCCAGGCCGTTACCAATACGGCGAACGAGATACCTGAAAGTGGCGCTCAGCCGGTTCCGCAGGCCCTTGCGCCCAAAGCAGGTGTACTACTCGCCTTGCGTCGCGTCAGCAGTCGCGAAAGCCGCGCGTCTTAATCCGAAATTTCGATATTCAAAAACATGACGGCACAGAGCAACTTGGCGCTCGACGCGGGCATCACGGGCTGGCTGACGTCGCGGTCGCGTGATTGGACCCGCACCGCGGTCATGTCACTGCGGCGGGTCCGGCCGTCCGCAGTCAATGCTACGATGCCGCGCCCTCGAAGGATATTTGGATTCTTAGTCCGGGAAACTAGCAAAACTACGAACCCAACCGCTAGCGTGGGGCGAACGCTGGTAGGGGGGTGGAAATGACTGCGGTACCGTCGACGGCGCGAAAAGACTGGACCGACGTCGTCAGCAATGCACTCGTGTTCGTGGATACCAGCTTCCTGATGCATCCGCGCGCTCGTGACGCGCTGTACGGCACCGACGGCCGGTTGCTGTATTCCGTAGAGCGCCTCATCGTGCCAGACAGCGTGGTACGCGAGCTGGAGAAGAACTACAACGACAAAAACAACGAGATGAAGCGCGACGCCGCGGAAATGGGTCTCAAGCTGCTCTACGATCTGCGTCAAGCCAACTATGCAGTACGCCGAGGGTCGCACCGAGACGCTAGGCACGCCGACGCCGTTATCCTGTCGAAGATCCAGGAATTCTGGGTGCGACACAATATGATCTTGTTAACCCAGGACCGTGCGCTCGCGCGCGACGCACGCGCGATCGGGACGTCGCGGTCGGTGCAGAGCCGGCATCGCATATTCGTGCTCTGCGCCAACGATTCCGGAGGGCTCAGTCATCTGAAGAGCGCGACTGACGTCCCCGCGAAGGCGGTGCCTAAGAAACGGACGTTTCGGTCGGTCAGCTCACCGGTCACCCACCCCGACGAGATGATCGGCGACGCGAGCGTCGCGGGAATAGGCAGACAGCTGCAGTCGAAGTTCGGCATGGTCACCCTGATCGACGAAATAGCTCGCGGCGGGGAAGGAGTCATTTTCCAGACCGACTTCGCGGGCATCGTCGCAAAAGTCTTCCACCCGAACGCGCGCACCGTTCACCGCATAGAGAAAATCGAGCGAATGCTCGCCGCTACGTCGTCGTTGCCCGCCGTGACGTGGCCTGTCAGTTTAGCGACTGGAGCGGACAACGAGGTCCAGGGGGTCTTTCTTCCGCATGCCGAAGGCCGAAAGCTGGCGACAGAGGTGTTTCTTCCGAAGCTGCTCACAGATCGCCACGGCGAGTGGACCCGCAAGGACCTTGTGTCTCTCGCGATCCAGTTAGCGGAGGCTGTGCGATACCTTCATGCCCTTGGCGTGATCGTCGGCGATCTGAATCCACAGAACATCTTGGTTACCGACGATGCGCGCTTGACCATCGTGGACACCGACAGCTTCCAGATCGAGGGATATACCTGTCCGGTCGGCATGGTCACATTCACGCCGCCCGAATTGCAGGGGAAGCAGTTGGCGGGGGTCTTGCGGACCGAGTCTCACGACGCATTCGCACTCGCCAGCATGATTTTCATGATCTTGATGCCTGGCAAACCGCCGTATAGCCAGCAGGGTGGTGGAGATCCGGCCGCGAACATCAAGGCGGGCCAGTTTCCCTACCCGTTCGGGCACCGGGGCGGGACCAATCAGCCCGCCGGCCCGTGGCGCACCATGTGGAGCAACCTGCCCTATAAGGTGAAAGAGGCGTTTCATCGTGTCTTCGCCGACAAGCAGCGACTGACCGCGGCGGAATGGGCGGCTGTGCTGAAGAAATACGCCGGCATGCTCGAGCGCGGACACGTCACCGACGAGATCTTCCCAATGCACTTTAAGGGCATATCAGAAGAGGTGGCCGACCGGTACGGCCTGCAACCCACGACCGGCCGCCTCGTCCAAGTGTCCTGCACCCACTGCGGCAGCTTCTTCAGTGCCGACGAATCGACACCCGACTTGTGGATATTCGGTGAAGATCAACGGGCGCTCTGCCCCACGCACGCCCGCGCGCAAGGGAGCATGATCACATGCGATTGCGGGGAGACATTTCTGTTCAGCTTCGCCGATCAGGCGTCGTACAACCGAAAGGACCTCCGCCCGCCCAAGCGTTGCGCGAAGTGCCGGGCCCGAAGGAATTTGCAGTGCGGCATATGCGGCAACGAGTTTCGGGCGTTGTCGAGCGAAGTCGAACGCTTCACGTTCGCCGGTCGGACGCTGTGCGATAGCTGCGCCGATACCGCGGGCACGCCATTCGAATGCATCGACTGTGGCGACCTCACCGTCTACTCGTACCGGGAACAGGCTTTCCACGACAGAAAGGGCTACGTTGCACCCAAGCGCTGCAAGGCATGTCGGAACAGTCGAAAAGCCAACGCTGGTGACGAAAGGCAATGATGGCCACTGATCAGGTGCTGCGCAAGCAGCAGTTGTTCATCAATCCGACCGCGCGGTTGGCTGTCTGTCTGGTTCTCGACTGCAGTCCGTCCATGTCGGGCCGTCGCGAGTGGGGGGCGACTGTTCAACAGCTGAATCCTAGCCCCATCGAGGAACTCAACGAGGGCGTACGGGAGTTCTTTGACGCCGTTCAGCACGATGAGATCGCCGCGTACAGCGCCGAAGTCGGCATCGTGCGGTTCGACGCGAGGGCCGAAACAGTGGTCGACTTCTCGTCGATAATCGATGCCGAGGCCCCGACTCTCGAACTGATGGAGCAGGGAACGAGCATCGGCAACGCCGTGAACCTCGCGCTGGATATGCTGGAACAGCGCAAAGCAGAGTACAGAGAGGCCGGCATCGACTACTACCAACCGTGGCTGGTCTTGATGACCGATGGTTATCCGAACGATGATGCTCACGTCGCCGCTGCTCACCGAACGTCCCAACTCCTCGACGCGCGACGATTGACTACCTTCTGCGTGGGCATTGGAGACGGAGCAGACTTCTCGACCCTGCGAACCTTCGCGACCTCGGAACGGCCGCCACTACGCTTGCGGCAGTTCGCATTTCGCGACTTCTTCGAGTGGCTGAGCCGGAGCATCCACCAGGTTTCGCAAACGACGCCAGGTGAGGCTCCGCAGATGCCGTCCACTCAGTCGTGGGCCGATCCCGCAGGCCCGGACGAGCCCTGGTGAAGCGGTTTCGATTCAGGAGCGGGCATGCCGTCGCAGCCGGCCGGAGCCACCTAGTCAAGGGAGTCGGTTGTCAGGACTGGGCCGGGCATCGCAACGTCCGCAAAAGAAGTTCACTGCTCGCGCTGGCCGACGGGGTCGGCGCGGCTAAATTCGGCGGCGAAGGCGCTCGCCTTGCAGTCGATACGGCGCTGGGGCGTGCCGACGTGACGGACCTCGCGGAACTCGCATCATTAGTGCGCGAACAAATATGTCAGGTGGCCGAGCGTCGGGGAGTCGAGCCGAACATGTTCGCCACCACGCTGCTCATCGCGCGCCTGGCACGGTCTTCGGATGGGGGTGTCGATGTGTCGACCGTCCATATCGGCGACGGCGTCATCGTGGCAGGCGGCCGAACCACGACATCGGTGATTAGCCCGCCCAACCGTGGCGAATACGCGAATCTCACCTACTCAGTCACTGCCTCGGACTGGAGGGATCACGCGGTATTTAAACAATGTCGGTTGGCGATCGGCGAAGGCGTCTTGCTAATGAGCGACGGGCCGCAAGCCGTGCTCTACGACAAGCGAACGAACTCCGCGGCCCCTGCATGCGGCGAGATACTTGGGTGGGCAACCGAAGTGAAGGCTGAGCGCTTTCAACGCAGTCTCGCCCGGAGTCTTCGTGAAGTGGTGAGACCTGCAACGAGCGACGATCTGAGCATCGCGTGCGCCGTATCACTCCTCTGACG
Source organism: Mycobacterium sp. SMC-4 (assembly GCF_025263265.1). Lineage (NCBI taxonomy): Bacteria > Bacillati > Actinomycetota > Actinomycetes > Mycobacteriales > Mycobacteriaceae > Mycobacterium > Mycobacterium sp. SMC-4. Next base: position 4,739,248 of record NZ_CP079869.1, on the reverse strand, counting down.
CCGGCAGCTTGCGAGTTCCAACGACGAACAATGGGTGACCTACGCGGCGTCCATCAGCACGTCATCGGGTCGCGTGGTCGCGCCGGACACGAATCACGAAGTCGTCGATGAGCGATTGTGTTGCGACGGCCACGTCAGAGTCGCCACGGGCGGCGTTGCGCCGCCGTTCATGCTGCGCACATAGATACGGGATGGCGTCGTGGGCAAGAGACCGCCAGTTCCATGTTACCGCAGTAACATTCAACCAAGTATGCGCCAAGTCCGATCGGCCCCACATCAACAAGTGCAGCGCCAGCCCCGCGATGTCGATTAGCGGCGACCCGAGCCGGGTGGCCTCGTAATCGACCACGCCATCCAGACTTGCGGACCCATCGTCGGCAACGAGTATGTTGTTGGGGTCGAACGAGCCATGCACGAGGGTGGCCCGGTGGACGTTCGACGGGGTGGCACACGAAGCGTCGGGCCTAACGCCTCCGTCGTCGAGTTCGACGGGCGGCGCGGCACCCGGGCTGTATGAGATGGCCCAGGGCCCTGTGAACTCGGCCGCCATTTTTTGGAGCATCCGTCTGGGCTCGGTTCGACGCGAAAACTCATGCAACCAAACGGCGTAGCTTCGGAGTTGCCCCTCCGCCGCATGCTGGTTGCGACTCAGCCAGCGCGCCAGCGGTGTCCCGCCCAACGCCTCGGTGATCAGGAAGGGAGGCCCGGATAGACCTACGGTTCCAGCCGCGACCAGCGCAGGCACACCGGTATGTCGACCCAGCAAATCTAGGATTTTGGCCTCGTGGGCCACCGACTGGAACCCTGTCAGCGGACTCTGCAATTTGAGCACAACGTGCGACGTCGGCGCGCGAAGACGAATTCGCCATACGTCGTTGCGATGGCGACCGGGAACGGCTCGGATACTGGCGATACGGGTGCTGGAGATGCCCGCCTTCGCCAGAGCCGTCGGAGCGTCGGTTTTCATGGGATCAGTCGAGGGTCAGGAGGTCGGCGAGGGCTCGCGCGATGGGCAGGTCCGTCATGTCCTCAATCCAGCCCCACTGACCGTTCGGGTTGATTTCGAGGAAGACGACGTCGTTCGTAGGACTCACGACGAGGTCTATCGCACTGAACTTGAGGTTAAAGTGCCGGGTCAGTTCGAGGCATGCCCGCCGCACCGAGGGGTCTAGTTCAACGGCGCGATGAGGAGTGTGTTCCAGGTCGTAATGCCGCCAGTCTATGGCGGTGCCGGCCGTTGATTGCGATTCGATGGCACACGCGTATACCTCGTCGCCAACGACAGTGACCCGAAGCTCGTGATCCTTTTCGACGTACGCCTGATAAATCGCGGGGGCCGCCGCCAGCGCGGTGTCGCTCAAGAGATCCTCGCGTGTGACCGGCGTCGTGTACACCATGTATTGGTGGGCAGGCGGGTCAACTCGAGGGGGACCCGCGTTGACGAGTTTGGCTACCACCTGGTAGTCGTGGCTTTCGCAGAATGCCCGCACCACGGCAGGGTCCGCCGACACGCATGTCGCCGGCGTCGCAAAGCCGACAGCGTGTGCTGCCTTGAGCTGCAAAAGCTTGTGATTGGCGAGCTTTATAGATTCGGGGTGGCTGACCCAGCGTCCCTCGATCGTACGTAGCACGCCATGAACAGCAGCTGTCCACTCGTGCTCGACGAATCTAGCCACATCGGTCTCGAAGTCGTCGTGAAGCTTGATGGCCTCGGGTCGACGCCACCAGACGGATTGAAGCTCAGACGCCTCGATGCAGTGGTCATCGACGATCAGGCGCGCACGCGCATCGATACCGTCATCTGTGAACGAAACGCTGCATCCGCTTCCCACGCGATCGGTGTCGAAGCGCGCGAACTGATGACCCGCCGCGAGCAGCAGATCTGTTACCCGTTCGACGTGGCCGTCTTTGGTGTTGCTGACTACTAAGACCAGCGGCACCAGCGTGGTCTCGCTCTAGTCGTCCGGCGTCCAGTCGCTAGCGCGAGTGGTCTGGCACGTCGTCGTTGATGCCATCGTTGGGTCGGCCAATATAGTTTCGCGGTGCCGAAATAGCAGCGGCACTGCAGAGTCCGTCGTCGGTTCGATGTCGGGACGAACCGAGGTAATTGTGTCCACAGCGCTTCGCATTGTGCTCCATCGAGTTGTGCCGGTTTCCCATGACGATACGCCTGCCGGAACCATCCCTCCGGTAATCGAGCGTCATCGTTGAGTGCTCATCATCGGCAAGAGCGGCAGCGAGTCGGCTGAGCTGCGAGAACTGCGTCTGAGAACGGATTCAGACCAACCCGACTCTACGACCGGGTGGACTCAGTATCGGGGACTCGCCAGTTGAACTTGCTTGATTATCGCAAGCAAACAATACCGGCAACTTGCCCGCCAGATGTGCACGATCTTATCGGGTTATCCGGCTAGAACACCGCGCTCTTCGGACTGCATGCAGCCCACAGTCATCGCTCCCAACCACTAGAATCCCCATTGGCGGGACTCAGCACGTTGCTCGATCCAGCTCAGAGCCATGCTGCATCTGGGCGAACCGTAATTCCACGGTTGCGGAGCCCTTCTTCGAGTTGCGGAAGGAAACCTGGCGGCGGGACGCCCACCACCATGAGACCGCCGTGGTTGTCCAGCGTTAACGACACCTTGCCGACTCCGCTGTCGATCGATTGGGTCGGAATGGCGCCGGTCAGGTTCAAAATGCGTTGATTAGACGATCCGCGGTAAGGCTTCGAGGTAGGACGCGACGATTCGTAGCGCCCGTCCACCAGCACGTCGACGTTGGCTAGCATGGCCAGCACCGGTTCATCGTCGTCGGCAAGGATTTCTTCTAAAGTGCGGCCAGTGTAGACCCAAGTCGTGCGGTCCATGCTGTGTGCCGATCGGAGCAGCGCCGCGACGGCATCGGGCTGCTCTGTAGGTTCTCCGCCGCTCACCGTCAGATGGGCATCCGGATTGTCCGCGAGCAGTTGCATTCCGAGATCGTGTGGATCGACCAACTGACCGCCGATGTCCCGGTTCCACATCTCTGGGACCATGCAGCCCGGGCATGCCAGACCGCAGCCCTGCACCCACACAACGGAGCGCCGACCCGGGCCGAGTGTGTCGACGACGTCACGGGCAGTGTGCCGCACCCGCAGCTTGACATCGGAGCTCACGCCGGGAACACGCTTTCAGCCTCGTCGGAGGGCAATAGATCGTAGACTTCCTGGATCTTGGCTAGAAGGCGTTGGTTCTGCTGAGCGCTTGAGCTGGAACGCAATTCCTCGAGCCGGCTCCTTTCCGAATTGACTTGCTGATGTTCGTCCTGAATCTGCTGTTCGAGTGCCGTAACCTGCTGAGACAGTGTCGAATAATGAACCCTGACATCCGTGAGTTGTAATTCGGCCGTCCGGTGGCGCTCGCGCACGTCAGCGATCCGCGTGTTGAAGTCATCGACTTCGTGCGTGATGTGGGTGAACTCTTCCTCGCAAGCGGCGTATTCGCGCTGTGCCATGTCGCGCCGACCGATTGCATCGGCGATCTTGTCTTCCAACTCATTTTTTCGAGCTCCTAATTCGCGAGCCTCGGTATCGAGCTGTACTCGGTGGGCGCGGCGAGCCTCGGCGTCGTAGCTTTCGAGGCTTCGTTTGAAGACCTCGAGTCGATGAATCTCGACGTCGAGTCGCTGCATCGAATCGAACTTCTCACCGATCTCGGATTTGCGCAACTCCTGCAGTCGGCCTTCGAGTTGCGCGACCTCGGTCGCCAGATCGAAGTCCGGCTCCCGCCGGGCCTCAGCCCGCGAAACCAGTTGAACCAGTTCGTCTCGATGCTTTTCAAGCCTGTTGCTGAACCGCAGTGTCGCTTCACAAGCATCGGTTAACAGGTAGTCGCGAACCTGTTCGTCGCTGATCCGCTCCGCGTGTCTTGCGGTGAGGATCCGGAGGGCGTCACTGTAGATACTTGCGTCTGTATTCAGCGCGTCGAGCAAGCGAAACTGGTCCTCCACACCTAGCGACTCGATTGCCTGCATCCACGCCTCTTCGTCAGCGAGTGCTTCAGTGAGCACAGTCAACCACGTCTCCCACTTCGCCGTCTCCGGGTTCTTGACAAGTGCCACAACGACTTCTCGCATCTAGCTCGCACCTCCCGCACGCAGCTTTACTACCGCATCTTTGAATTGCTGAGGGGTGAATCTTCTTTGATAAGACCCCTTTTCGGAAGCCTTGGTTTTCGACCGCCGGGGAACGTCCCGCCGAAGCGGGCCATGCATGGTGACCTCATGACCACCGACGTAGCGTAAGCCGACGGCAAGACCTCCGTCGGCGTCCGCGTCGACGATGACGCCGCATTCGTGAGGGCCGTCGGAGGACTTAGGGATCGCGCTCTCCCACACTTGAATGGAAGGATCGCCCCGATCGTCATCGATAACGACCTTGAGGCGTGCTGAGTCCCCTGCAGCCACATTAAGATAGAAGTCGTAGTCTTGCGATTTGAACCTTGCCGGCAGTTCACTTCCGCATGCAAGGATCGGCATCATCAGCACTGTCTCGCCTGGGCTCGCGTTCAGCTCCTTTGCCAGCTCGCCACCGAGCACTACCTCGAGTCCGACGTCGTATCGCAAGGTCTGTTTGGAACGCGCACCGGCGAGATACTCTCGCGCGTCAGCTAATGCCACGGTTGCGGCTTCTATCCTCTTAGCGGTTTCAGCAACTTCTGCACTCAGTTCCGCGACCTCCCGAGTCCGCTTTACGAGCGCGTCTTCAGACGCCGCCTTTTCGCGATGCAACAAGTCACGTTTGCCGATCTCGGCCGCGATCTTGTCTTCTAGTACTTTTCGCTGCCTTGCCAGTTTCGTTGTCTCGGCCTTGAGTTGGTTCCTATAGGCTTGCCGTGCTTCGATGTCATAACTTTGTAGGGTCCGTTTGAAGGTCTCAAGACGGTGGATATCCCGGTCCAATTCCTCTATCTCTTGGGCTGTTTCGCCGATCTCAGATCTGCGGAGCTCCTGCAGCTTTCGTTCAAGGTGCGCTACATCTGTGGCGAGATCATAGTCAGCCATGAAGCGGGCCTCCGACTTGCCAATTAATACAAGGAGTTCGTCGCGATGCTGCGCAAGTTGGTTCGTTAACCGCCCGGTTGCGTCTGACGCATCAGCCAAGAGGAAGTCGCGTACTTCTTCATCGCAAATCAGTTCCGAGTGGCGGGCGGTGATGATCCGGAGAGCATCACCGTAGATGCCGCCGCCGGTCTGCAGCGCCTTCAACAATCCGAACTGATCTTCGAGGCTCAGCGACTCGAACGCTTGCATCCAGCTCCGCTCGTCGGCGAGCGCCCGATTCAACACAGTTAGCCACGTCTCCCAGCGCACAGTGGGAGAATTTCTGACGAGCGCCTCGATGAGCTCTTGCATCAGTCTCGTCCACCCGTACGTTGCTGTCTCAATGCCTCCGCGAACTGTTCCGGAGTGATTCGCAATCTGTAGGCCGTGATACCTGCCGTCGGCTCGTCGCCGCTGATTACGATCTTCTTCGATCGACCTGTCCGCTGCCGGGCAAGCTTGCCCTGCACATTCGTCTCGTAACCATCGACATATCTCAGCTTGACATGGAGCATGCCGTCGGCATCAGCGCGAACAACCACGCTGCATTGGTGGTGGCCAACGGCAGATGGCGGAATCGCCTCCTCCCAGCTGAGGATGTACGGATCGGCGAGATTGTCATCAATCACGATCTTAAGATCGACCGTCTCCCCGGCCGGCACACCGACGAAGAACCTATAGTCTTCCGAGTCGAACGTGGCCGGGAGTTGGTTGCCCTGAGCCAGAATCGGGGTCATCAGCACAAGTTCGCCTGGCTCCCCTTTTAGTCGTTTGGCCGCATCGGCACCAAGCGATACCTCCAAGCCGATGTCGCACAACACCCGCTCTTCGACTCGGACCGTGCCGCTTGCGACTAATGCTGCGCCGAGCGCGATCGCCTGGTCGATCTTGTGGTCATTGATCTGTATGCGATTAAGAATGTCGTCGACGTTGACGGCATATATGGCTCTCAGCGCCGGGCCGACGATGTGTTCGGCGATACCGGCGATCCGGCTACCACCACCGGCGAACACGACGGCGTAGGGCGGTGAACTGCTGTGACTCCGAAGAAAGGATCGGACGAGCTCGCGTCCGCGGGCGTAAAACGGTTCAAGCGTCTCGACGAAATCTGTCGGTGTCATCGAGAACGTCAGCTGATTGGCGGAGTCTTCGGAATCCGACAGCACCACAGTCTTCTTCTGGCGGGCTTCCCGACCACTGCGCGCGGCGTAGGCGATGCGATCCGAAAGAATCTGCTGCACCTGCTGTAGCTCGACGAACCAAGACCGCAATCCCGCCGTGGGCATGTCACTGAGCTGACGGAGAATCTCATCGGCGTCGGTGGGCAACGAAGTGTTGAACTTCTCGTTGAACTGAATGGCAGCCCGCGCCATAATCAACGCAGTCACGTAGTCCCCGGCAAAGTCGTTGTTGATCGCGTCCACGACGACATGGGCAGCGCCTGTGGCACCAACGCGCACTAGACTCAGGTCGAACGTTCCGCCGCCGACATCACATACCAGAATGTTCTGCCCGACGAAGCTCGATGCGGACGGTGATCCGTTGGAGCGCTGCGCTTCCCAGAGCCAGTACACCGCTGCCGCTACCGGCTCACTGATCGTCCTATCCTGGATCTCGATCGGCTTGCCACGGACCTGCGCCATCCCAGCGGCTTCACGTGTCCGCTGACATTTGTAGAGAGTGTCCCGCCGCCATCCGTGCGGCACAGTAATCAAAACCGAATCGACATTCTCGCCGCCCAGGCCGCTTGTAACTTCGCTGAGAACATACTCGACAAGTCGTGTGGTAAGGTACTCCGGCGTGATGTCGACCGGCATGCTGGACGGGCCACCGAAACGCATGGTGCAGAAGACTTTCTCGTCACCCATCAACAGCTTCCAGCGGCGGAAGATTTCCTGCGAGTTGCGGTCCGGATTAGCCCATTCGTCGACCGCGTCGCGACCAGCAACCACATTTCCGCCATGCTCGGCTACGGCGATGACAGAAGGTACGAGTGCGTGGCCTTTGATGCCGCGCACTTCGGGTTCGCCATTCTGTGTCGCTATGGCCACTACGGTGTTCGAGGTGCCGATGTCGATTCCAATGTGCGTCAACCTATTCGGCCTCTCCACTAGGCGGATTCGGGTGATATTTCAAGCCTGCAAGATTGAAGCCACGTATATCTGCCTGCAAGGACTCGGGAAACTCAGCGATATTCTTAAGTCGCAATCCACTTGATAGCTGCGTCGACGATGCTATGAACGAGCGGGAGCCACTTGGATCGCCGGCGCGATCGAGTCGGGATTCACCTGCACTGCAGGGCTCCCCCCGCGCGCTGTATCCCGTCGAGCCGTACACCGTTCTAGCCAGTCTGGATTTCCACTTCTGTTTCGGCTTCAACTTCCGTGTCAACCACCTGCCGCCGATTGCCGGGTTCGTGCCCATAACCCCAATCGGTCACAGTGAATCCCACCCCGCGCTCGGCAAGGCGTTCGCGGAGTTCCTTCACCGCGCCGGAGCAGGAACCATCACCTTCAGGCGCGGTAACCTCGAAGTCCACGTCGCCGGTGAGCGGAATCGCCATCTTGAAATCACCGCGTCCGCCCTCGTCCGGCACCTGACCGGTGATCTGCAGCGGCGTGTCCTTCGTGCCGTCAGCGAAGTAAACTTTGAAGTTCATGTCTTCAAGAACATCCATGATCGCCTCGCCGATCGAAATGCGCCGTTCGTTAGCGGCCTGTGATTCGGCGGCCGTTGTCGTGGCAGTGCGCAGATTGCTCGCACTGGCCGACGCGTCGGAAACCGCCTCCTCGAATCGTTCGGCTGTGATGTGACCATTCGCTCTTGTCAGTGCTTCTCGAGCAGCCTCGACGGCATCCCGGTCGTCGGACCATTCCTTGATCAATTTTGGGTCGACCGCGCCTAGGGTGGCGGTAAGTTCGTCGACGGCGGTCTGCGCGGCCGTCAGCCGGCGGTCGAAGTCAGACCGGGCGGCCCCAACCTGTGCCGCCAGCGACGTCGCCTCCGCGGTCACCATGTCGGCTTCTCGCTGGGCGGGTGCCCATTGTCCTTTGGCTAGGGCGCTTTCGGCGGTTTCGAGCCGACGAGTCAGCACAGCGAGACGGGAGGGTGCGAACTTGCCGCAGTCCGCGACGGGTATCGCGGCGACTGCCGCGTGGGAGCTACTGACCGCGATCGTCGCCCGGCGCCGGGCCTCCTCGGCGATGCGTCGCGCTTCCTCCTCGGCGCGGGTGCGCTCGGCCGACTCGCTCGCTGCGGCCGTCACTCGCTTATGCACGTCGTCAGCCGCTGCCTGGGCCTGCCGCACCATCGCCAGCGCCTCGGTCAGCGATGTGCGCGCCTGCGAACGGGCACGTGCGGCAACCTTTCCGAGGTCGGCGGCCACATTGAAGCGTCGAGTCGCTTCCTTCGCCAGGCTCATCTCGGCCTGCTTGTAGTGGTCGCCGACTGAGCGATCCAACGCCTGCGACGCCCTGTTGTACTCGTCGTTGGCCCCGCGGTACTCCGCAGCCGCTCTCCGGTGCGCGCGGTCGGCTTCCTCGATCTGACTACCGACGGTCTTGACGGCCAAGTTGGCGCGCTTACTCAGCGAATCGACATCGGCTAGCGCTGCTTTCGCTTCCTGCGTAGACGCCACGTCGTCTCGACAACTGGCCAGTTCCGACTTCGCCGAAAACGTGGAGTAACCCCGTTGGCTGGCCCGGTCCAAGTCGGCCTGCAGGGCACGCAGCGCGGCATACTCGGCATCGGCTACCAACGACGAGGCGCGCTGGGCGGCGCCCAACGCGGCTCCGAGCTCCGCTTGCACGTCGGCGCGCTTGGGTCCACTCACGTGTGCTCCTTCATGTCGCGACATTCCCCACCGATCAAGACCTAACCACTGCGTTTGCAACGACTACGTTTTCCTCACGCTGGTCTGCACCAAATTGGCTCTGGACAGGCGCGAGAACGGCATCGATCCGGCCGAGGTCGACGTTCTCGAGGTCGACGAGCTCGACTGTTGTTCTCTTGGGGTCCTCCGGTGGCTGGTTCGACGTCATGACTCGGACCTTCATCTTGTCAATGGCAGCTTTAACCGTGCTGCGTACCCATCGTGCGTTGCCGAATAGCTCACCTTGCTCAAGCATTGCCTGTTGCGCGAGGGCCGAAAGGCGTTCGAGGAACCCGTCTCCGGTCGTGTACTTCAAGCGCTGCATCTCGCGCCGTGCGATCTCGGCACAGTCATCCGGGGAGTAATTTGCGAACCTCACCTTTTTTTCGAAGCGCGACGCGAGCCCTGGGTTCCTTCCCACGAGCTCGTCGATGTGAGATTCGTAGCCTGCAAGGATCACAACGGTTTCGGCGTTCTCCGGCTTTGTCAACTCGCCCACCAACGTGTTGATGACTTCTGATCCGTACGAGTCATGGCCTCCGGAATGCATGCTGTAAGCCTCGTCGACGATCAACACCCCATTGCGGCATTTCTCCATGAGGTCCACGACCTTTGCAGCCGACTGGCCCTTGAATTGGCCCTGCAGTTCTGTTCCGGTCACCGGTAGACATTGGTCACTTCGGATGGCGCCATGTCCGTACAGCAATCCGCTCATTAGCTTTGCAACCGTTGTCTTCCCAGTTCCTGGTGGACCCACGAATAACAAGTTCATTCCTGACGGCTCGGGCGGACGGCCCTCAGCGATGTCGTAGGCCAGTCCTGCCACAATCTCGTCAATCATCTGACGAATCGGAGCGATTCCGACGAGACTGTCCAATGCTCGCTGAGCGCGTTGCAGTTCGAGGGGATGGCTAACAATGGCATCCGGTACATCGGCTGGCGTCAGCAGCCGTGACCGGTCCTCATTGGCGGCATGTTGCGCTAACACTTCGTCCACCAGATTGGCGACCCCGCCGGCGTTGCCGAATCCAGCACGTCTGGCTCGTCGGTCCAGAAGCGAACGCAACGGCGCCTCGGCCGCTGGGTCGATGCGCCAGCGAGCACCTGTTAATCTGCGGTGAAAGATTTCCCACAATTGATCCGGTGTGTAATCAGCGAACGTCAACCTACCGGCATCAGGGAAACGCCGCGGCAATCCCGGATCTAGTTTGAAGAAGCCGCTGATCTCTTGGGCGTATCCGGCCAGGATGACCACCAGGTCGGTGCGATGGTTCCACACCAACGGCACCAACGCCTCCGCGGCCTCACGCGATTTCGTATCGTCTTGCTCGCCCACGCCAGGAATGGAGAACTGGTGGACCTCGTCGATGAAGAGCACTCCGCCGAGCGCGTCCTCCACGGCCCGCTGCATATTCTCGCGGGTCTTGCCCACGACGGAGGACTTCAAATCGTGCGGCGCAACAACTTTCACCCGATCGCTACGCAACAATCCCAAGGCGTGATACAGTTTGGCGAAGATCTTCGCCACCGACGTCTTCCCCGTGCCGGGGGCGCCGGTGAAGACCATGTGCAGCGTCTCCTCGGGTAGTTCGCCGGCGGCGAGCCTTCTGTGCCGTTCCTCGGCGCGGCGGCGAAGTTCGCGCGCCTTGGCTTTGACGTTGTCCAGTCCGATCAAAACCTCCAGCTCGGCCAATACGTGTTCGACGGCTGTCTGGTCGATCTCCGGCAAATCCAACACAGTCGCGAGGTTTACATCGTCGCCTTTGTCGACAATGCGCGACACGTGGCCGAGCGCTGTCCGAAGCGATCCCAGTCCTGAAAGCGATCGCGCGACCGCCGCGGGCGTGCTGACCTCGAACCTTTTCCTTCGCGCCAGCCGAAGTAGCGCCTCTCGGACTTCGTGTTCACTCGGACCCTTGAGTGGGTCGCCCCAGCGCACGCCGTCGATGTCGGGCGAAAGGTGCGACTCTAGATTGCTTCTCCGAAACTCGGTAAAGAAAAGGAGCGCATTGCGTGGACTGATCCCCGTCACCCACTCGACTCGGAGGATCTGCTGAGCCTGCAGCACGGCGTCGGCTTGGTTCTGAATTTGCAGCCGCTGCAGTTGGTAAGAAAGGTCGTCGACAATTACGACGATCCGGTCACCGTTCTGCGACCTCAGCGCGGCGCTGACCTGCTGCATCCTATTGATGAGGCCCTGGCCGCTGCCAATCGATGATCGTGCGCCTTCCGCCGCGCTGGCCGCCGCGGATTCGGCCTCGTCGGAGGCCGCGCCGCTGTCTCGCGCTCGACGCGTTCGTGGCTGCAGGCCTGGGGGCGCCGCTCGTTGCGTGCCCATCGCCTCGAAGCGTTGACGGGCGTGGGTGGGGTCCGCGTTGCCGCTGAAGTCCAGATCACTGCTGCTAGTCAACGTCACGGTGATTGGTGCCGGATCACCGCCCCAATCCTCAAGTCCCCATAGTTCGATGGTACGACGCAGTGTGACGCTGCCGTGATAGAGGTTGTGAAAATAGAGGTCGAGAACGGGCGGCCCGTGCAGGACCCAGATACGTGGCGTAGCCACCGAGCCTGGCTGTTGTTGATGCAGAAGCCGATGCGCCTGAGAGACCAACGTAGAAACCCCAAACCCCCCTGCCGTACACCGGAGACGGTTGCTAACGCCCGGCGCGGCTATTACATAGTGTATCGAGGCGGCACTCTCCATGTGGCCGGATAGCAGGATGTTGTGTGTCGGCTCTGATTGTAATCAATGTCGGTGTCTTCCGTTAACTTTCGCCTATGGGTAGGACCTGTCGCGGGTGCGGGATCGTCATGGAGAAGCGGCGTTCGAAGGTGTACTGCACCAACGCATGCCAACAGGTGCACCAAAGGCGGCTGCTGTTGGAGCAGTGGCTTGCCACCGGGATATGTGGCCGCATGTCTCATGCCGGACACTTCGTCCGCGACTATCTCTACAGGGAGCAGCGGGGGAGCTGTGCGATCTGCGGCATCGGAGACCAGTGGAACGGAAGCAAGCTGGCGTTCATCCTCGACCACGTCGATGGAGACGCGACCAACAATTCTCGGCAGAATCTGCGATTGGTCTGCTCCAACTGTGACAGTCAATTGCCGACATACAAGGCCAGGAACCGAGGCCGCGGGCGCCACTATCGGCGGCAGAGGTACGCCGACGGTTTGTCCTACTGAATCACTCGCCGCTGTCGACAATCCGCTGCGACGTCACCGGCCTGGCGCTGGAGCGGGAGCGCAGCCGGCGGCCCGGCAGCGGAATCCGGTCGGCGATGTTACTCAGCGGGTTGACCACCTGGCTGAGCACGATCACCGCCTCGCGCAGCGCCTCGATCGTCGGCTCCAGCGCCTCCAAGCCCGGCGCCAGCCGGTTCAACGTGTCGGCGACGTCGGCGAGCTGCTCGAGCGGGCCGTTGCGCGCGGTGAGCTTCTCGATCAGTCCACCCTCGGCGAAGAGGCGGTCGGCGAGCCCGTCTTCGGCCAGCAGCCGGTCAACCAGGCCTTCCTCTTCGAGTAGCTGATCGACCAGACCGCCGGGCTCGATGGCGCGCATCAAACCGCCGTCCTCCTCGGTGAGCCGATCGAGCACACCGCCCGGAGCGGTGACCCGATCCACCACGCCGCCGGGTCGGAGCAGCCGATCCAACGGGCCGTCCGGCGCCAGCGCGCGTCCCAGCGGCTGGTCCTCGTCCATCAGGCGAGCCAGCCGGTTGGCCCGCTCGACTGCCTCCTGCATGCCGAGCATCTGCGCGAGCGAGGTCGGCCGTTGCGCACCGCCGTTCTCACCCACCGTCCGGTGCGCGACGTCCAGGGCGCTGGTGGCCATGCCGATGCCGGCATCGGCGACGGCCAACCCGACGCGCACCGGCGCGAACGCGAGGTCGGTGAGCGACTTGGCGAGGTTCATGGAACCAAGTCTATGGATACTCCCGCGACCGGCTCACAGGAATTGCACAGCTGATGTCCAGCATTCACCCACCTGGCCGGAGGACACTGATCCCCATGGCGATGCCGATTCCGGACAACGTGCCCGAGGCCCGCGTCCTTGTCGTCGACGACGAGGCCAACATTGTCGAGCTGCTGTCGGTGAGCCTGAAGTTCCAGGGCTTCGAGGTGTACACCGCAAGCAGCGGTCCCGAGGCGTTGGACAAGGCGCGCGAGGCACGACCCGACGCGATCATCCTCGACGTGATGATGCCCGGCATGGACGGATTCGGACTGCTGCGTCGGCTGCGCGCCGACGGCATCGACGCGCCGGCGTTGTTCCTGACCGCACGCGATTCGCTGCAGGACAAGATCGCCGGGCTGACGCTGGGCGGCGACGATTACGTGACCAAACCGTTCAGCCTGGAAGAAGTGGTGGCCCGGCTGCGGGTCATTCTGCGCCGTTCGGGCCTGCGCAGTCCTGATCCGCGCACCTCGCGGCTGACCTTCGCCGACATCGAACTCGACGAAGACACCCACGAGGTGTGGAAGGCCGGCGAACCGGTGTCTTTGTCGCCGACAGAGTTCACGCTGCTGCGCTACTTCATCGTCAACGCCGGCACCGTGTTGTCCAAGCCGAAGATCCTCGACCATGTGTGGCGGTATGACTTCGGCGGTGACGTCAACGTCGTCGAGTCCTACGTGTCCTACCTGCGGCGAAAGATCGACACCGGGGACAAGCGGCTGCTGCACACGCTGCGTGGCGTCGGCTACGTGCTGCGCGAACCGAGGTGAGCCCGGGGCGGGGTGTGCCGCTGCGGGTGGCTCTGGTGGCCGCCACTTTGCTGCTGGTCGCCTGCGGACTACTGGCCTCCGGCGTCGCGGTGACCACGATCATGCAGCACAGCCTGATGAACCGGGTCGACGCCACGCTGCTCGACGCGTCTCAGGGCTGGGCGCAGGTGCCGCGGCAGGCGGCGCGCGCGCCGCTGGAAGACCCGAACCCGGCGCGGCCGCCGTCGGACTTCTACGTGCGCGCCGTCGACCACGACGGACAGGTCTGGATCGCGATCAACGACCGGGCCGCCGAACCCGACCTTCCCGGTGACGACGTCGGCAGTCAGCCGGTCACCGTGGGATCGGTGAACCGCCCCGATCTGCACTGGCGCGCGATGACGGTGCGCGGCCCCGGCGGCGAACTGACCACCGTGGCGATGGACCTGGCCGACGTGGACTCGACGATGCGCTCGCTGGTCTACACCCAGATGGGGATCGGGGCAGCGGTTCTGCTGGTGCTCGGTGTCGTCGGCTACGTGGTGGTGCACCGCAGTCTGCGACCGCTGGCCGAGGTCGAGCAGACTGCCGCGGCGATCGCGTCGGGACAGTTCGACCGCCGCGTTCCCGAACGTGACCCCCGCACCGAGGTCGGGCGCTTGTCGTTGGCCCTCAACGGCATGCTGGCCCAGATACAGCGCGCGCTGGCGTCCTCGGAAGCCTCGGCCCAGCAATCGCGGACCTCTGAGGACCGGATGCGGCGATTCATCACCGATGCCAGTCACGAATTGCGCACACCGTTGACCACCATCCGCGGGTTCGCCGAGTTGTACCGCCAGGGTGCTGCGCGCGACGTCGAGATGCTGATGAGTCGCATCGAAAGCGAGTCGCGCCGAATGGGTTTGCTGGTGGAGGATCTGCTGCTGCTGGCCCGGTTGGACGCTGCGCGTCCGCTCGAGCGGCACCGTGTCGACCTGCTGGCGTTGGCCACCGACGCGGTGCACGATGCGCAGTCCATCGCGCCGACCAGGGTGATCCGGATGGACGTGGTCGACGGTCCCGGAACTCCTGAGGTGCTCGGCGACGAAGCGCGGCTGCGGCAGGTGCTGTCCAACCTGGTGGCCAACGCATTGCAGCACACACCCGCGACCGCAGCCGTCACGGTGCGGGTGGGCACCGAGGACGACGTCGCGATTCTCGAGGTCTGCGACGAGGGGCCCGGGATGAGCGCCGACGACGCGCAACGGGTTTTCGAGCGGTTCTACCGTGCGGACTCGTCGCGGGCTCGGGCCAGCGGCGGCACCGGGCTGGGACTGTCGATCGTCGACTCGCTGGTGTGGGCCCACGGCGGCCAGGTCAGCGTGACCACTGCGCCGGGTGAGGGCTGCAGCTTCCGGGTGACGCTGCCGCGCATCAAGGATTCCCCCTCGCCGACGTCGGTCCCGGTCGGCTCAGGTCAGTTCGGCTAGCGCGGACTTGATCCGGGCCTGCGCGTCGTCCAGCGACTCCGCCGAGGGGTTCGGGTCGACGTTGGCGAACCCGAAGTCCGACAGGTTGCGGGCCGGGAAGACGTGCACGTGCAGGTGCGGCACCTCCAGGCCGGCGATGATGACGCCCGACCGTTCGGTGTCGAAGGCTTTGCAGACGGCCTTGCCGATCAGCTGGGACACCTCCATGACCCGGGCGAAGACCGAGGGCTCGATGTCCTGCCAGTTGTCGATTTCGGCGCGAGGCACCACCAGGGTGTGGCCCTGGGTCATCGGCTGGATCGTCAGAAACGCGACGATGTCGTCGTCCTCGTAGACGAATCGTCCGGGCAGTTCGCGGTTGATGATCTTGGTGAAGACAGTCGCCATACCATCGAGCATTCCAGCACGCCAACCGGCGCCATCCAACCGGGCCGTCGCTACGAAGTCCTGACATGGATACCAACGAACTGAGTCAGCTGCTCTTGAACTCGCCGCTGTCTGCTGTGCCCGCCGTCCTCATGGTGGTGCTGACCGCCTTGACGATGCGCTCGGTCGTCAAACGGGAAGAGGCGATGATCCCGCGCCGCCGTGCCGTCGGCGCGGATCGGGAAACCTACGTGAGCCGCTGGCGCACACCTGAATAGCCGGCTCAGCCAGCGGTGAACTCGATCCGCAGCTCGGTGAGTCCCCGCAGCAGGAACGTCGGGTCATAGGCGAAGTGATGTGCCCCGGCCGGGCCGTGGGCTGATTCGTCGAGGTGGATCTCCTTGGTGCGGTCCAGCCACCGGCGCACGGTGATCTGCCCCTCGACCCGAGCCAGCGGCGCCCCTGCACAGGTGTGGATGCCGCGACCGAACGCGATGTGCTCCCGGACGTTCGTGCGGTCCGGGTGGAACTCGTGCGGGTTGTCGAACTTGCGCGGATCCCGGTTGGCCGCACCGAGGCACAACATCACGATCGTGCCGGCCTGCAGGTACACCCCGCCCAGCGTGGTGCTCTTGCGGACCAGCCGGAAGTCCACCTTGGTGGGGGAGTGCATGCGCAGCGACTCTTCGATGAACGTCGGAATGCGCTCCGGGTGGGTGCGCAGAACCTGTTGCTGCTCAGGGTGTTCGGCCAGCGTCATGACGGCGGCGCTGAGCAGTTTGGTGACGGTTTCCTGGCCGGCGGCGAACAGGAACGTCGCGGGCTTGACGACCTCGATGAGCTCGGGCGTCGAGCCGTCGGGGTAAACCGCGGCAGCCATCCCCGACAGCACGTCGCCGCGCGGTTCACGCCGGCGCTCGGCCAGGTAACCGGCGAACTTTTCGTCGAGGTACTGCAACGGGTCAGACCCCACCGGCGCGCCGTCGAGGGCGCCGACGCGTGCACCGTCAGGTTGCTCGGCGCCCAACGCGGCCAGGAACTCCGGCCGATCCTGCTCGGGTACCCCGAGCAGGTCGATGATCGCCGAGGTGGCAAAGGGTCTGGCGTACTCGGAGAGGAACTCGCAGTGGCCGTTTGCGATGACGCGGTCGATCTGGCTGTCGACCAGCTGCCACATGAAGTCCTCGTTCTCCTTGAGCCGCCGCGGGGTCAACAACTTGTTCAGCAGCGACCGCGCCCGCTCGTGGGCCGGCGGGTCCATCACCACCATGTGTTCGTGGATCGGGAACAGATGGCGGTGCGCCTCGATCTGCTCGGTGATGTCGTCGCCCTCGGGTGTGAACGGCAGCGGCGGGAACGGCCCGCCGATCGCATTGACCGCCGAGAACGACTCGTGGTCCTTGAATGCGGCCAGGACCTCCTGATACCCGGTGACAGCAACGACTCCGTAGTGCGGCTCGCGGTACACCGGATTCTGCTCGCGCAAGTAGTCCCAGTAGGCGTACGGATCCTGGCTCAGCGCGTAGTCGGAGAAGAAGTCCGCCGATGCGAGGTCGGTCATCGGGACAGTCGCCCCTTTCGCTTTTCCTGATCGATCGATCAGACTGCTAGGATGCGCCATGCTTACCACGGTGTCTGACGCATGGTCAAGGACGTCTCGCGTGAGGTGGCGCTGATGCCGGCTGCATCGAATGCGCGCGGCGGCGGTGAGGTCAATGCGAGGCAGCGGTTGATCGAGGCGACGGCAAAAGTGATGCGCGACGAGGGTTATGCCGCGGCCACCTCCCGCCGGGTGGCCGCCGAAGCGGGTGTCAAACAGGCGCTGGTCTACTACTACTTCCCGACTATGGACGACCTGTTCGTCGAGGTGCTGCGCACCGGCGCGGAGAGCTCGCTGGAGCACATGCGAACCGCGCTGACCAATGACGATCCGCTACGCGCGCTGTGGCTGATCAACAGCGAGGAGGGTCGGACCGGTCTCAACACCGAGTTCATGGCGTTGGCCAACCATCGCAAGGCGATCCGGGTCGAGCTGCGCGCCTACGCCGAACGGGTGCGGGATATCGAGACCGCCGCGGTCACCGTCGCGTTGCGCGCCAATGGTGTTG
The DNA here is from genome assembly GCF_025263265.1 of Mycobacterium sp. SMC-4. Lineage (NCBI taxonomy): Bacteria > Bacillati > Actinomycetota > Actinomycetes > Mycobacteriales > Mycobacteriaceae > Mycobacterium > Mycobacterium sp. SMC-4. The sequence goes on along the minus strand of NZ_CP079869.1, from coordinate 4,721,648 downwards.
ACCTGGAAGGGCATCCACCGGTGGTGATCTCGATGCTGATTGCTCAGATCGCGCGCAGTCTGTGTAACGAGAGTGCCGTCGGGGTCACCCTCGGCCACGACGAGATGCGCGCCTACGTCGACCGGCAGCTCAGGTCGCTTACCCCGAGCGCGGGTGGTTGACAGCTCGGGTGATCGGTGCGACGCTCCTGATCGATCGACAAAAAGTCGATCTGTGGGCTGGGATTGGGGTGGGACATGGCCGGTCGGGTCGAAGGTAAGGTTGCATTCATCACGGGCGCGGCACGCGGGCAGGGGCGCAGCCACGCGGTGCGCCTGGCCGAAGAAGGCGCGGACATCATCGCGATCGACGTCTGCGGGCCGATCAGCAGCAACACCCAGATTCCCCCCGCCACCCCGGACGATCTGGCCGAGACTGTCGACCTGGTCAAGGGTTTGGGCCGCCGGGTCGTCACTGCCGAGGTCGACGTGCGTGACTACGCCGCGGTCAAGGCGGTCGTGGACTCCGGGGTCGAGCAACTGGGCCGGCTCGACATCGTGGTGGCCAACGCCGGCATCGGCAACGGCGGTCAGACCCTGGATCACACCAGTGAAGAAGACTGGGACGACATGATCGCCGTCAATCTCTCGGGTGTCTGGAAGTCGGTCAAAGCTGCTGTGCCCCATCTGCTGTCCGGTGGGCGCGGCGGATCGATCATCCTGACCAGCTCGGTCGGCGGCCTCAAGCCGTACCCGCACACCGGTCACTACATCGCCGCCAAGCACGGGGTGATCGGTCTGATGCGTACCTTCGCCGTCGAACTGGGCCAGCACTCCATCCGGGTCAATGCGGTCTGCCCGACCAACGTCAGTACCCCGTTGTTCATGAACGAGGGCACGATGAAGCTGTTCCGGCCGGACCTGGAGAACCCGGGCCCCGACGATCTGGCCGTGGCCGCGCAGTTCATGCACGTGCTGCCCGTCGGCTGGGTCGAGCCCGTCGACATCAGCAACGCCGTGCTGTTCCTGGCCTCCGACGAAGCCCGGTACATCACCGGTCTCCCGGTCACCGTCGACGCCGGCAGCATGCTCAAGTAGCTGCGCTCACCCGACCTGGCTGGCGATCTCCTCGACGGTCCAGGGGGGTTCGTCGTCATGCCCGCGATAGGCCACCAGCGCGGGAGTCTGCCGGTCGAAACGGCCGACGAATCCGCCTGCTGCGATGAAGATCCGGCCGGTGATGTTGGCGGCAAGGTCGCTGGCCAGATAGGCGTAGGTGGGTGCCGCATACTCCGGCGGCGCTGCCTCGAGTGCGCCCTGATAGCTGATGTCGTCGAGTAGGCCGCGCCGGTTGAGCTCGGCGATGTGTGCCTCGTAGTCGCTTCCCGTCGAGAGCCGGGTCTTGGCGCCCGGGCACACCACGTTGGCCCGCACGTGGTGTTCCTTGAGCTCGGCCGCGATCGCCAACGTCAGGCTGTTGACTGCGCCTTTACCGGCCGGGTAGCCGGTGCCGCCGTAGTCGCCGAGGAAGGCGAACGAACTCGTGTTGACGATCGCGCCGCGGCCCTGCTCGACCATCCGCGGGGCCGCCGCTCGGCAGGTCTGGAACACGGTACCCAGGTGGGCGTCGATCAGGTTGTGAAAGTGCTCGGTGGTGACGTTGAGGATCGACGATCCGGGCGGCTCGGCGGTGCCGGCGCAGTTGACCAGTACGTCGATCGACCCGAACTCGTCGACGCAAGTGTCGATCAGCGCATCGGCGACAACGGGGTCGGCCGGCGAGCCCGGATAGCTGAGAGCGCCCGGAATCCCTTCGGCCGCCAGACGTGCCGTGTCCGCATCGCGGCCGTTGACCACCACCCCGGCCCCTCGGGCGGCCAGCAACTGTGCGACCGCCAAGCCGATGCCGCGAGTGCCGCCGACGACCACCGCGCCACGGCCGGATAGCAGGTCGCTACTCGGCACTGTCCGGTTGGGAGAACGTCATCGCATCCATGTTCCAGTAACCGCGCAGGTTGGTGATCAGTCCGGCATCGTCGACGCGGTAGGTGAAGACCCCGCGCACGGTGGCCACGAAACCGTTCGGGAAGGTGGTTTCCAGAACCAGGATGTAGGCGATCTCTGTCGGACTGCTCGACGGGAACGTCTCCTGGCATGTGATGCGCAGTTGGTTGGGCCCGATGTTGGCGTCGAAGAAGGCCCCGACAGCCTCCTTGCCGCGCACCCCGGTGCCGTCAGGGTTGGTGACGGCTTCCCCGATCGGGTCTTCGATGACGATGTCATCGCTCATCAGCGCCAGCCAGCCCGCGCGATCGCCGGACTGGACGCAGCGCCACGAGTTGCGTGACGCCGCGACCACCGGGCTGAGCTGCTCTGTGTCGGTCACGACCGGTTACCGGTCGGCGTCGGTGTAGCGGATGACGCCGCGGATGTTCTTGCCCTCGAGCATGTCCCGGTAGCCGTCGTTGATCTGCTCCAGCTTGTACTGGCGGGTCACCATGTCGTCGAGATTGAGGCGGCCGGCTTTGTACATCGACAGCAGCTGGGGGATGTCGTAGTGCGGATTGCCGCCGCCGAAGATGGTGCCCTGCAGGTTCTTCTGCAGCAGAGTCAGCATCGACAGATTCAGCGTCACGTCCGAGCTGGCCATGTTGGCCACCGCGGTGACCACGCAGGTACCGCCCTTGGCGGTGATGTTGAGGTAGTTGTCGATCTCTTCGCCGTTGAGCTCACCGGTGGTGATGATGGTCTTGGCCGCCATCCGGCCCTGGGTGACCTCGCCGACGCCCATCATCGCGCTGGCGATGTCGGGGTAGGCGTGGGTGGCGCCGAACTTCATGGCCTGGTCGCGCTTCCACTCCACCGGGTCGATGGCGAAAATGTTGCGAGCACCTGCGTTCAAGGCGCCCTGTAGCGCGCCCATCCCGACCCCACCGATGCCGGCGATGACGACATCGTCGCCGGGACGGACATCAGCGCTGCGAACCGCCGAGCCGTAACCGGTGGTCACGCCGCAGCCGACGAGGCAGGCCACCTCGAACGGAATCGACGGATCGATCTTCACCACCGAGCTCTTGTGCACGACCATGTACGGGCTGAAGGTGCCCAGCAGCGTCATCGGGATGACCGGGGTGCCGTCGGTGGCGTGGATGCGGTGGGTGTTGTCCGAGACCGCGGTGCCCTGCAGCAGCATGGCGCCGAGGTCACACAGGTTGCGCATACCGGCCTGACAGGACGGGCAGGAACCGCACGACGGGATGAACGACAGCACCACGTGGTCGCCGGGCTCGAGGCCTTCCACGCCGGGGCCCACCTCGGTCACGATGCCGGCACCCTCGTGGCCGCCGAGCACCGGGAAGCCGGCCATCGGGATGTCACCGGTGACCAGATGGTGGTCCGAATGGCACATCCCGGCGGCTTCCATCTGGATCTTGACCTCGTCTTTGACGGGGTCGCCGATCTCGATCTCCTGGATGGTCCACGGCTGATTGAATTCCCAGATCAGAGCGCCTTTGGTCTTCATATCTCCTGCTTTCGACTAGAGCCTCTAGTGACCAGACTAGAGGCTCTAGTTAGCCACATCACAGGGCCCCCAAGCAACTGCTTGGTGGTGTGCTCACCAGATCGGGACGGGCGCCTCACCCAGCGGGTAGTAGCCGGGCAGCTTCTCACCTGCCAGGGAGCGCTCGATGCGCTTCTGCATGGTGGGGGTGAGGTCGCCGGACTCGATCAGCTTCATGAACGCCTTCTGCACGTGCCCGAAGTCGAAGAAGTCACGCTGCCACTCGATGAGGAGCTGATCGTTGAGGCGGAACCAGCTGCCGCCGATGCCGTAGATCTCGTCGCGGGTGCCGTCACTCTTGTTGGCGATCTGCTTCCAGAAGCCGACGATCTCGTTCTGCTTCTCGTCGATCAGCACCTTCTGGTATTCGTAGACCCAATTCTCCAGGCCCTCCATCTCCAGACCGAGAGCGACGTCGCGGATTTCGCTCTTGTTGACGCACATGACGTCTTCCTTGGGGCCGATGTTCCAGCCGTAGGTCGCATCCTCGGTGTAGAACTCCGCCAACGGTTTCCAGTCGCCGGCCGCCTCGGCGTCCTGGTTGGCCTGGAGCCAGCGCTGGACCCAGTCCTCGAGTGCCTCGCGCTTGGAGGGTGAAGTCATATCATTCCTTTTCTGTGATGGACAGCGCCCGGGTCGGGCACATGTCGACGGCCAACTCGACGGCTTCGCGTAGCTCGTCAGGTGGCTCGGGATCGAGGATTTCGACCACGCCGCGCTTGGGCACCCGGAACACCTCGGGGGCCTCCAGTTCGCACATGGCGTGCCCCTGGCACAGGTCGTCGTCGAGTTCTACGCGGTAGCAGCCCATCTCGAGAAGCTCCGTCAGTCCTTGGCTCGCCTGCGATAGCGGACCTTCGCCGGGCGGGCCAGCTGCACGACCATCTTGGAATGGTCGTTGCGGTAACTTTCCGGCGGCTGGGCCATCTCGAACTCGTACTCGCGCAACAACACCGAGAAGATCGCCTTGATCTGCATCTGTGCGAATGCGGCACCCACGCAGCGATGCTTGCCGGCCCCGAACGGAATCCAGGTCCAGCGGTTGATCAGATCTTCTTGGCGCGGCTTCTCGTAGCGGTCCGGGTCGAACGCGTCGGGGTTCGGGAAGTCGTCGGGGATCCGGTTGGAGATGGCCGGGGACGCGGCCACCATCTGACCCTTGTGGATCGGATGTCCGGCGACCTCGAACTCGTCCTGCGCCACCCGCATCAGGATGATCAGCGGCGGATGCAGGCGCAGTGTCTCCTTCAGTGCGTTGTCCAGATTCTTGATCTGGCGCAGCGCATGGAAACTCACCTCCTGACCGTCGGCGTAGAGGTCGTCGAGCTCCTGCTGAACCTTGGCGTAGAAATCAGGATGGCGGAGCAGCTCGATCAACGTCCACGACGAGGTGCCCGAACTGGTGTGGTGACCGGCGAACATCAGCGAGATGAACATGCCGGTGACTTCGTTGGCGGAGAACCGCGGGTTGCCGTCCTCGTCCTTGATCGACACCAGCACGTCGAGCAGGTCGCGGTCGCTCTTGTCCTTGGGCGGGTGGGCGATTCGGCCGTGCATGACCTCCTGCACCAACTCGACCAGGCTGGCCCGGGCTTCATCGCGGATGCGGAAGCTCTCGATCGGCAGGTACGGGTCGACGTAGCAGAGCGGGTCGGTGCCGCGCTCGAGGAGGTGATAGTAGTTGGCGAAACGGGAGTCCAGCTGGTTGCGGAACTTCAGTCCGATCAGGCAGGCCGTCGAGGTGTAGATCGTCAGCTCGGCGAAGAACTCCAGCAGGTCGATCTCACCTTCGTCGCCCCAGTCGGCGATCATCTTGCGGACCTCGGCCTCGATGGTGGCGGCATGGCCCTTCATCTGCTCACCGCGCAGCGCGGTGTTGTGCAGCATCTCTGCGCGGCGCTCGGGGTCGGCGTCGAACACCACACCTTCACCGAAGATCGGGGTCATGAACGGGTAGGCCTCGGCCTGGTTGAGCTCGCTGTCGGAGGACCGGAAGAAGAACTCGTTGGCTTCCGCGCCGGAGAGCAGCACCACCTGTTTTCCGGCCAGTTGGAACCAGCCGACATCCCCGCATTCCTCGCGGATCCGCTGCATCAGGCCGATCGGATCGGTGCGGAACTCCTCGAGGTGACCGTGTTCCTCTTCGCCGCCGGAAACCCGCTGTACTTGCTTGGTGGCCGTCATGACTTGAGCGCCTCCTCATCGACTTTCAGTTTCTGACGGTCCTTGACCTCTGCCAGCGGAGCCTCGGGCTGGAGCTCCATGGTGGCGATGAAACCGCCACGCGGGGTTTCGGCGACGAAGGTGATGGCACGGGCCAGATCCGCGGCGCGCAGGAAGTAGTCGTGGCGGGCCTGGCCCCATTTGGCCCAGTCCTCCAGAGCCGGACCGATGAGCTCGGCGGGCAGGCTCCAGCCCATCGAGGTCTTGGTCGGTCCGGGATGGACGATCGAGGCGCGCACCCCGGTGCCTTCGAGCTCCATCTGATAATTGGTGACCATCGCGACCAGGCCCGCCTTGGCGGCCCCGTAGGCGCCCATGTGCGGTCGTTGGCGCAGCGCCACGTCGGATCCCACGAAGATGAGGTCACCTCGGCGGCGCTCCAGCATGCCGGGCAGCACCGCGGTGGCCACCCGGTTGGCGCCCACCAGGTGGATCTGGATCTGGGACTCGAACTGTTCGGTGCTGATCTCGGCGAGCTTGCCGAAGTACGTGTCGCCGGCGCCGGCCACCAGGACCTCGATGTCGCCGAGCTGCGAGGTGGTTTGTTCGACGCAGGCTTTCACCGAGTCCGGGTCGGTGACGTCGAGGTGCACCGCGATCGCCTCACCGCCGTCTGCGCGGATCTTGTCCACGGTCTCCTGACACTTCTCCACCCTTCGCGCGCCGAGCGCGACCGGGAAGCCGCGCCCGGCCAACTCGATCGCGGTGGCCTCACCGATACCGGATGAGGCGCCGGCGACCAGCGCGGGTCGCCGCTCGGGCAGCGGATCAAAACGAGGCATCAGCGAAACTCCACAGTGATCGGAAGGTGAGCGAACCCACGGACATTGCTGGAATGGACACGGACGGCGTTGGCCTCGTCCACCTCGTATCCGCGGATTCGCTTGAACAACTCGGTCAGCGCCACCCGTGCCTCCATGCGCGCCAGGTGCGCGCCCAGGCAGAAGTGTGCGCCGCTGCCGAAACTCATGAGCTTGGAACCGATCTCGCGGCCGATCAGGTAGCGGTCGGGATCGGTGAAGGCGCGCTCGTCACGGTGTGCCGATCCCGGAAGCAGCAGCACCACATCGCCTTCGGGGATCCTGGTGTCGTAGAGGGACAGCTCGCCCGAGACCGTGCGCGCCAGAATCTGGCTGGAGGTGTCGTAGCGCAGTGTCTCCTCGACCCACAGTGACACCCGGTCGAGATCAGCGTAGACCCCGGTGAGCTGATCAGGGTTGCGATGACCCCAAAAAGCGGCATTGGCAAGGAGTTTGGTGGTGGTCTCGTTTCCGGCGATCACCATCAGGAACATGAAGCCGATGATCTCTTCGTCGGTGAGCCGATCGCCGTCGATCTCGGCCTCCAGCAGAGCCGACGTCAGGTCATCGGTGAGCTTCTTGCGGCGCTCGGCGACCATCTCCTGGTAATAGACGAACAGATTGATCGATGCCTCGATCGCGGCGGCGGGAACGTCGGTGACGCCTTCCTCCCGGTGCATCACCGCATCCGCCCACGCTCGTACCTGCACCCGGTCGGCCTCAGGCACGCCCATCAGTTCGGAGATGACGTCCATCGGCAGCTTGCCGGCGAATTCGTCGACGTAGTCCACTGTCCCGTCACCGGCGCTCTCGAGCATGGTGTCGAGATGTTGGATCGCGATCTCGGTGACTCGTGGTTCCAGTTCGCGGATGCGGCGCGGGGTGAAACCCTTCGACACCAGGGTGCGCAGCCGCAGATGGTCAGGGTCGTCCATGGCGAGGAACGACATGGTTTTCGACGCGTGCGGACCGCGGGATGCCGGGTCGAGCGACACGCCGAACTTGTTGGACAGCGTGGTGCTGTTGCGGAAACCCTGCAGCACATCGGCGTGGCGGGACAGCGCCCAGAAGCCCAGCTCTTCGTTGCGGTACAACGGCGCGTGCTCGCGCAGCCGTTGGTAATACGGGTATGGATCCTCGTGGAAGTCGTAGTCGTAGGGATCCAAGGTCACTTCGCTGAGGGTCATTTCTTGTCTCCGACAAGGTGGGTCACTATCTGTCGTCTCCTACGATGAGGCCGACCACGTAGCTGAGGCGGTCGGCGATCTGGTGGTAGGTGAAGGCGCCGCTGCCGGCGTTGACCAATGCACCGAAGAACGTCATCTCCAGCGCCGCCAAGGTGCGGGGATCGGCGTCGGGGCCGACGGCAGCGCGGATGCGACGGTGGATCTCCCCGCCGATGCGATCCCGCACCGACCGCACGGCGGTGTCGCTGCCCGACAACAGCGCGGTCGTGCATGCGGCCGCCACTTCGGGCTCATCGGCCACCATCAGGGCCATGCTGCGCAGCGTCATCTCGACGCGGTTGACGGTGCTGTCGTTGACGTCGGTGTAGTACTCGACCTTCTGCATCAGATCCAGATAGATCTCGGCGATCAAGTGGTTCTTCGACGAGAAGTAGGTGTAGGCCGTCGCCGGGGCGACCTTCGCGCGTGCAGCCACGGCGCGCACGGTCAGGTCGGCATACGAGGACTCCCGCAGCATCTCCAGCCCCGCGGCCAGGACCTTGCGGAAGGTCTCTTCCTGCCTGCGGTTGCGGGGTGCCTGGCGCGTCGGATCTGTGATCGCCGCGACAGCTTCACTGGACACATGTCCAACGTATCCGACGCGGGCGGGCGTCGGCAAGTTCATCCATGAAATTGCTCTTCAGAATGGCTGATTCGGGCTTTCTACTCCGAGCGTCCTTGCCTGCGTCAGGCCTCGCGGGCTATGGTTCCAGGGAATCCAGTCAGACAGCTGTCCAGAACCAGAACAGGAGGTCGGATGGCAATCCTGGCCGATCGCGAGAGCAAGCTGTACATCGACGGCAAGCTCGTCGCCGGCAGTGCGGGCGCCTTCCCCACCATCAACCCCGCCACCGAGGAGACCCTCGGCGTCGCCGCTGACGCCGATACGGCGGATATGGGCTCGGCGATCGAGGCAGCGCGCCGCGCCTTCGACGAGACCGACTGGTCGACTGATACTGCGTTGCGGGTGCGCTGCATCCGTCAACTGCAACAGGCGATGCGTGACCACGTCGAAGAGTTGCGGGAACTGACCATGGCCGAGGTCGGTGCGCCGCGGATGCTCACCTCAGCCGCTCAACTCGAAGGCCCTGTCGAGGATCTGACCTTCTGCGCCGACACCGCAGAGTCCTACCCGTGGACGACCGACCTCGGTGTCGCCTCGCCGATGGGTATCAAGACCCAGCGCCGGATAGCGCGGGAAGCCGTCGGCGTCGTCGGGGCCATCACCCCGTGGAACTTCCCGCACCAGATCAACCTTGCCAAGATCGGGCCGGCGCTGGCAGCTGGAAACACGTTGGTGCTCAAGCCTGCTCCCGACACCCCGTGGGTGGCTGCGGTACTCGGTGAGCTGGCTGCTGAGCACACCGACATTCCGGCCGGGGTGCTCAACATCGTGACCTCCAGTGACCACAGCGTGGGTGCGCTGTTGTCGAAAGACCCTCGGGTGGACATGGTCTCGTTCACCGGTTCGACGGCCACCGGCCGCGCGGTGATGTCCGACGCATCCGCCACGCTGAAGAAGGTCTTCCTGGAACTGGGCGGCAAGTCGGCGTTCCTGGTACTCGATGACGCTGACCTGGCGGGGGCGTGTTCGATGGCCGGCTTCACGGTGTCGATGCACGCCGGACAGGGTTGCGCGATCACCACCCGGTTGGTGGTGCCGCGGGATCGCTACGACGAAGCCGTCGACGCCGCCGCCACCACAATGGCCGGGCTCAAGCCTGGTGACCCCACCGACGCGGGCACAATCTGCGGGCCGCTGATCTCGGCGCGCCAGCGTGACCGCGTGCAGGGCTACCTCGACTCCGCGCTCGCCGAGGGCGGCCGCTTCGCCTGCGGTGGTGGACGGCCTGCCGGCCGAGACACCGGGTTCTTCATCGAGCCGACGGTGATTGCCGGACTTGACAATTCGGCCAAGGTCTCGCGCGAAGAAATCTTCGGACCGGTGCTGACCGTGATCGCCCATGATGGGGACGACGACGCCGTGCGCATCGCCAACGACTCGCCCTACGGCTTGTCAGGAACCGTGTTCTCGCCCGACCTCGATCGCGCGAACGCGGTGGCAGCCCGGTTGCGGGTCGGCACCGTCAACGTCAACGGCGGCGTCTGGTACTCGGCGGACATGCCGTTCGGGGGATACAAGCAGTCCGGCATCGGCCGCGAGATGGGGCTGGCCGGTTTCGAGGAGTACCTCGAGATCAAGGCCATCGCGACGGCAGCACAGTGAGCACCCCGCCCAACGTTGGGTCGTGTCACGCCCGCACACGAAAAGCGTGCGAAAACTCAACACTGAGCGGTGAGAGAGGATAGTCATGGGGCTTTATGGAGATCAGTTCAAGGACAAGGTGGCCATCGTCACCGGCGCCGGCGGAGGGATCGGCCAGGCATACGCCGAGGCGCTGGCGCGCGAGGGTGCAGCCGTCGTCGTCGCCGACATCAACACCGACGGCGCGCAGAAGGTCGCCGACGGAATCAAGGGCGAGGGCGGCAACGCGCTGGCAGTCCGGGTGGATGTCAGTGATCCCGACTCCGCCAAAGAGATGGCCGCGCAGACTCTCTCGGAGTTCGGTGGCATCGACTACCTGGTCAACAATGCGGCGATCTTCGGCGGGATGAAGCTGGACTTCCTGATCACCGTCGACTGGGACTACTACAAGAAGTTCATGAGCGTGAACCTCGACGGCGCGTTGGTGTGCACCCGGGCCGTGTACCGGAAGATGGCCAAGCGGGGCGGCGGCGCGATCGTCAACCAGTCTTCGACCGCTGCATGGCTGTACTCCAACTTCTACGGTTTGGCCAAGGTCGGGATCAACGGCCTGACCCAGCAGTTGGCCACCGAGCTGGGCGGGCAGAACATCCGGGTCAACGCGATCGCTCCGGGGCCCATCGACACCGAGGCCAACCGCACCACGACTCCGCAGGAGATGGTGGCCGACATCGTCAAGGGAATTCCGCTCTCGCGGATGGGCGAACCCGAGGATCTGGTCGGCATGCTGCTGTTCCTGCTCTCCGATCAGGCCAAGTGGATCACCGGTCAGATCTTCAATGTCGACGGCGGACAGATCATCAGATGAGTGAGGCAATCAAGCTCGGCTACATCGGCCTGGGAAACCAGGGAAAGCCGATGGCCAGGAGGCTGGTCGACTGGCCAGGTGGACTCATCGTCTTCGACGTGCGTCCGGAGACCACCCACTCGTTCGCTGAACGTGGCGTCACGGTCGCGGGCTCGGTCGCCGACGTTGCGCAAGCCGATGTCATCAGCATCACCGTGCTCACCGACCAGCAGGTGCGCGATGTCGTCGCAGAGCTCGCCGACGACGCGAAGCCCGGCACCGTCATCGCCATCCATTCGACCATCGAGCCGAACACGGCCGCGGAGTTGGCCGAGGCGTTGCGGCCGAGAGGAATCCATATCATCGACGCCCCGGTCAGCGGTGGGGCCGGCGCCGGTAAGAGCGGTCAGCTGGCGGTGATGGTCGGGGCCGACGACGAGGCCTTCGCAACGGTGGAACCGGTATTCGCACAATGGGCCTCACTGGTGGTGCGCGCCGGCGGACCCGGCGCGGGCACCCGGATGAAGCTGGCGCGCAACATGCTGACCTACATCGGCTTCGCCGCGGCGTGTGAGGCTCAGAAACTGGCGGAGGCGACCGGGATCGATCTGCAGGATCTGGGCAAGGTCGTGCGGCACAGTGACGCGCAGAGTGGTGGCCCGGGCGCGATCATGTACCGCGACGACACCGAGCCACTGGCGCCTGAGCACTTCCTGCACGACATGTTCGTCCACACCCGCGGCCTGGCCGAGAAGGACCTGAAGCTTGCCCTCGGCCTGGGTGCGGCCACCGGCGTCGAACTGCCACTGGCCGAGATAGCACTGCGTGATCTGGCAGCCGGTCTCGGTGTGCCCCACACCTCTTCGAGCAGCAAGGAGTAGTCGCGATGGATGACGTGCGCCGCAAGGGCCTGGAGAAGATGAACGAGGTTTACGGATGGGAAATGCCCGATATCCAGGGCGACCCGTACTTCGACCTGACCGTCGAGCATCTGTTCGGGACGATTTGGACGCGGCCCGGACTGTCCATGCGCGACAAGCGCATGCTGACGCTGACCGCCGTGACGGCGGTGGGCAATTCGGACCTGGCCGAGATCCAGGTCAACGCCGCGCTGGCCAACGGTGAGCTCACCGTCGAAGAGCTCAAGGAGATGGCCGTCTTCCTCACCCACTATCTGGGGTTCCCGTTGGGGTCCAAGCTCGACGGAGCCGTCTCCAAGGTGGCCAAGCAGCGTAAGAAGGCGGCAGAGAAGGGCGGCGGGGAGGACAAGCGCGCCAACGTCAACGCCGCAGTGCGGATGCACTCCGGGGGCGCTGTCCATGATGAGTAGGTACGCGGCACTGCCCCGCGAACAGCTCGCCACCCTCGTCCCCGAGTTGTTGCTGATCGGTCAGCTCATCGACCGCTCCGGAATGGCCTGGTGCATCTCCCATTTCGGACGTGAGGAGATGTTGCAGATCGCGATCGAGGAGTGGGCCGGCTCCAGCCCGCTCTACACCAAACGGATGCAGAAGGCGCTGAACTACGAAGGTGTGGACGTCGTCACCATCTTCAAGGGTCTGCAGCTCGATATCGGTGCACCGCCGCAGTTCATGGACTTCCGCTACACCGTGCATGATCGCTGGCACGGCGAGTTTCATCTGGATCACTGCGGCGCGCTGCTCGACGTCGAACCGATGGGCGAGGACTACGTCCGCGGCATGTGTCACGACATCGAGGATCCGACCTTCGATGCGACCGCGCTGGCGACCAATCGACGGTGCCAGGTCCGACCCGTGCACCGGCCGCCCCGCACACCCGCAGACCGTCATCCGCACTGCCGATGGACAGTCGTCATCGACGACTCCTACCCTGAGGTGGACTTCATCCCGCAACTGGACGTGGTGGGAGCCAGCCGCGCATATCACACCGAGCTGGAACCGATCGACCCGAATGACGAAGGCATGGCCGACTATTCGGGTCCCTTGCTGTCGGACGTCGATTTCGGTGCATTCTCGCATTCAGCCCTGGTGCGGATCGCCGACGAGGTCTGCCTGCAGATGCATCTGCTGGTGTTGTCGTTCAACCTGGCGGTGCGGGCACGGGCCAAAGACGACGTCGGGCTGGCTGACTTGATCCGCACCAAGCAACTGATCGGCATCGCCGGGGTGGCGGCCGAACGGATCCACAAGGCCCTCGGCCTGTCGGACGGGCCGGCGTCAGCGTTGCGTGTGCTCGAGTTGCACCCGCTGCTGAACCCGGCAGCCTATGTGCACGCCAGCATCGACCCCGGCTACGTCCATGTCCGGCGCTCCCCGGCACACGAGGACGGCGCCTGGGTCTCGCTCATCTCCCCGGTTGCCGACCTGCCACTGCAGGCAATCGTGGCGGCGGTGAACCCGCGTCTGCGTGCCGAAGTGTCGGGCACCGAGACGGACTGGACGGTGCGGGTGGTCGAAACAGACACGCCCGCCGAGGAATTGCCGGAAGTCTCGGTGACGAAGGTCAGCGGCGGGGCATCGTGGGAGTTCCAGAACCGGACATCGCTGCCGCTCACCGTCCTGTGACGTCGGAGGGGCGCAGCGCAGCGCCTACCCAGCGACGCAGGTAGTTGCGTAGCTGGTCACCGCTGCGGGGTGGCCGGCCCGGGTCGAGGACGAAGGACTGGATGATGCGCAACAGGTGCTCGGCCAGCTCGTCGAGTTGTTCGTCATGCACGCCGGCCGCGGCCCAGTCGACATCGAGGCGCTCGACCATCGTGCGGCCGAACCGAAGTGCCACATCGGACGTGACCGATTCGACGTGGCGGGTACGGCCCGGAACCACGAGCAGACCCATGTACTTCTCCCGCGGCAGCCATTCCAGCGCGGTCGCGACGGCTTCGGCGACCGCGTCGACCGGGTCATGGATGCCGCGCAGGTGGGCAGCCAGCCGGTCCAGGAACCCGTCCACCGCATGCACGGCGGCCGCGACCAGAAGAGCCTCGGTACTGGGGAAATAGCGGTAGACGGTCTGGCGGGTGACACCCACGGTGCGTGCCACATCGGAGATGCTGAAGTCGGCGCCGTGATCCTCGATGGCTTTCCCCGCCGCGGCGAGTATGCGCGCCATGGCTTCCTCGTCGGAGGCCGGCTTGGCCCCTGACCAACCATGAGTGCGCACGAAGGCACTCTAGTGGTAGGCGACCTGCAGGTCTTTCACCCCGTTGATCCAACCCGACCGCAACCGCTGCGGTTCGGCGAGCTTGCTGATATCGGGAATCTGGTCGGCGATCTCGTTGAACATCAGCTTGATCTCCATGCGCGCGAGGTTGGCGCCGATACAGAAGTGCGCGCCGTTGCCGCCGAATGCCAGGTGCGGGTTCGGGTCACGCGCAATGTCGAACTCGAACGGACGGTCGAACACGTCTTCGTCGAAGTTCGCCGAGCTGTAGAACAGGCCGGCGCGCTGGCCCTGGCGGATCGTCACTCCGCCGATCTCGACATCGTCGAGCGCGGTGCGCTGGAAGCAGTGCACCGGGGTGGCCCACCGGATGATCTCGTCGACTGCGGTATCCGGGCGTTCGCGCTTGAAAAGCTCCCACTGCTCCGGATTTTCGAAGAATGCGTTCATGCCGTGCGTCATGGCGTTGCGGGTGGTTTCGTTGCCCGCCACCGCAAGCAGGATCACGAAAAAGGCGAACTCGACCTCGCCGAGTGAGTCCCCGTCGACATCTGCCTCGATCAGGCGGGTGACGATGTCCTCGGCGGGGCAGCGGCGCCGCTCCTCGGCCATCGAATAGGCGTAGCCCATCAGCTCGGCGTTGGCCATCGTCGGATCGGAGTCGAAATCCGGGTCGTCGGTGTTCATGATGCAGTTCGTCCAGTGGAACAACTTCGCCCTGTCCGCTTCGGGCACCCCGATCAGGTCGGCGATGGCTTGCAGCGGCAGCATCGTCGCGACGTCGTCGACGAAGTTCCCGGAGTCCTTTTCGGCCGCCGCGGCGACGATGTCGCGGGCGGCGCCGGCGAGCTTGTTCTCCATACCGGCGATGGCGCGCGGGGTGAACAACCGCGACACGATCTTGCGCAACCGGGTGTGCTCCGGAGCGTCGTGGTTGATCAGGAGGGCCTTGGTCAGATCCAGTTGTTCGGCGGTGACTCCGTCGGGCAGGCGCATCACCGCCCCTTTGGCGTTGGTCGACCACAGCGCGTTGTTGCGCGAGATGGCCTTGATGTCGGCGTGCCGGGAGATCACCCAGTAGCCGCCGTCGTCGAAGATCGATTCGCCCTGCGCGTTCCACCAGACCGGTGCGGTCTTGCGCAGCTGGGCGAATTCGGCAACAGGAATGCCCTGGAGCAGCACGTCGGGATCGGTGAAGTCATAGCCCTGGGGGAGAAATGGGCAGCCCTGGGTCGTCGTCATGGGTTCCTCCGCGGTGTGACGTATAACACTGACCTTGACCATACACTGTTAGCGCTGGGTGTATGGTCAAGGCCGCGGTCGGGGTAGCGATTAGGGTGTTCATCTGTGCACGTCCTGGTAATCGGATCCGGAGCCCGTGAACATGCGCTGCTGCTGGCGTTGCGGCGCGACCCGCAGGTCGACGGCCTGTCGGTGGCGCCCGGCAACGCCGGGACCGCGGCTGTGGCCGACCAGTACGACGTCGACGTCACCTCCGGGGAGGAGGTGACGGCCCTGGCCCGGCGGGTCGGCGCCGACCTGGTGGTTGTCGGTCCGGAGGTGCCGCTGGTGTTGGGGGTGGCCGACGCGGTGCGTGACGCCGGCATCGCGTGCTTCGGTCCCACCCGCGACGCAGCTCGCATCGAGGGGTCCAAGGCATTCGCCAAAGATGTTATGACCAGTGCCGGTGTCCGCACCGCCACCAGCGAGATCGTGGACAACCCGGGACACCTCGACGCCGCGCTGGACCGGTTCGGACCCGCCGCCGGCCAACGCGCCTGGGTGGTCAAGGACGACGGACTGGCGGCCGGCAAGGGCGTCGTGGTCAGCGCCGACCGCGCCGCCGCCCGCTCACACGCCGCCGGGCTGCTCGAGGCGGGGCATCCGGTACTGCTCGAATCATTCCTCGACGGCCCCGAGGTGTCGCTGTTCTGTGTCGTCGACGGGCACACCGTGGTGCCCCTGTTGCCCGCGCAGGATTTCAAGCGGGTCGGTGACGGTGACACCGGTCCCAACACCGGTGGCATGGGTGCCTACACGCCGTTGCCATGGCTGCCTGACGAGATGACCCGTCGGATCGTTGACGAGGTCGTCAAACCCGTTGCGGCTGAACTGGTTCGACGCGATTGCCCGTTCCGCGGCCTGCTGTATGCAGGTTTGGCCATCACCGCGGACGGCCCGGCTGTCGTCGAGTTCAACTGCCGCTTCGGCGACCCCGAAACCCAAGCCGTGCTGGCGCTGCTGGACTCGCCGCTGGGACAGCTGATGCTGGCCGCGGCGACGGGTCGGTTGGACGATGTGCCGCCGCTGCAATGGCGGGACGGCTCGGCTGTCGCGGTGGTGCTCGCCGCCGAGAACTACCCCGGGCGACCCCGGGTCGGAGACGTCATCAGCGGCGCCGACCACGAGGGCGTATTGCACGCCGGAACTGCCCGGCGAGCCGACGGCGCGGTGGTGTCCTCCGGTGGCAGGGTGCTCTCGGTGGTGGGCACCGGCGCCGACCTGGCTGCTGCCCGTGCTGACGCCTACGCCACGATCAGCGCAATCCGCTTGCCCGGAGCGCACTTTCGCAGTGACATCGGGCTGGCCGCGGCCGAAGGACGAGTCTTTCTGTGAGCCGTTGCGCTATGCGGTCAACAGCGGAGCGATCCAGGCGAGTTCGGCCGTCAGCTGTCCCGACCAGTACGCAGCGTTGTGGCCACCGGGGGAGAACCCGCCGGCCGGCGCTGTTGCCAGCGATGCGATGAACTGCCTGGTGGCAGGAGCAAACGGGTCACCCTCACCGCAATCGATGCGCAGCGGTATGCGGTCCAGTTCGCCGAGCCCCCACACGCTGTTCGCGGCGTAGTCCTGGGCTCCGTCGAAGGCGCCGGGGGCGGCTGATCCCGGCGACGTCCACAGCGCCGGACTGACGGCGCAGATGGCCGCGGTGCGCGCCGCACCCAGTCGGGCGCCCAACAGCATGGCGCCATAGCCGCCCATCGACCAGCCCATGAACGCCACCCGCGAGGTGTCCAGACCCTGATCGGCCAGCAATGGCAGGAACTCGTCGAGCACCATCGTGGCGGGGTCGTCACCGGAGGCGCGGCCGTGCCAGTATCCGTTGCCGCCGTCGACCGCGGCCAGCGCCACCGGCGGCAGCCCTGCGGCGACCGCGTCGGCCAGAAACTGCTCGACACCCATCGACATCACCGTCGACGCGTCAGAGTCCTTCCCGTGCAGCAGGATCACCGGTCGCAACGGTCTGTCCTGACCGGGCGGCCGCGCGACGATCCACCGGGTGTTCACCCCGCCACGGGCTGCCGAGGAGAAGGTCCCCGACGACGATGTCGGCGCTGGTGTCGCGAACGCCGGCGGGGCGCTCACCGCGGTCATGGCTACTGCGCCCACCCCGACGCGGAGTCCGAGCGAAAACAATTCGCGGCGACGCAGCATCGGCATGGCGATCATCATGCCAGCCGGCCCCAGAAGGACCCTGGGAGCCCGTGGCGGAGGAATTGCCGAAAGCCCGATGCCGACACCTCCCGGCTGGCACCATGCTCAATGTGACGGCAGCGGTCACTCCCAAGGGGGAGCGTCGACGGTATGCGCTGGTCAGCGCTGCCGCTGATCTGCTGTGTGAGGGCGGTTTCGATGCTGTTCGCCACCGTGCGGTGGCACGCCGGGCGGGGCTGCCGCTGGCCTCGACGACCTACTATTTTTCTTCGCTGGACGACCTGATCGCCAATGCCGTCGAGCTCATCGGACTGCGCGAGTCCGATGAGCTCAGAGATCGGGTGGCCGCCTTGTCGCGGCGCCGACGCGGGGCCGAGTCGACGGCCGACATCCTGGTCGATCTGCTGGTCGGGGACAGCCCGGAGCGTGCTACCGAGATGTTGATCTCCCGCTACGAGCGCTACATCGCATGTGCCCGCCAGCCGAGCCTGCGCAACATCCAGCGCAGAATTCTCAAGCAGCGCACCGACGCCGTGGTCGAGGTCGTGCAGCGATCGGGACGTTCGGTGCGCGCAGACATGGTCACCGCATTAGTCTGTGCCGTCGACGGTGCCGTCGTGGCGGCGATGGTGGGCGACGGCGACGGACCGCGTGAGACGGCCCGAGCCACCCTGATCGACGTCATCGACGTGCTTGCACCGTTCAATTAGCGCAGGCAGAACGTTTTGGGGAGGCGTGATGGGGGATTCGGTGACCGGTGTGCGCGGCCGGCAGGAGCAACCTCAACTGAAACGGGTGATGGGCCCGGGTCTGCTGCTGTTGTTCGTCATCGGGGATATTCTCGGCACCGGTGTCTACGCGCTCGTCGGTGACGTGGCCGGTGAGGTCGGCGGGGCGGCATGGCTGCCGTTCCTGATCGCATTCGCCATCGCCACCATCACCGCGTTCAGCTATCTGGAGCTGGTCACCAAGTACCCGCAGGCCGCGGGTGCGGCGCTCTATGCCCACAAGGCTTTCGGTATCCACTTCATCACGTTCCTTGTCGCCTTCATCGTTATGTGTTCTGGAATCACCTCAGCGGCAACGGCATCCAGAGCATTTGCGGCCAACTTCTACGAGGGCGCCGGTATCGAGACCTCGACGATCGGCGTCGCGCTGCTGGCTCTGGGATTCATGGCCGCGCTGGCGGCGATCAACTTCCGGGGTGTCGGCGAAAGCGTCAAGCTCAACGTCGTGCTGACGATCGTCGAGATCACCGGCCTGGTGATCGTCGTGATGGTCGGATTCTGGGCATTCACCCGTGGCACCGATGTCGACTTCTCCCGGATCGTCGCATTCGAGACCGCCGACGACAAGAACGCATTCCTGGCGGTGACGGCGGCGACCTCGCTGGCGTTCTTCGCGATGGTCGGCTTCGAGGACTCGGTGAACATGGCCGAGGAGACCAAGGACCCGATCCGGATCTTCCCGAAAATCTTGTTGTCCGGCTTGGGGATTGCCGGTGTGGTGTATGTGCTGATCTCGATCGTCGCGGTGGCGCTGGTGCCGGTCGGGGTGCTTGAGGCCAGCGACACCCCGCTCGTCGAGGTGGTCAGGGCCGGCGCACCAGGCCTTCCGGTGGATACGATCCTGCCGTTCATCACGATGTTCGCGGTGTCGAACACCGCGCTGATCAACATGCTGATGGCCAGCCGCCTCATCTACGGGATGGCCCGCCAGCATGTGCTGCCGCCGGTGCTGGGTACCGTGCATGCCACCCGGCGCTCACCGTGGGTGGCCATCGTCTTCACCACATTGATCGCGTTCGGTTTGATCATCTACGTCAGTACAGCTGCCAGCAGCAATGCCATCGCTGTCCTGGGCGGCACCACCAGCTTGCTGCTGCTCGCGGTATTCGCGGTGGTCAATGTCGCGGTGCTGGTGTTGCGTCGCGACGTGCGCAACGCGGGCGGTCATTTCAAGACGCCGACGGCGTTGCCGGTCATCGGCTTCCTCGCTTCGCTGTACTTGGTGACTCCGCTGTCAGGCCGACCCGCGCAGCAGTACCTGGTGGCCGGGGCGCTCGTCCTCCTCGGCATCGTGCTGTTCTTCATCACCCAGGCGATCAACCGGCAGTTGGGGATTCACGAACGCCACATCACCGACCCGGCACACCTGGCGTCGGGTCCCGACTAGGCAAGCGCGGCAACGCACGCGACAAAGGGGGCGCCTCTTTCGAGGCGCCCCCTTTGATGCTGGTGCTTATTTGACGGTGACGAAGTAGGTGCGCCCGGCGGGGACCTGGATGCGGTCGTCGCGCTGGGCGTCCCAGACCCATTGGGTGAACTGCGGGCCGGGGCGGACGGAGACGACCTCGGCCTGGGCCAGTGGGGTGTTGCCCTGGCGGCTGACGATGACCCGGTTGCCTTCGGCTTCCAGTGAGCTGATGGTGCTGCGGGCGTCGCCGGCACCGGACGGGGCGGCGGCGGCCGGGGCGGCCAGGCCGAGCGCGACGGCGGCCAGTCCGGTGGCAGCGACGGCGGTGGCGGTGATGGTGAAGTTCTTCATTGCTCTCATCCCTCGGTTTCGGGTCTCAAGCCGTGGAGCGAATCACGCGGTTTCGACATCTGGTCGATCACCTTGGTTGATCAGGTTGGCCGATCGTGGTGATCTGCCCCTAAAAACCGCCAGGTCAACAGTTTCATTTCGGTTGGCAGAAATTGATCGACGAGTGGCCGGATCTCGACACACAACCCACCCGACCGGGTCGGTCGAGCTGAATACCGACGTAGAGAATTGTCGGTGGACCTCACTAGTGTCGAACACATGTGCGAAGGTGGGTTGCCGGGTGGCGCGGAGTTGGGGTCGCTGAGCGCGGCTGGGCTCATCGATGCCGCGCGGGCCTGTGCGCGGGCGGAGAACATCGCCGCGTCCCGCAAGTTGGCGGTGATGGCCGAGCTGTTCGACCGGCGTACCCAGCTGCCCTGCGCCGAGGACCGCAGCAACTGGTGGGTCGACCCCGATGCCGCGGTGGCCGCCGAACTGGGTGCCGCGCTGGGGGTCAACCAGTGGCTGGCGCTGACCCAGACCCAGCGTGCGGTGGCCCTGCGCGACCGGCTGCCCAGGGTGGCCGCGCTGTTCGCCCAGGGCCTGATCAGCGACATGCTGGTGCGCACCATCTTGACCCGCACCGAGTTGATCACCGACCCGCAGGCTTTGGCCGCCGTCGATGATGCACTGGCCCGCCAGGTGGGATTTTGGAGCGCGCTGTCGCGCACCAAGATCGAACAGGCCATCGATGCCACGGTGATCGCCTGCGACCCGGCCGCTCAACGCACCGCCACCGACACTGCGGGGCGCAGCCTGGACTTCGGCTATCCCACCGACCCGGCCGGGCTGGTCAGCCTGCAGGCCCGCATGCACGCCCATGATGCCGCCGCCCTGTATGACCGCATCACCACCATCGCGGCCACCGTCTGCCCGGCCGATCCGCGCACCAGCGACCAACGCCGCTACGACGCGCTGGCCGCCATCAGCTACGGCCTGGACACCCTGGCCTGCACCTGCAGCCTGCCCGACTGCGACGCCGCCACGGCCCGCCCACCCACACCCAACACCACCGTCTACCTGATCACCGACGCCACCTGCTCAACACAGCCCGCAACAGCCGACCCCCCCGACGCGGGGACCCCCACACCAACCGAGACCGCCGAGCTTGCTTCCGCGCCTGAGGCTCCCGCCCCCGCCCCCGCCCCCGCACCCGCCGCGTCTGCGCCCGGGTCGGCGTTTCTGTTCGGCCGCGGGGTGCTACCCCCCGCGCTGGTGGCTCCGATGCTGGCCAACGCCCGCATCCGCGAGATCGTCCATCCCGGCCAGCGCCCCGCCGAATCCCGCTATCTGCCCTCGCCGGCCCTGGCCGAATTCGTCTGCTGCCGCGACTTGACCTGCCGCTTCCCGAACTGCGAAGTCCCCGCCACCCACGCCGACATCGACCACACCGTGCCCTATCCGCTCGGGCCCACCCACGCATCAAACCTGAAGTGTCTGTGCCGTTTTCATCATTTACTGAAAACGTTCTGGGTTGGCCCCGACGGCTGGTCGGAACGACAACACCCCGACGGCACCATCGAATGGACCAGCCCGACCGGCCACACCTACACCACCAAACCAGGCAGCTCCCTGCTCTTTCCCGCGCTGTGCCGACCCACGGCCACCCTGTGGGTCAACGGCCCACCACCCACGCCCACCCCCACCCCACGACGCGGGACCATGATGCCCCGGCGCCGATACACCCGCGCCCAGGCCCACGCCCGGTACATCACCGCGCTGCGCAAAACCAACACCGGCGTAGACCCCCACCGCGAACATCCTCCCAACGCGATCGGGACACCGCCGTTCTAGCGCTCGGCGGCACCACCGGTGAGCCGAGCAAGTCGATTCTCCAACAACAACACTCGATGGGCATTGCCGTTCAGGCTGATGTAGCGCGCTCCGAACACCGCCAGCAGCGCGTCGTCGAGGCGGCGAACCGCACCGGGGGGAAACCGGTAGTCCATTGCGGCATTCACGGCCTCGGTGTCGATACTGCCGAGTGTCGCGTCGACGGTGTCGGTCGAATCGATTCCGAGATCGAGCAGTAAGCCGGCCATCCACGCGTAGTGATCGGTGCGCGACCACCCGGAGTTGGGAAATCGGTTCGCCAGGTAGGTTGCCAGCACCGGTGTTGGAATCCCGAGATCCCCCGAACCTTGCGGCGCCCGCGGGGCCGGCCCGGTGGAACGCAGCCGTTCCCGGATGGCTGAGAACTCCCGGTCGGCGAGCTCGAGCAGGCCGGCGGCCAAGGTGAACCGCCGGTTCAAATCAGGCGCGTCCTCTTCTGGCACAGATCCCTTGTAGCGGACATCGTGTTCGAACTCGGCCCATGCGTGCTGCAAGATCGTGCGCACCTGAACCGACGCCGGCCACGGCTCGCCGCCGGTCGCCACGACCAAGTGGCGGCTGGCATAGCCCCACCTGCCCTCGGCTGCGGTCTCCACACCCATGTCACGGTCATCGAGCAGCTGCATTTCCTCGGCCAAAACGTCGGTCACCGCCGCGACGTCGTCGCGCAGATAGGTGATCACCCGCAATCCGATCTGATCGGTGATCTCCGACAGCGGGTCGGTGTACAGACGTCTGCCGTCGATGTGCCGGTCGGCTTTGGCGGCGAACGAAGCCACCGACTTCGTCCGCGCGGTCACGCTCAGGTAGTCGATTCCCGCATCGTCGAGCAGGGCGGTCACCGCCGTCAGGTAGCGCCCGGTGGCCTGCACAAGCTGGGGGCGTCGTTCCGCGTACGTCGCAGTCGCCTCATGGACCGCACCAGGCGTCGGCTCCGGTGGAGCCGGCACCAGATCCGCCGGCAGCGTGGGCGTCACGATGTAGCCGGTTTCGGCGTCGCCATAGTAGGTCACATCGTCGGGGCGGCGAGCCGCGAACATCGCCACATAGGCACACACCACCGCATCCACGGGATCCTCGACCCGTCGCAGATCGCTTTTTCGCGAAGCGCTTTCGGCGGCTTCACGAAGCCGAGCCCAATCCTGACAGTTGCCCGATCGCAACGCCGGATCGGCGCCGGCGAGGCTCTCGATCAGCTCCATCAGCCGCTGCAGCTCGGTCCGCATCTGAGCCAGTCCGCGCCCTGGCTTGCTCTTGTACTTCAACGTGCGTCCGAGCCGGAACAACGCCACCGTCGCCGCATGCGGGTACACCTCAAGGGCGCGTCGCGACGAGCCGGAACGGGCATCGATGTCGAGATCGAGCGCCTCGGCCAGCTGTGCCGCCCTGGTGCCGTCAGCGAACTCCGGCTTGCCCGTGTTCGACGGGTGCGTCCCCGCCTGAAAGCGGGCGAAGTCTGCGTTGATCGCCCGTTCTGCCGGTCGTTGGCCCGTCGCGTTGCGCACGATCAGCGGTGCATCGAAGCCGACCACGCAATCGTTGTCGACGTAGGGACGCAGCGCAGCGCAGATGCTGGCGTCATCGGTCGCGACCGTGGCCAGCACCAACCGTCCGCCGTCGTCCACCACTGCCAGGCCCGTGGGCTTGCGCTGACCCCATGCGAGGTCCACACCGATGAAGTGCACGGTGTCTACTGTGCACGACCAGACTCGTAGGCTGTGTGTTCGTGAGCATTCCCAACGTGCTGGCCAACCGGTACGCCAGCGAGGAGATGGTGGCGATCTGGTCGCCGGAAGCGAAGATCGTCGCCGAACGGCGGCTGTGGCTGGCGGTGCTGACAGCCCAGGCCGAACTCGGTGTTGCGGTGCCCGAGGGCGTGCTTGCCGACTACGAGCGGGTGCTGCAGACCGTGGACCTGGAATCCATCGCGTCCCGTGAGCGGGTGCTGCGCCACGACGTGAAGGCCCGCATCGAGGAGTTCAACGCGCTGGCCGGTCACGAGCACGTGCACAAGGGCATGACCAGCCGCGACCTGACCGAGAACGTCGAACAGTTGCAGATCCGGCGGTCGCTGGAACTGGTTCGTGACCACGGCATCGCCGTCGTCGCGCGGCTGGCCGAACGCGCCGTGCTCTACCGCGACCTGGTGATGGCCGGCCGCAGCCACAACGTCGCCGCGCAGGCCACCACCCTGGGCAAGAGATTCGCCTCGGCGGCAGAGGAACTGCTGGTGGCGCTCACAAGGGTCATCGAGTTGATCGACCGCTATCCGCTGCGCGGCATCAAAGGCCCGATGGGCACTGCCCAAGACATGCTCGATCTGTTCGACGGCGACACCGAACGGCTGGCCGAGCTGGAGAGGCGGGTCGCGGCGTTTCTGGGC
The DNA here is from genome assembly GCF_025263265.1 of Mycobacterium sp. SMC-4. Taxonomy (NCBI): domain Bacteria; kingdom Bacillati; phylum Actinomycetota; class Actinomycetes; order Mycobacteriales; family Mycobacteriaceae; genus Mycobacterium; species Mycobacterium sp. SMC-4. The sequence continues at coordinate 4,697,428 of NZ_CP079869.1, read as the reverse complement.
TTCAGCGAAATGTTCACCAGTGTCGGTCAGGTGTACCCCCGCTCACTGGACCACGACGTGGTCTCCGCGCTGGTGCAACTGGGCGCCGGTCCGTCGTCGTTGGCGCACACCATCCGGCTGATGGCCGGCCACGAGCTGGTCACCGAGGGCTTTGCCCCCGGTCAGGTGGGTTCCTCGGCCATGCCGCACAAGATGAACACCCGCAGCTGCGAGCGCGTCAACGGCCTGCAGGTGGTGCTGCGCGGATACGCGACGATGGCCGCCGAATTGGCCGGCGCGCAGTGGAACGAGGGGGACGTGTTCTGTTCGGTGGTGCGTCGTGTCGCCCTGCCCGACGCCTTCTTCGCCCTCGACGGACAGACCGAGACGTTCCTGACCGTCCTCGACGAGTTCGGCGCCTACCCTGCGGTGATCCAGCGTGAACTCGACCGCTACCTGCCCTTCCTGGCGACCACCCGCATCCTGATCGCGGCCGTGCGGGCCGGGGTCGGTCGGGAGACTGCCCACGAGGTCATCAAGGAACACGCTGTCGCGGTGGCGTTGAACATGCGCGAACACGGCGCCGAGCCTGACCTGCTGGACCGGTTGGCCCACGACCCGCGGCTTCCGCTCGACCGAACGGCACTGGACGCCGCACTGGCCGACAAGCAGGTGTTCTCCGGCGCGGCAGGTGATCAGGTCGACCGGGTGGTCGCCGCAGTCGACGACCTGCTCGTTCGTTACCCCGAGGCCGCGACGTACACCTCCGGTGCGATCCTGTGACGTCGAGCCTGGAGCTGGCCACGATCGATTTCACCGATCTGGACAATTTCGCCGACGGCTTCCCACACGACCTGTTCGCACTGCATCGGCAGCAGGCACCGGTGTACTGGCACGAACCCACCGAGAACACCCCGGACGGCGAAGGGTTCTGGTCGGTCGCCACGCACGCCGAAACCCTGGCGGTGCTGCGTGATCCGCACACGTATTCCTCGGTGACCGGCGGTGAACGCCCGTTCGGCGGCACATTGCTGCAAGACCTCCCCATCGCCGGGCAGCTGCTGAACATGATGGACGACCCGCGCCACGGCGAGGTACGCCGGCTGGTCAGCTCTGGGCTCACGCCGCGGATGATCCGCCGCGTCGAAGACGACCTGCGCGACCGGGCCCGGCGCCTGCTCGACGACGTGGGCCCTGCCGAACCTTTCGATTTCGTCACCGAGATCGCTGCCGAGGTGCCGATGCAGATGATCTGCATCCTGCTGGGAGTGCCCGAGTCGGAACGGCATTGGCTTTTCGAGGCCATCGAGCCCAGCTTCGACTTCGGCGGTTCCCGCAAAGCCGCGATCACCCGCCTGTCCGTCGAGGAGGCCGGATCGCGGATGTTCACCTACGGTCAGGAACTGATCGCCGCCAAGCGTGCCGATCCCACCGACGACATGCTCTCGGTGGTCGTGAACTCCGACGACCCCGCCCTCACCGACCTCGAAGGCTATCTGTTCTTCAATCTGCTGTTCAGCGCCGGCGCGGAGACCACTCGCAACGCGATCGCGGGCGGACTGCTGGCCCTGGTCGAAAGGCCCGACGCCTACCGGGCGCTGCGGGCGGACCCGGCCCTGCTGCCGGCCGCGATCGAGGAGATGGTGCGGTGGACATCACCGTCGCCGTCCAAGCGCCGGACGGTGACCCAACCGGTGACCCTGGGCGGGCATGCCCTGGAGCCGGGCCAGAAAGTACTGGTCTGGGAGGGCTCGGCCAATCGCGACGAGACGGTCTTCGCCGATGCGGATCGCTTCGACATCACCCGGAAACCCAACCCGCACCTGGGATTCGGTCAAGGCGTGCACTACTGCCTGGGGGCCAACCTGGCCCGGCTGGAACTTCGGGTGATCTTCGAGGAGCTGCTAGGCCGATATTCTTCGGTGACGTTGGCCGAGCCGGTCGAGTGGACGCGCAGCAACCGTCACACCGGTATCCGGCATCTGATGGTGGAGGTGACAAGGTGAACGACATGCGCGCGTCCGACGCCGACCGCGCCGCGGTGACGCGAATTCTCGAGCTCGCTGTCGGGCAGGGAATGCTGAGCCTCGACGAGTACACCGAGCGGGTAGACGTCGTGCTGGCCGCGCGGACCCGCGGTGAACTCGACACCGTGATCGCCGACCTGCCGCACGTCCGACGCGAACCGGCCCCGGCTGCACCGGAAGTGCTGAACAGCTGGATGTCGGGAATCACCCGCAAAGGGCAGTGGACGGTGCCGGCCCGACTGCAACTGGTCACCCGGATGTGCTCCACCACATTGGATTTCACGGCTGCGGTCTTGCAAGCCTCGCTCGTGCGCATCGACATCGACGACTATTTCAGCTCCACCGAGCTGATCCTTCCCGACGGCGCGACAGCCGACCTCAACGGTATCGCCGGCGTGGCGTCGTCGACGTCGGTGAAGGTGGCGACCAGCCCGGTCTCGGCGCGGCTGCACGTCGTCGTCACCGGACGGGTGCGGTTCGGGTCGGTCACGGCCCGCCACCCGTTCGGCACGTCGCTCAAACGGTTGCTGAAGTAGGCCGGGCCAGGAGACGACGATGGCCGATACCGCGCCGCCGCGCACCGATGGATCCGAAAAACACGTCCTGGTCGGCTTTCTCGACTACCTGCGCCGATGCGTGGTGAACAAGCTCGACAGCGCGCCCGAACCGGCCGTCCGCACACCGGGGGTGCCGTCCGGGACGAACTGCCTCGGACTGGTGAATCACCTCGCCCACGTGGAACGGTTCCTGTTCCTCGGCGAGGACGCGGACTGGCCCGCCACATTCCACGCCGCCCCCGACCAGACCGTGGACTCGGTGATCGCCGCCTACCGGGACGCCGTCGAGCGCGCCAACACGGTGATCGCGGCATGCGACGACCTGACCGCGCCGTGTGCCCGCCCGGCGTCGCGAGGTACACCGCCGTCGATGCGGTGGGCGCTGACCCACATGATCGAAGAGACCGCGCGCCACGCCGGCCACCTCGACATCCTCCGCGAACAGATCGACAACGTGGTCGGACGGTGACCGTCCTACCGAGGTGCGGTCCGTAGGTTGGCCGCCCGGATACCGGCCGAGCGGAGTTCGAGAGCGGCGAGGCCCCGGATGGCCCGCTGATCCTGTTCGCGCCATGCTCCCACCGGGTCGGGGCTGATCGCTGCCAGCTTCGGCAGCGGCCGGTTGGCCAGCGCACGCAGCGCCAGCAGCTGCTCGCCGGCCTGCGTCGACGCCAGCGTCACCGCAGTCCACTTGCGCCGCGCGAACCGCAGCCGCAACACCACCCACGGCATCCCCACCAGCATGATGGGCGGCGCGGCCACCGCCAGCGCCAGCACCCAGGCCAGCCAGCTCGCAGTGCTGTCCAGGCTGTGCCCGGCGCCGGCGATGTCCAGGGCAGCCTCGCTGGCCGCGCGCAGGGGACCGGCGATCGAGTCGCCGATCAGCGGCACGCTGTCGGCGCGGTTCCCGGCCGAGTCCAGATTCTCCGAGACCCCGGTGGCGCCGTCGTTCAGCTGTCGACCCACGTCGGAGATGATCGCCACCGCCGCATGGACGGCCACCCCGACCGAAACCCAAACCGCTACCCAGATGGCGATGAGGATGTCGGCGGTCACCTGAGCGAAAAGCCGGCCGGGTGTTCCGGCGTAGGGAATGTACCTCGACGTCATGGCTTCGATCCCAGCACAGACTGCCCGATAGGCTGGCCGAATGCGTCCCGATCTGTCCGACTACCAACATCTGGCCAGCGGCAAGGTTCGAGAGCTCTACCGCATCGACGACGGGCACCTGTTGTTCGTCGCGACTGACCGGATCTCGGCCTACGACCACATCCTCGGATCCGAGATCCCGGACAAGGGTCGCATCCTCACCGCGATGAGCGTGTTCTTCTTCGACCTGCTCGGTGTACCCAACCACCTGGCCGGCCCGCCCGACGACGAGCGCATCCCGGTCACCGTGCTGGGCCGGGCGTTGGTGGTCGAACAGCTGGAGATGCTTCCGGTGGAGGCGGTGGCCCGCGGCTACCTGACCGGTTCCGGCCTGCTCGATTATCAGCAGACCGGCCGACTCTGCGGCATCGAACTGCCCGCCGGTCTGGTCGAAGCCAGCAGGTTCGCCGAACCGCTGTTCACCCCGGCCACCAAGGCCGACCTGGGTGACCACGACGTCAACATCACCTTCGACGACGTCGTCGGCCTGATCGGCCGTCAGCGCGCTGAAGAGCTGCGCGATCACACCCTGCGCATCTACTCGGCAGGCGCCCAGCATGCGCTCACCAAGGGCATCATCGTCGCCGACACCAAGTTCGAATTCGGCGTCGGCGCCAACGGTGAACTCACACTGGCCGACGAAGTGTTCACTCCCGACTCGTCGCGGTACTGGCGCGCCGAGGACTACTGCGAAGGTGCCGTGCAGAACAGCTTCGACAAGCAGTTCGTCCGCAACTGGTTGACGGGTCCGGATTCCGGGTGGGACCGTGCCGGCGATCAACCCCCGCCTGCGCTGCCGGCCGACATCGTCGATGCCACCAGAGCCCGCTACATCGAAGCCTACGAACGAATTTCAGGTCAGAGATTCGACGACTGGATAGGAGATCCGGCATGAAAGCCCCCGTCGCAAAACGCGTCGCTCACCGTCGCGAACACCACGGGGACGTCTTTGTCGACCATTACGAGTGGTTGCGCGACAAGGCCAATCAGGACGTCGTCGACTACCTCGAGGCCGAGAACGCCTACACCGAGCACGTCACCGCTGAGCTGGCCCCACTGCGGCAGCAGATCTTCGACGAGATCAAGGCCCGCACCAAGGAAACCGACCTTTCGGTGGCCACCCGTCGCGGCGACTGGTGGTACTACGGCCGCAGCTTCCAGGGTAAACAGTATGGCGTGCAATGCCGTTGCCCGGTCCGCGACTTCGACGACTGGACACCACCACAGTTCGACGAGGACACCGAGATCCCCGGCGAGCAAATACTTCTCGACGAAAATGTCGAGGCAGAAGGGCACGACTTCTTCTCCCTCGGCGCGGCCGGTGTCAGCATCGACGGCAACATCCTGGCCTATTCGGTCGACGTCAAAGGCGACGAGCGCTACACCTTGCGTTTCAAGGATCTGCGCACCGGGCAGCGGTATCCCGACGAGATCGCCGGCGTCGGCGCCGGCGTGACGTGGGCGGCCGACAACGCAACCGTCTACTACGTCACCGTCGACGATGCGTGGCGTCCCGACACCGTGTGGCGGCACCGGCTGGGCTCCGAGCAGCCCGACGAACGCGTCTACCACGAACCCGACGAACGGTTCTGGATCGGCGTCGGCCGCACCCGCAGCAACAAGTACATCATCATCGCCGCCGGCAGCGCGGTGACCTCGGAGTTGCGCTATGGCCCTGCCGACGACCCGCAGGCACAGTTCCAAACCATCTGGGAGCGGCGCGAATCCGTCGAGTACTCGGTGGATCACGCTGTGGTGGGCGGGCAGGACCGGTTCCTCATCCTGCACAACGACGGTGCCGAGAACTTCACCCTGGTCGATGCGCCGGTCGACGACCCCACCGCAGCGCGGACCCTGATCGAACACCGCGACGACGTTCGCTTGGACGCGGTGGATGCGTTCGACGGCCACCTTGTGGTCAGCTTCCGTAGTGAGGCGCTGCCCCGCATCGCACTGTGGCCGATCGACGGCGCCGGCTACGGCACGATGACCGACATCACCTTCGACTCTGAACTGATGTCGGTCGGTCTGTCGGCCAACCCGAACTGGAGCGCGCCGAAGCTGCGTATCGGTGCGACATCGTTCGTCACACCGGTGCGCATCTACGACATGGATCTGGCCACCGGCGAGCGCACCCTGCTGCGCGAGCAACCGGTCCTCGGCGACTATCGACCGCAGGACTACGTCGAGCGCCGCGACTGGGCTCTGGCCGAAGATGGTGCCCGGGTACCGGTTTCGATCGTGCACCGCGCCGACCTCCAGTTCCCGGCCCCGACACTGCTCTACGGCTACGGCGCCTACGAATCGTGCGAGGATCCGCGCTTCTCGATTGCCCGGCTGTCGCTGCTCGACCGCGGCATGGTTTTCGCCGTCGCGCACGTGCGCGGCGGCGGCGAACTCGGCCGGCCCTGGTACGAGCACGGAAAGTTGTTGGAGAAGCGCAACACGTTCACCGACTTCATCGCCGTCGGACGCCATCTCGTCGACGCCGGTGTCACGCAGCCCGACACGTTGGCGGCCTACGGTGGCAGCGCCGGCGGGCTGCTCGTGGGAGCGGTGACCAACATGGCCCCGGAGCTCTTCGCGGGGGTGCTGGCCGCGGTGCCCTTCGTTGACCCTCTGACCACCATCCTGGATCCGTCGCTACCGCTGACCGTCACCGAATGGGACGAATGGGGCAACCCGCTGGAAGACCCCGAGGTCTACCGTTACATGAAGTCCTACTCGCCCTACGAGAACGTCGACGGAAGCGACTATCCCGCAATTCTGGCGATGACCTCGCTCAACGACACCCGGGTGTACTACGTTGAGCCGGCCAAATGGGTTGCCGCACTGCGTCACGCCCAGCGTAACCCGGACACCGACGGCGCCAAGGTGCTGCTCAAGACCGAGATGAACGCCGGCCACGGCGGAATCAGCGGTCGCTACGAGCGTTGGAAGGAGACCGCGTTCCAGTACGCGTGGCTGCTCGACGTCGCCAAGGTCGGCCGCAGCGAAAGCTGAGTCGATGGCCAGGAGCACCTACCACCACGGCGACCTCAGGGCGGTGATCCTCGCCCGCGCAGCAACGTTGGTCGCCGAGCGGGGTGCCGACGGTGTCTCGCTACGCGAATTGGCGCGCGCGGCAGGGGTTTCGCATGCCGCCCCGGCACACCATTTCACCGATCGTCGCGGGCTGTTCACCGCACTGGCCGCGCAGGGCTGGCGGATGCTGGCTTCGGCGCTGGCCGGTGCGCGACCCGAGTTCATCGACGCCGCACTGGCATACACCCGCTTCGCCACCGAGAACCCAGGGCACTATGCGGTGATGTTCGACCGCTCCCTGGTCGACACCGAGGACCCCGAATTGCTGGCGGCCCGCGCTGCCGCGGGCCACGAGCTGGCCGCCGGCGTCGCGACATTGGACGACCCACGAGCCGCAACCGATCCCCAGGCTGCCGGACTGGCGGCCTGGTCGCTGGTCCACGGGTTCGCCATGCTCTATCTCAACGGCGTCATCGGTACCGACGCTGATCCGGTGGCCACCGCGCAGCGAGTGGCCCGAATGCTGTTCACCGAACCAGGCGCCGGGTAGCGTGCGTTGCCATGACCGACACTGCGCTGAACGACATCCCGCTGACCACCCTCGACGGCAGGGCGACCACGCTGGCCGAGCTGGCCGACGGTGCCGCGCTGGTGGTCAACGTGGCCTCCAAGTGCGGACTCACGCCGCAGTACAGCGCCCTCGAGCAGCTCGCCAAGGACTACGGCGGCCGCGGTCTGACCGTGATCGGAGTGCCGTGCAATCAGTTCATGGGGCAGGAGCCCGGCACCGCCGAGGAGATCCAGACCTTCTGTTCGACCACCTACGGGGTGACGTTCCCGCTGCTGGCCAAGACCGACGTCAATGGCGCGCAGCGGCATCCGCTCTACGCCCAGCTCGCCGAGGTCCCCGACGACGACGGCCAGGCCGGCGATGTGCAGTGGAACTTCGAGAAATTCCTCATCGCCCCTGACGGCAGCGTGGTCAAGCGGTTCCGTCCGCGCACCGAACCGGACGCCCCCGAGGTCATCTCGGCCATCGAGTCCGTGCTGCCGCGCTAGCCGCCGTACACCTGCGCGCGTCGTGTCAGTCACCTCGCCGACATCTGCAGCTGTGACACTGCCAGTGTGGCAGGACAACTGATCGTCTCGATCTCCGGCATCAACGACCGCACCCTCGACGACGTCACCGAGTTCCGCAACCTGCTGGCTGACCGTGGCGTTCCGGCGTCGCTGCTGGTTGCACCCCGCCTCAAGAACGGCTACCGGCTCGACAGCGACTCGCGCACGGTCGAGTGGTTGACCAACCGTCGAAGCCACGGCGATGCGATCGTGCTGCACGGGTTCGACGACGCCGGGAAATCGCCTGCCCACGAGGCCGGTTTGCGGCTGACCGCCGCCGACCGCATCCTCGACCACCTCGGACTGCGTACCAGGCTGTTCGCCGCACCGAAGTGGACGACCTCCGAAGGTACCTTTACCGCGCTGCGCCGCAATGGTTTCCGGTTGGCGGCCGGTCTGCACGAGATCGTCGACCTGGTCCGCGGTGAGGCCGTCCGGGCCCGGGTGCTCGGCATCGGCGAGGGATTTCTGGCAGAGCCATGGTGGTGTCGAACGGTGGTGCTCTCCGCCGAGCGCACCGCGCGGCGCCACGGTGTCGTGCGGGTTGCGGTGGCTGCGCGGCACCTGCGGCGCCCGGGTCCCCGCCTGGCCATGATCGACGCGGTCGACCTGGCGCTGATGCACTACTGTGTGCCGACCGTCTACCAGTGGCAGCCCCGACCTGCGCTGACTGACGCCGCGTAGGCAGCGACAATCGCTAGATTGTCGGAATGGCGGATGCTGATGTCATCGTGGTCGGTGCTGGTTTGGCGGGGCTGGTTGCGGCGTGCGAGCTAGCCGACCGGGGCCGCAGCGTCCTGATCGTCGACCAGGAGAATGCCGCCAATATCGGCGGTCAGGCCTACTGGTCGTTCGGTGGCCTGTTCTTCGTCGACAGCCCCGAACAGCGCCGGCTCGGCATCCGTGACAGTCACGAGCTGGCCTTGCAGGACTGGCTGGGCACCGCCGGTTTCGATCGCACCGAAGATCATTGGCCCCGCCAGTGGGCCCACGCCTATGTGGATTTCGCGGCGGGGGAGAAGCGGCGCTGGTTGCGTGACCGCGGCTTGCAGACGTTCGCCCTGGTGGGTTGGGCCGAGCGCGGCGGCTACGACGCCCGGGGGCACGGCAACTCGGTGCCGCGCTTCCACATCACCTGGGGGACCGGCCCGGCGCTGGTCGACATCTTCGCGCGCAGACTGAACGGCCGCGCAGGCGTCCGGTTCGCCCACCGGCATCGCGTCGACGAGCTGGTCATCGAGAACGGCGGCGTCGTCGGGGTACGCGGCGCCGTGCTGCAGCCCAGCACTGTGGCGCGCGGCGTCGCGTCCTCGCGGGAGGTGGTCGGTGACTTCGAGCTTCGGGCGCAGTCGGTGATCGTTGCCAGCGGCGGCATCGGCGGCAACCACGATCTGGTCCGGAAAAACTGGCCGGCGCGGATGGGACGAGTTCCCGAACAGCTGCTCAGCGGCGTCCCCGCGCACGTCGACGGCCGGATGATGGGCATCGCCGAGGCTGCCGGCGCCCACGTCATCAACAGCGACCGGATGTGGCACTACACCGAAGGCATCACCAACTACGACCCCATCTGGCCGCACCACGGTATCCGCATCCTGCCCGGGCCGTCGTCGCTGTGGCTCGACGCCACCGGCAAACGGCTGCCTGCGCCGCTGTATCCGGGCTTCGACACCCTGGGCACACTGGAGTACATCGCCCAGACCGGGCACGACTACACCTGGTTCGTCCTCAACGCCCGCATCATCGCCAAGGAGTTCGGCCTGTCCGGGCAGGAGCAGAACCCCGACCTGACCGGCCGAAGTCTGCGCGGGGTGCTCGATCGTGCCCGCAACGGCCCCGCGCCCGTGCACGCCTTCGTCGACAAGGGCGTGGACTTCGTCACCGCCGACAACCTGGCCGACCTGGTGAGCGCGATGAACGCCGTCCCCGGCACCGAGCCGGTGGCCTATGACGTCGTCGAGGCCGAGGTGACTGCCCGTGATCGCGAGGTGGTCAACAGGTTCACCAAGGACAGTCAGATCACCGCTGTCCGCGCCGCCCGCCACTATCTGCCCGATCGGATCAGCCGGGTGGTCGCCCCGCACCGGCTGACCGATCCCAAAGCCGGCCCGTTGATCGCGGTCAAGTTGCACATCCTGACCCGAAAGTCGTTGGGTGGATTGGAGACCGACCTCGACTCCCGTGCGTTACGGGCCGATGGTTCGGCATTGCCCGGTCTGTACGCCGCCGGGGAGGCCGCCGGGTTCGGCGGGGGAGGGCTGCACGGCTACCGCTCGCTGGAGGGCACGTTCCTGGGTGGCTGCGTGTTCTCCGGACGGGCCGCAGGTCGAGCAGCGGCCCGCGACGTGGGCTGACCGGTTCGACGAGGGCTCAGAAACCGGTCGCAGCCTCGGGCTCCAGCACCCGGAAGTCGGTGTCGGTCATCTCGGTGAGCCGGCCGTAGAAGATCGGCCTCGCGGCCTCGGCGATGATGCCCTGGTGGATCGGCACCGCATGGGCCGGGCCCACCGCCCGCAGATAGTCCACGGCCTCGGACACCTTCATCCACGGCGCCGCCGCCGGAGTGGCCAGCACGTCGACCGGCTCACCGGGCACGAACAGCGCATCCCCGGGATGCATCAACTTGGCCGGATGATCCTCGTCACCGACGAGGTAGGAGATGTTGTCGATCACCGGCAGTTCAGGGTGGATCACGGCGTGCCGACCGCCCGCCCCGCGCACCTTCAGATGACCGATGGACAGTTCGTCGCCGACATGGACCGCCTGCCACGCGCCACCGAGCTGCGCCGCGGTTTGTGGGTCGGCGTACAACGCGGCCTGTGGATTGGCCTCCAGCAGCGCGGGCAGCCGCTGCGGATCGGCATGATCGGGATGCTGATGGGTGATCAGGATGGCGGTCAACCCGGTGATGCCCTCGAAGCCGTGGCTGAAGGTGCCGGGATCGAACAGCATCGTGGTGTCGGCACCGGATTCGGCGGCGAAGCTCGCCAGCAGGCAGGAATGGCCGAAGTGAGTGAGCTGCATCTTCGCATTGTCGCGCAGGTAGAGTGTCGCCGTGGCAACAGTGGTGGTACACGTCATGCCCAAAGCCGAGATTCTCGATCCGCAGGGGCAGGCAATCGTCGGTGCGCTCAAGCGGCTGGGTTTCGAAGGCATCTCAGATGTCCGGCAGGGCAAGCGTTTTGAACTCGAAGTCGACGGTGACCTCGGCGACGACCAGCTGGCGGAGATCGCCGAGTCGCTGCTGGCGAACACCGTGATCGAGGACTGGACCATCACCCGCGAAGGGGGCGACGGATGAGCCCGCGAGTGGGTGTCATCACATTTCCGGGGACGCTGGACGACATCGACGCCGCCCGCGCGGTCCGGCTGGCCGGCGGCGAGGCGGTCAGCCTGTGGCACGCCGACGTCGACCTCAAAGGCGTCGACGCGGTGATCGTTCCCGGCGGCTTCTCCTACGGCGACTACCTGCGTGCCGGCGCGATCGCCAAGTTCGCGCAGGTGATGGGCGAGGTCATTGCCGGCGCCGAGCGCGGCATGCCCGTGCTCGGGATCTGCAACGGGTTCCAGGTGCTCTGCGAGGCCGGGCTGCTGCCCGGCGCGCTGACCCGCAACGCCGGCCTGCACTTCATCTGCCGAGACACCTGGCTGCAGGTGACCGCGACGACGACGGCGTGGACGACGCGCTATGAGCAGGGCGCCGACCTGCTGGTGCCGCTGAAATCCGGTGAGGGCCGCTACGTCGCCGAGGCGCGGGTGCTCGACGAACTCGAGGGCGAAGGCCGCGTGGTGTTCCGTTACCGGGAGAACCTCAACGGCTCGATGCGCGACATCGCCGGCATCAGCTCGGCCAACGGACGCGTCGTGGGCCTGATGCCGCATCCCGAGCACGCCACCGAAGCGCTGACCGGCCCTTCCGACGACGGCCTGGGAATCTTCTACTCGGCGCTGGACGCGGTTTTGGTGTCCTGACCACCCATGTCAGCCACCGCGCAGCAACTCTGTGAGTTCATCGACGCATCGCCGTCGCCGTTCCACGCCGTCGCCACCGCCGCCGAGCGGCTACGTGGCGTGGGTTTCTCCGAGCTTTCGGAAAGCGATCCGTGGCCGGGTTCGGGTGATTTTTTCGTCGTGCGGGCCGGTTCGCTGATTGCCTGGCGTGGCGGTCACGACGCCGCAGCACCGTTCCGGATCGTCGGTGCCCACACTGACAGCCCCAACTTGCGGGTCAAGCAGCACCCGGACCGGTATGTGTCGGGTTGGCAGGTGGTGGCGTTGCAGCCCTACGGGGGCGTGTGGCTGAACTCCTGGCTGGACCGCGACCTGGGCATCAGCGGACGGTTGTCGGTGCGACGCGGCGCCGCGATCGAGCACGTCTTGGTGCGCGTCGACGACCCGATTCTGCGGGTGCCCCAGCTGGCCATCCACCTCGCCGAGGACCGCAAGGCTGTCGAGCTCAACCCGCAGCGCCACCTCAACGCGGTCTGGGGCGTCGGCAGCAGCGGTCGGTCCTTCCTGAGCTACGTCGCCGCTCAGGCCGATGTCGATGTCGATGCGGTGCTCGGGTTCGACCTGATGACCCACGACATCAACCCGTCGAGACTTGCCGGAGTCGACCACGAGCTGGTCAGCGCGCCGCGGCTGGACAACCAGGCCACCTGCTACGCGGGCTTGGAGGCCTTCCTGGCCACCGGCTCGAAGGCCGATGTGGTGCCGGTGCTGGTGCTGTTCGACCACGAAGAGGTCGGATCGCAGTCCGACCACGGCGCGCAGTCCGACCTGCTGCGCACGGTGCTCGAACGCATCACGCTGGCTGCCGGGGGTGGGCGCGAGGACTTCCTGCGTCGGCTGGCCGCCTCGATGGTGGCCTCCGGGGATATGGCCCATGCCACCCACCCGAACTACCCGGAACGCCACGAGCCCGGCCATCTCATCGAGGTCAACGGCGGGCCGGTGCTCAAAGTGCAGCCCAACCTGCGCTACGCCACCGACGGACGCACCGCAGCGGCCTTCGCGCTGGCCTGCGAGCAGGCCGGGGTGAACCTGCAACGCTATGAGCATCGTGCCGACCTGCCCTGCGGGTCCACCATCGGGCCGATGACCGCGGCCAACACCGGGATCCCCACCGTCGACGTGGGCGCTGCACAGCTGGCCATGCATTCCGCCCGCGAGGTGATGGGTGCGGCCGATGTCGCCGACTATTCGGCAGCACTTGCGGCCTTCTTGTCACCGGTCTGACCTAGGCTCGTCTTCATGTCATTGGGCATCGAGATGATCACCTTCGACTGCGTCGATCCCGACGGACTGGCCGCCTGGTGGGCCCAAGCCGCCGGCGGGTCGGTAAACGCCGTCGCCCCTGGAGAATTCGTCATGGTGGTGCGCGACGGTGTACCCCAACTGGGCTTCCAGCGGGTGCCTGATCCGACACCGGGCAAGAACAAGGTGCACCTGGATTTCCACGCCGAGGACCGGGAAGCCGAGGTCGCTCGACTGGTCGGTCTCGGAGCGAGGGAGACCGGCCGGAACAACTTCGGACCCGAGTTCGAATGGGTGGTGATGGCCGATCCGGAGGGCAACGCGTTCTGTGTGGCCTGAGTCGCACGGCCAAGCTGGCTAAACTAGCGCCGTGACGTCTGGGTTGAGCCAACAGGTAGACACCATCGAGCGGGCGACCGCTACCCCCGACCAGCCCCAGCCCTACCGCGAGCTCGGCCTCAAGGACGACGAATACGAACGGATCCGCGAGATCCTCGGACGTCGGCCTACCGACGCCGAGCTGGCGATGTACTCGGTGATGTGGAGCGAACACTGCTCCTACAAGTCCTCGAAGGTTCACCTGCGCTACTTCGGTGAGACCACCACCGAGAAGATGCGTGAGGCGATGCTGGCCGGTATCGGCGAGAACGCGGGTGTCGTCGACATCGGCGACGGCTGGGCCGCCACGTTCAAGGTGGAATCCCACAACCACCCGTCCTACATCGAGCCGTATCAGGGCGCGGCCACCGGTGTGGGCGGCATCGTGCGCGACATCATGGCCATGGGTGCCCGGCCGGTCGCGGTGATGGACCAACTGCGGTTCGGCCCCGCCGACGCGCCCGATACCCGGCGCGTCCTCGACGGTGTGGTGCGCGGCATCGGCGGCTACGGAAACTCGCTGGGCCTGCCCAACATCGGCGGAGAGACCATCTTCGACGCATCGTATGCCGGAAATCCGTTGGTCAACGCGCTGTGTGTAGGAGTTCTGCGTAAAGAAGACCTGCACCTGGCCTTCGCGTCGGGTGTCGGCAACAAGATCATCCTGTTCGGTGCCCGCACCGGTCTCGACGGCATCGGTGGGGTGTCGGTACTGGCGTCGGAGACATTCGGCGGCGACGAGTCCGGTTCGGCGGGCCGAAAGAAGTTGCCCTCGGTTCAGGTCGGCGATCCGTTCACCGAGAAGGTGCTCATCGAGTGCTGCCTGGAGCTCTACGCCAGCGATCTCGTGGTCGGCATTCAGGACCTCGGCGGTGCGGGATTATCTTGTGCCACATCGGAATTGGCTTCAGCAGGAGACGGCGGTATGCGGGTCGAACTGGATACCGTGCCGCTGCGCGCGGCCAATATGACCCCGGCCGAGATCCTGTCGAGCGAATCACAGGAGCGGATGTGCGCGGTCGTGACGCCCGACAACGTCGACGCGTTCCTGGCGGTCTGCCGTAAGTGGGATGTGCTGGCCACTGTCATCGGTGAGGTCACCGACACCGGCCGGTTGGAGATCACCTGGCACGGCGAAACCGTGGTCGATGTGCCGCCGCGCACCGTGGCCCACGAGGGTCCAGTCTACGAACGGCCGGTGCAACGGCCCGATTCCCAGGATGCGCTCAACGCCGACACCTCGGCCCGGCTGGCGCGTCCGTCGACTGCCGAGGACCTGCGTGCCACGGTGCTGCAGCTCTTGAGCAGCCCACATCTGTGCAGCCGGGCGTTCATCACCGAGCAGTACGACCGCTACGTGCGCGGTAACACCGTGTTGGCCGAGCATGCCGATGGTGGCGTGCTTCGCGTCGACGAACAGACCGGCCGCGGAATCGCGATCTCCACCGATGCGTCGGGCCGCTATACGGCGCTGGACCCGTACAGCGGTGCGCAGCTCGCCCTGGCCGAGGCCTACCGCAACGTGGCGGTCACCGGCGCCACCCCGGTCGCGGTGACCAACTGCCTGAACTTCGGCTCACCAGAGGATCCGGGCGTGATGTGGCAGTTTTCCCAGGCCGTCCGCGGGCTGGCCGATGGCGCTGCGGCCCTGGGGATCCCGGTCACCGGAGGCAACGTCAGCTTCTACAACCAGACCGGTGCCACCGCAATTCTGCCCACCCCGGTGGTCGGGGTGCTCGGCGTCATCGACGATGTGAAGCGACGCATCCCGACGGCACTGGGCACCGAACCCGGTGAATCGCTGATCCTGCTTGGTGACACCCGCGATGAGTTCGACGGTTCCATATGGGCGCAGGTCACCGCCGGACACCTCGGTGGGGTGCCTCCCCAGGTCGATCTGGCCCGCGAACAGCTGCTGGCCGAGGTGCTCACCGCGGCCTCGCGCGACGGCCTGATCTCGGCGGCGCATGACCTCTCCGAGGGCGGACTCATCCAGGCCGTCATCGAGGCGGCGCTGGCCGGCGAAACCGGTTGCCGCATCGTGATTCCCGAAGCTTTTCAAGAAGGCGGCGGTCCGTTCGTCTTCTTGTTCAGCGAATCGGCCGGACGGGTGCTGGTCGCGGTGCCGCGCACCGAGGAGAGCCGGTTCACCGCGATGTGTGACGCTCGCGGCCTGCCCGCCACCAGGATCGGGGTCGTCGACCCGGGCCCGGAACCCAGCCAGGCTGCCATCGAGGTACAGGGGCTGTTCACGATCACCGTCGAGGAGTTGCGGCGCACGTCGGAGGGCGTGCTGCCCGGGTTGTTCGGGTGACCCTATGGGTGTGGCGGATGCTGCGTCTGGACTTCACAGGCGTGGTCTTCGGAGCGCTGTTCTTCTGCTTGTCGCTCACACCCTCCCTGCTTCCCCGTGACTGGCTGCTCGGTGGCTTCATCGGCGGACTGACCGCCGCGATCGGCTACGGCATCGGGGTTTTCCTCGGCCGGATGATCGGCCGGTTCGTGCTCAACCAACGCAGCTGGTGGCCGCCAACGAAACGAATCGGCTACCTGCTCAAGACCGTCGTCGTTGTCGGCTCGATCGGTGCGTGCCTACTGATGGTGGTCCCCGCGGCGGGTTGGCAACGCCAGGTCTCCGAACTGATGGCGGTGCCAGGTCCGACCACCGCCAGTTATCTGCGAACCCTTGCGCTGGCCGCTGCGGTGGCCGCGGTATGTGTGGCGGTGACGCGGGTGCTGATCGACGTCATCAGGACCATGGCACGCGTCCTGATCCGGCGTTGGCGACTATCCGACGAACTGGCCCTGTTCGTCGGAACCGCCGTTGTGGTGATCCTGGTCATCAGCCTGGTCAACGGCGTCTTGGTGCGCGGATTCTTCGCCGCGGCCAACCGCATCTTCCAGCCGCAGAACGCGGCCACCGCCGAGGGTATCGTCCAACCCGATGACCCCGAAAGGTCAGGAAGTCCACAGTCTTTCGCCGACTGGGACTCGCTGGGGTATCAGGGCCGCAGCTTCGTCACCGGCGGACCGAGCGCCGAGGAACTCCAACAGATCAACGGCCGTCCCGCCCGTGAGCCCATCCGCGTCTACGTCGGTTTGGAAACCGCCGACACCGAAGAAGCCCGGATGGCGGTGCTGCTCAGTGAGCTCGAGCGGACCAGGGCATTCGAACGCCAAGTGCTCGTCATCGCGCCCACCACCGGCACCGGCTGGATCAATCCGGTCGCAGCGGCAGCGGTGGAATTGATGTACAACGGCGACACCGCGATCGTCGGCTCGCAGTATTCCTTTCTGCCGAGCTGGATTTCGTTCCTGGGTGATCAGGACAACTCGATGCGTTCAGGCCGGATGATGATCGACGCCGTGCAACAGCGCTGGTCTCAACTGCCCCCCGACCGCCGCCCGCGTTTACTGCTCTATGGGGAAAGTCTCGGCTCGATGGCCGGTCAGGGTGCGTTCGAGTGGCTGCCCGACATCTCCCGGATGGGATTCTCCTCGGTGCTCTGGGTCGGCCCACCCAACGCCAGCCCGCTGTGGCGCGGAATCATCGAGCGCCGCGACCCCCGCACACCAGAAGTCCAGCCCAGCTACGACAACGGGCGTACCGTGCGCTTCTCCCAGGGCAACAGCGCGGAGGAGATTGCCCACGACACTGCACCACCCTGGGACGGGACGCGGGTGCTGTTCCTGCAGCACGCCTCGGACCCGATCGTGTGGTGGTCGCCGGATCTGTTGTTCAGCCGCCCCGACTGGCTCGCCGAACCGCCTGGCCGCGACCGGACCGCCTCGATGCGGTGGTACCCCATCATCACCTACTGGCAGGTGGCCGCCGACATCCCGAACGCGTCAGCGGCGCCGGCCGGGCACGGCCACAACTACGGCGACTACATCCTCGATGGCTGGGTCGGCGTCGCGCCGCCACCGGGCTGGACCGCGGCCGACACCGAGCGCATTCGAGATGCGCTGCGTGAACGGCTCCCTGACGCGGTGACATGACCAAAGACACCAAGACAGTGGTGCGGGCTCTGGGATTGTCGGGCGCACTGCTGTCCTGGAGCGCGCTGTCGCCGAGGCTGCCCGCGCGCTGGCACCCGTTGCCGCACGCGGTGATGGGTGCCGCGCTGGCCTCTGCAACCCCCGCCGAGCTCGGGCTGCGGCCGCCACAGCTGTGGGCCGGCCTGCGCTGGGGTGGTGCCGTGTCGGTGCCGGTGGTGCTCGCAATCGCTGCAGCCACCGCCAATCCCGTCGTCCGCAGCGGCATGGCCCAACGCGACCTGCCGGCAGCGCCGAGCCGATGGCTGTTGCTGCGCATTCCGTTGGGCACCGTGTGGTCAGAGGAGGTCGCCTACCGAGCGGTGCTGGGCAGCGCGGCCACCAAGGCGTTCGGCCCGCGGGCCGGGCGGATCCTGGCGGCGCTGGTGTTCGGCCTCAGCCATGTGCCCGACGCCCGCGCCACCGGCGAATCAGTGCCGGGCACCGTCGCGGTGACCGCTGCGGCGGGATGGATGTTCTCGTGGCTGCACGCCGTTTCCGGCAGTGTGGCGGCGCCGATGCTGGCGCATCTGGCCGTCAACGAGGCCGGCGCCGTAGCGGCGCTGGCCGTTCAGCGGCGTCGCGGCGACCCGGCCGCAACCGGCTCCGGAGTGTCGAAGTTCCGCACGTGAGCGGTCAACTGGTGCGGCTCGGTCCGCTGGTCGTCGATACCGAAACTGATCACCCGCCGCGGTGTGATGCGGATGATCGCGGTGTCGAGCGGATCCCCGTTCGGTTCGCGCGGCGCATCGCCGAGCGTCACCTGTTCGGCGGTTCCACGGATTTCCAGGCACCGCACCCGCCAGGGATCACGTGCGGTGATGTCGTCAATGACGAACGCCACCTTGGGATTACCCGCAATGTTGCGGTACTTGCGGCTCTTGGCCATCTGATAGCCGTAGATGTCGATGGTGCCCAGCGCGGCGTTGAAGGTGAAACCCACCGGGCTGTTCTGCGGGGTGCCGTCCGGCTGGATGGTGGCCAACCGGCCGAGTTCGGTGTGGCTCATGAAATCGATTTCGTAGCTGGTGAACGTCATGCGACCCAACGTAGAACCTCAATGGCAGTTGAGGTCAAGGCCTCGCGGTGGGGTGGGTTGCGCCGCCGATCCGACACTCTGAGAACCTCAATCATGGCCCGCCGTAGCGTCGACCCGGCACAGACCCGCGCCGCCGTAGCCCGACTTGCCGACTGGCTGCGTGACGACACCCTCACGGCGCCGGACCGCGCACACCTGGCCGAGGCGGTGCGCTGCACCGCCCGGACCGTGGCCGCGGTGGCACCGGGCGCCGCAGTGGAGGTGCGGATTCCGCCGTTTGTGGCCGTGCAGTGCATCGAAGGGCCCAGACACACCCGTGGCAATCCCCCCAACGTCGTGGAGACCGATCCACGCACCTGGCTGTTACTGGCGACCGGGTTGCTGACGGTCGACTACGCCTCAGCCGCCGGGATGCTACGGCTGTCGGGTTCACGAGCGGCGGAGATCGCGTCCGCACTACCGGTGGTTTCGCTCTCGGAGTGAGGTCAGCCGAAGAACGGCTCTTCTTGCACCCAGCGGAACCCCCGGCTGTGCAGCGTGAACTCGTCCAACGGGACGCGTTGCAGCACGATCGTGGCGGGGCGGCCTTCGAGTTCGCCGGTCAACCGCAGCCGATCCGCGCCGTCACGGACGATGGTGAATCTGGCCATCGGTTCCCCGGACTGGTCGGACAGCACCAGCGTGTCATCGATGTGCGATGCCGGCACATCGACCAGCTCCCCGTCGGTCAGCTGATAGGTGAGGATCCCGGGAGTGTCGAACACCAGTCGTTGCCAACGCTTTTCATCGGAGATGAACTCCGTCGTCGACCAGATCCCGTACAGCTCGGGTTTGGGCCGCCCGCCCCCGCTCTGCTGCCAGAGCTGCACGCTGAGCAACAGACACCCCGCGGCCACCCACAGCCCCAGTGCGACCTGCACGACCGCGGCGACGCGGTCGGCCCGCGGCGACGACAACAGTGGTCTGCGCCGCTCCTCGCCGGTGGCGCGACCGAGCACCGCAGCGCCCAGCCGACGCGCATGCGGAGCCACCAACAGCAGGCTGATCAACAGAAGGTGGGACGACAGGATTTTCACCGGCACGTCGAAGGTCATGTTGAGCAGAAAGATCTGGGCCGTGGCGACCACGCTGACCAGCGCTCCCGCGGTGGCTGTCGCCGGGACGAACAACAGCAACCCGGCCAGTACCTCGACCGATCCCAACGCGATCTGGTACGGCAGCGACGTGCCGACCTGCAGCCATAGCACCCCCGCCGGACTCAGGTTGCCGAACGGCTCGAGCAGTGCCGCCAACGGCGGACTGGGCATCTGCGTGGGGATGAGTTTGGCGAAACCGTAGAACAGCATCTGTCCGCCCAGACACAGGCGCAGGAATACGGTGAACCACGCCGCCAGCCGCGGATACGCGGTGCGGCGGCGATCGAGCACCGACCACCCGATCGTCGCGACCACGGCGATGACGAACAAGCAGAACATCAGGACCCAGATCGCCGCCTGGTCGCCGCTGCCCGACATCGGGTTGAGCGCGGCATCGATGCCGAACACCGTGCGTCCCACCCGGCGCGTCAGCGGCTCCAGCGCAATCATCTGCCACAGCACGCCGGAATCCGGCAGCAGATTCCACAACAAGCCGGTGAAGACGAACGTGATCTGTGCATAGATCAGGCAGAACAATCCGAAATAGACGACGGCGAACCGAAAGCCGATTCGGGTGGCCAGGTTCCAGGTCGGTGCCGTGACCGGTTGCACGAGAACTCCTCAATCCGTGTTCGATTCTCATTTCGGTCGTTTCTGACCGTAGACTGGTTCACGTCACCCACAGCCCCCAGGGAGCAGCCTGATTGTGACCGACGACCAGTCCGCCGACGTGGACCACGAGCCCAAAGAAGAGTGCGGCGTATTCGGCGTCTGGGCGCCCAGTGAGGAAGTGGCCAAGCTCACGTACTACGGCCTGTATGCGCTGCAGCACAGAGGCCAGGAGGCTGCGGGCATCGCGGTCGCCGACGGTTCGCAGGTGCTGGTCTTCAAAGACCTCGGCCTGGTCAGTCAGGTGTTCGACGAGCAGACGCTGGCCGCGATGCCGGGCCACGTGGCCATCGGACACTGCCGCTACTCCACCACCGGTTCGACCACCTGGGAAAACGCTCAGCCGGTGTTCCGCAACACCGCCGCAGGTACCGGAGTGGCGCTGGGCCACAACGGAAACCTGGTCAACACCACCGAACTGGCCGCCCGCGCCCGCGAGGAAGGCCTGGTGGGCCCGCGCGGGGCCGCGGCGGCCACCACCGACTCCGACATCCTGGGTGCCCTGCTGGCCCATGGCGCCGCGGACTCATCGCTGGAGCAGGCAGCCCTGGAACTGCTGCCCACCGTGCGGGGTGCGTTCTGCCTGACCTTCATGGACGAGAACACCCTCTACGCCGCGCGCGACCCCTACGGCGTGCGGCCGTTGTCGCTGGGCCGGCTGGACCGCGGCTGGGTGGTGGCCTCGGAGACCGCCGCGCTCGACATCGTTGGCGCGTCGTTCGTCCGCGACATTGAACCGGGTGAGCTGTTGGCGATCGACGCCGACGGTGTGCGCTCGAGCCGCTTCGCGCCGCCGTCGCCGAAAGGCTGTGTGTTCGAATACGTCTACCTGGCCCGCCCGGACAGCACGATCGTCGGCCGCTCCGTGCACGCCACCCGCGTCGACATCGGCCGCCGGTTGGCCCGCGAGAAGCCCGTCGAGGCCGACCTGGTGATCGGCGTCCCCGAATCCGGCACGCCCGCCGCGGTGGGCTACGCGCAGGAGTCCGGGATCCCGTTCGGTCAGGGACTGATGAAGAACGCCTATGTGGGGCGCACCTTCATCCAGCCGTCGCAGACCATCCGCCAGCTCGGCATCCGGCTCAAGCTCAATCCGCTCAAAGAAGTCATTCGCGGCAAACGGCTGATCGTCGTCGACGACTCGATCGTGCGCGGCAACACCCAGCGCGCGCTGGTGCGGATGCTGCGCGAGGCCGGGGCGGTCGAAGTCCACGTGCGCATCGCCTCGCCGCCGGTGAAATGGCCCTGCTTCTACGGCATCGACTTCGCGACCCCGGCGGAATTGATCGCCAACGCCGCCAACGCCGACGCCGACCCTGTCGAGATGCTCGAGGCCGTCCGGCACGCCATCGGTGCGGACACGCTGGGCTACATCTCCCAGCAGGGCATGATCGCAGCCACCGAGCAACCCGCCTCACGGCTGTGTTCGGCCTGCTTCGACGGCAACTACCCGATCGAACTGCCCGGGGAGACCGCGCTGGGCAAGAACGTCGTCGAGCACATGCTGGCCACCGCCGCGCGCACCGGAATCCCGCTGCAGACCGTCAACGACAACGACAACGCCTCGGCGCTCAGGCGACCTTGACGCCTCCGGCGTCGTGCAGGCCCTGAACTGACGCTAGCTGTGAGCCGGGCTGAACCGTAGCCAGCGGCGACGTCCGCCCGAGGCCGCGGTGCCCCCTTCCTGCAACGCCTGCTCGACAGCCTCGCGGTACCCCGTCAGGCCGCCGGGCGGGGGCGCGATCACCTCGTCGATGTCGTGTTCGTGGGCGATCGCGTCGCATTCCAGCGATTCCACCAGCGGTCGGGCCAGCCCGGCCGGGATGGGGGTCACCAGCCCGACCCAGAGACTGGCGATCGTCGGTGTCAGGAACGGCAGCACCACCATCACACGGCGGGACAGCCCGGCGATCTCGGCGTAGGTCTGCATCGCCTCGCCGTACTCCATCACATCGGGGCCGCCGACATCCCAGGTGCGCGAGCGCGGCACCGGGGCTGTCGCAGACTCGGCGAGGTAATGCAGCACGTCGTCGACGGAGATCGGCTGAATCTTGTTGTGCACCCACTTGGGGGTCGTCATCAACGGCAGCCGGTCGGTCAGATGCCGGACCATCTCGAAGGACGCCGAACCCGAGCCGATGACGATTCCGGCCTGCAGCACCACCGTCTCCACCGGAGAACCCATCAGGATCTCACCGACCTCCACGCGCGAGGCCAGATGGCGGGACAGATCCGCGCCTTCGGGGTGCAAACCGCCGAGATAGACCACGCGCTTGATCCCGGCCTGCTGCGCAGCCGCCACCACGTTGCGCGCCGAACGAGCCTCCTCGGCGACGAAGTCACGCGAGGTGCCCATCGAATGCACCAGGTAGTAGACGACGTCGACCCCGTCGAACGCCGCAGCCAGGGAGTCCGCATCAGTGAGATCGCCCCGCACCACCTCGACGTCGGAACGCCACGGTGCATCGTCGAGCTTGGCCGGCGTGCGCGCCATTGCGCGCACGGCGAAACCTTTCTCGAGCAGTTTGGGAACGAGGTGGCCGCCGATGTAGCCGGTGGCACCGGTCACCAGGCACGTGGTCTGCTCAGCCGACATGTCTTCCTCCGATCACTGCCCCGTGTTCGGAGCCGATGCCGACCAGGATTGCCCTAATCCGGCAGTTCGACACCGGCGCGCGGGCGGTAACCTTGGGGCCGATGACCGATCGCGCCGAACAGCACGGCATTTCCTACGCGTCGGCGGGAGTGGACATCGAGGCCGGTGACCGCGCCGTCGAACTGTTCAAACCGCTGGCTCAGAAGGCCACCCGGCCCGAGGTGCGGGGTGGCCTGGGCGGTTTTGCCGGGTTGTTCGCCCTGCGCGGGGACTACCGTGAGCCGCTGCTGGCGTCCTCGACCGACGGGGTCGGCACCAAGCTGGCGGTGGCCCAGGCGATGGACAAGCACGACACGGTTGGCATCGACCTGGTCGCGATGGTGGTCGACGACCTGGTGGTCTGCGGTGCCGAACCGCTGTTCCTGCAGGACTACATCGCCGTCGGCCGTACCGTTCCCGAGCGGGTCGCCGAGTTGGTGTCGGGCATCGCCGACGGCTGTGTGCAGGCCGGATGCGCGCTGTTGGGCGGTGAGACGGCCGAGCACCCGGGTTTGATGGCGCCGGACCACTACGACATCTCGGCCACCGGTATCGGCGTGGTCGAGGCCGACGATGTGCTGGGCCCCGACCGGGTCAAACCGGGCGACGTGATCATCGCGATGGCCTCGACCGGCCTGCACTCCAACGGGTATTCACTGGCCCGCCACGTGCTGCTGGAGATCGACCACATGAATTTGGCGGGTCACGTCGAGGAATTCGGGCGCACGCTGGGTGAGGAACTGCTCGAACCCACCCGCATCTACGCCAAAGACTGTCTGGCGCTGGCCGCAGAAACTCAGGTCCGCACGTTCTGCCACGTCACCGGCGGCGGCCTGGCGGGCAACCTGGAGCGGGTCATCCCGCACGGTCTGGTGGCCCACCTCGACCGCGGCACCTGGACGCCGGCACCGGTGTTCGGCATGATCGCGCAGCGCGGCCGCATCGAGCGGGCCGAGATGGAGCGGACGTTCAACATGGGCGTCGGCATGGTGGCCGTCGTCGCGCCGGAGGACACTGATCGCGCGTTGGCCGTGCTGACCGCTCGCCACCTGAGCTGCTGGACCCTGGGAACCATCGAAAAGGGTGGCAAGGACAGCGGGAAGGACACTGTCCGTGCCGTTCTGGTGGGGCAACACCCCAGGTTCTAGCGGGTGTGGCGCGGGGGCCGAGAAGAGCCGAGCCTATCGGCGCCAGTCGTCCTCTTCGACCCAGGCGTCATCTGACGCGCTGTCACCGTCCACGGTGCCCTCCAACGTGCCGTTGAAGCCGCCACCGAAGCGGTCATCGCTGGTCGAGCCCGACAGCTCGCGCTGAAGCCGCTCGAAGTCGGTTTGGGGTGAGCTGTACTTGAGCTCACGTGCAACCTTGGTCTGCTTTGCCTTTGCCCGGCCGCGGCCCATGGGGGAACCCCCTCGCGCAATAACGGAGCGGCCCAATGACTAGGCGGCTCCGATCTGAATGTGTTTATTGTCCTGCTGACACCTTACCGTGCCGAAGGCCGTGGCGCTGGCAGGCCCTGAACCCTGGCGGCGTTTTGTGGGCGTACTCACTTAGTTCCGCTACGCAACCGCTCCACCGCCAGCCGGCCGGCCCCAACCGACTCGGTGGCCGGAACGGAATCGGCATCGATGGCTGCCGCGGTGGCCACCTGGCCGCCGGTGGTCAGCTCCGTATCCGCCGGTAATCCACGCTTGACCAGCGCCAGCGCGATCGCACCGTCGTCGACGTGGTCGACCACGGTGCCCAACCGGCCGACGGAGCGGCCTGCGGCCAGTAGCGGATCTCCGGGCGAAGGACGGTCGGTGCTGCCGTCGAGATGCAGCAGCACCAGCATCCGGGGCGGTTTGCCGAGGTTGTGCACTCGGGCAACGGTCTCCTGGCCGCGATAGCAGCCCTTGTCCAGGTGCACCGCCGGTCCGATCCAGCCCACCTCGTGCGGAATGGTGCGCTCGTCGGTATCGAGACCCAAGCGGGGCACGACCGCGGCCACCCGGTGGGCTTCGAAAGCCCAGACACCGGCCGGTCGCACACCGGCGGCAACCAGGCGCTCCCACCAGCGGGCACGGTCGGTGCGGGGAACGACGAGGTCGAGGTCGGCCCCACTGGAGGTCAACCGGCGCGCGAATCCGCCGCCATCCAGCGCCACCGCGGTGCCGTCGACGGGTGGTGCGGTCAGTCCGAGCACCCCGAGTGCGGCGGGTTCGGTGACCGCAGGACCCAGCAGCGACAGCACGCCGTACTCGGCCGGCTCGATTGCCACATCGGACCAGAAGACCATCCGGCGCAGGTAAGCCAGCAGCGGCTCGGCCCGCCACGGCTCGGTGTCCACCACGGTCTGATCGTCGACTTCGGCCTGCAACCAGTGATCCTCCACCCGGCCCTGCCCGTCGAGGCTGAGGTTCTGGGTGACAGCGCCGTCGGCGAGCTCGCTGACGTGCTGGGTGGAGATGCTGTGCAACCAGGTCTTGCGTTCGGCTCCGGTCAGCCTGAGCACACCGCGATGCGACCGATCGACGACGACGGCTGCCTGCGCGGCGCTGCGCTGCTCACCGAGCGGATCGCCATAGTGCCAGACGGCACCGGCATCGGGACCTGGATCAGGGGCGGGAACAGCGGACATGGCTCAACTCTACGGTTCGAGCCGATATTGCTGCGGCTACGCTCATGCCCCATGAGCGACCGACCCGCAGTCGTGGTCACACTGGACGGGACGTTGCACGATCCCAGCGTCCCGCTGCTCTATGCCGACGATCTCGCCGCGGTGCGCGGTGACGGAATCTTCGAGACCATGCTCGTCCGCGACGGCGGACCCTGTCTGCTCGACGCCCACCTGGGCCGGTTGTCGCATTCGGCGCGCCTGGTGGACCTGCCGGCGCCGGACCCGGCCCGGTGGCGCCGCGCAGTGGCAGTCGCGGTGGACGCCTGGGTCGGGGCCGGGAATGAGGACGGTGTGCTGCGGCTGGTGTACAGCCGGGGCCGGGAAAACGACTCCGGCGCTACCGCCTACGCCACCATCGGGCCGGTTCCGGCGCGTGTCGCCGAGGTCCGACGCTGCGGCCTGGCGGCGCTGACCTTGTCGCGCGGTCTGGCCGCGCACGGCATCGACGACCTGCCGTGGCTGCTGGCGGGCGCCAAGACGTTGTCCTATGCGGTGAACATGGCCGCGCTGCGGCATGCCGAGGCGCACGGCGCCGGGGACGTGATCTTCGTCAGCACCGACGGATTGATCCTGGAGGGGCCGCGATCGACGGTGGTCATCGCCACGGTCTCCGACGAGGGCCGACGGTGCCTGCTGACCCCGCCGCCCTGGTATCCGATTCTGCGCGGCACCACCCAGCAGGCCCTGTTCGAGGTGGCGCGCAACGCCGGCTACGACTGCGACTATCAGGCCCTCACGCGGGCTGATCTGCTTGCTGCGCAAGGGGTTTGGCTGGTGTCGAGCATCACGTTGGCGGCCCGGGTGCACACCCTCGACGGGGTCGCGCTGCCGGCCGCGGCGGACGCCGCCGACATCGCCGCGCTGATCGACGCCGCCGTACTCAGCGATCGCTGACAGAGTAAATCCCTTGTCGCGCTGACCATGCGCGGGTACCTTCGCCTGTACACAGGGAAGGAGGTGGTCCGACAAATTGAGTGACTTATGGACATGTGAGGTGGCTGCGAGCTAGCAGCGCCGGGGAGCGCTTGACGCACACCTGCGCGCGCTGGCGAATTCCCCGCAGTCACCCGGCCCCCGAGCCCCTCGGTTGTGTCCGACCGAGGATCACGGCTCGGGGGCTGTCCCGTCTCTGGGATCAGCCGGCCGGGCCCGGAGCCAGCTCCGAACACTCAGCCATCGCGGACTCCCAGGTGGCGGCATCGATCCCGGGCGGGGGTCCGGACACCGGCCCCGGGGGCGCGGGTACTCCATGGCGATCCAGACACGACGCGTAGGACCCGTGACTCTCGGTCGGCTGGGTCGGGCTAGGGCTCGACGGGGCCGGAGACTCGGCGGGCGAACCGCAGCCGACGAGCACAGCACCCGCGGCGGCGATCACCGCGACAATCCGAAGCGGGTGCATCAGCCGACGAACCGGGACAGCCGGGCCGACAGGTGCGGAACCAGGCCGCCGTCGGCGTCGACGCGTTCCTCGACGTAGGCCAGGTCGCCGCCCTCGATGATTCCGTAGAGCCGCTTGGCGCCGCCGACGAGCATCCCGGATTTGCTGCGTGCCAGTGCGTCGGTGACCAACTCCCACGACGACTGGTTCAGCGGCCGACCGTAGAACAACTCGATGTAGCCGGCAGAGTGGGCCAGCAGCAGCTCGATGGCCTGGGACTCGCCGGGATCGGCCGGGTCGGTGACGAATCGCCAGTATCCGGTCTCGCGCAGACCCGGACGGTCATAGTCGCCGTCCTCGGTCAGCAACCAGGACCGGGCCTCCCAGTTCAGGTAGTCCCCACCGTCGTGGGACACCACGATCTGCTGTCCAAACCGGTAGTCGCCATGGGTGCCGCGACCCTCACCCTCACCGCGCCACACACCGACCAGGGGCAACAGTGCCAGTAGTGCGTTGTTGAGGTCGGCTCCCTGGCGCAGGTTCGCGGTGTCGACCGGCAGCGGGAGGTCGGTGAACGCCGGAATGTTGCGCGCTGAGGTCTCCCTGGCTCGCTGGGCCGCGGCGGCCACCGCCTCGTCGCCGGAACTCACGACTCGTCGGTGACCAGGCGATACAACGCGTAGAGCGCGAACCAGGTGATCACCACGACGGCCGCGACGAGCAGGATCTCGAAGAACAGCACCACGGCGGAAAGTCTAACTGCCGCAGTGGGCCGTCGTTCAGCCGACCTTGTACTCGAACTCGGGGCAGAACGCGCCGGTGGCGGCACCGATGAAATAGCCCGCATCGGCGTTCGGCCAGCCCGTCGCGCCGGCCAGTTCGAGGACTTCCTGCTCGAACGTGGCGCCGTTGACCCAGTCCTGGCAGACCGCATACCCGGTTTCGATGACCTGGGCAGTCTTGTCCGACGGCCAGGTGATGCCGTAGTCGGCGATCACGGACAGGAAATCACCCTCCGGGTCCGCGAGCGCCGTGGGGGCACTGAACAGAGCGGATCCGGCGAGCAGCGTGGCTGCAGCGCAGGCAAACGTGATCTTCATGTCGGGTCCTCGAGCTAGCCGCGGCGGTGTGCCGGGTCAGTGACCCCGCGCCGAGCGGCGCGGGCGTCACCATATCGTCGTCGACCAACGCCGAACTCGCAGCACTTTCACAGCAAGATCAGCGCAACACCCGGTGAACCCTGGCAGTGCTAGGCGACCTTGACGTCGACCTCGTGGATGCCGGCACCCGACGGTGCCACGCTGGCATCGCCGTTGCCTGCCGGCGACAGGGCCCGCAGCGTCCAGGTGCCCGGAGCGGCGAAGAACCGGAAGTCACCGGTGGCCGACGCGACAACCTCGGCGGTGAACTCGTCGGAGCTGTCCAGCAGCCGGACGAACGCGCCGCCGACCGCTTGACCTGAGCCGTCCACGACTCGACCGGTGATCACCGTTTCCTTCTCCAGGTCGACGCCGGCGGGCAACGTCAGTCCTTGCTTCGGTGCAGAGCACATATCAACTTCCCAACTCGATCGGGGCCCCCACCAGGGAGCCGTATTCGGTCCAACTGCCGTCGTAGTTCTTGACATTCTTGTGTCCGAGGATCTCCTGCAGCACGAACCAGGTGTGCGACGAACGCTCACCGATCCGGCAGTAGGCAATCGTCTCCTTCTCACCGTCCAGGCCGGCCTCGGCGTACAGCTTGGCCAGGTCCTCGTCGGACTTGAAGGTGCCGTCTTCGTTGGCGGCCTTGCTCCACGGAACGTTGATGGCGCCCGGGATATGCCCCGGGCGCTGGCTCTGCTCCTGCGGCAGGTGCGCGGGAGCGAGGATCTTGCCGGAGAACTCGTCAGGGGAGCGCACGTCGACGAGGTTCTTCTGGCCGATCGCGTCGATCACCTCGTCGCGGAACGCGCGGATGCTGGTGTCGGGAGCCTTGGCGGTGTAGCTGGTGGTCGGGCGCTCGACCTTGTCGGTCGACAGCGGGCGAGCGTCGAGCTCCCACTTCTTGCGGCCGCCGTCGAGCAACTTGACGTCGGCGTGGCCGTACAGCTTGAAGTACCAATAGGCGTAGGCCGCGAACCAGTTGTTGTTACCGCCGTAGAGCACCACGGTGTCGTCGTTGGCGATGCCGCGCTCGCTGAGCAGCTTCGAGAACTGCTCGGCGTCGACGAAGTCGCGCCGCACCTGATCCTGCAGATCGGTCTTCCAGTCGAGCTTGACGGCGCCGGGGATGTGGCCGGTGTCGTAGGCGCTGGTGTCTTCGTCGACCTCGACGAAGACGGTGTTCGGTGCGTCGAGATTGCTCTCGGCCCAGTCGACTGAGACCAGGACGTCGGAGCGTGCCATAAATGGGTCCTTCCGGTTCTGTTGGGGGCGGTTAGGTGCGAGAGACGGGCAGGCCGGACGTAACGGGCGCGGTCCTGCTCCCGGTGGTGGTGATCTCCGGCATAAACGAACTCCTGTTGATGTGCATCGGCGGGCTGGCTGGCCGAAAACGGCCGCTCAAGAGTGCGGCGCACCGCGAATGGCGCAGCTACTCAGCAGCAACAACAACAGCAACAACCCGCAACGCGGCACAGATCGACTGCGCGGCGCTTGGTGAGCACAAGCTCGAGGCGGGCTGACACGGCCCATACCTTACCCAATGACAGGGTGATCAAGCCAACAGTGCCTGCGAAGCCGAGCGCAGGTCAGCGGCGGTGGGCACACCGGAGCTGCGGTAGCGCTGTCGGCCGTCGGCGTCAAAGATGAACGTCGTCGGCAGCGACAGCACCGAAAGCCTGCGCGCCGGCTCGGGATTGGCGTCCATGTCGATCTCGACATGGGCCACGGCGGGCAATTCGGCGCACACCTGCTCCACGACGCGACGTACACCGGCGCACGGCCCGCACCACGGCGCGCTGAAATGCAGGATGGTAGGCCCGGTCCTCGACAGACCCAGGTCGCTGGTGTCCACATCGGGCCATTCGGCGGCGCCCCGGGCCAGACTGGTGCGCAGCGCCAGCAGCCGCCCGACGACGAGGGCCGCACCGAACGCGGCGATCAGCATCGTGATGACGACGATCCAGGTCGAGCTCATGACAGCCGGAACCGGTCGAGTCGCAGCCGCATGTCCTCGGCAATGCCTTCGATGATGATGTCCGAGCCCCGAGCGCCCTGACTGGTCGGCGCGACGCCGAAGGGCAGACGCTGGCCGGGCAACGAGGTGGAGAACGCTTCGAGTACCGCGGGCAACTCCTCCTCGGGGACCTCCTGATCCGCGGTACCCGGCCCGGTCAAGACCCCCGTCGCGGTCAACACCAGGGTGGCGTCGTCCGGGCCGGTCACCGACAGGTCGACGGCAATGCTGACCCGCTCGTCGAACCCGGCTTTGCGCGGGGTGCCGGTGAACACCACGCCCTGGCTGCCGGAGATGCCGGACTCGGTGGTGCCGCCGGTGGAGTCGTTGGTCTCCACGGTGGGCGCCTCCACCAGCAGGTCGGTGATGTCCATGAACCGGCCCAGATGGGTGGAGTCGATGATGATGCGACTTTCCACCTTCTCGACGGACAGCTCGGTGTCGGGCCGCACCAGCCACGACCCGGGCAACGCCACCGAATGCAGGGTTGTCTCCAGTGACGCTCGGCCGACGACGGCGTGATCAACACCACTGGCCTTGATCTCCACCTCGTCGTAGTGATGGCGCGCAGCCTGCGCGAGGAACGGGAAGCCCAGGATCGCCACCGACGGATCCCAATTCAGGTCCGCGGCCGCACGCACGCTTCTGGCCAGGCGATATTCGGCGTAGATCGCGGCCCCGAAGTCGGTGCCGACAACGCCCAGCGCCAAGGCCAGCACGGTGGACAGGATCCCGACGACGAGCTTGCGCACCCCGACATTGTCGCCTACGCGGTGCCGCTTACCGTTCGGCGCGGCCTATCGGGGGGTTGCACGCTATCGTTAGGACACCAACGGTCAGTAACGGCCGTATGTCAGGCATGAATCTGGGATGTCACCGCGCGACAAGGATGTGCCGGCGGGATCCCGGTGAATGATCTCCACAGCTGTTGGAGGGCGGAGTTGGATCTACTGCTACTGACGGTCGACCCGCACCCTGAGTCCGTCCTGCCGTCGTTGGCGCTGCTGGCCCATACGGTGCGCACCGCGCCGACGGAAGTGTCGTCGCTGCTGGAAGCCGGTGCGGCCGACGTGGCCATCGTCGACGCGCGTACCGACCTGGCCGCTGCGCGCGGGTTGTGTCGACTGCTCGGTACCACCGGCACCTCGGTTCCCGTGGTCGCCGTCGTCAACGAGGGTGGGCTGGTAGCGGTCAACGTGGAGTGGGGTCTGGACGAGATCCTGCTGCCGAGCACCGGTCCAGCTGAGATCGACGCCCGGCTCCGGCTGCTGGTCGGGCGCCGTGGCGGTATGGCCAACCAGGAGAACGTCGGCAAGATCAGTCTCGGCGAGCTGGTGATCGACGAAGGCACCTACACCGCCCGGCTGCGGGGACGACCGCTGGACCTGACCTACAAAGAGTTCGAACTGCTGAAGTACCTCGCGCAGCACGCCGGGCGGGTGTTCACCCGCGCCCAGCTTCTGCAGGAGGTCTGGGGATACGACTTCTTCGGTGGCACCCGCACCGTCGACGTGCACGTGCGGCGGTTGCGCGCCAAGCTCGGCCCCGAGTACGAATCGTTGATCGGTACCGTCCGCAACGTCGGATACAAGGCGGTGCGTCCCGCCCGCGGACGTGCGGGGTCCTCCGGTGCGTCGGTGCCCGACGGGCTCGACGACGACCCCTATGACGACGAGGTCGACGAACTGAGCAACGAAACGGTCTCCGAAACGCTGGGGAGTCCGTGACGGTCGACTGGCATCAGGACCTCTCCGACGCCACCCGTGCACAGATCCGCGACGTCATCACCGCGGCGACGGCCGCCGACGGGGTCGCCCCGGTGGGGGAGCAGGTGCTGCGTGAGTTGAACCACGGTCGCACGCGGCACCTGATCGCGGCCGGGGAGGGCACCGTGCACGGTTACCTCAACCTGGCGCCGGCTTCCGACGGCGCGCCGCCGATGGCTGAGCTTGTCGTGCATCCGCAATCACGTCGCAGGGGGACCGGCGCCGCGATGATCCGCGCGGCACTGGATGCCGGTGGTCCGACGACCCGGGTGTGGGCGCATGGTGACCTCGAACCGGCCCGTGCGACAGCGGCCGCCCTCGACCTCGTCGTCGTACGAGAGTTGCTCCAGATGCGTCGCGCGCTCGCCGACCTGCCTGCGACCACGACCGCTGCCGGCGTGACAGTGCGCACCTACGCCGGCGCGCCCGACGATGCCGAGCTGTTGCGGGTGAACAATGCTGCGTTCGCCTGGCACCCCGAGCAAGGCGGCTGGACCGACGAGGACCTCGCCGAACGCAGATCCGAGTCGTGGTTCGAGCCTGCCGGACTGTTCCTGGCGGTTGACGACGCGTCGGGGGATCTCCTTGGATTCCATTGGACAAAAAGACATTCCGATGACCTGGGCGAGGTGTATGTCGTCGGCGTCGACCCCGCCGCTCAGGGCCGGGGCCTCGGTGCTGCTCTGACCCTGATCGGCCTGCACCACTTGGCCGAGCGGCTGAGCTCCGACGGTGCCGAGGTGATGCTTTATGTGGAAGCCGACAACGCCGCGGCGGTGAAGACGTATCGACGGCTCGGTTTCGACATCGCCAACGCCGACGTGGCCTACGCCTCCCGGGACGCCGCGAGCAGGTGAGAACGCCGAACCGTTCACCTCGCGTTCACCCGCCGTCTCCGAACGATCCACCGCAACCGCATACGTTGCCCGAGAGATTGCACCCGTCTGGGCACGTCTATGAAAGTGGGATCAGTGAAGCTCAACAGCATCGGCAAGACGTTCGGTACGACGGTGTCGGCTGCGGCGATCGCCGCGTTGACCCTCGCCGGATGCGGGAGCGACAACAACGCTCCGTCGGCGACCAACGGCGCCACCGGAGACGGCGCGGCCAGCGCAGAGGAGTGCGCCGGCAAGAGCTCGGTGACAGCTGAGGGCTCGACCGCCCAGCAGAACGCGATCGCGGTGTTCAACCAGGTGTGGAGCCAGAAGTGCCAGGGCAAGAACCTGTCCTACAACCCGACCGGTTCGGGCGCCGGACGTGAGCAGTTCGTTGCCGGCAACGTCGACTTCGCCGGATCCGACTCGCCGATCAAGGACGAGCAGGCCCAGCAGGCCGCTCAGCGCTGCGACGGCAACCCGGCGTGGAACTTGCCGCTGGTTTTCGGCCCCGTCGCGATGGCCTACAACGTCGAGGGCGTCGAGGATCTGGTGCTCAGCGCCGACACCATCGCCCGCATCTTCCAGGGCCAGATCACCACCTGGAACGATCCGGCCATCGCCGCGCTGAACGAGGGCAAGGAACTGCCCGACACCCCGGTCACGCCGATCTTCCGCTCGGATTCGTCGGGCACCACGGACAACTTCCAACTCTATCTGCAGGCAGCCGCGCCCGAGGCGTGGACCCGCGGTGCCGGTAGCGAGTTCCAGGGTGGCGCCGGCGAAGGCGCCCAGAAGTCGGCCGGTGTCGCGCAGGCGGTGCAGGCCACCCCCGGTTCCATCGGATACGTGGAGAAGGGCTTCGCCGATCAGGCTGGATTGCCCTACGCCCAGATCGACAACGGCAGCGGTGCGGTGGAGCTGACCGATGAATCCGCCGGCAAGGCCATCGACGCCGCCCAGTTCGCCGGGGAAGGTGAGGACCTGACCCTCGATCTGAACTCGCTCTACGGCACCACTGAAGAAGGCGCCTATCCGCTGGTGCTGGCCACCTACGAGATCGTCTGCTCCGACGGCTATGACGCCGACACGGCCGCGGCGGTGCGGTCGTTCTTGACCGCGGCGGCCAATGACGGTCAGGGCGGACTTTCCGACGCCGGCTACGTGCCGCTGCCGGACCGGTTCAAGGAGCGGCTGCTGAGCTCCATCGAGGCCATCGGCCCGTCTGCCTGATTTTGTGGCGAGACGACGCGGACCCGGTGAGGATGGGATGCGAATCCGATGACCGACAGGCTGGACGTGACAGTTCCTAATCCCACGGACCGTGGATCCGGCGAGGCGATGGCCGCGCCCTTCCCCGAACCGGAACCCATCTCCACCGACCCCGGACGGGGGACCAAGGTCCGCGCCGGTGACCGAATCTTCCGCTGGCTGTCGGAAGGTTCGGGAATCCTGATCGTCGCGCTCATCGCGGCGATCGGATTTTTCCTCGTGTGGCGCGCAATTCCGGCGCTCGCGCGCAACGAGGAGAACTTCTTCCTCTACGGCGGAACCTGGATCACCACCGACACCTCGGCGATGTCGTTCGGCATCCTCGACCTGCTGCAGGTGACGGTGTTCGTGTCGGTCTTCGCGCTTCTGCTGGCGATGCCGATCGCGTTGGGCATCGCGATCTACCTCACCCAGTACGCGCCGCGGCGAGTATCTGGTCCGCTCGCCTATATGGTCGATCTGTTGGCCGCGGTGCCGTCGATCATCTACGGCGTCTGGGGTCTGTACGTGCTGGCCCCGGTGCTGCGTCCGTTCGCGTTGTGGCTCAACGAGAATCTGAGCTGGTTCTTCCTGTTCTCCACCGGCAGCGCGTCGGTGGCCGGCGGCGGCACCATTTTCACCGCCGGCATCGTGCTGGCGGTGATGATCCTGCCGATCATCACCGCGGTCACTCGTGAGGTGTTCGTCCAGACGCCGCGCGGCCAGATCGAGGCCGCGTTGGCGCTGGGCGCCACCCGGTGGGAAGTGGTGCGCACCACCGTGTTGCCGTTCGGCATGTCCGGCTACATCAGTGGGGCGATGCTCGGCTTGGGCCGCGCCCTCGGCGAAACCATTGCGCTGCTCATCATCCTGCGCGGCACGCAGGCCGCGTTCAGCTGGTCGCTGTTCGACGGCGGATACACCTTCGCCAGCCTGATCGCCTCGGCGGCATCGGAATTCAACGACCAGTACAAAGCGGGCGCCTACATCGCCGCCGGTCTGGTGCTGTTCATCCTCACCTTCGTTGTGAACTCGCTGGCGCGCGCCGCGGTCTCCGGAAAGGACAGGTCCGCATCATGACCGCAACGCTGGACCAGCCGGTCAAGCCGCCGACGTTCCAGGGCGTCAGCGCCCGCCGCAAGTTCACCAACAACCTCGCCACCGTCCTGGTCAGTCTGTCGGTGCTGATCGCCATCGTCCCGTTGGTGTGGGTGCTGCTGACCGTGCTCGTCAGGGGTTTCGGGGCAGTCACGTCGAGCACGTGGTGGTTCAACTCCCAAGCCGGGATGACGGCCTTCGCCGCCGGCGGTGGTGCCTACCATGCGATCGTCGGCACGTTGCTCCAGGCTCTGGTCTGCGCGTTGATTTCCATCCCGATCGGTGTGTTCGTCGGCATCTTTCTGGTCGAATACGGCGGTGGTACCCGGTTGGGCAAGGTCACCACGTTCATGGTGGACATCCTGACC
The DNA here is from genome assembly GCF_025263265.1 of Mycobacterium sp. SMC-4. Classification (NCBI taxonomy): domain Bacteria; kingdom Bacillati; phylum Actinomycetota; class Actinomycetes; order Mycobacteriales; family Mycobacteriaceae; genus Mycobacterium; species Mycobacterium sp. SMC-4. The sequence goes on along the minus strand of NZ_CP079869.1, from coordinate 4,661,871 downwards.
GGTGTGCCGTCGATCGTGGCGGCGCTGTTCATCTACGCGCTGTGGGTGGCCACCCTGGGTTTCCAGCGGTCGGGTCTGGCGGTCTCGTTGGCTCTGGTGTTGTTGATGATCCCGGTCATCGTCCGGTCGACCGAGGAGATGCTGCGCATCGTACCGATGGATCTCCGCGAGGCCAGCTACGCGCTCGGGGTGCCCAAGTGGAAGACCATCTCGGCGATCGTCATCCCCACCGCGCTGTCGGGCATCGTCACCGGCATCCTGCTGGCGCTGGCCCGCGTGATGGGTGAGACCGCACCGCTGCTGATCCTCGTGGGTTACTCGCAGGCGATGAACTTCGACATGGCCAGCGGTTTCATGGGCTCGCTGCCCGGCATGATGTTCGACCAGACCTCGGCCGGCGCCGGCGCCAATCCGGTTCCCACCGACCGACTCTGGGGTGCTGCGTTGACCCTCATCATCCTCATCGCGCTGCTCAACATCGGCGCGCGTTTCATCGCCAAATTCTTTGCCCCTAAAAAGGTCTGAGTAGGTTTAGGAGAAAACCATGGCCAAGCGTCTCGACCTCAAAGACGTCAACATCTACTACGGCGCGTTCCACGCGGTCGCCGACGTCTCGCTGGCGGTGCCGCCGCGCAGCGTCACGGCGTTCATCGGCCCGTCGGGTTGCGGCAAGTCCACCGTGCTGCGCACGCTCAACCGTATGCACGAGGTCATCCCGGGTGCCTACGTGACCGGATCGGTTCTGCTCGACGGCGACGACATCTACGGTCCCGGCGTCGATCCGGTGGGCGTACGCAAGACCATCGGTATGGTGTTCCAGCGGCCGAACCCATTTCCCACCATGTCGATTCGCGACAACGTGGTCGCCGGCCTGAAACTGCAGGGCGTGCGCAACAAGAAGACCCTCGATGAGGTGGCCGAGCGATCGCTGAAGGGCGCCAACCTGTGGACCGAGGTCAAGGACCGGCTCGACAAACCGGGCGGCGGCCTGTCGGGCGGACAGCAGCAGCGGCTGTGCATTGCGCGTGCCATTGCCGTGCAGCCCGACGTGCTGCTGATGGACGAGCCGTGCTCGGCGCTGGACCCGATTTCGACCCTGGCGATCGAGGACCTGATCTCCGAGCTCAAGCAGGACTTCACCATCGTGATCGTCACCCACAACATGCAGCAGGCCGCTCGGGTCAGCGATCAGACCGCTTTCTTCAACTTGGAGGCCACCGGCAGGCCCGGCAAGCTGGTCGAGATCGACGACACCGAGAAGATCTTCTCCAACCCCACCCAGAAGGCCACCGAGGACTACATCTCCGGCCGCTTCGGCTGAGGTTCTCCCCGCGAGCAGACGCAAAAGCCCCCTGAAATAGGGGGCTTTTGCGTCTGCTCAGCGTGCCGCGGGCAGCTGCTCCTCGTCCGGATTCTTGCCGGTGACCTGGAAAATCACTCGACGGGCGACCTCGACGGCGTGGTCGGCGAACCGCTCGTAGAACCGGCCCAACAGCGTGATGTCCACCGCGGCGGCCACACCGTGCTTCCATTCCCGATCCATCAGCACCGAGAACAGGTGGCGGTGCAGGTCGTCCATCGCGTCGTCTTCTTCGCCGATTCGCGCGGCCTTCTCGGGGTCACGGGTGATCAGCACCTCCTGGGCGCTGTGTCCCAATTCCACTGCCAGCCGGCCCATTTCGGCGAAGTAACCGTTGACCTCCTCGGGCAGGGCGTGCTGAGGGTGACGGCGGCGGGCGATCTTGGCCACGTGCAGCGCCAGTGCGCCCATCCGGTCGACATCGGCGACGATCTGGATGGAGCTGACAATCGCCCGCAGATCTCCGGCCACCGGCGCCTGCAGCGCCAGCAGCACGAAGGCGTTCTCCTCGGCGCGGGAGCTCATCGCGGCGATCTGATCATGGTCGGTGATGACCTGTTCGGCCAGCGCCAGATCAGCCTGTAGCAGCGCCTGGGTGGCACGCTCCATGGCGACACCCGCCAGCCCGCACATCTCGCCCAACAGGCTGGTCAGGGCGTCTAACTGCTCGTGGTACGCGGTACGCATGTGTCAAGCCTACGACCCTTGCCAACCCCAAGTCACGAGCGCACGGTGAACGACCGGTGAATCCCACCTGGACAAATGGCGTTTTCAGTCGCAGCTGGTGTCCGCGGCGTTGGTGACCGTGAGGTCTTCGGGCAGCGTCGCAGCCCCGGCGCTGCGCGATCCGCGGATTACCGGCACCTCTACCGAGGACCCGCTGGGCACCGGCGCCGCCACCGAGGAGAAGTCGCTGCCGAGCACGACCTGGACGACGTCGGCCATGCCACCGATCCGTTCGACCGTCGCATTGGGGAACGAGGCGGCCAGCGTCGCGGCGGCCTCCTCGTTGCCTGGTGAGAAGAAAACGGTCGTCTGCTCCAGCGGTCCGGGGTAGTCGTCAGGGGTCGTCACGTCGAACCCGTAGGCCTCCAGCGCGCCGGCGGCTGTCGCGGCCAGTCCGCTCTGCGCTGTGGAATTGGAGACCTGCACCGTCACCGCAGACGGGCTGGTGGTCACCGTTTTGATGATCTCCGGGGTCGACGTCGACGGGTCGGCGGCCCCGGCACCGTTGGCCAGTGCCTCCGGGGTACCCGGGACGGGGGTGTTGTCGGGGTTGCGCTCCTCGGGCAGCGGGTCGTCGTTGATGATCGCGTCGAACAGCGCCCGCATGTCGTCGGTGCGCGGGATCTCGTTACCCCATTCGTCGGCGTAGCCGACCGTCGGGACGGTGACGAAGGTGATGCGTCCCGCGGTCACGCCCTGCACCGATTGGCCCAGGTCGACCAGGTCCTTCGTGGTGAGGTTGTCGACGTAGCTGTCGTTGATGAACATGTTGACGACATTGTTGAGCTTCGACAGCGAGAAGAACGTCTCCTTGCTGATCAACGAGCGCAGCAGCGAGGCCAGGAACAGCTGCTGACGTTTGATCCGTCCGTAGTCGCCGTTGACCTCGGTGGTGACCGAGCGGGCCCGCACATAGTTCAGCGCGGTGTGACCGTCGACCACCTGCCGGCCGGCCCGCGGAAGCACGGTGCCCAGCTCGTAGTCCTCGATCGGCACGGTGCTGCACACCTCGACACCGCCCAGCGCGTCGACCATCGAGGAGAAGCCGGCGAAGTCGACGGCCATGAACCGGTTGACGTGCAGACCGGACAGCTTCTGGATGACCTTGACCAGACACTTGGGGCCGCCGACGGCGAACGCCGAGTTCAGCTTGTACTCGGTGTAGACCTCGTCTTTGCCGTACATGGGCGAGTCCGGGTCGGTGATCGGGCCGTACTCGCGGGTCTCGGGGTCCCACGGCTCGCAGAGCATCGGGCTGATCTCGAGGTCGCGCGGAAACGACACCGCCACCACACGTTCGCGGTTGGCCGGGATGTTGACCAGCATCACGGTGTCCGACCGGGCACCGGCGACATCGTCGGTGGTGCCGGCGCCCATCTCCAGGTTCTCGCCGATGCGGCTGTCGACGCCGACGATCAGGAAGTTCTCATCACCGAACTGCGCATTGGGATCGACGATGTCGCGCGAATCGGGGTCGAGCGCGGAGACCTTGTTGAGCAGGTTGTTCTTCGCCGACTGCCACTGCCAGGCCCCTCCGGTCAGGACCAGGGCGAGCACGGCGACCAACGCGGCGACGGTCCGTCCGGCCAGCAGGGTCCCGCGGTGCTTTCCGCCCGGGCGAGCAGCAGTGGGTCGCGGCGCAACGTCGGGTTCCCGCAGCGGACCGGCGAGCTGGGGGAGCTCGGACTCCACGTTGAGCACCGGGAGGACGGCGGTGTCGAGGTCGTCGGCCGGATACGGTTCGGCGTCGAGCTCGAAGTCGGGCTGGTGCTCGGGAGGCGGCGCAGGCTCGGGGTCGGCGCGGTGACGCCGCGGAGGAGTCGGAGGCGGGCCACCGTGGATCTTGGCGATCAGGTCGGCGACGGTGACTGGTGTCGGGTTCGCGCCCGGGTCATCGGCCGGGTCGGGGGATCGAGGTGAGATTCGGCGCTCCCACGGCGCGGCTCCTGGCATCGGCCGAGCGCTTCGGGTAAGCCGGTCACTATCGCCCCTGGGCTCGTCACCGGGCATGGAGCGGCCAGGATCGGCAGCGGCGTCCTGCTTGTCGCCGTCGCTCATCTTCCTACCGGCCCTCCAGCTCGTGGGGCTCCGCTGACGACGTCTGCGTCCTGGCGCGACGGCACCGAAATTTCCGATGCCCGTCTGCTGTCGTTCAGCGCTGATCAGGCTCCGCCGTTGGAGCCGAACAATGTGGCCCCTTATCGTACTGAGACATCCTGAGAGACAGCTAGCCGAGTTAAGTGTCAGAAATCTCTCGAAACGGTCTCAGCGCAGGCTAGCCCCCGGAATGCATCACGTCAGCGCCGGCCGGGACCGTGCAGTCGTCGGGGTCGTCCAGCCACCCTTCGGGCAGCGTCACCGAGGCCGCCGAACCCTGACGTCCGCGCGGACCGTGGGCCGCAGCCGGAAAAGGCACGTCCGGATCGAGTTGCTCGAGCAGGTCATCCAGCTCGGAAATCGTCTTGACCAGTGCCATCGACCGGCGCAGGTCGGCTCCGGCCGGAAAACCGTGCAGGTACCAGGCCACATGCTTGCGGATGTCCCGCATTCCCTTGTCCTCTCCGAAGTGGGCGGCCAGCAGCTCACCGTGCCTTCGGATGATCGCCGCGACCTCGCCCAAGGTCGGCGGGGTCGCCGGCACCGCCCCGGAAAAGGCGGCCGACAGCTCGGCGAACAGCCAGGGCCGCCCCAGGCAGCCACGGCCGATCACGACGCCGTCACACCCGGTCGCGGCCATCATGGCCAGCGCGTCTCGGGCGTCGAAGATATCACCGTTTCCGAGTACCGGAATACCACCGACGTGCGCCTTGAGGGCTGCGATCTGGTCCCAGTCGGCCACCCCGGAGTAGCGCTGCGCGGCGGTGCGGGCGTGCAGAGCCACCGCGGCGGCACCCTCCTGCTCGGCGATGCGACCGGCGTCGAGGTAGGTGTGGTGCTCATCGTCGATACCGATGCGGAACTTGACGGTGACCGGGATGCGGGTGCCTTCGGTGGCACGTACCGCGGCGGCCACGATCTGACCGAACAGCCGACGTTTGTAGGGCAGCGCCGCTCCACCGCCGCGCCGGGTGACTTTCGGGACCGGGCAGCCGAAATTCATATCGATGTGGTCGGCGAGATCCTCGTCGACGATCATCTTCGCCGCGGCGTAGGTGTTGGCCGGGTCCACGCTGTAGAGCTGCAGCGAGCGCGGGGTCTCGTCGGGCGCGAACGTCGTCATGTGCATGGTGACTGGGTGTCGCTCCACCAGAGCGCGAGCGGTCACCATCTCGCACACATACAGCCCGCTGACGGTGCCCGCTCGGCTGAGCTCAAGCTCCCGGCACAGCGTGCGGAATGCGACATTGGTCACCCCAGCCATGGGAGCCAGCACGACGGGGCTGCGAAGGTCGAACGGCCCGATCCGCAGGGACCGGGCCGAACGAGGGGTATCTGTTACGAGGCTGATGATCCCACCAGCTGGGCCTTGGCCGCCTTCTTCTCGGCCATCTGACGGAGACGTTGCTCGCGGCGCTGTTTGGCGACCTCGAACTTGTCGACGGCTTCCTGCAGCTCCTCGATGAGGAGACCGAGGTCGTCGCGCATGCGTGCGCTCTCGCCGTTGAAGTCCTCGCGTTCGAAGATGCGCCACTTCTTCAGCACCGGCAAGACGATGTCGTCGAGGTGGATCTTCGGGTCGTACACACCGCCCGAGGCGATCGTCACCGCACGACGACGGAAATCCGGGATGGTGTAACCGGGCATCTTGAAGTTGCGCAGCACCTTGTGCAGGGACTTCATCGCCTGATTCGGCGCGATCTCGAAACCGGCTTCGGACACGTCCCGGTAGAAGATCATGTGCAGGTTCTCGTCGGCCGACACGCGCTGCAGCAGTTGGTCGGCGATCGGGTCCTCACACGCCTTGCCGGTGTTGCGGTGTGAGACGCGGGTCGCAAGCTCCTGGAACGTCACATAGATCACCGAGTCGAAGAGGCTCTCGGCGAACAGTTCGATGCCGCCCTGCTGGTTCTGGCCGGGGGAGAAGCCACGCGTCATCTGCTCGATGCGCAGCATCTCGAGTTCGACGGGGTCGACGTTGCGGGTGACGACGAGGTAGTCGCGCAGCGCGATGCCGTGGCGGTTCTCCTCGGCGGTCCAGCGGTTGACCCAGAAGCCCCACGGGCCGTCCATGCTGAAGTTCATCGCGATCTCGCGGTGATAGGACGGCAGGTTGTCCTCGGTGAGCAGGTTTGTCAGCATCGCGACGCGGGCGACCTCGGAGAGCTTCGACTGCTCGATGTCCCAGTCCTGGCCGCCGAGGGCGTAGTAGTTCTTACCGTCGGACCACGGGATGTAGTCGTGCGGGTTCCAGTCCTTCTTCATCTGCATGTGGCGGTTGACCAGCGGCTCGACGACGGGCTCGAGCTCGGTCAACAGCTGCAGGTCGGTCAGGTCTTTCGACACGACACCTCCCAGTTATGTGTACCTGTTGGTTGCACTCAATATATCTGTGTATTTCGGTGACATTCAAGCCACCGCGCCGCAGGTCACACGCGACGTGACGGTGTTATCCAGTTGTTGCTCTGCTGAGCAGTAGCTCAACACAGTGGTCGATGAACTGCTCGCGAGTGGCCGTCAGGCGCCCGTCGAGATAGGCGGTGAACAGTGCGGTGAGTGCCCCGATCAAGCCGGTGGCAATCATGGCCTGAACGGTCGGATCGGTGATTCGTGTCAGTTTGTGCTGCAACAGTTCGATGAAGCTGGGCATCCAGCGGGCACCCGAGCGGGCCAGCACCGGTTCGGCTTCCGGGGCCAGCAGCAGTACCCGGCCGCGGGCCGGGTCGTCGACCATCAGCGAGACGAACCGCTCGACCGCGTCGCGGGGGCTTTGCGACTGCATCAGCGTCGCCATCGCGGCGCTGCACACTTCGTCGTAGACGGCGGCAACGTAATCGTCTCTGTCGGTGAAGCTCTCGTAGAAGTAGCGTTCGGTCAGCCCGGCGGCGCGGCACACCGCCCGGACAGTCAGGCCGGGCCCGTCCGGACTGCCCAGCGCGGCGATGCCGGCGGCGATCAGCTCGTCACGGCGCAGCGCCTGGCGGTCCGACAACGGAACGCCGGACCATCTGCCTCGTCGTTGACCTGAGCGCACAGCCCTCCTAAGCTCGAACTGACAACGTGTGTAGTCAGATTCTGTGACGCGTCGACAGGAAGAGCGCCAGTGACTCAAGATACGTCCGCGACGTGCCCGGCCAACAGCGACGCGGGCACCGGCGAGGCCGCGATGGCCGCCGGCTGCCCGGTGAGCGCGGGCGGATATGACGACCTGCCGGCGCCGCTCGGGCCGGACTCGCTGACATGGAAGTACTTCGGCCAGTGGACGGGGCTGTTCCAGGGTCCGTGGGCCGGTTCGATGCAGAACATGCACCCGCAGTTGGGGGCCGCGGTCGAACAGCACTCGATCTTCTTCCTGGAGCGGATGCCGCGCCTGCTGCGGTCGATCTACCCGATCGGAGGCGTGGTTTTCGACGGCGATCGCGCCCCGCAGACCGGTGCCGAAGTGCGGGACTACCACATCGGGATCAAGGGCGTCGACGATCAGGGGCGCCGCTACAGCGCGCTGAACCCCGACGTCTTCTACTGGGCGCACGCGACCTTCTTCAAGTCCACGCTGCTGGCGGCCGAGCGTTTCCACGGCGGGCTGACCGACGAGCAACGCCGACAGTTGTTCGATGAACACCTGACCTGGTACCGCATGTACGGCATGAGCATGCGTCCGGTGCCGCAGAGTTGGGAGGAATTCGAGCAGTACTGGGACCACATGTGTCACAACGTTCTCGAAAACACATGGGCGGCAAGGGAAGTGCTGGACCTGACGACCATGCCCAAACACCCGTCGCTGCAGTGGGTGCCCGACTGGGCCTGGCGGCTGAATCTGATGGTCATGCAACGGTTCCTGGTGTTCATGACCGTCGGGCTCTACGACCAGCCGGTGCGCGAGCTGATGGGCTTCACCTGGTCGCGACGCCAGGAATGGGTCCACCGACGTATCGGCAATGTCCTGCATCTGGCGACGACCGTGCTGCCCAAGCGCTGGTTGATGCACCCGCGGAAACGCTCGGCGACCGATCGCGCAGTTGGGCGAATTCCGGCCGACGCGCCGCTGGTGCAGACCCCGGCGCGCAACCTGCCACCGGTCGAATACCGCGGACAGCCGCAGTTCTACTGCCCCAACGTCTGATCTGGCTACCGGCGCGTCAGGTTTGCGTTCGCGGCGTATTGGCTAGCTTCAAGAGCATGCAGGCGCCAGAGCTTCTGGGCGGCCGCTATGAACTTCGCGGTGTTCTCGGCCGCGGCGGCATGGCGGAGGTGCGTGATGCCTGGGACATCCGGCTGGGTCGGCCTGTCGCGGTCAAGATGTTGCACCCGGCGGTCAGCGCTCAACCGGACACCCGTCGTCGCTTCATGACCGAGGCCCGGGCCGCGGCGCTGCTCAACCATCCGCACGTGGTGGCCGTCCACGACCACGGCGTCGACCACGGCCGCGACTACATCGTGCTGGAGCGGCTGCCCGGTCAGAGCCTGGCCGACGTGCTGGCCAAGCACGGGCCGCTGCCCTGCGGGCACGTCCGCGCCATCGTCACCGACGTGTTGTCCGCGCTGGGCGCCGCGCACGGCCGCGGCGTGCTGCACCGTGACGTCAAGCCGGCCAACCTGTTGTTCACCCCGTCCGGCGGGGTCAAGATCACCGATTTCGGCGTCGCGAAGAGTGCCGAGTCACCGCAGACCCTGACCAACCGGGTGTTCGGCACCATGGCCTACCTGCCCGCCGACCGCATCGCGGGGCGGCCGGCTACGCCCAGTGATGACCTGTACGCGCTCGGAGTCGTGGCCTACGAGGCGCTGACCGGCCGCCGAGCCTATCCCCAGGACAACCTGGCCGCGTTGGCCGACGCGATTTATACCGGGCGGGTGACGCCGCTGAGGGCGCTGCGGCCCGATATCGACGCTGCACTGGCCGCGACGATCGAGCAGGCCATGTCGCCCGATCCGCGGTGGCGATTCAGCACCGCGGCGGCGATGCAGGCAAGTCTGAACGCGCCGGTCGCGCAGTCCCGTGGAACCAGCGGAGTACTGGCTGCCTTCGCCGTTCTGGCGGTCCTGGTGTTCGCCGTGGTGCTGGTCGTGGCATAGCGACTGACCTGCGGCGATGCCGCACGTCAAGATTCGCTGAAGGGAGCATCCCGGTCCGGTAACGATCAGCGTGCCGTCTTCAAGTTCGGCACTTGATGCTGTACATTGCCGATCTTTTCCGTATCTTGCTTGTGTGGGTCGGCACTCGAAGTCCCAGACACGGCGCAGTCCGTCGGTGTACCTCGGCGCTGTGCTCGCCCCAGCAGCGGTGCTGCTGATCGCCCACGGCGACGAGGGCACGCGTGTTGCTGCAGTCGAGCCCGCACCCGTCGCGCAACAGCCGGCCGAGTCGGTCGAGGCGCCGGAGCAGCCCTGCTGCGTCGAGATCGTCGCCGCGCCCGGCGCGCCGACGGACCACCTCACCGCCGAAGCGCCGAGCGACGAAGCCTCGGCAGTCGAACTGGTGTCGGCGTCGCGCTGGCGGGTGGTCAGCCCGACCCTGCCGGCCGGGGTGGCCCCGGAGCGCGGCCTGCAGGTCCGCACCATCCTGACCGCGCGCAGCGTCAGCGCGATGTTCCCGGAGATCAGCCATATCGGCGGCGTCCGTCAGGATGCGTTGCGCTGGCATCCTGACGGCCTCGCGCTGGACGTGATGATCCCGAACCCGAGCTCGGCGCACGGCATCGCGCTGGGTAACGCGATCGTGGCCTACGTGCTGCAGAACGCGCAGCGCTTCGGGATCCAGGATGCCATCTGGCGGGGTGTGTACTACACGCCCAACGGTGCCAGAGCCGGCGGCTACGGCCATTACGACCACGTCCACATCACCACCACCGGCGGCGGCTACCCGACCGGCAACGAGCGCTACTTCCGCTGAGTGCCCCCACTAGGACTCGAACCTAGGACCTGCGGATTAAAAGTCCGTAGCTCTACCAACTGAGCTATAGGGGCTTGGCATCAGAAAGGATAGCGGTGGGCTGCTCGTTTGAGGATTTGGGTGTCGGTACCCTAAGCTATCGAAGCTCCCAACGACATGAGCGTTGCGAGTACCCCGGAGAGATTCGGCTGGCCCCCTTCGTCTAGCGGCCTAGGACGCCGCCCTTTCAAGGCGGTAGCGCGGGTTCGAATCCCGTAGGGGGTACGCGTGGCGACCACGAAAGTGGGAGTTGCACGAAAGTAGTAAAAGTAAGGCCCTGTGGCGCAGTTGGTTAGCGCGCCGCCCTGTCACGGCGGAGGTCGCGGGTTCGAGTCCCGTCAGGGTCGCCATCACGGCGAGGCACTTGTTGCACAGTGATCGGTGCCGTCCGGCCAGGTAGCTCAGTTGGTACGAGCGTCCGCCTGAAAAGCGGAAGGTCGCCGGTTCGATCCCGGCCCTGGCCACCATGTTCACTCGTCGATCGCGTCTGGCCGCCGGAGCGGCGGCCACGGCCGCGGCACTGGCCATGTTGGTCGCGCCGGCGGCCGCCGCACAGCCGCCCAGCACGCTCGAAGATCTCATCGACGCCACCGCCCGTCGGCTCGAGGTGGCCGAACCGGTGGCGCTGGCCAAGTTCCACAGCGGCCAGCCGGTCAAGGACCCGCAGCGCGAGCAGCAGGTGATCGACGCGGTCAGCGCCGAGGCGAGCCTGCTCGGTGCCGATCCGGCCGTCGTCACGGCGGTTTTCCGGGACCAGATCGACGCATCGGTCGGTATCCAGTACGCCCGGCTCTCGCAGTGGACGTTGGACCCCGCGTCCGCGCCCGCGGCAGCCGAGGATCTGGCGGCTGCCCGGGCCGTCCTGGACGAGGTGAACCGGCAGATGGTCAGCGAGATCGCCGAACAACGTGCCGTGCTGCAGTCGCCGGTGTGTCCTGCCGAGTTGGATCAGGCCAAGGCCGTCGTCGCCGACGCCCGCGGGTTCGACCCGCTGTACCGGCAGGCGCTCGACGTCGCCACCCGCAGCTATTGCCGTTGACCGTGGGATCATGTCGTGGACATGACACGCGCTGATGCCACCGACACCGCCGATGACCGCACCGGCTTCCGCCAGCGGTTGCTCGACGCGCTGGAGGCGTCCATCGCCGAGGACGGCTACGCCAAGACCACCGTCGCCGACATCGTGCGGCGGGCCCGCACCTCGCGCCGGACCTTCTATGAGCAGTTCGAGAGCCGCGAGGCCTGTTTCATCGCGTTGCTCGCGGACGCCAACGCCGACCAGGTCCGCCAGATCTCCGAAGCGGTCGACGCCAGCGCGCCCTGGCAGAAGCAGGTCCGGCAGGCGGTCGAGGCGTGGATCGCCGCCGGTGAGGCGCGCTCGGCGCTGATGCTCAGCTGGATCCGGGATGTGCCTGCACTCGGTGCGGTGGCACGCGACCTCCAGCGTGACGCGATGCAGGCCTTCATCGCGATGGTCGACGCCATCACCGATACTGACGAATTCCGTTCTGCCGGAGTCAGTCCCATCTCGCGGCAGCGCATCATCATGTTGCTCGGCGGGTTGCGCGAGCTGACCGCTTGCACCGTCGAGGAAGGCGGGCGACTCGGCGACGTCACCGACGAGGCGGTCGAGGCCTCGATCGCGTTGCTCGGTCAGCACAGGTCGAGTTGATGGTCCGACCCGCCCACACCGCGCGCAGTGAGCGCACCCGGGAGGCGCTGCGACAGGCGGCGGTGGTGCGGTTCCTGGCCCAGGGTGTGGAGGAGACCTCAGCCGAGCAGATCGCCGCCGACGCGGGTGTCTCCCTGCGCACCTTCTACCGTCATTTCGCGTCCAAGCACGACCTGCTGTTCGCCGACTACGACGCCGGACTGCAGTGGTTTCGGTCTGCGCTGGCCGACCGCTCGGCCCAGGAATCGATCATCGAATCGGTGCAGTCGGCCATCATGGCCTCGCCGTACGACGACTGGGCGGTCACCAAGATCGCCGCGCTGCGCGCGCAGGAACTCGATCCCGATCGCATCGTGCGCCACATCCGCCAGGTGGAGGCCGATTTCGCGGCGGCCATCGAGGAGCGCCTTGCCGACAGCCACCACGACCCGCCGGTTCCCGGGACGACGGAGCGGATGCGGCTGACCGTGACGGCGCGGTGCATCGCCGCTGCGGTCTTCGGCGCGATGGAGAGCTGGATGCTCGGTCAGGATCAGTCATTGGCCGAACTGAGCCGGTTGTGCCGCGAGGCGCTGGATCTGTTGCGCAACGGCATCGCCGATTGACTCCCTAGTTTTGTCAATATTGACAAAACTAGGGAGGGCTGCCAGCCTCGGTGCATGGCGGAGTCCGAGACGAGCTTCGACGCGATCGTGGTGGGCGCCGGTCACAACGGATTGACCGCGGCGCTGCTGCTGCAACGGGCCGGAATGCGGGTGGTGTGCCTGGAGGCCAAGCGCTACGCCGGTGGCATGGCCTCTACCGTGGAGCTGTTCGACGGTTTCCGCTTCGAGATCGCCGGATCGGTGCAGGTGCCCACCGCTGCCGCGGTCAGCGACGCGCTCGGGCTCGCCGACCTGCCGACGGTGGATCTGGACGTCATGTCGGTGCAGTTGCGCGGGGTCGGGGATGACCCCGTCGTGTACTACACCGACCCGGTCAAACTGCTGACCCACCTCAACGAGGTGCACGGAGCCGAGGCAGTCGCCGGGATGGCCGGACTCATGGCCTGGTGTCAGGCCCCCACCCGCGCGCTCGGACGGTTCGACGCGGCCCGGCCGCCCAAGAGCCTCGACGAGATGTATGCCTGCGCCACAGACGCTTCCGAGCGTCAGGCGATCACCGACATGCTGTTCGGCTCGGTCAGCGACGTCCTGGACCGCTACCTGCCCGACCGGGAGAAGCATGGTGCGCTGCGCGGCATGCTGGCGTTTCTCGCCGTCAACACCACCTTCCGCGGGCCGCAGACCCCCGGCAGCGCCACGGCGCTGGCGTTTGGGCTCGCAGTGCCCGACGAGAACGCCACCCTGATCAAGAAGTTCCGCGGTGGCATGGGCGCGGTCACCGAGCACCTGTTGCGGATGTTCGCCGAGGCCGGGGGTGAGTTGCGGCTGCGCAGCACGGTGGCCGAGATCACCGTCGAGCACGGACGGGTCAGCGGAGTACGCCTCGACGATGGCACCAGCGTCAGCGCGCCGGTGGTCATCTCGGCGGTCGCACCGGACCTCACCGTCAACCGGCTCGTCGACCCGGCCGCCATTCCGCCCGAGATCCGGCAACGCTTCGCCCACATCGACCACCGCGGCAGCTATCTGCAGATGCACTTCGCGCTGGACGGACCCCCATCGTTCGCCGAGCCCTACCAGATCCTCAACGATCCCCAATATCAGTCGGCCATCGGCCTTTTCAGCACACCAGAGGAATTGCAGCAGCAGTGGGAGCAATCCCAGCAGGGCATCGTGCCGGCCGATCCGGCCATCGCTCTGCAGATACCCTCGGCCAACGACTCCGGCCTGGCACCACCGGGCAAGCATGCCGCCTCGGCGTTTGCGCTGTGGTTCCCGCTGACCGAGAACCGGGCCGGCTACGGCGACATGAAGACCGAGATGGGGCGAAGGGTCATCGAGAAGATCAACCGACTGGCGCCCAACTTCGAAGGCCTGATCCTGCGCCACACCACCTTCACCCCCAGGCACATGGGCACGATGTTTGGTGCTCCGGGCGGCGACTATTGTCACGGGCTGATCCATCCCGAGCAGATGGGGCCCAATCGGCCGGGGCCGAAAGGCTATCTCGATCAACCGATTCCGGTCGACGGACTGCTGCTGGCCAGCGCAGGCTGCCACGGCGGGCCCGGTATCACCTTCATCCCCGGCTACAACGCGGCCACCGCGGTGCTGGCCGGGCAGACCTAGCGCTCAGCTGGTGGGGGCGGGCCCACCGGGAGTGGCGCCACCCTCGTCGGACCAGTCGGCGCCCTCCTGGGCACCCTTGGACGGATCGCTGACCACGTCATCGTCCGCATCGGGCGGGGACACGTCGGTCTCGGCGGTCCGCGGCTTGTCTTTGCTCACCCACCGGTGTTACCCCGCGTGCACGCTTTCAACCCCATCGACACCGCTCTGGTCTAGGGTTCGGCCATGGCAACCCGAGACTCCCGCGAGGTCGTGATCGACGCGACGCCCGAGCAGATCCTCGACGTCATCGCCGATGTCGAGAACACGCCGTCGTGGTCCCCGCAGTATCAGCACGCCGAGGTGCTCGAACGGTTCGAGGACGGACGGCCCAAGAAGGTCAAGATGAAGGTCAAGGCGGCGGGACTGACCGACGAGCAGGTGCTCGAATACACCTGGGGCCAGGACAGGGTGACGTGGACGCTGGTGTCGGCAGGCCAGCTCAAGGCGCAGGACGCCGGTTACACCCTCACGCCCGACGGCGCCAAGACCCGGGTGAGGTTCGACATGGAGATCGACCCGTCGGTGCCGCTGCCCGGTTTCGTGCTCAAGCGCGCCCTCAAGGGCGGCATGGAGACGGCCACCGACGGTCTGCGCACACAGGTGCACAAGATCGTCAACGGGTGATCATTCGGTTAGCTGGGCAAACCTCTGCGCGAGGCCGAACCCGCGACTACCATTTGCCGTATGGCGGTCCGCGCATCCAGTGAGACGGTGATCGAGGCCCCGCCGGAGGCCATCTTGGAGGCGCTGGCCGACGTCGAGGCGATGGCTTTCTGGTCTTCGCTGCACAAGGACGCCGAGGTGCTCGACCGGCACCCCGACGGCCGGCCCCATCACGTCAAGACGACGGTCAAGATCATGGGTGTCACCGACAAAGAGATCCACGAATACCACTGGGGCGACGACTGGATGGTGTGGGACGCGGAGAGCACCTTCCAGCAGCGCGGGCAGCACGGCGAATACAACCTGACGCCCGTCGGCGTAGACCGCACCCGGGTTCGCTTCGACCTGATCCTCGACCTCGCCGCACCGGTACCGGCATTTCTGGTCAAGCGGGCTCGCCGCATGGTCCTCGACGTGGCGCTGGAAGATCTGCGTCGGCGCGTCCTGAACCGCACGGCGCACTAACGCAGCGCCTGCAACCGCCGGATGCCCTCGTCGAGGGTTTCCTGACGTTTGCAGAATCCGAAGCGCACCAGGTGTTTCCACTGTCCGGCATGGGCGGCCCCGGGGTCGCAGAACGCGGTCATCGGGATGGCGGCCACACCTACGCGTTCGGGAAGCTGCGCGCAGAACTGTGCGCTGTCCTCGAAGCCCAGGGGGCGCGGGTCGGCGCACAGGAAGTACGTCCCGAAGCTGTCGTGGACACCGAAGCCGATGTCACGCAGGGCGGCGCCGAGCATGTCGCGCCGAGCCTGCAGACGGTCGCGCAGCACGCTCACCCAGGAGTCCTCGGTCTGCAGCGCCGATGCCACCGCAGGCTGAAACGCCGAGCCGCTGACATAGCTCAGGTACTGCTTGGCCGCCCGCACTCCGGCGATGAGATGCTGTGGCCCGCAGGCCCATCCGATCTTCCAACCGGTGACGTTGAACATCTTGGCCGCACTGGAGATGGTGATGGTGCGCTGTGCCATCCCCGGATAGTTGGCCAGCGGCAGGTGGGCGCGGCCGTCGAAGACCAGATGCTCGTAGACCTCGTCGGTGATCACCAGCAGATCCGCCGAGACCGCCAGTTCGGCGATGGCGCGCAGTTCGTCGTCGCCGGCCACCGAACCGGTCGGGTTGTGCGGCGAATTGAGGATCAGTGCTTTGGTGTTCGGTGTGACGGCCCGTCGCAGCGCGTCGACGTCGATCGCGAATCCCCGGCCCGCGGGGGTCAGCGGAACGGTGCGGCGGTGGCACCCGGCCATCGCGATGACAGGGGAGTAGGAGTCGTAGAAGGGTTCGACGAGCAGGATCTCCGAACCCGGTTCCACGAGGCCGAAGACCGACGCCGCGATGGCCTCGGTGGCACCGACGGTCACCAGGATCTCGCTGTCCGGGTCGTACTCGGTGCCGTAGCGACGCTTGCGTTGCCCGGCGATCGCCTCTCGCAGCGCCGGTATGCCCGGCCCCGGCGGGTACTGGTTGACCCCGTCGGCGATCGCCTGCTGGGCGGCCTCGAGCATGGCGGGCGGACCGTCCTCGTCGGGAAAGCCCTGGCCCAGGTTGACTGCGCCGAGCTCGGCAGCCAGGGCGGACATCTCGGCGAAGATGGTCACTGTGTAGGGCCGCAACCGTTGAACCGTCACGACGCCGAAGCCTAGTGCCGGGGGCGCCGCGGGTCAGGTGGCGAACAGCCGCCCCGTGCGGGTCTCGTGCCGCATGCCGCTGATCTCCAGGGCCGGAGCGGTGCTCCACAGGTCGTCGAGATCGCGGCGGCAGGCCTGTTCGGCCATGTCGACGAGGTCCGCGGCAGCGCCGGCCTGCAGGCGTTGGCTCTGCAACGGCCCCAGTCGTCCCAACCGCACCGCGGCGCTGAGCAGCGACGCCAGCATGGACCGCAGGGATCCCAGTACCGCCGTGTGCTGCGGGATACCCAACGCGGCCTGCAGCGCCCCGTCGACGACGGCGCTGTGCCCCTCGGTGATGCCGGCGCGCACGGCTTGCAGGTAAGCCGATTCGGCGGCCAACCCGATGGTGCCGGCGGCGGCGGCGAGCTGGCGGCCCGAGGACTCCGAGGCGGTGCGGGCGTTGTCGAACAGCTTGTAGCTGGCGGCCAGCTCGTCGAGCTCACGCAACCAGTGATGATCCGGCGCGACGACCCACGCAGCCGCGGTGATCGTGGCATCCAGCGGCGCGACGCCGGCGCTCAGGTAGTCCAGCGTCACGGCGGCGACCTCGTCGGGTTCGGCGTCGGGATGTTGGCTCAGCCATTCCTCCAGGCCGTGGCTGTGGACCATGCGACCTGCGGGAAACGCGCTGTCCTGCAACTGTATCCACAGCGCCAGCGCGACGGCGGGATCAGTGCTGATGGCCGGCATGAGAATCCGCCGACGTTCGGGACCAGCCCTCGGTCGCCATCGGTACCGAGGTCACGGTGCCGACGACACCGAGGTCGGCCAACACCTCCTCGGCGGCATGGGTGCTGGTGAACAGCGGCGCGGCCAGCCGCTCGGCGCCGACATCGATCGGCGCGTGCTGGTTGCCCAGCAGGTATCCCAGCAAGAGCATCCGCCGCGCGCCGCCGACGCCGTCGTTGTCGTCGAACCGGACCGTGACGGCCGGTTCCGCCGGGCGCCGCACCACGACGATGTGCACACCGTCGTCGGCGATCACCGCACCGTGGCGCAGGAAGCTGCCGCGCGGCAGGCTGATGTCGACCCGCTGCCCGGTGTCGGTGGTCACGACCTGGCGGTGCTTGGCGGCGTCGCCCCAACCGATGTCGACATGGCGGCGACGTCGTCGGTGAAAACGTGGCTCGTCGTGGTCACCGAGGATGGCTTCGGCTCTCATCGTCTCTCCTGTGCGGATGTGCTCGGGACCGCCACCAGTGCCGTGCGGGCCTGGGAGAACAGCTGGTGGCGCATGTCGTGGAGCTGCGGTGCGTGCGCAGCGGTGAGCCGGACGAACACGCCGGCTCCGGCAGGCAGCCGTCCTGCTCCGGCGATACATCCGGCAAGGCCGGCGATGATGGCCCGGATCTTCTCGAGCAGCGACTCGGTGCAGCGCCCCGGTGCGACCGCGACGAAGGTGGCCAGATAGTTCCCGCCGATCAGCCGCTCGGGCGAGTGCCCGGGACGGATCACCTGCCGGTCCCGCGCCACAGCGCGTCCGTCGGTGCGCACGACGAGGGCGGCGTCGTAGCGGGTGAACGCGAACCGCTCACCGTGTGCGATGCGCCCCGCGGCCAGCGCCTCCCAACCCAGGTAGACACCGCCCGGTTGCACCTCGACGTCGACCCGCTGCACGAACGTCGAATCCGCGTGCGGAATGACAGTTCCCGGGTAGTACTCCAGTACTGCCCCGGCGTCGACCCTCAGGGTCAGCGTCTGGCGCGCACCGGGGCCGTCACCGGCGAACACCTGCGTGGCGGACTGCGTGGTCAGGTGTAAGTGTGATCCGGGCCGACAGTGCACGTCGGTGCGAAGCGTGTCGTCGGAAAAGGATCCGCCGCTGGGGCTCTGGATGCACAGCACGGCCGCTCCGGGGTACTGCGCGTCGCAGCGCAGCGGCATCGTGACGCGCTGCGGATAGCGTTGCCGCAGTGTGGTCGCGCGGGTGTTGCCGCGGGCGTCCACCACGACTTCCACGGCAAGCTCGCCCGGCTGGACCGACGGTGCGGTGAGCATCAGCGGGCTGCGGTCAGCATCGCGCCGTCGAGCAGCCGCTCGGTCAGGTCGGTGAGCCCCGTTCCCACCCGCAGGTCGGTGAACACCGTCGGTTTGACGGGGCGTGCCACCGCGCAGTCCCGGCGCATTCCGGACAAGTCGGCTCCGACCAGCGGTGCCAGGTCGATCTTGTTGACCACCAGCAGATCCGCCTGTAACATGCCCAGGCCGTTCTTGCGCGGGATGTCGTCGCCGGCGGCGGTGTCGATGACGAAGATCCAGTAGTCGACCAGATCCGAGGTGAATGTGGCAGCCAGATTGTCGCCGCCGGATTCGATCAGGATCACATCAAGCTCCGGGAAGCGGCGGCAGAGTCGTTCGGCAGCAGCAAGATTCGCCGACGGGTCTTCTCGGATCGCGGTGTGCGGGCAGGCGCCGGTCTCGACCGCCAGCACCCGGTCGGGGTCGATGACGCCGCTGCGGCGCACCCGCTGCGCGTCTTCGTCGGTGACGAGGTCGTTGGTGATCACCGCGACGCTGAGCCCGGCTTCGGTCAGCTGGGGGATCAGCATTTCCACCAGCCGCGTCTTGCCCGAACCGACCGGTCCGCCGATGCCGATCCGGACTACCTCGGCCATGGGTTGCTCCTTGTCATTTCAGTGTGTAGCGGCGTCCCAGCGGCACCTGACTCATCGGAGTGCTGAGACAGGGCTGACCGTCGACGGTGACGCGGTAGGTGTCGGGTTCGATGTGGATGTCGGGCAGGTAGTCGTTGTGCAACAGGTCGGCTTTGGTCAGCGCACGAGCACCCCGGCAGGCCACCAGCGGTGTGTCCAGTTCGAGTCGGGCGGCCAGCCCGGACTCCACGGCGTCGCGGGCCACGAAGTTGACCGACACGTCGGCGGGGGTTCTGCCGTAGGCCGCCCACTGCGGACGGTAGCGCAGCGGTTCGCATGTCATCAGTGACGCGTTGGCCTCACCCATCACCGACCACGCCGGGAACCCGCCCTTGAACACCACCTCGGGGCGGATCCCGAAGAACTTCGGTTCCCACAGCACGATGTCGGCGAGCTTGCCGGGCTCCAGCGAGCCGATCTCGTGGTCGATCCCGAACAATTTCGCCGGGTTGATGGTCAGCTTTGCCACGTAGCGCAGAATGCGCGCGTTGTCGGCGCCGGTGCCGGCGTCGGCGGGCAGCGGTCCCCGGGTGGCGCGCATGTGTGACGCCAGCTGCCAGGTCCGTGCGATGGTTTCTCCGATGCGACCCATGCCCTGGGAGTCAGAACCCATCGCCGAGATGGCGCCGAGGTCGTGCAGCACGTCCTCGGCGGCGATCGTCTCGCGGCGTATCCGCGACTCGGCGAAAGCCACATCCTCCGGGATGCGCGGGTTGAGGTGGTGGCACACCATCACCATGTCGAGGTGCTCGTCGAAAGTGTTGAGGGTGTAGGGATTCGTCGGGTTGGTCGACGACGGCAGGCAGTAGGGCTCACCGACGACGCGCATGATGTCGGGTGCGTGCCCACCGCCGGCACCTTCGGCGTGATAGGTGTGGATGGGTCGGCCGCCGATCGCGGCCATGGTGTCCTCGAAGAAGCCGGATTCGTTGAGGGTGTCGGTGTGGATCTGCACCTGCAGATCCAGTTCGTCGCCGGCGTCCAGCGATGACCGGATCGCGGCCGGAGTGGCCCCCCAGTCTTCGTGGATCTTGAAGCCGATCGCCCCGGCCAGACCCTGTTCGATCAGCGGGGCGGTGCTCGAGGCGCTGCCGTTGGCGATGAACCCGAAGTTCATCGGGAACGCCTCGGCTGCACGCAGCATGCGTGCCAGGTTGGTGGCCCCGGACGAGGTGATGCCGACGGTCACCGGTCCCAGCC
The DNA here is from genome assembly GCF_025263265.1 of Mycobacterium sp. SMC-4. Classification (NCBI taxonomy): domain Bacteria; kingdom Bacillati; phylum Actinomycetota; class Actinomycetes; order Mycobacteriales; family Mycobacteriaceae; genus Mycobacterium; species Mycobacterium sp. SMC-4. The sequence continues at coordinate 4,641,621 of NZ_CP079869.1, read as the reverse complement.
CGCCGCCGATCATCGTCGTGACGCCGCTGGAGATGGCCTCCTCGACCAGTCCGGCACTGTCGAAGTGGACGTGCACGTCGATCGCCCCGGCAGTGGCGATCATTCCCTCGCCGGCGCGGATGTCGGTGCCCGCGCCGATCACCAGTTGCGGGTCGACACCGTCCATGGTGCGTGGGTTGCCGGATTTTCCGATGCCGGCGATGCGGCCGTTGCGAATCCCGATGTCGGCCTTACGGATTCCCAATACCGCGTCGACGATCAGTACGTTGGTGATGACGAAGTCCAGGGCCCCGTCAGTGTTGGTGACGTCACCGTGCACAGCCATGCCCTCACGCATGGTCTTGCCGCCGCCGAACACCGACTCGTCACCGTAGACGGTTGCGTCGTGCTCGACCCGGGCCAGCAACTCGGTGTCGGCCAGCCGGATGCGGTCACCGGTGGTGGGGCCGTACAACTCGGCATAGTGCCGGCGGGAGATGTGGTGTGCCATCTCAGGCCTCCCACGTCGAGTCGAGGAAGCCCAAGGTGTGCAGGCGCCCCAGCAGTTCGGTGGACGCCGGAGCCGTCGTCGCCCCGTTGGTGACGTCGTTCTGCCCGACCACGGTACGGTCGCCGCCATATGTCGTCAGCGTAACCTCCTGTGTTTCACCGGGTTCGAAGCGAACTGCGGTACCTGACGGGATGTCCAGCCGCATGCCGAAGCCAGCCGCCCGGTCGAACCGCAACGCCCGATTGACCTCGAAGAAATGGAAATGCGAGCCCACCTGGATCGGCCGGTCGCCGGTGTTCTCGACCGTGAGCACGCTGATCGGGCGCCCTGCGTTGAGCTCCAGATCGCCATCTAAGGGCAGGATTTCGCCAGGAGTCACCGTCGGTGCTGCGGTGGTGGTTCCCGGACCGATGGCCTCGTGCACGGTGACCAGCTTCTGGCCGTCGTCGAAGAACGCCTCCACCTGAACCGATCCCAACAGCGTCGACACGCCCGGCAGGACGTCGTCCTCGGTCAGGATCGACGCGCCGTGCGCGGCGGCCGAGGCGACACTCGCACCGGCGCGTGCGGCTTCGACCACCTCATCGGCGATCAGCGCGCGCGCTTCGGCGTAGCTCAACGACAGTCCGGCGGCGCGATGCTTACGAGCCAGCTCGGCGGCCAGGAACAGCAGCAGGCGGTCCTCATCCTTGGGGGTCAGGTGCATGGCGTCAGCCCGTGATGCTCTCGGCCCAGGGGTAGCTGCGCAGGTAGGGGTCGGGCTCGATGGGCTGCGGCGACTCCCACACCTGATAGATCAGCCCGTCGTCGCCGACCCGGCCGATCCGCGCGGTCTTGGTGACGTGGTGGTTGTCACCGTCGATCGTCACCGTGCCTTCCGGCGCGTCGACTGACACACCCCCGGCGGCCTGCTGGATGTCGGCGACAGCGAACGAATTCGCCTTCTCCACCGTCGCTTTCCACAACAGCACCGCGGCGTACGCCGATTCCATCGGGTCCGAGGTCACGCGATCGGCGCCGAAGCGTTCCTTGAAGTCGGCGACGAACTCCTGGTTCCGTGCAGTGTCGAGGGTCTGGTAGTAGTTCCACGACGACAGCTGCCCGGCCACCGTGGCGGCGCCGATGCTGCGCACCTCTTCCTCGCCGACACACATCGACATCACCGGCATGGTCTGCGCGGTCAGGCCCGCGCTGCGGTACTCACGGAAAAAGGCGACCAAGGAGTCGCCGACCACGACGTTGAACACCGCATCGGCGTCGGCGGCGCGGATCTTGTTGACGATGGTGGAGAAGTCGGTGCTACCCAGCGGGGTGTAGTCCTCTCCCTTGATCTCGATGCCGTTGGCCTCGGCGTAGGCCTTCACGATCGCATTGGACGTACGGGGGAACACATAGTCGCTGCCCACCAGGTACAACGACGTGACGCCCTGCTCCTTGAGATAGTCCAGCGCGGGAATGATCTGCTGATTGGTGGTCGCGCCGGTGTAGAAGATGTTGGAGGAATCCTCCAGCCCTTCGTACTGCTGGCCGTAGTACAGCAGCGCGTTGGCGTCCTCGAACACCGGGAGCATCGCCTTGCGGCTGGCCGAGGTGTAGCCGCCGAAAACCGCCGCAACACAGTCTGATTGAACGAGCTTCTGGGCCTTCTCCGCGAACACCGTCGGCTCGGAGGCGCCGTCCTCGCTGAGCAGTTGCAGTTGCTTGCCCAGCACACCGCCGGTGGTGTTGATCTGCTCGACCGCCATCACGATCGCATCGTGGATGACGGTCTCGCTGACCGCCAGGCCGCCCGACAGCGAGTTGATGGCACCCACCTTGACGGTGTCGCCGGAGGTGTCAGCGCAGCCCTCTCTGGCTGTCGCGGTGCCTTCGTCGCCGGCCCTGCTGCCGCAGCCGGCAACCAACAGAGCTGCCGCGGCGAGGGCGACGGTGGAACGCCGGAGCCGGCGCCTGGAAACTCGTGATGACCCGATCATGGTGCTACGCCTCTGTTTCGTGCGGTCGTCTTCTGGTGCGGCCAGCGTAGGAAGCACAAGGCCGCGCCCGCTATGGGGCGAATCTCCCATTCGCTGCACCAGTTTTCGTGCCCGCCTCACCGACGAAACATCTGTGAAACACCACCTGCCGATGATGGCCGGGATGACCGGCCAGTATGCCGCGGTGCTCGAAGGCGCCGGCGGATTCGACACGCGAGCACACGACATGCTCGATGCGTTGCGCGCGCGGGCGCGGTCGTCGGCGTCGGCGATCAGCCTCTGGGATCCGATCGCGCGCACCCACGTCACGTTGGCAAACCACGGTTATCCGGACGCCGTCATCGACCATCTCAACACCTGGTTCGTCGACAACGATCCGCTGTTCGATTCGATGCGTCGGCGCGATCTCGGTGCACTGCGCTGGCGCGACTTTCCCGACTATCGCAGCGGTTTCTCGGTGACCGAGGTGTTCAGACCGGCCGGCTTCGACGAAGGGCTGTCGGCGCGACTGGTCACCGTCGAGGGCCGTTACGCCGGCACCATCCACGTCAATTGCGACGACGCTCGGTATCCCACCGATGACGACGTCCGCGAAATCAACTCGCTGCGCAGACAAATGGCGGATTACCTGGACTTCTCGGTGCGGCCGCGCCAGGTTGCCGACCTGCTGGCGCCGGAGGCGCAGGCCTGGGCGGTCGATCAGATCGGTCGCGCACATCTGCTGCGGCCGGGCGCGCATTTCGACCGTCCCGTCGACGCTCGGCTGGTGTCGGACATGGCGCTGGCGCACCAGCTGATCGGAGGGCACTTCCGTCCGGAGGCGACGCGCTGGCATGACGGATCGACGTGGTTGCACGTGCGTCATCTGGCCACCGCGCCGCGTTACGCCGGCGACAGTCTGCGCGGCTTGTTGCTGATTGCCCGGGCCGAGTTGCCGTTCGGTGTCACACCCCGGGAGCTCGACGTGCTCACGTTGGCTTCGCTCGGACTGACCAACAATCAGATCGCGGCGCAGTTGTTCATCAGCGCCCGCACCGCCGGGCACCACATGGAGAACGTGATCGGCAAACTGCGCGCCGCCAACCGCGCCTCCTGCGTGTCGGCCGCCACCTCGTGGGGTCTGGTGTCGGGGCCGCTGCTGGCCGACCTGGCGGCCACACCCGCAGTGCGCGAACTCGCCTGAGCGGGAATGAATCGCCCGCCGACTGCGCTGTGTGCGGCATGACGTTGACTCTCGGCGCGGACTCGGCCCTGTTGAAACCGGTCACAGTGGGTGGGCTGCAATTGGCCAACCGCCTTTTCATGGCCCCGCTGACCAGGTCGCGGGCCGACGCCGATGGCACGCCGTCCTCGCTTGCCGCGCAGTACTACGCGCAGCGCGCATCGGCCGGGCTGATCATCTCCGAGGCCACTGCGGTCTGTGAACAAGCCAACGGTGCCTACCTGAACACTCCTGGTCTCTATACCGACCGTCAGCAAGACAAGTGGGCCGAGATCGCCTCGGCAGTGCATCAGGCCGGTGGAAAGATGTTCGTGCAGTTGTGGCATGTCGGTCGGATGGCCCACCCCGACATCAGCGGGTTCGAAACCGTGGCCCCCTCGCCGGTCGCCGCGAACCTGCACACCCATACGCCGACCGGCAAGAAGCCGCTGCCGGTGCCTCGGGCGCTGACTGTCGGCGAGATCGGCGAGATCGTCGACCAGTTCCGAAGTGCTGCCCGGCGGGCGGTTGATGCCGGGATGGACGGCGTCGAAATCCATTCGGCCAACGGGTATCTGTTACATGAGTTCCTGTCCGACGTGGTGAACCAGCGCAGTGACGAATACGGCGGCTCGCCTCAGAACAGGGCCCGATTCGCTGCCGAGGTCGTCGAAGCCGTCGCCGACGAGATCGGCCCCGAGCGCGTCGGACTGCGGATCTCGCCCGGTAACGGTGCCGGCGACATGCACGAGGTCGACGACACCAGCGCCTACGAGGCGCTGCTGTGCCGGATCAAGCCGTTGAACGTCGGCTACCTGCATGTGGTGATCGAGTCGTCGAAGCCTGCGTTCGCCGCCGTGCGGACCGTGTGGGAGGGCCCGTTGATCCTCAACACCCCGCGCACCGTGGGCACCGACTTCGCGCTGCTGGAGAACCTTGCCAGTTGGGGCGTCATCAGTGCGGCGGCGATCGGGCGCGGATTCTTGGCCAACCCGGACCTGGTGACGCGTCTGAAGGTGGGGGCACCGCTCAACGAGCCGGATGAGGCGACGTTCTACGCGCCGGGACCTGCTGGATACATCGATTACCCGACGCTTGACGAAATCGTGATCGCGCAGTCGGCGTAGGTGTGTATGTGCCCGTCGCTGGGAACAGGGTCTGCATGGCTACCTACCGCGTGCTCAATCCCAAGGGTGAAGTCGTCGAGACCAAGGACATCGAAAGCGCCGATGACGCGCACGCATGGTTCGTCGACCAGAAGTCCGATTACGACGAGCTGGGCTGGCGCATGGAGGTCGAGCACGACGGTGAGTGGTCGTTCTTCGACAGCAGCGAGGGCTCGCCCGACTGACGCCACCGCAGGACATCATCTCTCCAGGAGGCCCAACCAACGGGTTGGGCGAGGCTGCTAGCATCGCGACCTAGAGGAGCAGCCTCGCCGCGGGCGTGCACCGCGGACCCCTGAACAGGACCTGGAGAACACATGTCCGAAGAAGCCTTCATTTATGAGGCCATCCGCACGCCGCGCGGCAAACAGCGCGGCGGCGCCCTGAACGAGATCAAGCCGGTCAACCTCGTTGTCGGCCTGATCGACGAGATGCGTACCCGCTTCCCTGACCTGGACGAGAACCTGATCAGCGACCTGATCCTCGGTGTCGTCTCGCCCGTCGGCGACCAGGGCGGCGACATCGCCCGCACCGCTGGCCTGGTCGCCAATCTGCCCGAGACCACCGGGGGCGTCCAGCTCAACCGGTTCTGCGCGTCCGGTCTGGAGGCCGTGAACATGGCCGCGCAGAAGGTCCGCTCGGGTTGGGACGACCTGGTGCTCGCCGGCGGTGTGGAATCGATGAGCCGGGTGCCGATGGGCTCCGACGGTGGGGCGTGGGCGGCCGACCCGGAGACCAACTACCGCATCGGCTTCGTCCCGCAGGGCATCGGCGCCGACCTGATCGCCACCATCGAAGGCTTCTCCCGCGAGGACGTCGACGCCTATGCGGCGCGCTCGCAGGAGCGTGCCGCCGCGGCCTGGTCGGGCGGCTACTTCGCCAAGTCCGTGGTCCCGGTCAAGGACCAGAACGGTCTGGTCGTCCTCGACCATGACGAGCACATCCGACCCGGCACCACCGTGGAGAGCCTGGGCAAGCTGAAGTCCGCGTTCGAGGGTGTCGGCGCGATGGGCGGATTCGACGACGTCGCGCTGCAGAAGTACCACTTCGTCGAGAAGATCAACCACGTCCACACCGGCGGCAACAGCTCGGGCATCGTCGACGGCGCCGCGTTGGTGCTGATCGGTAGCGAGGTGGCGGGCAAGTCGCAGGGGTTGACCCCGCGGGCGCGCATCGTGGCCACCGCGACCAGTGGAGCCGACCCGGTCATCATGCTCACCGGTCCCACCCCGGCGACGAAGAAGGTGCTCGACCGCGCCGGTCTGACGGTCGACGACATCGACCTGTTCGAACTCAACGAAGCGTTCGCCTCGGTGGTGCTGAAGTTCCAGAAGGACCTCAACATCCCCGACGAGAAGCTCAACGTCAACGGTGGCGCCATCGCGATGGGCCACCCGCTGGGCGCCACCGGCGCCATGATCACCGGAACCATGGTCGACGAGCTCGAGCGCCGCGGCGCCCGGCGTGCCCTGATCACGCTGTGCGTGGGCGGCGGCATGGGCGTGGCCACCATCATCGAGCGCGTCTAGAGAGGCCTGAACAGCATGGCAGAGAACACCATTCAGTGGGACAAGGATGCCGACGGCATCGTCACCCTGACGTTGGACGACCCGACCGGTTCGGCCAACGTGATGAACGAGCACTACAAGGAGTCGATGCACAACGCCGTCGAGAAGCTCGTGCAGGAGAAGGATTCGATCACCGGCGTGGTGATTGCCAGCGCGAAGAAGACCTTCTTCGCCGGCGGTGATCTCAAGGGCATGATGAACGTCGGGCCCGACAATGCCGCCGAGTCGTTCGCCGAGGTCGAGTTCATCAAGGCCGACCTGCGCAAGCTCGAGACGCTGGGTGTGCCCGTGGTCGCCGCCATCAACGGCGCTGCGCTCGGTGGCGGTCTGGAGATCGCGCTGGCCTGTCACCACCGCATCGCCGCCGACATCAAGGGTGTGGTGATCGGCCTGCCTGAGGTGACGCTGGGTCTTTTGCCCGGCGGTGGGGGTGTGGCCCGTACCGTGCGGATGTTCGGCATCCAGAAGGCCTTCATGGAGGTGCTGAGCCAGGGCACCAGGTTCAAGCCGGGCAAAGCCAAGGACATCGGTCTGGTCGATGAATTGGTCGGTAGCGTCGAGGAACTGATCCCCGCGGCCAAGGCCTGGATCAAGGCGAATCCGGAGGCGCACACCCAGCCGTGGGATCAGAAGGGCTACAAGATGCCCGGCGGCACCCCGTCGAGCCCCGGCCTGGCTTCGATCCTGCCGTCGTTTCCGGCGTTGCTGAAGAAGCAGCTCAAGGGCGCGCCGATGCCGGCGCCGCGGGCCATCCTGGATGCCGCCGTGGAGGGCGCGCAGGTCGACTTCGACACCGCCACCCGGATCGAGAGCCGCTACTTCACCACGCTGGTGACCGGCCAGACCGCCAAGAACATGATCCAGGCGTTCTTCCTGGATCTGCAGGCCATCAACGGTGGCGCGTCGCGGCCCGACGGTATCGCCAAGCAGGAGATCAAGAAGATCGGTGTGTTGGGCGCGGGCATGATGGGCGCGGGCATCGCCTACGTGTCGGCCAAGGCCGGCTACGACGTTGTGCTCAAGGATGTTTCGCTCGAAGCCGCGCAGAAGGGCAAGGGTTACTCCGAGAGGTTGGAGGCCAAGGCGCTCGAGCGGGGGCGCACCACCGAGGAGAAGTCCCGTGCGCTCCTCGATCGCATCACCCCGACCGCCGATGCCGCCGATCTCAAAGGTGTCGATTTCGTCGTCGAGGCCGTCTTCGAGAACCAGGAGCTCAAGCACAAGGTGTTCCAGGAGATCGAGGACATCGTCGAGCCGAACGCGCTGCTGGGCTCCAACACCTCCACGCTGCCGATCACCGGTCTGGCGACCGGGGTGAAGCGCCAGGAGGACTTCATCGGAATCCACTTCTTCTCGCCGGTCGACAAGATGCCGCTGGTGGAGATCATCAAGGGAGAGAAGACCTCTGACGAGGCGCTGGCTCGGGTGTTCGACTACACACTGGCCATCGGCAAGACCCCGATCGTGGTCAACGACAGCCGCGGCTTCTTCACCAGCCGGGTCATCGGCACCTTCGTCAACGAGGCGCTGGCGATGCTGGGTGAGGGCGTACCTGCGGCCAGCATCGAGCAGGCTGGTTCTCAGGCCGGCTACCCGGCGGCGCCGCTGCAGCTCTCCGACGAGCTCAACCTGGAGCTGATGCAGAAGATCGCCGGCGAGACACGCAAGGCGACCGAGGCTGCAGGTGGTACCTATGAGCCGCACCCGGCCGAGGTCGTCGTCAACAAGATGATCGAGATCGGTCGGCCCAGCCGCTTGAAGGGCGCCGGCTTCTACTCCTACGCCGACGGCAAGCGCGTCGGTCTGTGGGAGGGCCTCGCCGAGACGTTCGGTGGGGGCAACACCGAGATCCCGCTGCAGGACATGATCGACCGGATGCTGTTCGCCGAGGCGCTGGAGACCCAGAAGTGTCTGGACGAAGGGGTGCTCACCTCTACTGCGGATGCGAACATCGGCTCGATCATGGGCATCGGATTCCCGCCCTACACCGGTGGATCCGCGCAGTTCATCGTCGGTTACCAGGGTGAGCTGGGGGTCGGCAAGCAGGCATTCGTCGCACGGGCCAAGCAACTGGCCGAACGCTACGGCGAGCGGTTCAACCCGCCGGCATCGCTGAGCTAGCCCCTGCTGTCCTGACGCGAGCAGACGCTAAGTCCCCCAATTTCCACGGATTTTGGGGGACTTTGCGTCTGCTCGGCAGAACGAGGCATCGTCGCACGGGCGTGAGCGGGCACGCGACCGTGCGGACGGGGGTACGCCGTGGGCGATGGCGTGGCCGGCGTCGATGCCCGCGACGAACTCCGCGATGACGCGGAAAGTGTTGTCGAGGAGCCATTTCGTGTGACGCCGGGTCCGTGATTCGGGCTTCTTGTACAGCATGTCTTACACACTGCCGATGGTCGGCGTCCGCCAACAGTGGCCCTAGTGCCGATGATCGATAAGATAGTGACATGCACACCGTGGCGATTCTGGCCTACGACGGGATGTCGGGCTTCGAGTCCGGCATGGCGGCCGAGATCTTCGGGATGACGGAGTTGTCGCCGATGTTCTCGGCCGGACTGGTACAGCCCTGGTACTCGGTCAAACTGTGCGCCGAGGACGATGAGATCCGGCTGGTGGGCGGCGCGGTCGTCCGCACCTCCTACGGCCTCGATGATCTGTCGGGCGCCGACACCGTGGTGATCCCGAGCGTCCGCGACGCGACGACAACACCTACGCCGGCACTGATCGAGGCGATCAGAGCCGCCGACGCCCGGGGGGCGCGGTTGGTGTCCATCTGCTCGGGCGCGTTCGCGCTGGCCGCGGCCGGGGTGCTGGACGGCCGGGACGCGACGACGCACTGGATCTACACCGACCTGTTGGCGCAGCGCTATCCGCGCGTGCACGTCGACCCGGCACCGCTCTACGTCGACAGCGGTCGCGTGTTGACCAGCGCAGGGTGCGCTGCGGGACTGGACCTGTGCCTGCACATCGTGCGCTGTGATCACGGGGTCGGGGTTGCCAACGATGTCGCCCGACGGCTCGTGATCGCTCCGCATCGCGCCGGCGGCCAGGCACAGTACATCGAGAACCCGGTACCCGAACCGGCTGCCGACGGCCGGATCGCTGCGGGCATGGCGTGGGCGCTAAAGAACCTGCATGAGCCCATCACACTCGACGAATGGGCCGCGCAGTCGATGCTGTCGCGACGCAGTTTCCTGCGGCAGTTCGGCAAGGCCACCGGGACCACGCCGATCAAATGGCTGACCGAACAACGGGTCCAGGCCAGTCTGGTGCTACTGGAATCGTCGTCGCTGTCGGTTGAGCAGATCGCCACCCGGGTCGGGTTCGAGTCGCCGGTGACCTACCGGTACCACTTCGTCCGACAGCTGCGGACCACACCGAGCGACTATCGCGCCTGCTTCACCAGTTAGCGGTTCCCGACCGCGCCCATCGGGCACACTGGCCGCGTGTCTGAGACCTTCACCACACAGTTCGCCGCGGGCCTGGCCGGTTACGGCGACGGTCCGTGCATCGAGTTCGACGGTCGCTGGTACTCCGGAAACGAGGTGAGCGCCTACGGTGCGGCAATTGAGTCGTCGCTGCAGGCCGCCGGGGTGGCCGCCGGCACACCGGTCGGGCTCGTCGTCTGTAACCGCCTTCAGCATGCGGCAGCCATCGTCGGACTGCTGGCCGCCGGGCGCCCGATGTCGATGATCTACTCCTTCCAATCGCCGCACGCCATCGCCGCCGACATCGAAAGGCTGGCGTTGTCGGCGATCATCGCCGATCGCCAGGACTGGTGCGACGAGGTCGTCGGGGCTGCCCAGCGCTCCGGCAGCGCCGGGATCGCGATCGCGCCGTCGGCGCCGATCGTCACGGCCGTCACCGGACTCGAACAGCGCGACTCGGCGCGCACGCACGCACAAGCAGAACCCGGTGTCGCGCTGCAGATTCTGACCAGCGGCACGACCGGACCGCCCAAGCGTCAGGCGATCAAGGCCGCGGTGCTGGAACGCACGGTGTTCAGCGTGACCAGCGGAGAGCGGGCCACCCCGGACGCGCCGCCGGAGTTCGCCTACTGGCAGTTCGGCGGCATCGGTGTCTGTCAGTTGATCGCCGGAGTTCACAACGGCCGACGCATCGTCATGCTCGAACGGTTCACCGTTGAGGAGTTTGTACGTGCCATCAAGCGCTACGGAATCCGACGTTCGGGTGTGCAACCCGCGGTGATCAGGATGTTGCTCGACGCCGACGTCGCCACCGACGACCTGGCCTCGTTGGAGTTCCTGATCAGCGCGTCGGGCCCGTTGGATCCCGAGACCCGCGACGAGTTCGAGCAACGCTTCGGTATCCCGATCCGACTCGCTTACGGTGCAACGGAATTCGCGGGTTCGCTGTGTGCGTGGACTCCTGAGATGATCGAGCGGTTCGGCGAGGCCAAACGCGACAGCGTCGGCCGGGCGCTGCCCGACACCGAGCTACGCATCGTCGACCCGGATAGCGGTGCCGAGGTGGCGGCCGGGCACCAGGGGTTGTTAGAAGCCAAGGTCGCGCCGATCAGCCCGGACTGGATCCGGACCACCGATATCGCCAGCGTGGACGACGACGGATTCGTCTACCTGCACGGGCGCGCGGACGGGGCGATCAACCGGGGTGGATTCAAGGTGTTGCCCGAGGCGGTGCGGCGGGTGCTGATCGCCCACCCCGACGTCCGCGACGCATGTGTGGTCGCAGTGCCCGACCCACGGCTGGGGCAGGTGCCGTTCGCCGCAGTCGAGGTCGCGCCGGGGACCGCACCACCGTCGGACGAGGAGCTGGCCGAGTTGGTGCGCAAAGAGCTTCCGGTGTACAACGTGCCGGTCGCATTCGTGGCCGTCGAGGAATTGCCGCGCAACCCTGCACTGAAGGTGAGCCTGCCGGCCGTCGCGGCGCTCTATCCCGGCTGAGACCTCACACCGATCCCAAATCGGCCGAGATCCAGTGTCGGGGGTCGGCGAACACCGCGACGCTCTCACCGTGCTCGCGTCGGGCGAACTCGAGGTAGGCCTCGACCTTGTCCGGCGCGAGGTAGCGTCGCGTCATCTCCACCAATTGCTCATCGGTGCCCGGTTCGATGCGCAGGACCGGCCCGTCGACGGCGACGTATCGAACCGTGGGTTCGACGCGATCGACCATCAACGACAGGTAGCCTGCCGATTCGATCAGCCGGTGCTTGCGTGAACCGGCGCCGGTGATGAACCACAGGTCGCCGCCGGGACTGTACTGATACCAGATCGGAACTGTGAGCGGACCACGCTGCTGACCGGATTGCACCGACAAGGCCGCAACGTGCGGTTCGGCCAGGAACTCCTGGCGTTCGGTTGGGGAGAGAGGCATACCGCAACGCTAGTGCTGAGCTCCGACACCGACAGGATGTTCGCCGACGGTGGATCTCACCGGTGTCGTCGACTGGGGTGGCCCTAAAGTCGGTCCCATGCGCTTCGGATTGTTCATCCCGCAAGGCTGGCGCCTCGATCTCGTCGGCATCGATCCCGCCGAGCAGTGGCGGGTCATGCGTGAACTCGCCGCGTACGCCGACGACGGTGGAGTCTGGGACTCGCTGTGGGTGTACGACCATTTCCACACGGTCCCGGTACCCACCGGGGAGGCCACCCACGAGGCATGGTCGCTGATGGCCGCTTTCGCCGCCGTCACGTCGCGGATCAAGCTCGGGCAGATGTGCACCGCGATGAGCTACCGCAACCCTGCCTACCTGGCCAAGGTGGCTGCCACCACCGATGTCATCTCCGGCGGTCGGGTACAGATGGGTATCGGTGGTGGCTGGTATGAACACGAGTGGCGGGCTTACGGATACGGATTCCCGTCCGCGGGCGTCCGGCTCGACCGTCTCGACGAGGGCGTGCAGATCATGTCCGAGGCGTGGCGCGAGGGCGTGGTCACCTTCGACGGTGCCCATTACCAGGTCGACGGTGCCATCGTGGCACCCAAACCGCTGCAGCGCGACGGGATCCCCTTGTGGATCGCCGGTGGCGGGGAGAAGAAGACCCTGCGGATCGCCGCGAAGTACGGCCAGTACACCAACTTCACCGCAGACCCGGACGGATTCGCCCACAAGTCACGGGTGCTCGCCGGGCACTGCGACGACGTCGGCACCGATTTCGACGCCATCGTGCGCAGCGTGAACATCAACGCGGTACTCGGCACGTCGGAGGCTGAGGTGCAGGACCGGCTGCGGCGGGTGCGGTCGCGGATCAGTGACCTCACCGGGGAGCCGGCCGCTGACGCGATGCTGAACTCGATGAGTACGCCGCAGGCCGGAAGCGGGACCCCCGAGCAGCTGGTGGAGTCGTTGCAGAAGCTGCGCGATCTCGGCTGCGGCTACGTCATCTGCTACTTCCCGGAAGCGGCCTACGACCGCGCGAGCATCGAGCGGTTCGAACGCGAGGTCGTCCCCGCGCTGTCCTGACGCATCCTGCCATTCGCCGGGCGCTGGCAAATACTACTGCTGTCGTCAATTTGATAACCCTCGCTGGCGTTCGGGAACTTTTCGGGTGAAAGGCCAGCGAGGGGCGGCCGTTGCTCGCGCACGAGCTGCCGGTTGCGACGCGTGTTGTGACTTTGCGAGTTCAAGATCAGCGCGAACTCCAACGCCATTGGCTGCCACCTGGGTCGCAGTGATCCGCGATAGGCCCAGGTGGAGCGCCGGTATGAGAGTGCCTCCGCAGCTGGATAGCGGTCTAGTGTCTCGACCACTGTGTTGTCGCTCTAGTTAATTTGCTCGATTTCAACTGCAGGGCGCATCTAACAGGTATAGAGCGCTGAAACGTAGATAGCTGACTTCGCCAGCTGTTTCCAGATGAAAGATTTGCTGGGATTTCGCTATTGCCGTCGCGAAACTGTCTTAAGCTCGGGTGTACTGGGCCTAAGCGGGACGTTCCTGTGCTTTCCCAGCAAACCCAGCCTGAGGGTGGAAGGCGGGGCGGCGGCGAACTCGTCGCGCGGGGAGGCGCGACGTGTTCGTTCGCTTACGGCGAACCTGCCCGTTGTCTCGACCGCGTCGTTGACCAACTGAATAGCCGCGGGGGGTGCCACCGCAGCAAATGGAGGAGCAGTATGTGTGCGACCCCGGCCCGTCACCGAGTCTCGCGTCGGGAGCCCGGATCGGAACGTGAGTTCTGGACCGTCGGCGATCTGGTGCCGCTCGCCGGCCGCCGGGCCAAACACGCACGACCGCTGCCCCCGAAGTACGCGCTGCCGATCGGGCGGGTCGGGGCACTGGCGGTGTCCCTCGGAATCGGATTCGCCGTCGCGCATTCTTCCGGCGTGGCCTACGCCGACAGCGACAGCGACTCGTCGGTCTCGGCGAGCCGTGACAGCGACCGGTCGACGTCCGGGCCGCGCAGGTCGGGCACCGACCGGGTCTCGCCCGAACGCACCGGCAGCGTCGCTGACCGCGACGACCAGCTGGACGATTCCGCAGACCTCGACGATGCAGATCTTGACGAGGCCGACCTCGACGATCCCGACCTCGGTGCCGATCTCGATGATCCCGACGTCGGTGCCGAACCGGAGCCGTCCGACGCGGTCCCTGGCGGTGACCAACCGGTGGTGGACACGCCTTCGACCGGCGATGTGAGCCCCCAGGGCGAGGCGCAGCGCCGCCACACCCGTCATGCGTCGAATTCCGAACCGGCACCTGAGTCGCACAACGAGGCCGCAACCGTCGAAACCACCCCATCGGCAAACGAATCCGACGCCGGCGCGGTCGCGGACGGCGAAACCCCGCAGCCCGAGTCCATCACGGTCGACCTGACCGATGCCGGCAACGATGTGACCGCCGCCTCGTCCACCGTCACCGAGTCCGCCACCACCAACGGCGCCACGGTGCCCGTCGCATCGGCCTCGACCGCCGACGAAAGCGTCGAGACCGTCGGCGTGATGACCACTCTGGTGTCGAGTCTGGTGACGCCGTTCGCCGACCCCACGGCTCCGGCGCGGGCGCCCTGGTTCGATGCGTTCTTGGCCTGGGTCCGTCGACAGATCACCCACACCTTCTTCAATCGTTCCCCGGTGTGGGGCCCGGTGGAAAGCCACCAACTGCTCACCGGTCAGGTCGAATTCGACCTCAACGCCCGCGATCCCAACGGCGACCCGCTGACCTACAAGATCGTGCAGCCCTCGCACGGACTCGTCACCAGGAATCCGCTGACCGGCACCTTCATCTACACCCCGACAACCGTGGTCACCGGACAGCCGCTGCAGGACACGTTCCGGGTGACGATCAGCGACTCGTCGGAACACCTCACCGGCCTGTGCGGGGTCATCCAGAGCATCTTCCACACGCTGTCCCGGATCATCGGGCTGGCCGAACCCGACGAGGTGACCCTCTCGGTCTCGGTGACGGTCAACCCGATCGTCGAGGTGCCGCCGATCGTGGTGGTGACTCCCGTCGCAGTGGGCACCGTCGGAACCCCGGTGCGGGTGAGCCCGGTGGTCGTCATCACCGATCTGGACTCGCCGAGTCTGGCTTCGGCCACCGTCGAGGTCACCGTGGGGGATGCCGGCGACGTGCTGAACTGGGGCGGCGCGCCCGAGGGGGTGTCGGCCACCTACGTCGACGGGGTCCTGACGTTCACCGGCGCGGCGTCGGCGCAGGCTTATCAAGAGTTGCTGCAGTCGGTGACGTTGACGTCCACCAGTCCCGGCCTCAAGACGGTGTCTTTCGCGGTGGTCGACGACCAGGGCAACGCCAACACGGTGCCGGCGGCCACGGTGGTCACCATGGTGGGGCTACCGGTCGAGTTGCCGCCGCTGGTGCTTGTCGCCCCGGTCGTCACCGGGCGCACGAACGAGCCGATCACCGTGACTCCCATCGTGGTGATCACCGACATCGACTCCGACATCCTGGCCTCGGCCACCGTGCGGATCACCGATCCGGCGGACGGGGATGTGCTGGGTTGGGGAGCGCTGCCGAGCGGGATGACCGTCACGACCGGCGACGGGTGGGTGACCTTCACCGGGGACGCGTCGGCGCAGGCCTATCAGCACGTGCTGCAGTCGGTGACGTTGACGTCGACGGCGCCGGGCCTCAAGGCAGTGTCGTTCTCGGTGGTCGACGACGACGGCAACGTCAGCACCGTGCCGGCGATCACCGCGGTGACGGTGCTGGGTTTGCCGATCGACGTGCCACCGCTGATCGTGGTGACCCCGGTGGCCACCGGCAGTGCCGGAGCGCCGATAGTGGTCAGCCCGATCGTGGTGATCACCGATCTGGACTCGACGCGATTGCTCGCTGCCACCGTCACTGTCAATGACGCCGCCGACGATGATGTGCTCAGCCACGCGACACTGCCGTCGGGAATCTCTGCCAGTTATGCCGACGGCGTCCTGACCTTCACCGGCGAAGCCACCCTCGCCGACTATCAGCAGCTGTTGCGCACGGTCACCCTGACGGCGTCGGGCGCCGGGCTCAAGTCGGTGTCGTTCACGGTGACCGACGCGCAGGGCAACCCCAGCGCGGTGCCCGCCACCACCGTGGTGACGATCCTGGGCCTCCCCACCGAGGTGCCACCGCTGGTCGTGGTGATGCCGGTGGCCACCGGCAGTACCGGAGCGCCGATCGTGGTGAGCCCGATCGTGGTGATCACCGATCTGGATTCGACGCGATTGCGTTCTGCCACCGTCACGGTCAAGGACGCCGCAGTCGGTGATGTGCTCAGCCACGGCGCCCTGCCCGCCGGGGTCTCGGCCTCCTATGTCGGCGGGGTACTCACCTTCACCGGTGAGGCGACCGTCGCCGACTACCGGACCCTGCTGCAGTCGGTCACCTTCACCTCGCCGTCGGTAGGACTGAAGGCGATCAGTTTCACCGTCACCGATCTCGAGGGCAATTCCAGCGTGGTTCCGGCCGGTACGGTGGTGACGGTCGTCGGTCTTGCGAGCACGGTAGCTCCACTGGTGGTGGTGTCCCCGGTAGCGGCCGGGGTGGCCGGAACAGCGATCAGGATCAGTCCGGTCGTCGTGATCGCCGATCTGGATTCCGACGAAATACGTTCGGCGACAGTGGCTATCCAGGATGCCGACGCCGGCGATGTGCTCGGTTACGCGGCGCTGCCGGGAAACGTCGTGGCCAGTTACCTCGACGGTGTGCTGACCTTCACCGGCGACGCATCGGTCGCCGACTATCAGTCGCTGTTGGCATCGGTGACGTTGACCTCGCCCACCGCGGGTCTGAAGGCGATCACCTTCACGGTCACCGATGTCGACGGCAACATCAACACCGTGCCGGCCGGCACCGTGGTCACCGTGGTGGGCGTACCCGTCGCGGCGATCGCGCCGGTGATCGTCGTCGCGCCGGTGGCGGCTGGGGTCATCGGAACACCGGTGAGGGTCAGCCCGATCGTGGTCATCACCGATTTGGACTCCGAGCAATTGGGATCGGTGCGAGTCACCCTGACAGATGCGGGCTCAGGTGACGTCCTCGGTTTCGACGGCACGCTGCCGCCGGGCGTGACGGCCGGTTACACCGGCGGTGTGTTGACGTTCACCGGAACCGCGACCGTGGCGGCCTACCGGGCGCTACTGGAGTCGGTGACGCTGACCTCGGCGGGGGCGGGCGTCAAGGCCATCAGCTTCAGCGTCACCGATGCCCACGGCAACACCAGTGTGGTTCCGGCCGGGACGCTGGTGACCATGGTCGGGCTGTCCACCGAGGTGCCTCCGCTGGTAGTGGTGTCCCCGGTGGCTGCCGGCCGCGCCGGATCGCCGATCAGGATCAGCCCCGTCGTCATCATCACTGATTTGGACTCGACTCAATTAGGTTCTGCAACAGTGCAGATCGCCGATCCTGGTGCCGGTGACACGCTCGGCTTCGACGCCGCGCTACTGGGCGGGTTGTCGGCCGGTTATGCCGGCGGCGTGTTGACGATCACCGGAGATGCTTCGATCGCCACCTACCGGGCGTTGTTGGAGTCGGTGACACTGACCTCCGACACCGCCGGAGTAAAGGCGATCAGTTTCGCTGTGACCGATGTGCAGGGCAACACCAGCACGGTCCCGGCCGGGACCCTGGTAACGATCGTCGGGCTGACCATCGAGGCGCCACCGCTGGTTGTGGTGTCGCCAGTGGCCGCCGGTCGGACCGGTTCGGCCATCACGGTCAGCCCGATCGTGGTCATCGCCGACGGCGATTCCGATCAACTGAGTTCGGCCACCGTCACTCTCGCCGATGCCGGCGGTACCGATGTGCTCGGCTTCGTCGGTGACCTTCCCGACGGTGTGCTGGCCAGCTACAGCGCCGGAGTCCTGCGTTTCGACGGCACGGCTTCCCTCGCCGACTACCGGCAGCTGCTCGCTTCAGTGACGCTGACTTCCGACACTGCCGGGGTGAAGGTGATCAGTTTCGCTGTGACCGATCTGGAGGGCAACGCCAGCACGGTCCCGGCGGGAACCGTGGTGACCGTGGTGGGTGTGCCCGGTGGTTCGATCGCTCCGGTCGTGGTGGTGTCCCCAGTGGCGGTAGGTTCGGTCGGTTCGCCGGTGGCGGTGAGCCCGGTGCTGGTCATCGTCGACGTCGATTCAAGCCAGCTGAGCTCGGCCACAATCACTCTGGACGATGCCGGGTCCGGCGACCAGTTTGCCTTCGGGCCGCTGCCCGACGATGTTACGGCGCATTATGCCGACGGCGTGCTGACGTTCAGTGGGACGGCGTCGGTCCAGGAGTATCAGGCGCTGCTGCGGTCGGTGACATTGACGTCGGCCGAAGCAGGTTTGAAGACGGTGAGTTTCAGCGTCACCGACATCGAGGGTGTGACCAGCGTCGTGCCGGCCGGCACACTGGTGACGTTGGTGGGGTTGTCCACCGAGGTCCCGCCGCTGGTGCTGGTGTCTCCGGTCGCTGCAGGGGTGACCGGATCATCGATCGTGGTCAGCCCGGTCGTGGTCATCACCGATCCCGACTCAACCCAATTGGCCTCGGCCCGGGTCACTCTCAACGATCCCAACGCCGGCGACCTCCTCGGCTTCACCGCGACGCTGCCCACGGGCGTGCAAGCCGGTTACGCCGACGGTGTGCTGACCTTCACCGGCGTCGCCTCCATCACCGACTACCAGGCGCTGTTGCGCTCGGTGACGCTGACCGCACCAGGTGCCGGTGTGAAGACCGTGAGCTTCTCGGTCACCGATGTCGACGGCATCACCAGCGTGGTGCCCGCCGGCACGGTGGTGACGGTGGTCGGTCTGCCCGGGGTGTCGATCGCGCCGGTGGTGGTGGTCTCGCCGGTGGCGGCGGGTGTGATCGGATCACCGGTCAGGGTCAGCCCGATTGTGGTGATCACCGATCTGGATTCGTCTCATCTCGGTTCGGCGACAGTGACTCTCGCCGATGCTGGTGTCGGCGACGTGCTGGCCGTAGATGCTGCCTTGCCCTCGGGTGTGCAGGGCAGTTACGCCGGCGGGGTGCTCACCCTCACCGGTAGCGCCACCGTGGAGCAGTATCGGGCGTTGCTGGCGTCGGTGACTTTGACGTCGGACTCGGCGGGACTGAAGGCGGTGAGTTTCAGCGTCACCGATCTCGATGGTGTCAGCAATGTGGTGTCGGCGGGCACGCTGGTCACGATGGTCGGCCTGTCGGCCGATGTGCCCCCGTTGGTGTTGGTTTCGCCGGTAGCTGCCGGAGTGGCGGGTTCGGCGATTGTGGTCAGCCCGATCGTGGTGCTCACCGATCCCGATTCCACCCAGATGGGCTCTGCGACCGTGACGGTCGCCGACGCCGGCGTCGGCGACGTGTTGGACTTCACGGCCGCCTTGCCCACCGGCGTGCAGGTCAGCTACGGCGCCGGCAGTCTGACGTTCACCGGCGACGCCACTGCGGCGGCGTATCAGGCTCTGCTGCAATCGGTGACGTTCACGTCGACCGCAGCCGGCGTGACGACCGTGACGTTCACCGTCACCGATGCCGAGGGCGCCACCAGCGTGCTGCCTGCCACCACGGTGGTGACGGTGGTCGGTCTGCCCGGGGTGTCGATACCCCCGGTGGTGGTGGTCTCGCCGGTGGCCGCCGGCACCGTCGGATCACCGACGACGGTCAGCCCGATTGTGGTGATCACCGATCTGGATTCGTCTCATCTCGGTTCGGCGACAGTGACTCTCGCCGACGCCGGTGTCGGCGACGTACTGGCCGTGGATGCTGCCTTGCCCTCGGGTGTGCAGGCCAGTTACGCCGGTGGGGTGCTCACCCTCACCGGTAGCGCCACCGTGGAGCAGTATCGGGCCCTGTTGGCGTCGGTGACTTTGACGTCGGAGTCGGCGGGACTGAAGGCGGTGAGTTTCAGCGTCACCGATCTCGATGGTGTCAGCAATGTGGTGTCGGCGGGCACGCTGGTCACGATGGTCGGTCTGTCGGCCGACGTGCCCCCACTGGTGTTGGTTTCGCCGATAGCCATCGGACTCGCGGGTTCGGCGATCGTGGTCAGCCCGATCGTGGTGCTCACCGATCCCGATTCCACCCAGATGAGTTCTGCCACCGTGACGATCAGCAATCCGAACTTGGGCGACGTGCTGGCTGTCACCGGCGCCCTGCCTGCGGGCGTTCAGGCCTCCTATACCGGCGGTGTGCTCACTCTCACCGGAAGTGCGTCGGTGGCTGACTATCAGGCGTTGCTTGAGCGGGTCACTCTGACGGCGACCAGCGGGGCAGTGAAGACGGTGAGTTTCGCGCTGACCGATGCCGAGGGCATCACCAGCATCGTTCCCGCGGTCACCGTCGTGACCGTAGTGGGGTTACTGGACTTGTCGGTGGATCCGGTGGTGGTGGTCTCTCCGGTGGCGGCCGGCACGGTGGGCCAGGCGATCACGGTGAGCCCGGTCGTGGTGATCACCGATCTGGATTCGAGCTTCCTGCGTTCAGCGACTGTCAGGATCGACGACGCCGATTCCGGCGACATTCTCAGCTACAGCGCAGCGCTGCCCTCCGGCGTGCAGGCCGACTACGCCGACGGTGTGCTCAGCTTCACCGGTATCGCGTCGTTGGCCCAGTACGAGGCGCTGCTGGCCTCGGTGACGTTGACCTCGCAGACGGCGGGAGTGAAGTCGGTCAGCTACACCGTCACCGACACCCTGTTCAACGAGAACGCCATCGCCGCACGGACCGCGGTGACGGTGCTGGGTCTGCCGGTGTCGGACATCCCACCGGTGGTGGTGGTATCGCTGGTGGCCGCCGGAGCAGTGGGCCGCGCCATCAGAGTCAGCCCGCTCACCGTCATCGCCGACCTTGACTCCTCGCACATCGGTTCTGCCGCAGTGGCACTCGATGATCCTGCCGACGGCGACACGCTCGGCGTCGACGCCGTGCTACCCGAGGGTGTGCAGGCCTCCTACGCCGACGGTGTGCTCACTCTCACCGGAGCCGCGACCGTGGCGCAGTATCAGACGCTGTTGCAGTCGGTGGTGCTGACCTCCGTGACCGCGGGCCTGAAGACAGTCACCTTCTCGGTGACCGACCTGGAGGGCGTCACCAGCGTGGTGCCGGCGGTCACGCTGGTGACCGTCGTCGGCGTGCCGGAGACCTCGCTCGCCCCGGTCGTGGTGGCGGCACCGGTCGCCGCAGGCACTACCGGTTCGGTGATCTCGGTCAGCCCGATCCTGGTCATCGCCGACGTGGACTCCTCCCACCTGGGATCTGCGGTCGTCACCGTTGCGGGATACCAAGACGGGGATGTGCTCGACTTCGACGCGACGCTGGCGCCCGGGGTGCTCGGCAGCTACACCAACGGATTACTGACGTTCAGCGGCACCGCCTCGGTGGCCGACTATCAGGCGCTGTTGCGGTCGGTGACCCTGACGTCGACGAGCATCGGTATCCGAACGGTGAGTTTCGAGGTCACCGACGCCGGCGGCGCGACCAACCTCACGCCCGCCGGCACCGTCGTGACCGTGGTCGGGGTACCGGGCGTGTCCCTTCCTCCGTTGGTCGTCGCCTCCCCGGTGGCCGCCGGCACTGCCGGCTCGGCGATCACCGTGAGCCCGGTGGTCGTCATCACCGACGTGGATTCCTCCCACCTCGGTTCGGCGACGGTCACCGTCGACGGTTACCAGGACGGGGATGTGTTCGGCTTTGACGGCACACTGCCGCCGGGGGTGACGGCCGGTTACGTCGGCGGTGTGTTGACGTTCACCGGCGACGCCACGGTCGCCGAGTACCAGGCGTTGTTGCGGTCGGTGACGCTGACCTCGGAGAGCGCCGGGGTGAAGGCGGTCAGCTTCGCGGTCATCGACGCCGACGGAGTGGACAGTGTGGTCCCGGCGGTCACTGTCGTGACGGTGATCGGCCTTCCGGCAACATCATTGGCGCCCGTGGTGGTGGTGAGCCCGATCGCCGCAGGAGTTGCGGGTACACCGATCACCGTCAGCCCCGTCGTGGTGATCAGCGACCTGGATTCCTCCCACCTCGGTTCGGCGACGGTCACCGTCGACGGTTACCAGGACGGGGATGTGCTCGGCTTTGACGGCACACTGCCGCCGGGGGTGACGGCCGGTTACGTCGGCGGTGTGTTGACGTTCACCGGCGACGCCACGGTCGCCGAGTACCAGGCGTTGTTGCGGTCGGTGACGCTGACCTCGACGCAACCCGGGTTGAAATCGGTCACCTTCGTCGTCACCGACATCGAGGGTGGCACCAACGCGGTGCCTGCCGGCACCGTCGTCACGGTGCTCGGGGTGCCGGGCGCAACGCTGGCACCGGTGGTCGTCGTGTCCCCGGTGGCGGCGGGCCGGACCGGATCGGCCATCGTGGTGAGCCCGGTGGTGGTCATCACCGACCTGGATTCGTCGCACATCGCCTCGGCGGCAGTCACCGTCGGCGGTTCAGCAGACGGTGTCCTCCTCGACTTCGACGCTGCGCTGGCCGCCGGCATTCTCGGCAGCTACGCCGACGGCGTGTTGACGTTCACCGGCGCCGCCACCGTCGCCGAGTACCAGGCGTTGTTGCGGTCGGTGACGCTGACGTCGGCCGGTGCCGGCGTCGAGACGGTGACGTTCGCGGTCACCGATCTCGAGGGCAACACCAACGTGGTACCGGCGGGCACCGTGGTGACCGTCATCGGGCTCCCGGAGCTGACCTACCCCCCGGTGGTTGTGGTGAGCCCGATCGCCGCCGGAGTTGCGGGAACAGCGATCACCGTCAGCCCCGTCGTGGTGATCAGCGATCTGGACTCCTCCCATATCGGTTCGGCCACAGTCACTGTCGACGGTTACCAGGACGGGGATGTGCTCGATGTCACCGCCGGTCTCTCCCCGGGTGTGCAGGCCGGCTATGCCGACGGCGTGTTGACGGTCACCGGCGACGCCACCGTCGCCGAGTACCAGGCGTTGTTGCGGTCGGTGACGCTGACCTCGGCCGGTGCCGGCGTCAAGACGGTGACGTTCGCGGTCACCGACCTGGAGGGCAACACCAACGTGGCGCCGGCCGGCACCGTGGTGACGGTGGTCGGCCTGCCGGGTGTGTCCGTCGCGCCGGTCGTGGTGGTCGCGCCGGTGGCGGCGGGCGCGACCGGGTCGGCCATCGTGGTGAGTCCGATCGTGGTGATCACCGACCTGGATTCCGATCAGTTGGGATCGGCATCCGTCAGGGTTGCCAATGGCGACGTCGCAGACGTGCTCAACTTCGACGGCACCCTGCCGGACGGGGTGGACGTCGATTACGCAGCAGGTGAGTTGACGTTCACCGGTGCGGCCTCGACCGCGGTCTACCAGCAGCTGCTCGCCGCGGTGACGCTGACCTCGCAGACCCCTGGACTGAAAGCCGTCACCTTCACCGTCACCGACCTCGAAGGCCAGACCAGCACCATCATGGCCGCCACTGTGGTGACCGTCGTCGGTCTGCCCGAGGTGTCGATCGCGCCGGTGGTGGTGGTCTCGCCGGTGGCCGCGGGTGTGGCCGGATCGGCGATCACAGTGAGTCCGGTCGTGGTGATCACCGACCTGGATTCCGATCAGCTTCAATCAGCCACCGTGACGGTGGCCGGTGCCGGCGCCGGAGATGTGCTGGATCTCAGCGCAGCCCTGCCCGACGGGTTCGACGCCGACTATGCCGGCGGTGTGTTGACGATCAGCGGAACCGGCACCATCGCCGAATACCAGGCGCTGCTGGCCTCGGTGACGCTGACCGCCACCGGTGCCGGGGTGAAGACCGTCGGCTTCGCGGTCACCGACGCCCAGGGCATCACGAGCTCGGTGATCGCGGGCACCCTGGTGACGGTGATCGGGCTGCCCGAGGTGTCGATCCCCCCGGTGCTGGTGGTCTCGCCGGCCGCCGCGGGTGTGGCCGGATCGGCGATCACGGTCAGCCCGATCGTGCTGATCACCGATCTGGACTCAAGCCATATCCGCTCTGCGACAGTGACACTCGTCGGTCATCAGGCCGGGGACGTGCTGGGCCTTACCGGGGTCCTGCCGTCGGGTGTGTCAGCGGTCTACCTCGACGGGGTACTGACCATCACCGGGGACGCCACCGTGGCCGAGTATCAGGCGCTGCTGGCCTCGGTGACGCTGACTGCCACCGGTGCCGGGGTGAAGACCGTCAGCTTCGCAGTCACCGACACCGACGACAACGTCGGCCAGATCCCGGCCGCCACCATCGTGACGGTAGTCGGCGCCCCGATCCAGGTGACCCCTTTGGTGATCGTGGCACCCGCGGCGGCCGGAACTGTCGGCAGCGCGATCACGGTGAGTCCGATCGTGGTGGTCACCGACCTCGATTCACCCGAGATCAGTTCGGCCACCGTGACTGTCGAAGGCTACACACCCGGAGATGTCCTCGGCTTCACCGCTGAGCTGCCCGACGATGTGCAGGCGGAGTTCGTCGACGGCGTGCTGACCTTCACCGGGACTGCCTCGATCGCCGACTACCAGAGACTGCTCGAGTCGGTGACATTCACCGCCGCAGGTCCCAGCCTGAAGACGATCAGCTTCACCGTGACCGACACCGACGACAACGCCAGCATCCTGCCGGCCGGCACTGTGGTCACCGTGGCCGCGCTGCCGGTCACGATCGCACCGCTGGTGGTGGTGATGCCCACCGCGATCGGCACCGTCAGCGATCCCGTCGTGGTGAGTCCGGTCGTGGTGATCACCGATCTCGACTCCTCGCACATCGCCGCTGCGACCGTGACCATCGCCGGCTGGAGCTCAGGTGACGTTCTGGACTTCGCCGCGGGCCTGCTGCCGCCCACCGTGGTGGGGCAATTCGATGGCGGTGTCCTGACGTTCACCGGCAACGCCACCGTGGCCGAGTACCAGGCACTGCTGGCATCGGTGACGTTGACCTCTGAGGCCCCCGGTCTGAAGGCCATCAGCTTCGCCGTCACCGACACCCAGGACAACGCGAACGTGGTGCCGGCGGGCACCGTGGTGACGGTCGTCGGGGTACAGACCGCGGTGGCTCCGCTGGTCCTGGTCGCACCGGTGGCCAACGGCACGGTGGGCACCGCGATCCGGGTGAGTCCGATTGTCGCAATCGGCGATCTGGACTCCGAGCAGCTGGGTTCGGCGACCGTGTCGATCGGCAACTACGTGCCGGGAGACTCGCTGAGTTATACCGCGACGCTGCCCGAGGGGGTACTTGCCGATTACGCCGACGGTGTGCTGACCTTCACCGGACCGGCCTCGCTCGCCGAGTACCGAACTCTGCTGGAGTCGGTCATGTTGACCTCGACGGTTGCGGGGCTGAAGTCGGTGAGCTTCACCGTCACCGACCTCGAGGGCAATACCAGCACCGTGCCGGCGGGAACTGTGGTGACCGTGCTCGGGTTGCCGACCGAGATCCCGCCGCTGGTACTGGTCACGCCGTTGACCACCGGAACCGTCGGTCAACCGATCACGGTCAGCCCGATCGTGCTCATCTCGGATCTCGATTCCTCCCAGATCCGTTCGGCGACAATCACCATCGGCAACCCGGCGGCCGGTGATGTGCTCGGCTACACGGCCACCCTGCCGGACGGCGTGGCTGCCGAGGTCGTCGACGGCGTCTTGATATTCACCGGCGGCGCTTCGCTCTCCGCCTACCAACAGTTGTTGGCGTCGGTGACGTTGACCTCGGCAGCGCCTGGTCTGAAAACCATTCTCTTCACGGTCACCGATGTCGACGACAACGACAATGCGGTCACTGCGGCGACGGTGGTCACCGTGCTCGGCCTGCCCGCCCTGGCCGACCCGGTCGTGCTGACGTCGTTGGTCAGCGTGAGCTACACCGCCGGCGGATCCGGAGTCGCCGTCGACCCGAATCTTCTTGTTCTCGACCCGGATTCGTCGGTGATGACCGGGGCCACGGTGGCGGTCGCCAACCCCGCCGACGGTGACACCTTGACCTTCGGTCCGCTCCCTTCGGGAGTCACCGGGAACTACAACAACGGGGTGCTGACCTTCGAAGGTGACGCCTCGGCCGCCGATTACCAGGCGCTGCTGCGGTCGGTGCAGTTCTCCACGACATCATCGGCACTGGCCTCGATCAGAACCATCACCTTCACCATCACCGATGATGACCAGAGGGTGAGCGCCCCCGCGGTGGTTGCGGTGACCGTGCTGTCGCTGCCGACCCTGGCCAACCCGGTGGTGGTGACCTCGGTCGTTAACGTGAACTACACCGCCGGGGGCGCCGCTGTGCCGGTGGACCCGAATCTGCTGCTGTTCGATGTGGATTCGGCGCAGATCTCCGGAGCCGTGGTGCGCATCATCGGAGGCGCGGCAGCAGGGGAGATCCTCGGCTTCACCGAGCAGGCCGGCATCATGGGCAGCTACGACTCGCAGACCGGGATCCTGACGTTCACCGGGACCGCAGCCAAGTCCGCGTACCAGGACATCCTGCGCTCGGTCACCTACACCTCGGCTTCCGGTGCACTGGCCACGATCAAGTCGATCTCGTTCGTCGTCACCGATGTCGAGAACAACAACAGCGCACCCGGCCTGGTCGCGGTGACGGTCCTCAGCGGGCCGGTCAGTATTCCTCCGCTGGTGATCACCTCGGTGGTCAACCTCAACTACACCGCCGGAAACAGCGCTGTCACCGTCGATTCCGGGCTGGTGTTGCTGGATCTGGATTCGTCGATGCTGGGCGGTGCCGTCGTGCGGATCGCGGGAGGATTCGCCGCGGGAGACACCTTGTCGTTCACCCCGGGGTCGGGCATCACCGGCTCCTACGACGCCGCCCAGGGCATCTTGACCCTCAGCGGGGACGCCTCACTGGCCGCTTATCAGCAGGTACTGCGATCGGTGCAGTTGTCCACCGGTTCGTCGGCGCTGGCCTCGATCAAGACGGTGTCGTTCGTCGTGACCGACATCGAAGGGGCGAACAGCCTTCCGGGCACGGTCGCAGTGACCGTGCTGGCAGCGCCGACGAGCATTCCGCCGTTGGTGATCACCGGCCTGTTCAGCTCGAGCTACACCGCGGGTAACTCGCCTGAACCGATCACGTCGATCTCGATCATCGATCTCGACTCACTGCACATGTCCGGTGCCACGGCCCAGATCACCGGCAACTTCACCGCCGGCGATGTGTTGACCTTCACCGCGGTAGGCAACATCACCGGCAGTTACAACGCCGACACCGGACTGTTGACGTTGACCGGATCAGGTACGGCCCTGCAGTATTCGCAGGTGCTGCAGTCGGTGTCGCTCTCGACCCCATTTGACGCCGAGTCGGCACTCAGGACCGTGACATTCACGGTCACCGATGCTCAGGGGGCCACCAGCGCCCCGGTGAGCGCGTACATCACCGTGCGCGCCAACACGGCGCCCACAGTGTGGGCGGTCTTCACGCCCACCCTGTCCGGGATCTTCCTGGGAATGCCCCTGATCAGTGCCACGGCGACCATCAACGACGACTCGGACTACCTGTCGGAGATGGTCGTGACGCTC
This sequence comes from Mycobacterium sp. SMC-4, assembly GCF_025263265.1. NCBI lineage: Bacteria > Bacillati > Actinomycetota > Actinomycetes > Mycobacteriales > Mycobacteriaceae > Mycobacterium > Mycobacterium sp. SMC-4. The sequence continues at coordinate 4,614,331 of NZ_CP079869.1, read as the reverse complement.
ACCGCGGGTCCTTCCGGTGACAGCCTGCTCTTTCAGAACGTCGGTCCGGTGACCGGTACGTACAACCCGACGACGCGCACGTTGACGTTCACCGGCCAGGGCACGGTCAGTCAGTACCAGGCAGCGCTTCGGCAGGTCGCCATCGACAAGGCGCCTTTGACCGGGCTGCTGAACCGCACGGTCACCATCGAGGTGTGGGACCAGTACGGTCTGGTGAGCAACCTCGTCGAGATCACCAACAACTTCGTCCTGATCTGAGCCCGGTCAGATCGCGGGCCCCAGGAGGTCGTCGGCGTCCTTGATGACGTAGCCGTAACCCTGCTCGGCCAGGAAGCGCTGCCGGTGCGCGGCGTACTCGGCATCGAGGCTGTCGCGCGACACCACCGAATAGAACACCGCTCCGCCGCCGTCGGCCTTGGGGCGCAGCAATCGACCCAGCCGCTGGGCCTCCTCCTGGCGCGACCCGAACGTGCCTGAAACCTGCACGGCCACACTGGCTTCAGGTAGGTCGATGGAGAAGTTGGCGACCTTGGAGACCACCAGGGTGCGGATCTCACCCCGCCGGAACGCGTCGAAAAGGGCCTCGCGCTCCGCGGTTTTCGTCGATCCCTGGATCACCGGCGCGTCGAGCTCGACGCCGAGTTCGTCGAGCTGATCGAGATAGGCGCCGATCACCAGGGTCGGTTCGCCGGGGTGGCGCTGCAGAATCGACTTCACCACCGCGATCTTGGTGTGGGCGGTGGCACACAGCTTGTAGCGCTCCTCGGGTTCGGCGGTGGCATAGAGCATCCGCTCGTTGTCGGTCATCGTGACCCGCACCTCGACACATTCGGCCGGTGCGATCCAGCCTTGGGCCTCGATGTCCTTCCACGGTGCGTCGTAGCGCTTGGGCCCGATCAACGAGAAGACGTCGCCCTCGCGACCGTCTTCTCGGATCAGTGTCGCCGTCAGCCCGAGCCGGCGCCGCGACTGCAGATCGGCGGTCATCCGGAACACCGGTGCCGGCAGCAGATGCACCTCGTCGTAGATGATCAGGCCCCAGTCGCGGCTGTCGAACAACTCCAGATGCTTGTATTCGCCTTTGGTGCGGCGCGTGATCACCTGGTAGGTGGCGATGGTGACCGGGCGGATCTCCTTGCGCTCGCCCGAGTACTCGCCGATCTCGTCCTCGGTCAAAGAGGTACGCGCCACCAACTCGCGCTTCCACTGCCGACCGGCCACTGTGTTGGTCACCAGGATCAGCGTGGTGGCTCCGGCCCGGGCCATTGCCGCGGCACCGACCAGGGTCTTGCCGGCGCCACACGGCAGCACCACCACCCCGGACCCGCCGTCCCAGAACGAGTCGGCGGCCATCTGCTGGTAATCGCGCAGCTGCCAACCGTCCTGGGCCAGATCGATCGGGTGCGCCTCGCCGTCGACGTAGCCGGCCAGGTCTTCGGCCGGCCAGCCGATCTTGAGCAGCATCTGTTTGACCCGACCGCGCTCGCTGTTGTGCACCACGACGGTGTCGTCGTCCAGGCGTGCGCCCAGCATCGGGGCGATCTTCTTGTTTCGCAGGACCTCCTCGAGGACCGCGCGGTCGAGGCTGACCAGGGTCAGGCCGTGTGCGGGGTGCTTGATCAGCTGCAACCGGCCGTAGCGGGCCATGGTGTCGACGATGTCGACGAGTAGTGGCTGCGGCACCGCGTAACGGGAGTAGGTCACCAGGGCGTCGACGACCTGTTCGGCGTCGTGGCCGGCGGCGCGTGCGTTCCACAACGCCAGGGGGGTGATGCGGTAGGTGTGGATGTGCTCGGGGGCCCGCTCCAGCTCGGCGAACGGAGCGATCGCCGCACGAGCCGCCTGTGCCTGCTCGTGATCGACCTCCAACAGGACGGTCTTGTCGGACTGGACGATCAGCGGTCCGTCGGTCACGCTTGACCTCGCTGCTGATACCGGTTCAGAGTCACGTTGGTCCATTATCCAGGCGATGTCGTCACCGCACGTTCGGCAGTCTCGTCGGAGGCTCGGGCCACGCCGGCCAAACATTGCGACGCACCGTCTCGTGAGAGCAATCTCGGGCCCATTCGCTACGCGCAGTCTCATATTTCTACGAGTTGCTGCACACTCATATTCCCTGGCCAGAGCGCTTGCTGCGTTATGCTGGTTTGTTCTGGACGGAACCAAGTTTGTCTGATTTACTCATCCCGTCAATATTTTGCTCTAATCTCATCTTGACGAACGCAAGCGCCAGCGCGCGTTCGGCTACCGACAGACATCTCGACGACGGGGACGTGATGACGAGACCAGTGCCTGAGCTCGCTGTGATCGGCCCTCGACCGGAGGTAGCGCGGGGGACAGCTGAGGGGGATTCAGCGACCAATGGAGGCCGACGACAAATGACCGCACAACCAGCTCGACACCGCACTCTCGCCGCCGGCTCGGCTTCCGGGTTCTGGGCGGCGCGTGACCTCCTCGACGATGCCGAGCGAGGTCGTCGACCCAAGCACGCGCGCAAGGTCACCAACCGATACGCGACCCACATCGGACGGGTTGGCGCGCTGGCGGTGTCGCTGGGAATCGGGTTTGCCATCGCGAACTCTGCCACCCCGGTCGCATACGCCGATTCGGACTCGGATTCGTCGTCGAGCTCGTCTTCGTCGTCCTCATCGTCTTCATCGGACTCGACGTCGACGTCGGAGTCGGCCTCCGGGGATCGATCCGAGTCCTCGAAACCGTCGGTGCGCAGCGGACCGCGGGTCCGCGGTGAACGGGCCGAGCGCGCCGAGACGCGATCACGGACCGCGGCCAAGCTCAAAGAGGCCGACCTGGACGCGGCATCGGTCGATACCGACGCGAACGAGGAAACCGCCACCACTGCGTCGGGTGCCGGTGATCCCGGCACGGCCACGTTGGTCTTCAGTAGCACCGCCGCCGAGCCCGATGACGACACCGCCGCCACCCAGGTCGCCGACAGCACCACCGACCAAGGCGACACCACCGCTGACGAGACCACTGATGACGCGTCTTCGCCGACCGGCACCGAGACCGAGACCGTCACCACCACGGTCCAGGACGTTCAGCCGCGACGGGCCGCGACTCAAACCGCGGTGCCTTCTCTGACCGCGTCCGAATCGCGGGTCGTCCAGCAGGTGGCCGAGTTCACCGTTGCCGGCGCCGTCGGCACGGTGCTCAACAACAACCTCCCGGTCTCCAATCCCATCAACGACGCAATCCTGGCCTGGGTCCGGCGGCTGATCAGTCACACGTTCTTCAACAAGACACCGGTGGTGCGCAGTGTCACCACCGAACAGATCATCACCGGTCAGGTCATCATCGACCTCGACGCCTACGACCCCAACGGTGACCGGCTGACCTACGACATCATCCAGCCCGCAGGCGGATTCGTCTTCCGCGACATCATCACCGGGAAGTTCATCTACACCCCGACGACGATAATCTCTGGCGACCCCAAGCCCGTGCAGTTCGACATCATCGTCCGCGACGACTCCGAGAACCTCACCGGCGCGCTCGGCGCGGTGCAGAGACTGCTGCACAGCATCGCCCGCGCGTTCGGCCTCGCCGAGGCCGAGAACTTCACTCAGACGGTGTCGTTCGAAGTGAACCCGATCCTGCAGCTGCCGCCGACGCTGGTCGCGCTCGGTTCGTTGCCCTACCAACTCGGCAGTGGCAACCCGGTCAAGCTGCTCTCGCTCGCCGAGATCATCGACCCGGATTCGCAGCTGCTCAAGCAGGCGGTGCTGCAGTTCGAGCTCGGCAGCTATCGGCCCGGGGATCTGTTGGGCTATGTCAAGCCGGACGGCAGCGTGATCGAGGGAAGCTGGGACGAGGCCACCCGGACGCTGACGCTGCTGGCCGAGGACGGCGCATCGCTGGCCGCCTTCGAGGCCGCGTTGAAGGCCGTCACGTTCAGCGCCACCGACACCAGCCTGGCCGGTCTGCTGCCCCGCACGGTGAGCATCAGCCTCACCGACGAGCACGACAACACCCCGCTGCTGCCGACCGTCGTGTTGGCCTCGGTGTTGCCAGCGGTCGCCCTTCCGCCGTCGCTGGTGGCCGTGCCCGGCCTGCCGTACCAGATCGGCAGCAACCCCAGCAAACTGCTGTCCATCGCCGAGATCGTCGACCTCGACTCCAACGAGCTCAGTCGCGTCGTGCTCAAGATCGTCGGCGCCCAGCCAGGGGACCTGCTGGGCTATGACGTGCCGGGCTCGACAATCGTCGGCAGCTGGGATGCCGCGACCTACACGTTGACGTTGACGGGAGTGGACGGAGCCAACGCCTCCATCGCTGCGTTCGAAGCCGCGCTCAAAGCAGTGGACTTCAGCGCGACCCAAGTCGGATTGCTCAGCCGCACCGTCGAGATCAACGTCACCGATCAGGCCGGGGTCGACAACCTGTTGCCGACTTTCGTACTCGTCGGCGTCGTCCCCGCGCTGGAAATGCCGGTGATCGTGCTACCCGTCGGAGCGCCGTTCTACACCCTGGGTAAGTCCCCGGTGCGGATTGTGTCGTCGGTGGGAATCCTCAATGCCAACGACATGCTGTCCGGCGCGACGGTGAGCATCGAGGCGCTGGCCCGGATGTCGGGTGACCTGCTCAGCTACCTGGGAGCCGGTTCGGACAAGATCACCGTGACACAGACCAACAACTACACGCTGACGCTGTCCGGTGTTGCCAGCGTCAGCGAGTACCAGCAGGTGTTCAAGGACATCGGATTCAGCGCAACTCAGCTGGGTCTGACCCGTTCGGTGACGATTGACGTCACCGCGGCCGGTGGCGCAAGCAGCCTGTTGCCTGGAGTCGTGCTCGTGAACACCTTGCTGCCACTGCCGCCCACCATCACCGCACCGTCGTTCACGCCGACCTACACGATCGGCAAGAACGGCGTCATCCTTGCCCCGACCGTGCTGATCGGTGACCTCGATTCCACGCACATGACGAAGGCCACCCTGAAGATCACCTTGCTCCGGCAAGCCGGGGACAAGCTCACCTTCACCCCGATCGACGGCAACCCCATTACCGCGACGTGGAACGGTACCGACACTCTGACGCTGGAAGGCCTGGCGACCATCGATCAGTACCGGGCCGCACTGCAGTCGGTGCGATTCGAGGCCACCGGCGGTGCGTTGCTCACCCGCTTCGTGTCCATCGACATCACCGACGACTCCGGGGTCAGCTCGGTGCTTCCCGCCTCGGCGGAGGTGTTCGTCAAGAACCCCGAACGCCCGTTCGTGACGGTCAGCGGACCGCTGCTTCCGGGATTCCCGAAGGCGAACACAAACGTCAATCCGATCGCGTTGGCGACGATCACCGATCTGGACTCCAGCGTGATGACCGGTGCCACGGTCAGGATCAGCAGCGGATTCATCAGCGGTGACACCCTGAGCTTCGCGGGTCTCAACGGAAATCCGATCACCGGGAACTACGACGCGGGCACCCGCACGCTCACGCTGTCGGGCACCGCCACGATCGCGCAGTACCGGGCGGCGCTGGAGGCCGTGACGTTCCGGGCGACGTCGTCGGGCGCGGGCTTCCTTGAGTTGAGCAAGACTCGCGCTCTGGAGGTCTACGTCACCGACGACTCCAATGTCAGCAATCTGATCCCGGGCACGGTGCTGGTGACGATCTGGAAGTGATCAGCCGGGGTCGGCCGACACCACTGATGTGACGCGGTGGATGGCGAACTCGCGTACCCGGCCGGAGGCCGGATCGTAGGCAGTGAGCTGTCCACCGCGCACATTCATCGGGGCGACCACCCGCTGGGTGGCCACGCCGGCCGGGTCGACGTAGCCGATGACCACCGACTCCTGGTGGTGGGCGGCGTGCTGCAGTTCCGAGATCGCCACGGCGGGATCCATCCGTATCCCCGACGACGGTGCCGCCGCGACCTTGCGCAGGACCGCCACGATCGCAGCCAGGGTTTGGTCGGTCGGCGGGGTGTGCTGACGATAGCCCCGCCGGCGTCCCGGCGTCGGTACCCGAGCCCCCCGGGCGCTCAGGTCGACGATCGCACCGGTGGAGTCTTCGGCCGCCGGCGCGAAACCGGCGTCCCGCAACGCATTCAGAACTTCGGCGATGCTGGCTTGGGACACCGCGACGGTGGGGGCGAGCAGCCGCAACTCCACCGACTCGGTCGCCGGCGCGGCGACGGCTTGGGCCAGCAGTGCGGGGTCCTCGCACCGGACGAACGACGCCGCCATGCCCACCCGAAGCTGACCGTGGCGGCGGGCGACGTCATCGATCATGTATGTCAGTGCCTGTGGCACAGGAGTTTTCGAATGCCTGGCGAACAGTGCGTGCAGTTCGCCGGCGGTCCTGCCGCTGTCGAGGGCGCGGCGCACCGACCCCTCGCCGATGCGATATACCATGGCTGCGCCGGCGGACTCGACGGTTGCCACTGCGGCCAGCTGCTCGGCGAGCTCGCGTTCGAGCGGGCCGGGGACGATGACCGTGAGGTCGGCCTGCAGTAGGAAATAGTCGATCGGCGCGGGTAGTGCCCGTGCCATCGCGGCGATGACGGCTTCGTCGTCGCCGCCGTCGAGCAACATCCTGGTCGGTCCGGCCAGTGCGCCTCGTCCGACCGCTCCGACGGCGTGGGCTTCGGTCAGCAGGTCGGCGACCGGACCCGGCTGCAGTCGTGCCGACCAGCGCGGGCGGTGCCACACCAGCGCATCCGATGCGCTCGCGGGATCCACGCCGGCGCCCACCGGCAGCTCGGCCAGCACGTCGAGCAGCAACCGGCGGTCCAGCGGCGCGGCTGTCGAGAACAACGAATCTGACAGCGCCGCATACGGTTTGTCCTCGGGGCTGCGGGTGCCGACCAGGCTGGGCCGGCTGGGCAGATTCAGCCAGGTCGACACCAGCAGGTGCCATTTGGTGGCCGAGGACGCTTCGATGAACCGGTCGGCGGCCACCGTCGGTGCCCACGAGTTGCCCGCCCCGTCGGTGGTGTCAGGTTCAGGGACGCCGGAGGCGATCAGGCCGGCCCCGGCGGCGATCTCGAGGATCAGTCCCAGTCGGCTTTCCCCGATGCCGGTCAGTTTGGTCAGCCGTTTGACTTCGCGCACACCCAGCCCGCCGCTACGCAGCTCGGGCACAGGTGTGGTGCCGAGAACCTCGACGATCATCTCGACTTCACGCATCAGGTCCAGCGCGGCGCCGGCGGCCACGGCGTCCACGTCGGACGCCGAGGTCTGGGAACGAGTCGGGTCGGGGCGGGACAGGCTGATCGGTCCTGGGCTCTCCCCGCGCAGAATCTGGCCCACCAGGCGCGGCAGGATCACGGTGTCCGCGTCGAGTCGACGAAGCAGTCCGGCCGCCAGCAGTCGCTGTACCGGCCGGTCGGGCGGGGCGTCGGGCAGCGCATCGCGGGTGCGGCCGATGGGGGAGCCCTCCAGCAACTTGTCGAGCAGGTCGCGGCTGGTGTCGTCCGCGTCGTCAAGGGCAGCCCGGAGGTCGGTCGGCGGGAGCGCACCGGATTCCAGGGTGGCCTGGCCCGGGTACCACGGCAGGCAGGCGGCGACTTCGGCGACGACGCGGATCTCGGTCGCTGATCCCCATACCAGGGCGCGTTCCTGGAGCGCGGAGACGGCGCCGGCCACCTCGTCTGCGCCGGCACGTTCGCCGAGGCGTTCGGTCAGAGTGTTCACCGGGACCGCTCCGGAGTCAGCACCCAGCGTCAGCAGCGCGTCGAGCACGGCGAGATGCAGAAAGTCCAGATCGTCGGTGGCGGCTTTCACCGACTGGCGTGCCGCTGCGCGGGCCGCCAGGGCAGCTATCGTCCCTGGCGGGGGCTGGGTGAGGTCGGGTCGAAGCCGTAGCAGCCGGATCAGCCGCTCGTCCTCAAGATCGGCCAACCAGGGGCCCAACGGCACGCCTGGAGCGTTCGCACTCATTGCTGACCAGCGTAAAGCAGCTGCCCGACCTCGCCTGACGACGAGTCGTTTGCCACAATGGCAGTGTGGCTGATGACAAGAAGACCCGATATGTCGACCCAGGCTGGCCCACGGTGGATCCCGACGACCACGCGGTCAGCGAATTGGCCGCCGATCGCACCGGCGCCCTGTCGCCGTATGGCGAGGTGACCTTCCCGCTGCCCGCTGAAGAGCTGCCGTTCATCCAGTCTTCGACCGTCATCAACCGGTAGCGGGCGCTGACGGTGGGTGAGGGCCTCTCCCATCTCGACGAGACGGGCGCGGCTCACATGGTCGACGTCACCGCCAAAGACGCCACCAAGCGCGTCGCGGTGGCTGCGGGCGTGTTGCGCACCCGTCCCGACGTCGTGGATCTGATCACCGCCAACGGCCTGCCCAAGGGCGATGCGCTGGCCACCGCGCGGATCGCCGGGATCCTGGCCGCCAAACGGACCAGTGACTTGGTGCCGCTGTGTCACCCGCTGGCGATCACCGGCGTCGATGTCGACTTCGTCGTGGGGGTGCACGACGATCCAGGTGCGGTGGGCATCACCGCGTCGGTACGCACGACCGACCGCACCGGCGTGGAGATGGAGGCGCTGACCGCGGTGAGCGTAGCGGCGCTGACGCTCTACGACATGATCAAGGCTGTCGACCGCGCGGCCCGGATCGACGAGATCCAGGTGGTGCGCAAAGAGGGCGGCAAGACCGGCACCTGGGTCAGGGACGCGTGACGCGGTCCGGAGCGGTGATCATCGCCTCCACTCGGGCCTCGGCGGGGATCTATCAGGACCGATGTGGACCGGTGATCGTCGACTGGCTCAACGAGCGCGGCATCGTGACCGGACCACCGGTGGTTGTCGCCGACGGTGACGCCGTCGCCCACGCCCTGCGCGGCGCGCTGGATGCCACCCCCAACGTCATCGTGACATCAGGTGGGACCGGTATCTCGCCCACCGACGCCACCCCGGAAGTCACCGCCGCGCTGCTCGACTACCAGATCCCCGGCGTCGCGGACGCGATCCGGCGCTCCGGTCTGCCGCAGGTGCCGACGTCTGTGCTGTCGCGCGGTGTCTGCGGGGTGGCCGGCCGCACTCTGATCGTGAACCTTCCCGGTTCCCTCGGCGGCGTCCGCGACGGGCTGTCGGTGTTGGCCGACGTGCTCGACCACGCTCTCGACCAGCTCCACGGTAAGGACCACAGCCAATGACCACCGTCTTGCGCGCGGTACTGACCGAGCGGCCGATCGCCACCACAGAGCACGAGGCCCTGGTCGCTCACGATGCGGCCGGCGCGGTGGTGACGTTCGCCGGGGTGGTGCGAGACCACGACGGCGGACGCCCGGTCACCCGGCTCGAGTATTCGGCCCACCCATCGGCCGAGCAGACGCTGGCGCAGGTCGCCGCTGAGGTGGCTGCCGAATCTGACGGGGTGCGCGCGATCGCCGTCAGTCACCGGGTCGGAGAGCTGCACATCGGCGACGCCGCCCTGGTGGCAGCGGTCGCCGCGGATCATCGCGGCGCCGCGTTCGTCACCTGCGCCCGGCTGGTCGACGCGGTCAAAGAACGGCTGCCGGTGTGGAAGCACCAGTTCTTCGCCGACGGGACCGACGAGTGGGTCAACTCCGCCTGATAAGGCGGTTAGGCAGCGGCCTGATAAGGCGGTTAGGCAGCGGCCTGATCAGGCAGGCGGCAGAACCGGCGCCGGCAGCACCGGTGCCGGAGCACCTGCCGGCGGAACCACCGGTGCCGGCGGGTTCGGCGGCAGCCCACCCGGATCCGGCGTCGTCAGCGGTCGCTGCGTGAGCGCCAGCAGGGCGTCCCTCCCCGAAATCTCCTGGGTCTGGATTGCGTGCCAAATCTCCCGCAGGTAGGTGACATTGGCGCTGTCGCCCGGCACCTGCGCCCGGTCGATCGTGGTGCCCGGGGGAAGGTTGTCGGGGCTGGCCAGGTGCGGAACGCCCTCGGGCAGTGTCACGTTGCCGGTGACGGCCTGGTTGGCGAGGTCATACGCGGCAGCGGGCACCTCGACGGCGGACAGCGGGGCCAACGGGTCGGTCGGCGCGGGGGCTGCGACGGCGGGGGCGGGCGCGGGGGCCGGTGGAAGCGGCGGCAGTGCCGGGTTGGCCGGCGCGGGCTGCAGCGGCACGTTGCCGACCTGGCCGGCCTGCACCGACCACAGCTGCGGCTGATCGGCCGGTGCCGGGCTCTGGGTGTCCCAGTCGGCGATCGTCACGACATCCGGTTCGACGGGCGGCAGTGGCGCGTCGAGGGGGGCGGCCGGCGGTGGTGCGAAGGGGTCGATCGGTGCCGGTGCCATGTCGGGGGCCGGTGGTGGGGGCAGTGGCGCGTCGAGGGGGGCGGCCGGCGGTGGTGCGAAGGGGTCGATCGGTGCCGGTGCCATGTCGGGGGCCGGTGGTGGGGGCAGTGGCGCGTCCAGCGGCGCGGCCGGCGGTGGTGCCATCTCTGGTGCAGGCGGCGGGGGAGGCGGTGCGAACGGATCGGTATGCGACGCGGGCAGCACCACGCCGTCGAGGCCCAGCGGGTGGATCGGGGCCGGCTCTTCGGCCACCACGTTGCGCGGAGTCGCCGCGGACAGCGGCCCGCCACATGACGGCCAGGCTCCCTTGCCCTGGGTAGCCAACACGCGCTCAGCGACGGCGATCTGCTCTTCCTTGGTGGCCATGTGCGCGGCCGGGGCGAACTCGCCGCCGCCGTGGCCGGACCAGGTGCCGGGCGCGAACTGAAGTCCGCCGTGGTAGCCGTTGCCGGTGTTGATCGCCCAGTTGCCGCCAGATTCGCAGCGGGCAACCTGATCCCACTCGGCGTCGGTGGCCGCGCCGGCCGTCCCGGACAGGGCCAGGCCGCCACCGGTGATCACAGCGCCGGTGAAGGCGATCTTGGCGACGTTGACAGCAGAAGGGGCGGGCTTGCGATGCCGTCCACTCATATGTGCGTGTGGTCCTCTCGTTGAGCGCCCGCGAGGTCAGCTGTCGGGTTCGGACTCAAGAGGTAGCCCGGCCGGCGTGCTGCCGGCTTCACCCCAAGGAGCCGAAATCGGCTCCTGGTCCCGTATCTCGGTGGACCGGTGGGTCCCCCGCCTCCATCCATGGTGTGTCTGGGGTCCCGCACGCCGACGGATGGAGCTCGGCGCAATCGGTGTGCGGCAGGTCCATCGAAATGTGGGGATCGATGGCCCGGTGAAGACGGTAACGGCTGGTTCAGACGCCGTCACCTTTTGCTCGGCGCCGTGTCCACGACCCGGGCAAATACTAAAAAAACTCTAAATACGCAGGACGGATCGTCGTTCCTGCAGGTGCGCGGTGAGTTCGTCCCGTCGTAGCCATCCCGTGACCGTGCTGTTATGTGATGTAAATCACGGAATAGACTGCGGCGGTCGGGGCATCAACCCCCGGCAAACGGTGGAAGCACGTCGACGGTCTGGCCTGCGCCGAGTTCGGTCGAGGTGTCCCGGACCGCCAATCCATCGCAAAGATACGAGCAGCGCCGCAACACCGTGGCCAACTGGTGATCGCGGTCGGACAGCAGGCTCACCAAATCGGCGACGGTCGACCCGGGAGGCAACTCGATACGCTCGGCCTCGGCGCCGGCCGCTGCGCGGGCCGCCGCGAAATAGCGCACCGTGACCCGCACCGAGACATCTGATCGCACTCTCATCCGCCGATCGAGCTCATCGGCCGGGCCGGCTGAACGAAGTCCGGGTCGTTGATTCCGTGCCCAGCGGCCTTGGTCCACATGGCTTCGCGCCAGGCGGCCTCCAGGGCCGCGTCGTCGGCCCCCGAGCGCAGCAGCGCACGCAGGTCGGTCTCGTCCCGCGCGAACAGACAATTGCGCACCTGCCCGTCGGCGGTGAGCCGGCTGCGGTCACAGGTCGCGCAGAAAGCCTGAGACACCGAAGCGATGATCCCGACCTTGCCCAGGACCGTCGTTCCATCGAGGACCTGCCACAACTGGGCGGGCGCCGAACCACGCGGAGCAGAGTCCGGTTGCAGCGCGAAGTGCCGGCGCAAAGCGTTCAGAATCGCCTCGGCGGTCAGGACCCGGTCGCGCTGCCACGAATGGCCGGCATCGAGGGGCATCTGCTCGATGATGCGCAGCTGATACCCGTGGTCCAGACAGAAACGCAACAGGGACACCGCGTCGTCGAGCCCGGAGGTCGGGTCGAGGACGGCGTTGACTTTGACCGGGTCCAGACCGGCGCCCTTGGCCGCTCGCAGCCCTGCCACCACGTCAGTCAGCCGGTCCCGGCGTGTGATGGCCGCGAACCGCGCCGCATCGACGGTGTCCAACGACACGTTGATACGGTTCAGACCCGCTTGCTTGAGCGGGCCGGCCCGCTTGGCCAGCCCGACTCCGTTGGTGGTCAGCGTGATCTCCGGGCGCGGACGCAACGAGGCGGTCGCGGCCACCAGGTCCTCCAGGTGTGGCACCACCAGCGGCTCGCCGCCGGTGAACCTGATGCTGGTGATGCCCAAGCGGGTGACCGCGATGCGCAGCAGACGAACCAGTTCGTCGGCGTGCAGCTTCTGGTCGGCCGGCAGCCAGTCCAGGCCGTCGGCGGGCATGCAGTAGGTGCACCGCAGGTTGCACAGGTCGGTCAGCGACACGCGCAGGTCGGTGGCCACGCGGCCGTAGGTGTCGACCAGTGGGCCGTCAACGGGTGCGGGGCCCACAGGTCGGTGGACCGACGGCACTCCCAGCGATACGACGGTCACCGGGCGGCTCCGAAGTACCGGTCGTCGGCCGGATTCACAGTGCCCACGGGGACGATCTCCTTGCCCAGCGGCATCAGCGAGACCGGGATCATCTTCAGGTTGGCCAGGGCAAGCGGGATTCCGATGATGGTGATGGCCATGGCCACCGCGCTGACGATGTGCCCGATCGTCAGCCAGATTCCGGCAACGATGATCCAGATGATGTTGCCGATCAAAGCACCGGGGCGGGTGCCTGGTTTGTCGACGATGGTCCGGCCGAACGGCCACAGAGCGTAGAGCGCGATGCGCAGCGACGCGAACCCGAACGGGATCGTGATGATCAGGACGAAGCAGATGAGGGCGGCGAGCAGGTAGCCCAAAGCCAGCCACAGTCCACCGAAGATCAACCAGATCACGTTGAGTATCAGGCGCATTATCTTCCTCCGGCGGTGCCAGCAGCCTACCGACATAAGGGGGTGCTTGCCGTGCGGGCGTCCGAGTAGGATCTTGCACGACGCGTCCCGGGAATGCGGGACGCTTACTTTATGTACCCGTCAGGTACGAAGTGTTGACAGCAGACAGACAGCAGGTGAGTGCAGTGCCGACCGGCCGGGTGAAGTGGTACGACGCGGAGAAGGGCTTCGGGTTCCTCTCGCAGGAAGACGGCGAGGACGTCTACGTGCGTTCTTCGGCGTTGCCCGCCGGTGTCGAGGGACTCAAGGCCGGGCAGCGTGTCGAATTCGGTGTGGCCGCCGGGCGGCGTGGTCCGCAGGCGCTCAGCGTCAAGCTGATCGATCCACCCCCGAGCCTGAGCCGGACCCGCCGCGAAGCCGCGGCCGCGGAGAAGAAGAAGCACACTCCCGACGAGTTGCACGGCATGGTCGAGGACATGATCACGCTGCTGGAGAGTGCTGTGCAACCGGAGCTGCGCAAGGGGCGCTACCCAGATCGCAAGGTGGCCCGCCGGGTGTCGGAGGTTGTCCGAGCCGTGGCGAGCGAACTGGACAGCTGACTGTCCGAAGTCGCCAGAGTGCACTGGTCGTCGTCGGGTTTCGCTTGTCACTACCCGGTCAGCACTTTCGCGGGTCACCGGAGCACGGGCGGGGTATGAGTGGTCCATGAGCTACGTTGCCGACTCGTCCTCAGACGGCGAGTTCAATCGGGACACCGACTACATCACCACCCGGATCACCGCTGACGGGCGCGACCATTACCCGGTCGAGCCGGGCCGTTACCGGCTCATCGTCGCGCGCGCTTGCCCGTGGGCCAACCGCGCGATCATCGTGCGTAGGCTGCTGGGCCTCGAAGATGTTCTCTCGATTGGCTTTTGCGGCCCGACTCATGACGACCGCAGCTGGACTTTCGACCTGGACCCTGGCGGCCGGGACCCGGTCCTGGGCATCGAGTACCTACGCGAGGCCTACGACAAACGCATCCCCGACTACCCCAAAGGGGTCACGGTGCCGGCGATCGTGGACATCCCCAGCGGTGCCGTGGTGACCAACGACTTCGCCCAGATCACTCTTGACCTGTCCACAGAGTGGACCGACTACCAGCGGCAGGGGGCGCCGCAGCTCTACCCCGAACCCCTGCGCGACGAGATCGACGAGGTGGCGCAGCGCATCTATACCGAGGTCAACAACGGCGTCTACCGGTGCGGTTTCGCGGGTTCCCAAGGCGCCTACGAAAAGGCCTACGACCGGTTGTTCACCGCCCTGGACTGGCTCAGCGAACGACTGGCCGATCGTCGTTACCTGGTCGGTGAGACCATCACCGAGGCCGACGTGCGCTTGTTCACCACCCTGGCCCGGTTCGATCCCGTCTACCACGGTCACTTCAAGACCAACCGCAGCAAGCTCACCGAGATGCCGGTGTTGTGGGCCTACGCCCGAGACTTGTTCCAGACGCCGGGATTCGGCGACACCATCGACTTTGTGCAGATCAAGCAGCACTACTACATCGTGCACTCGGACATCAATCCCACCGGCGTGGTCCCTAAGGGCCCGGACCTGTCCGACTGGCTGACCCCGCACGGTCGGGAGGCGCTGGGCGGCAAGCCGTTCGGTGAGGGCACGGCCCCCGGTCCGACGCTCGAGGGCGAACGTGTTCCCCTCGAGCATTCGGCCGGCTAAGACCAGACGGTGCGCACCGACCATTCGGCGTGGGGCACCGGGAACTCGTTGCCCTCCTCGTCGCGGACCAGCGTGGGCAGATGCACGGCGATACCTGTCAGTCGCCCCAAGAAGGGGTCCAGGGTCGGGATGGTCGCTGCCAGCCGGGTCCCGGGACGGAACTCCTCGGTGATGGCGTCGTCTTCATAGACCCGCAGCAGCACCCACGGTGCCTGGGCGATCCCCGACGGCACCGACAACTGCACGGGGTAGCGGCCGGTGACGGGCAGTTCGCCCTGCTCAGCGGGCACGATGCAGTCGGTGGGGTTGAGCACCTCGCAGAACCGGTAGGGCCCGACCCGGGTGAGATTGCCGTGAGAATATGCCGAGATCTGCGGCAGGTCCGACCCATGAGCAGCGTGGTGGCGGGAGAGCTGCCGTACCAGTGCCCCGGTGGCCACCGACGCGACCACCGCGACGGCGATCAGCGAGGCCAGCACGCGTTTCATGAGCGGGACACCGCCGCCGGGTCTGCCCGGACACCTTCCTGGGCGGCGTGCACCGGACGGTTGCCGCCGAATCCGGGAACCAGAGACTCCCCGCGATAGCTCAGGACGGTCTGGGCCAGGCCCAGGATCAGGATTGCGGTGATCGTCGTGAATCCGGCCCACAGGTCGGTGTAGATCAGCACCCCGGTGGCTCCTCCGGCGACCCACGCCAGCTGGAGCAGCGACTCCGATCGGCCGAAGGCCGAGGCCCGCGACTCCTCCGGCAGATCGTCCTGCAGCGACGCGTCCAGGGAGGCCTTCGCGATGGCGCTGGCGCCGGAGGTGATCAGGGTGGCCGCCGCGGCGACGAGCAAGTTGCCGGTCACCGCGGCAGCCAGCGCCATGGCCGTCACCGCGACCGCGCAGCGCACGACCATCTGTGCCGGGTGCCCGAGCTGGAGGCGGGCCGCGGTGAAGTTTCCGATGAAGTTGCCGATCGCCGCGGCCGCCCCGATCAACCCGAGGATGCGCAGCTGTTCCCACCCGCTGGCGTCGTGCGCCTTGGCCACGAACGCCGGATAGAGGAACAGGAAGCCGACCATCACCTTGACCGTGCAGTTACCCCACAGCGCGGTGATGACATTGCGGCCCAGCGGCTGGCGGGCCTTCTGCGTGACGGGGTCGGCCGCATCGCGGCGGAGGTCACCGGAGCGGCCCGCCGAGTGACCGGCCGAGTGACCGTGGTAGCTCAGGGTGGCGGGCACCTCACCCTCGGTGACCTCGACCCACCTTGGGATGCGCATGGCCAGTGCTGCGCCGGCCACCGACACCGCGACGACGACGTAGAGCGCTCCCGGCATCTGGAGGAGCTGGAACCCCCATTCGGCGGCGGCGGCCACACCGCCGCCGACCAAAGTGCCACCGAGCAAGCCGAACATGGTCAGCCGGGAGTTGACGCGCACCAGATCGATGGTCGGTGGCAGGACGCGGGGGGTGACAGCGCTGCGCAGTACGGAGAACGATTTCGACAGCACCATCATCCCGAGCGCGCACGGGTAAAGCACCCACGACGGGAAGCTGCCGGTGGCGCTGTCATAGTTGGCGATGAGTACCAGCACCAGCACGGTGCGCAACACGAACGACGCGGCCAGCGCGACCCGCCGACCGTGCTGCAGGCGGTCCAGTGCCGGGCCGATCAGCGGCGCGATGATGGCGAACGGCGCGATGGTGATCAACAGGTAGAGCGCGACCCGGCTCTTGCTCTCCCCGGTGGCGGCGGCGAAGAACAGCGTGTTGGCCAGTGCCACCGCCATCGCGGCGTCGACGGCGAAGTTGGCGACCACCGGCCACGTCAACGCGGTCAATCCGGACTTGTCGGCACCGTCGGCGGTGGCGGCCCGGTGCACCAGGCCATACATCTTCGAGCCCATCTCGCGGCTGCGCTGGGCGGCGGCCCGCGTCACGGTCACCCGCTCGGCCGATCCGGGACGCGCACGATCCGGTTCGGTGTCGAATCGGCGGCCGCCGCCGCGGTGCTCGCCCCGGTCGTTCAGCGGTGGCAGCCAGCGGTTTCCGTTCGCGCCGGTCGAGCTGTGCGGCCGCGGTGCAGCGGGTCCCGGAGCCGGGTCGCTGGGGTAATTGGCCATCCCGGGATGTTCGCCGGCCGGCGGTCGCGGGGGGTAGTAGCGGGCGCCGTACCGACCTTCGGGGTCGTGCTGGTCGGGTCGATCGGCGCTCACGCATCGATTCTCCCCCATACCGCCGACTGTCGGCGCGCAGCCGACCGGTGTGGCTTCCGTGGGTCGTCTTCGGGCAGTATTGGGGGCGATGGACAGCGTGACCGAGTCTCAGCCTGACGTGGCACCGGCCCAGGACGTGCCCCCCGATGTGGCGGCGGTACTCCTGGGGGCGGTCGACGATGCACGCTCCGCGATCGTGGAGGGTAGCGGCGAGCAGACCGTCGGCGAATATCTCGGCGCGAGCTTCGAGGATCCCACCTCGGCCACCCACCGGTTCCTGGCCGAGATGCCTGGCTACCGGGGATGGCAGTGGGCGGTCGTGGTGGCTGCCTGTCCCGGCGCCCAGTACGCCACCATCAGCGAGGTCGTGCTGGTACCCGGGCCCACCGCGCTGCTGGCGCCCAAGTGGGTGCCCTGGGAGGAGCGCGTCCGTCCCGGCGACCTCAGCCCGGGCGACCTGCTCGCTCCGCCCGCAGACGACCCCCGCCTGTCACCGGGCTACGTCGCCACCGGCGATCCGCTGGTCGACGACGTCGCGCTGGAAGTCGGGCTGGGTCGTCGTCAGGTCCTCAGCTTGTGGGGACGCAACGACGCCGCACAGCGTTGGCATGACGGCGAATTCGGGCCCGGTTCGGCGATGGCCCGCTCCACGCGGCGGGTGTGCCGCGACTGCGGGTTCTACGTGCCGCTCGGCGGCGCACTGGGCGTTCTGTTCGGGGTGTGTGCCAACGAGCTCGCCGCCGACGGCCACGTCGTCGACGCTGAGTACGGGTGCGGAGCGCACTCCGACACCCCGGTCCCGCAGGGGGCCGGTTCGCCGCTGCACGACCCTTTCGACGACGGCGTGCTCGACTTCGTCAACCCGGGCGACAGTTAGTTTTCCGCGGCGTTCTTGATCCGCGTCAGCGTCGCGTTCATCCCGTCGACCAGCTCGTCCTCGAAACTGGGCACACCACCCATGAGCCGGTTGATCAGGAAATTCGACATCGCCGACGTGCCGTTCTCGGCGTGCCGGGTCTCGATCAGCCGGGTCCCGGCTTCGGTGGGTTCCAGCTCGTAGGTCCACACCGTGTTGTTCTCGTTGACCCGGAAAGCCAGCTTCTGCTCCGGAACCACTTCGGTGATGCGTGAGGTCGTCGGCCAGAACAGCAGACCGCGCCGGTTGAAATTGATGGTCCGGGCACCCGGGCGTACGCCGCCGAGCGCCTTCATGTACCGGCACTGGGGGCTCCACTGCGGCATCTTGGTGACATCCGACACCAGGTTCCAGACCTTCTCGACCGGGGCGTTGATGTCGATCTGGGCTTGCAGTTTGGGCGCTGGCATGGCGCTTTCTCCTTCGTGTCGTTCAGGTCAAGCCGCGCTGGGCGCCGCGCGATCCGCGGCGCACGGCGTGACGTTGCCACAGAAAAATCGATGTGCCAACCACTGTCACACCGAGCCCGGCCAGGGTGACCGGTCGCCAGCTGTGTAACGCGTCGACCGTGAACGCCAGCACCGCAGCGACCACCCAGCCGAGGCCGATCACCGCGATCATCGGCCACGGCGACAGTAGCGGCGCCGGCAGTGCGGGCGGCTGCACGGTTTCGTCCATTGTCGACCACGGTATCGGATCCCGCGTCGGGCCTGGGTAGTCTCGACGCCGTGAAGGAGCGCCGGTGGGACACGAAACGGCATGACCGGCAAAGCCATTGAGATCATCGACGTCGAGGATCCGACAGATCCCCGCCTCGACGACTTCCGGGACCTCAACAGCGTCGATCGTCGTCCCGACCTGCCCAGCGGCAAGGGCCTGGTGATCGCCGAAGGCGTTCTGGTGGTCCAACGCATGCTGGCCTCACGGTTCAGCCCGCGCGCGTTGCTGGGCACCGACCGACGGCTGAACGAACTCGGATCCGGTCTGGACGGCGTCGATGTGCCGTTCTACCGGGTCAGCGCCGAGGTGATGGCCGACGTGGTCGGCTTCCACCTCAACCGCGGTGTGCTCGCGTCGGCGTCGCGGGCGCCCGAGTTGACGGTCGCTCGGGTGGTTGCCGGTGCGCACACCGTCGTGGTGCTCGAAGGCGTCAACGACCACGAGAATCTCGGCTCGATCTTCCGCAATGCCGCGGGGCTGGGGGTGGGCGCGGTGGTATTCGGCAGCGGATGCGCCGATCCGTTGTACCGGCGTGCGGTGCGAGTGTCGATGGGGCATGCACTGCTGGTGCCCTTTGCTCGTGCGGCGAACTGGCCGGCCGATGTGGAGTTGTTGCGCGAGAAGGGTTTCGCGATCCTGGCGATGACGCCTGATCCGCGCGCGGCGACCCTGGCCGAGGCGATGCCACTGCGGGCGGACCGACCGGTGGCGATTCTGGTCGGCGCCGAGGGCCCGGGGCTGCAGGAGTCGACGATGCGCGCCAGCGACGTGCGGGTGCGGATCCCGATGTCGCGGGGAACCGACTCGCTCAACGTCGCGACCGCCGCGGCGTTGGCGTTCTACGAGCGCGACCGGCTCCGGGCTACGGTGACCCCGTGAGCGAAGACTCGACGCCGTGGGCTACGGGGCTCACGGTTGCCGCGTTCGTCGCGGCGGTCATTGCGACCGCGGTCATCGTGCTCAGCATCGGGTTGGCACGGGTGCATCCGCTGTTGGCCGCTGGTCTCAATCTTGTCGCCGTCGGGGGGCTGGCGCCGACGGTCTGGGGCTGGCGTCGGCGCCCGGTGTGGCGGTGGTTCGTGCTCGGCGGCGGTGTCGGCGTGGCGGGCGCGTGGGTGGCCTTGTTAGCGCTCGCCGCCGCTGGAGCGAACGCCTAACAGCACGTCTTCCCATGCCGGCACCGCCGGCCGGGCCTTGCGGGGGCGCGCCTTGGCCACCGTCTTGGGCGGCTGCGGGTCGGGTGTCTGCTGTTGTGCCGGTGCCGGCTGCTCGGGCTTGGCCACCGGCGCGGGTGGTGCCTCGGGCTCTTCGAGTGCGAGCTGGGCAACCGGCGCGATCGGGCGCAGCGTGCGGGTAAAGTTCGGGTCGATCAGCTCGGCGGCGTTCTCGTCGAAGGCGGTGACGGTGCCGCCATGCGCGCCGGGCGCGTAGCGGAAGTGGGCCTGCAGATCAGAGCGGCCCACCGTCCAGGCCAGCTGCACGGTCCAGCGGCTGTCCTCGTTGCGCCAGGCGTCCCAGGTGGTGGAATCGGGGTCCAGGCCCCGTGCGATCAGCGCGGCGGTGACAGTCTCCAGCAGGGTGAGCACCGAGGGGCCGTCGGCCAGCACCGGGTGTGCGGCGGTGGCCAGTTCGGCAGCGCGGGCGCGTTCCAGCAGCACAGGGTGAGCGAACCGTTCGACCCGGGCCGGGTCCACCCCGGCAGCCGAGGCGATCTGCTCGACCGAGGCGCCGGCCCGGATCCTCGCCTGGATTTCCCTGGGTCGCAGCATGTTCGGGACCTCGACATTGATCGTGGTTTGATTCGACGCGGCGCGGTCGCCGCGCACGGCAGCCCTCAGACGCTCATCGGAACGCAGGATGAACTTCTCCGCGGGCTCATCGGTTTCGCAGATGATCCGCGTGCCGCGGGTGTCGTCGACATCGAGTCCGACGACTCTGAGCTCTCTCATTGCGACCTCCTCCGGGCTGGCGCCTAGCCCGATATCCAGGTCACCCTACTGCGTTACCGATCCGTAACCGGCGGTGACACGCGGCGATGCCGCCGCGTCTTTCAGAGCCGCTCGACGACCCAATCAATGCATGCGGTCAACGCGCTGACGTCGTCGGGTTCGACGGCCGGGAACATGCCGACCCGCAGCTGGTTGCGGCCGAGTTTGCGGTACGGCTCGGTGTCGACGACGCCGTTGGCGCGAAGCGTCTTGGCGACAGCGGCCGCATCGACGTCGTCGGCGAAGTCGACGGTGCCGACGACCTGGGAGCGCAGCGCAGGGTCGGTGACGAACGGGGTCGCGAACGTCGACGACTCGGCCCAGGTGTAGAGCCGCGACGACGAGTCGGCGGTGCGGGCGGTCGCCCAGTCCAGCCCACCGTTGTCCAGCAGCCAGTCGATTTGCTCGGCGAGCAGCAGCAGGGTCGCAATCGCCGGCGTGTTGTAGGTCTGGTTCTTGACGCTGTTGTCGATCGCGATCGGCAGCGACAGGAACTCCGGAACCCAGCGTCCGGAGCCGGCGATCGCGTCGACCCGGGCCAGCGCGGCCGGCGACAGGATCGCGATCCAGAGGCCACCGTCACCGGCGAAGTTCTTCTGCGGCGCGAAGTAGTAGGCATCGGCCTGGGTGATGTCGACGGGCAGGCCGCCGGCCGCCGAGGTGGCGTCGATCGCGATCAACGCCTCGCCCGACCCGTCGGGTCGCTGCACCGGAACGGCCACACCTGTCGAGGTCTCGTTGTGTGCCCAGGCGATCAGGTCCACCGAAGGGTCGGACTGCGGACTGGGTGCGCTGCCCGGATCGGCCTTGACGACGATCGGATCGCCGACGAACGGGTTCTTGGCCACCGCCGAGGCGAACTTCGCGCTGAACTCTCCGTAGGTCAGGTGCAGGGAGCGCTGGTCTACCAGGCCGAACGCGGCGGCATCCCAGAACGCGGTGGAGCCGCCGTTGCCGAGGACCACCTCGTAGCCCTCGGGCAGTGAGAACAGTTGACGTAGTCCGTCGCGAACCCGACCCACCAGGTTCTTGACCGGCGCCTGCCGGTGCGAGGTGCCGAACAGGTGACCGGCGGCGACCAGCGCCTGGAGCTGCTCGGGACGCACCTTGGACGGTCCGCAGCCGAAGCGGCCGTCGGCGGGTTTGAGGTCGGCGGGGATGGTCAGTTTCTCGGCCATGGTGGTCAGCCTAAAACCGACGGTCAGGCGGTTGCGAATCGCCACCGATCGACGCATCCGACGTGGCCGGCGATCGGCGTGACGCACACAACCCAGTGATGTGCGTCACATGTGATGCGGATTACCCGGTTGGGGCACAGCGTCGAGAAAAGCCTGGTTAATTCCTGGGACCGTGGGTACTGTTACTAGACATCAACCCGACGAATGTAAACCAGCCCCGAGTGACGGGAGGCCACCCCATGGCAGTCAAGACCGCACGTACGCGCCTCGTGCGCCGGTGGCGAAAGAACATGGAAATCGGTGACGGTCCGGAGGACCGAGCGTATGCCGAGACCCTGCAGACCCTGTCCGAAGGGTCGGTGCGGCGCAATTTCAATCCGTACACCGACATCGACTGGGATTCACCGGAGTTCTCCGTGATCCCCAACGACGAGCGGTGGATCCTGCCCGCGACGGACCCGATCGGCCGGCACCCGTGGTACCAGGCCCAACCGGTCGAGCGTCAGATCGAGATCGGGATGTGGCGCCAATCCAACGTTGCCAAGGTCGGTCTGCACTTCGAGTCGATCCTGATCCGCGGCTTGATGAACTACGCGTTCTGGGTTCCCAACGGGTCACCCGAGTACCGGTACTGCCTGCACGAGTCGGTCGAAGAGTGCAACCACACGATGATGTTCCAGGAGATGGTCAACCGCATCGGTGTCGATGTACCCGGCATGCCCCGCGTGCTCAAGTGGCTGTCCCAGGTGATCCCGCTGGTGGCCGGTCCCAGGCCGGTCCCGTTCTTCTTCGGTGTGCTCGCCGGCGAAGAGCCCATCGACCACACCCAGAAAGCCGTGCTGCGCGAAGGCAAGTCGTTGCATCCGATCATGGAGCGCGTGATGGCCATCCACGTGGCCGAGGAGGCCCGCCACATCTCGTTCGCCCACGAGTATCTGCGCAAGCGGGTGCCTCACCTGGGTCGTGCGGAGCGGTTCATGTTGTCGCTCTATGTTCCGGTCATCATGCGGATCCTGTGCCAGGCGATCGTGGTACCGCCGAAGTCGTTCTGGCGCGAGTTCGACATTCCGCGCTCGGTCAAGAAGGAGATCTTCTTCGGCACGCCCGCTGCCCGGCAGTTCCTGCGTGACATGTTCGGCGATGTCCGGATGCTCTGTCACGACACCGGGCTGATGAATCCACTGGCGAAACTGATGTGGCGGATCTGCAAGATCGACGGACCGCCGAGTCGCTACCGCAGCGAACCGGCCCGCCAGCACGTCGTCAGCGCAGCCTAGGGCGGGATCTACCAGTGCCCCACGTCGTCACCCAGTCGTGTTGCAGCGACGGGTCCTGTGTCTACGCCTGCCCGGTGAACTGCATCCACCCCACACCCGACGAGCCCGGCTTCGCGACCGCCGAGATGCTCTATATCGACCCCGACGCGTGTGTCGACTGCGGGGCCTGCGTCTCGGCCTGCCCGGTGGGGGCGATCGCGCCGGACACCAAACTGGCGCCGTCGCAGCTGCCGTTCGTCGAACTGAATGCTGCGTTCTACCCCAAACGCGAGGGCAAACTGCCGCCGACGTCCAAACTTGCACCTGTGCAGGAGGCGCCGGTGGTCCATCGGCGCGCCGGTGGTTCGTTGCGCGTCGCGATCGTCGGATCCGGACCCGCGGCGATGTACGCCGCCGACGAGCTGCTGACCCAGCGTGGTGTTCAGGTCAGCGTGTTCGAAAAGCTCCCCACTCCTTACGGGTTGGTGCGCGCCGGGGTGGCCCCGGACCACCAGTACACCAAGGGGGTCACCAGGCTCTTCGATCGGATCTCGCGGTCACCGGGCTTCGCGTTCTACCTCAATGTCGAGGTCGGCGAGCACATCAGCCACCAGGAACTGCTCGAGCATCACCACGCAGTGCTCTACGCGGTCGGCGCGCCGAATGACCGCCGACTCGACATCGAGGGTATCGACCTGGCCGGCACCGCGACCGCGACGGAGGTGGTGGCCTGGTACAACGGCCACCCGGACTACACCGACCTGGCGATGGATCTGAGCGGTGAACACATCGTCATCGTCGGCAACGGAAACGTTGCGCTCGACGTCGCGCGGATCCTGACCACCGATCCGGACCTGTTGGCCCGCACCGATATCGCCGATCACGCGCTGTTCGCCCTGCGGAAGTCCTGCGTTCGGGAGGTCGTGATCGCCGCCCGTCGCAGCCCGGCGGCGTCGGCGTTCACGCTGCCCGAGCTGATCGGTTTGACCTCAACCTGCGAGGTGGTTCTCGACGCGGCAGACCGTGAGCTCGTGCTCGCCGCACTGGCCGAGACCACGGATCCGTTGACCCGCAACAAACTCGAGGTTCTCTCGAAGCTCGGCGACTCGGCCGGACCGGCCACTCGCCCGCGGATCCGGTTGGCCTATCACCTGACTCCACAGCGCGTGCTGGGTGAGCACAAGGTGACCGGCGTCCGGTTCAGCGTGACCGGAACCGATCAGACATCCGACATCTCTGCGGCAATGGCGCTGACCTCGATCGGATACCGCGGCAAGGTGATTGACGGTCTGCCCTTCGACAAAGAAGCCGCCGTGGTGCCCAATGAGGGGGGCCGCGTCGTCGATCCCGCCACCGGTCACCCGGTCCTAGGCAGTTACGTGGCCGGCTGGATCAAACGCGGACCCACCGGTTTCATCGGGACCAACAAGTCATGCGCTGCCCAGACGGTGCATACCCTGGTCGACGACTACAACAGCGGGGTGCTGGTGGATCCGGTCCACAAGCCTGCCGCGCTCGAGCGTGCGGTGCGCGCCCGACACCCGGAGATGATCGACGCGCGCGGCTGGCGCGCGATCGACGACGCCGAAGTGACCCGGGGCGGCGGGCGGCGTCCACGGGACAAGTTCACCTCGATCACCGATCTGGTCGCGGTGGCGGCAACTGCGTCGGACCCGCCATTGCATGAGCGTCTGCTGGCCGGCCTGTTGCGCCGATAGGTTCGGCAATCCCCACCCGCGCGATCTCCTGAAACACCGCGCGCAGAACCCCGGGCGCGGCGGCCGCGACCGGCTGGGTGAGCCGGCAGCCGCGAGCGAGACTGCCGGCTTCGACAGCGATGATCACGAGTTCACCGGGAAGCTGCCCGAGTGCGCGGCCCAACCGGAACGCCTCGGGGATGTTCACGGCGTGTGAGCCGGTGGCTGCCGGGGTACCGCGCAACATCTCGACGGTGGCGCGCCGGATCCGGCCCGGGGTGGGTGGGTCGCATCGTATGGCGTCGATGATTACCGCCAGGTCGACACCGGCCCAGGTGTCGATCAGCCCTGCAGGCTCGCCGTCGCAGACGGTCACCAGCAGTCCGGGCAACTCCAGCGCGTCGAGGCGCGCCGCGACGATGGGGCCTATCGCGTCGTCGCTGCGCAAGCGGTTGCCGATACCGATCACCACCGCGCGCGGTCGGCTCATAGGTGGATCCGTTCCAGCTCGAGAAAGTGTGCTGCACAGGAGATGCACGGGTCGTAGTTGCGAATGGTGTGCTCGCACAACCGGATCAGCTCAGCGTCGTCGAGTACCAGGTTGGCCTGGGTGACCCGGCGTAGATCGTCTTCGATGACCGATTGGTTCTGCGACGTCGGTGCGATGATGGCGGCGGCGCGGATGATTCCGGCCTCGTCGAGTTCGTAGCGGTGGTAGAGCAGGCCACGGGGGGCCTCGCTGACACCGTGTCCGATGCCGGCCCGCGGAGCCACCGGGACGGCGGGCCGTGCGGGACGCTCGTAGTCGGCGATCAGGCGCAGCGCCTCGTCGAGGGCGTAGACGACTTCGACCGCGCGAACCAGGATGCTGCGGAACGGGTTGCGACATTGCGGCCCCAGCCCGACGTCGGTCGCGACCTGCCGGGCCAGCGGTGAAAGGTGCTCGGAGTTCAGGGAGTACCGAGCCAGTGGACCGGTCAGGTAGCGGTCTCCGTCGAGTCGGGCATGCAGCGCGGTGGAGTGCGCCACCTGGTGTTCGACGACATGCTCGCAGAACTGGTCGGCGGGGAAGGTGAGGCCGGTGGTGGTGTGTACATCGCCGCCCTCGATCGCGTACCGGTCGGGCTGGGTGAGTGCGACGAGGTGGTGGTCGAGATCGCTGTCGGGGAACTCCAGGCCGGCCAGGTGGCGCGCGGTGTCGATCGCGTAATCACGGGCGCGGCTGAGCTGCTCGGTAATCGGCACCAGATCTGCGGGAGCCGGTGTCGAGTAGAAGCCACCGACGCGGACGTTGATGGGGTGGATCGGGCGGCCGCCGATCAGTTCGAGAATCGCGTTGCCAGCCTTCTTGACCGCCAGTCCGTGCTCGACGAGTTCGCGGTGTTCGGCGGCCAGCGCGATGGCATCGGGGTAGCCGAGGAAGTCGGGCAGGTGCAACAGATGAATATGCAGGGTGTGACTGGAGATCCACTCACCGCAGTACAGCAACCTGCGCAGCGCCGCGAGCGGCGGGTCGAGTGCCACATCGCACACCTGCTCGATCGCGTTGCAGGCGCTGACTTGGTAGGCGACCGGGCAGATGCCGCAGATGCGGGCGGTGATGTCGGGTGGCTCGGTGTGGGCGCGATCGCGCAGGAACGCCTCGAAGAACCGCGGTGGTTCGTAGATGGCGAGTTCGGCGCGTTCGACAGTGTCACCCGAGATCACCACCCGAAGCGCCCCTTCGCCTTCGACCCGAGCCAGCGCGTTGACCCGGAGTCGTCTACTGCGGTCACTCATCGCGACTGCGTTCGGCGAACTCGGGGGCCGCCGCGGCAAAGGTGGCGAAGGCGCGGTCGATGGCGTCGGTCGGCATGCCGTTGATCCGCAGGATCGGCAGCAGGGCACCCACATTGGGCGCGGTCATGGGTCCGAAACAACCGAAGCAGCCGCGCCCGTAGGTCGGGCACAGCGCTCCGCAGCCGGCATGGGTGACCGGACCCAGGCAGGCGATGCCCTGGGACACCGTGATGCAGGTCGTGCCTCTGCGTTTGCACTCGGTGCAGACACTGGTGTCGGGAAGGTCGGGTTTGCGGCCGGCCAGCAGCGCGGCCAGGGTGCCGAGGAGCTGGTGACGATCAATCGGGCAGCCGCGTAGCTCGTAGTCGACCGGCACGTGCGCCGAGATCGGGGTGGAGGTTTCGAGCGTCGAAATGTATTGCGGTGAAGCGTAGACCACCGACAGATAGTCGGCGACGTCGGCGAAGTTGCGCAGTGCCTGGATCCCCCCGTGGGTGGCGCAGGCGCCGATGGCCACCAGGATGGCGGACTGCTCCCTGATCTCGGCGATGCGCTGCTGCTCCTCGGGTGTGCTGATCGAGCCCTCCACCAGCGACACCTCGTAGGGCCCCGGTGTCACCGCGCTGGACGCCTCCAGGAAGTGCGCGATGTGAACTTCTTCGGCCAATGTCAGCAGCTCGTCCTCGCAGTCCAGGAGGCTGAGTTGGCAACCGTCGCAGGAGGTGAACTTCCATACGGCCAGGGTGGGGGCGCCCATCACAACCCCGCAACCGACAGCAGCGGCTGCGCCGTGGCGTAGTCGACGATGGGGCCGTCTCGGCACAGCAGCAGTGGGCCGAGCTGACAGTGGCCGCAGCGCTCGACACCGCATTGCATATTGCGTTCCAGTGAAATAAGAATGTCCTCTGGTGCAACGGTTTTGGCTATCAGGGTTCGGGCGCAGAACTGCATCATCGGTTCGGGCCCACACAGAAACGCCGTGGTGCGGACGGGATCCAGGCTCACGCGGGCCAGCGGCTCGGTGACGAATCCGACCGAGCCCGGCCACTCGGGCGTGGGTTGGTCGACAGTCTGGTGTAGTTCAAGCCCTGTTGTAGCCCAACGGGTTTGATCGTTCCGGAACAGTATGTCGGCCGGGCTCCGGGCCCCGGTGATCAGCACGATGCGCCGGTAGTCCGCGCGCGCCCTCAGCGCGCTGAGCACCATTGGCCGCAGTGGCGCCAGGCCGACACCGCCGGCGACGATCACCAGGTCGCGCCCGGTCACCGACTCCGGTTGCCAGCTGGTGCCGAATGGCCCCCGCACGCCGATCAGTTCGCCGACGGGGGTGTCGTGCAGAGCCCGACTGACCGCCCCGACCGCCCGGATGGTGTGCTCCAAAAGCCCGTCGTCGGCGCGGATTCCGCTGATCGAGATGGCGATCTCGCCGACGCCGTGACGATAGAGCATCATGAACTGCCCGGCCTGGAAGGGCGGCGTCGGCTGCCGGGTCGGTTCGAGCAGCAGCGTCACCGTATCGGCGGTATGGACCACCCGACCGACAACCCGGTGGGGCAGCATCGTGTCGGCGTGGGCGGTCCGGCCGGTCGGCACGGCGAGGGTCATCGGCGACTCCCGTCGGCGTGCTCGGTGGGGGAGCTGTACAGGTCGAGCAGGCGCGCCCGGGTGGCCTGGAGCCGATCGAGTACGACGCCGAGCAACATCCGGGTCATCGCATGGCCGATCTCCGGGTCGGCCTCGGCGAGCTCGATCAGGGTTGCCGCATCGAACTCGATGGCCTCGACCGCTTGGGTGGTCCGGGCGCCGAACTGCCACCGATATGGCGCCACCAGCCACGACCAGCCCAGCAGATCTCCAGGACCCAAGGTTTGCACCGCGACGGCGCCGCGTCCGGGCACACAGCTGTCGAGCATGACCTGGCCGCTGCGGATCAGCCACAGCCGTTCGGCGGGTTGACCTTCGGAGAACAGGCGCTGTCCGCACGGGTAGCTCACCGGTCGGCCGGCGCTGGCCAGGGCTTGGCGGGTGGCCGGGTTCAACGACGCCGTGATCGTGAAATGGTCGAGCTCACCGCTGTCGATCATCGGTGATCCTTTCCTCGGCGAGCCGGGCCATTTCGGCGGTGAGGTCGATTCCGGTGGGGCACCACGCGATGCATCGGCCACATCCGACGCAGCCGGAGCTGCCGAACTGGTCGTGCCAGGTGCCCAGTTTGTGGCTGAGCCAATGCCGGTAGCGGTGTGCTCCCGAGGTCCGCACACTGCCGCCGTGCAGATAGGAGAAGTCCAGCTCGAAGCACGACGCCCAGTGCTGCCAGCGTTCGGCGTGGTCGCCGGTCAGGTCCGTCACGTCCTCGGTGGTGGTGCAAAAGCACGTGGGGCAGACCATCGTGCAGTTGGCGCACGTCAGGCAGCGGGCGGCAACGTCCTCCCAGAGCGGGGATTCACGCGCGTCGCGCAGCACCGCCGGGATGTCGACGTCGGGCATGGCACGGCCCATCCGGCCGGCTGCATCCGCCACTGCGGCGCGGGCGGACTCGACCTGGGCCGGCTCTGCGGGCTGAGCCGCAATCGCGGCGATCACCGAAGCGCCGGCGTCGCTGCCGATGTCGACGACGAAGCGGTGCCCATCGGTGTCGATGCTCTCGGTCAGCGCGAGATCGTAACCCGCGGCGACACCGGGTCCCGTTCCCATCGAGGAGCAGAAGCACACACCACCCGGCTCGGTGCAGTTGACCGCGACGACGAACAGTGCGCCAAGCCGGGCGGTGAACGCGGGCTCAGGGTGGGAGCCACCGCCGAGAACACGGGCCAACGTGGCGATCGCGGCGAGATCGCAGCCGCGTACTCCGAGAAAGGCGGTCGGTGTGACGACGTCGTCACAGGCCTGTGGCTGCAGGTCCGGTCCGAGCGCGGCGATCTTGCGGCGCGGCGGATGCACGAACGACTTCCACGAACCCGGACCGGCGGAATGGGCGAAGACCGCTGCGTCGTCGCGGCGCTGCAGCCGGTAGGTTCCCGGCGCGGTGTGTACGCCCCAGCCTGCGGGCAGTTGGTCGCCGTCATGCAGCTCGTCGAGGACGATGGCGTCGTCACGCAGCTGCGGACCGATGACCCGGTATCCGCCTTCGCGCAGCACGGCGATCAGGCGGTCCAGCCCGGCACGGTCGATCACGGCGCTGTCGCCGGGGTCCATCGACTGCGTCTTCACCTCATTCAGCGTGAGCCGTGGCCCGAGGTGTCTCTAGAGGCGAAGGTCCCACGTAGCGCACGGCCGTGCGCGCAGCCACCTCCCGGTCAGTCAGCCGCCGGCGTTCATCTGCACGAGCACTTCGTTCATGTCGACCTCGCGGACCGTCTCGGCCAGCGACCAGTGGTGGCCGAACGGGTCGCGCAGAACTCCGTAACGGTCGCCCCAGAACTGGTCCTCCAGCGGGTTGACCACGGTGGCGCCGGCCTCCAGTGCGCGCTGGAAACGGCCGTCGACATCGGGGCCGTGCAGATGGATGGTCACCGAGGCGCCGCCCAGGGCAGTGGGGGTGCTCGCCTTGCCCCCGTTGAACTCCGGGAAATCGTCGTTGAGGAACACCATGGCACCGTTGACGCGCATGGCAGCGTGGATCAGCTTGCCGCTGGGGCCGGGCATGCGCACCATCTCCTCGGCGCCGAAGGCCTTGGCATAAAAGTCCAGCGCGGCGGCGGCATCATCGACGACCAGGTGCGGTACCAGCATGGGGGTGTTGGCTTCGGCATTGACGGTCACGGTCACTCCTTCGACGTTGGGATCGACGGTACTGACACCGATGCGATCAGAAACTCATCGCCGTCATCGCATCAGACGACCGAGAATCCGGTCGGTAGGTCGGCGCGGCCGGTAAGTGCGAGCACCACGGCCGGCCCCTGTCCGAGAGCGACGCCGATCCGGGCGGCCAATGCGGCGGTCTCGGCCAACACGGCGGCGGGCGGAGTGTGGTCGATCCCGACGGCGCGCGCGATGTCCAACCCGTGCACGGCGAGCTCGAAGGTCCGGGTGGGCAGATAACTGCTCAGCCGTATGCCGTGGCCGCCGATCACTTCGATGAGCGGGTCGTCCTCGACTGCGGCCACCGCGGCCACTGCCCGGGATGCCAGCGCCGCGACCGTGCCGGCGGGATCTGCACCCAGGTCACGACCCGCTTGGCGGCCACGGTCGACGATCGCCTGCGCACCCATCTCGGCAGAGATGGACGCGACGGTGACGTAATAGTTTGTGGCATCGACGATGTCCTCGCGCTGCGCTGGTGTGCTCAGGTAGGTGTACACCGTGATCAGCGAGCGCGAGGCGTGGCCGATCAGATCGCGTACGGTCCATTCGCCCAGCCCGGGGTCGCCCCACCGCTGGTGTGGGATGGTGCGTACCAGGTCGACGAAATCGTTCGCGGCGGAGCCGAATACTGCACGTTCGGCGGTCATGGCCGGGTCAACAGCTCCCAACCCTCGACGGATTCCGGGCTACGTGGCTGCGGGCCGACGTAGATCGCCGACGGTCGGACCAGCTTGCCCAGCCGCTTCTGCTCCAGGATGTGGGCACACCACCCGGCCGTGCGTCCACAGGTGAACATCGCGGGCATCATCGTCGCCGGTACGTGGGCGAAGTCGAGGATCACCGCAGCCCAAAACTCGACATTGGTCTCGATGGCTCGGTCCGGCCGGCGTTCGCGCAACTCGGCCAGCGCGGCCTGCTCGAGCGCCGCGGCCACCTCGTACCGGGGTGCTTGCAGCCGCTGGGCAGTCGCGCGCAGCACCCGCGCGCGCGGGTCCTCGGCGCGGTAGACGCGGTGCCCGAAGCCCATCAATTTCTCGTTGCGGTCGAGGATGCCCTTGACCACCGCTCGGGCGTCGCCGGTGCGCTCGGCCTCCTCGATCATCGGGATGACCCGGGCAGGTGCGCCACCGTGCAGCGGACCGCTCATGGCGCCGATCGCTCCCGACAGCGCCGCGGCGACGTCGGCCCCGGTCGATGCGATGACGCGGGCGGTGAAGGTGGAGGCGTTCATGCCGTGCTCGGCCGCACTGACCCAGTACGCGTCGATGGCCTCGACATGCCGCGGGTCGGGGTCGCCCTGCCAGCGGGTCATGAAGCGCGCGGTGACGGTGTCGCATTCGTCCACGGTGCGCTGGGGGACCGCCGGCTGGTAGATGCCGCGTGCTGACTGCGCGACGTAGGACAGCGCCATGACCGAGGCCCGGGCCAGCTGGTCGCGAGCCGTCGTGTCGTCGATGTCGAGGATCGGCTGGTAACCCCAGATCGGTGCCAGCATCGCCAGTCCGGCCTGCACGTCGACCCGCACGTCGCCGCTGTGGATGGGTAGCGGAAACGGTTCGGCGGGCGGCAGACCGTCGCCGAACCGGCCGTCGACGAGCAACCCCCACACGTCACCGAAAGTGACTCGTTGCGCGACCAGGTCCTCGATGTCGACGCCGCGGTAGCGCAGCGCCCCGCCGTCCTTGTCGGGTTCGGCGATCTCGGTCTCGAATGCCACCACACCGGAGAGGCCGGGTGTGAAGTCCGTCGGCACCGCAGTCATGGCCAGATTCTTACACCGAGCCGCGGCCGCTGAGACCCGGACCGGCCAACCGCCGGCGTAGCGTTTGTCACGTGGTTGATTCTGATCATCTGGCACGGATGCGCGTCGAGTACGGATCGGTGGAGAAGGACGGCAGCATCGACCTCGACACCGACTGGCTCGCCGACGGGTGGGTGGCGCTGCTCAACAGTTGGATCGGTGACGCGCAGGCCGCTGGCCTGGCCGAGCCCAACGCGATGGTGGTCGGCACCGTCGACGGTGACGGCCGCCCTGTCACACGCAGCGTGTTGTGCAAGAGCGTCGAGGATTCGGGCATCTCCTTCTACACGAACTACGACTCGGACAAGGGCCGGCAGCTGGCGGCGGTGCCGTATGCGTCGGCGACGTTCCCGTGGTTCGGTTTGGGCCGCCAGGTGCACCTGCGCGGCCCGGTGACCAAGGTGTCGCAGGACGTGACTGCGGACTACTGGTCCAAACGCCCGCGTGGTTCGCAGCTGGGCGCTTGGGCCTCGGCACAGAGCTCACCGATCGCGTCGCGGGCCGCGTTGCTCGAGCAGCTGGCCGACGTGACCGAGAGGTTCGCCGACGTCGCCGAGGTTCCGGTGCCTCCGAATTGGGGCGGATATCTGATCGCGCCGGACGTGGTGGAATTCTGGCAGGGTCGAGAGAACCGTGTGCACAACCGAATTCGGGTCCGCGGGACGATCGTCGAACGACTGCAGCCCTAGTCCGCACACCCGGGAGCGAGGCCGCGCGTGCTGAGTGGTTACAGGCGATGTCAAATGTCGGTGTCCGCCGGTTTCTCACTGATTTCATATCCCTGCCCGATAACATCGGGGGCATGATCGACAGCCGGGGGGAACGCACGCTGGGTTTGCGGGAGCGTAAGAAACGCCAGACGCGCGCCACGCTGATCAATGCAGCAGTGGGACTGTGCGACAGCCAGGGATTCGACGGCACCACCGTCGACCAGATCGCCGCGGTCGCCGATGTCTCGCCACGGACCTTCAGTCGCTACTTCGCCACCAAGGACGCCGTCGCGATGGCGCTCATCGACGAAGTTCTCGACATGGCCGCCGCGGAACTGATGCACCAGCCACTGCACCTCGGGCACTTCGAAGCGATGCGGCGCGCCTGGATAGAGATGGCCCAGGCCACCAAGCTGGCTCGCCCCGACGGACTGTGCTCGGAGCGTCTGCTGCAGATCCTGCGGATCGTGATGACCTCGCCGACTCTGCGTCTGGCGTCGGCGGAGTACCGGACCAACCCGATCGAGGTGGCGCTGGCTCGGCGTATGGGCGTGGCCACCGCGGATCGTCGGGTCAAGCTGGTCTCATCGGTGTGGCGCGCGATGCTGATGACAGCGCTGGAGGGCGTGATCGATGCCGCGCCGACGGCGAGGAGCATCACCATCGACGACGTCGTCGAGGCGTTCGAGGCGACATATGCCGAGTTCACGAATGAAATGGCCGCGATCGGGCAACCCGTCTGACCGTCTGCCCGCACCCCCGCGGGCGGGACCGCGGCAATGGGACTACCTTCTGTAGTCAGACTCCGAGATTTCGCGTTGAACCAGAGACATGTGAAGGGACCGCAGTGGCCGATAACGCCGAAGCCGGGCAGCAGCACGCCACCCTGAAGTATCCCGGTGGGGAGCTCGAACTCGACATCGTCAACGCATCCGAGGGCGCCGACGGCATCGCGCTCGGCTCGTTGTTGGCCAAGAGCGGCTACACGACGTTCGACGGCGGTTTCGTCAACACGGCGTCGACCAAAAGCGCGATCACCTACATCGACGGTGACGCCGGCATCCTGCGCTACCGCGGTTACCCCATCGAGCAACTCGCCGAGAAGTCGACGTTCATCGAGGTCAGCTACCTGCTGATCTACGGTGAGCTGCCGACCGCCGAGGAATTGGAGAAGTTCACCACCCAGATCCAGCGGCACACCCTGCTGCACGAGGACCTCAAGCGGTTCTTCGACGGCTTCCCCCGCAACGCGCACCCGATGCCGGTGCTCTCCAGTGCGGTCAACGCCCTGAGCGCCTACTACCAGGATTCGCTGGATCCGTTCGATCCGAAACAGGTCGAGCTGTCCACGATCCGGCTGCTGGCCAAGCTGCCGACCATCGCGGCCTATGCCTACAAGAAGTCCGAGGGGCAACCCTTCCTGTACCCGGACAACTCATTGACGCTGGTCGAGAACTTCCTGCGGATGACCTTCGGCCTCCCTGCCGAGCCCTACGAGGTCGATCCCGAGATCGTGCGGGCACTGGACATGTTGTTCATCCTGCACGCCGATCATGAGCAGAACTGCTCGACCTCGACGGTGCGCCTGGTCGGCTCCTCGCAGGCCAACCTGTTCACCTCGGTCTCGGGCGGGATCAACGCGCTGTGGGGCCCGCTGCACGGCGGCGCCAACCAGGCGGTGCTGGAGATGTTGGAGAAGATCCGGCAGGGCGACGACGACGTCGCCACCTTCGTCAAGAAGGTCAAGAACCGCGAGGACAACGTCAAGCTCATGGGCTTCGGCCACCGCGTGTACAAGAACTACGACCCGCGGGCGCGCATCGTCAAGGAGCAGGCCGACAAGATCCTGGGCAAGATCGGCGTCAAGGATGAGCTTCTCGACATTGCCAAGGAGCTCGAAGAGATTGCGCTGACCGACGACTTCTTCATCGAGCGCAAGCTTTACCCGAACGTCGACTACTACACCGGCGTGATCTACCGGGCGATGGGCTTCCCGACGCGGATGTTCACGGTGCTGTTTGCCCTGGGCCGGCTGCCGGGTTGGATCGCGCACTGGCGGGAGATGCACGGCGAACCGAACAAGATCGGCCGCCCGCGGCAGATCTACACCGGCTACACCGAGCGCGACTACGCCGACGTCGACACCCGCTGATCCGCGGCTGCAGAAACACCCTGTTGTGCGCTGAACGTCACAGCCCACGGTGCTTGCCCGCTCAACAGTTGTAGTTTCACAATCATTGGGTGACGGAGACGGTCGCCGCGATGACACCCCGGCGCAAGGTCATCATCCTGGCGTCGTGCTGCATGAGCCTGCTCATCGTGTCGATGGACGCGACCATCGTCAACATCGCGATCCCGACCATCCGCAGCGACCTGTCGGCGTCGACCGCCCAGATGCAGTGGGTCGTCGATGTCTACACGCTGGTCCTGGCTTCGCTGTTGATGCTCTCGGGGGCAGCGGGAGACCGGTTGGGCCGTCGGCGCGTCTTTCAGACCGGCCTCACGATCTTCGCGCTCGGTTCCCTGGCCTGTAGCCTGGCGCCGACGGTCGAGACGCTGATCGCTGCCAGACTGCTTCAGGGTATCGGCGGTTCGATGCTCAATCCCGTTGCGCTGTCTATCATCTCGCAGATCTTCACCGGTCGTCAGGAACGCGCGCGGGCGCTGGGCATCTGGGGTGGCGTGGTCGGCATCTCGATGGCGCTCGGCCCGATCGTCGGTGGCCTGCTCATCGACTCGGTCGGTTGGCGATCGGTGTTCTGGATCAATCTGCCGATCTGCGCGGCGGCGCTGGTGCTGACCGCAGTGTTCGTGCCGGAGAGCCGGTCGGTCACCATGCGTTCGGTCGACCCGGTCGGCCAGGGGCTGGCGGTGGTGTT
This sequence comes from Mycobacterium sp. SMC-4, assembly GCF_025263265.1. Taxonomy (NCBI): domain Bacteria; kingdom Bacillati; phylum Actinomycetota; class Actinomycetes; order Mycobacteriales; family Mycobacteriaceae; genus Mycobacterium; species Mycobacterium sp. SMC-4. The sequence goes on along the minus strand of NZ_CP079869.1, from coordinate 4,578,635 downwards.
CCTGTTCGGCACGGTCTACACGCTCATCGAAGGGCCGGTGCTCGGCTGGGGTGACCCGCGGGTGCTCGGTGTGGCCGTCGCCGCCGCGGTCGCGTTCGTCGCTTTCGTAGCCTACGAGTCACGCCGCACCGACCCGTTTCTGGACCTACGCTTCTTTCGCAGTATCCCGTTCAGCTCGGCGACGGTCACCGCGGTCAGCGCTTTCGCGGCATGGGGCGCATTCTTGTTCATGATGTCGTTGTATCTGCAGGAGGAGCGCGGATACTCGGCAATGCACACCGGGCTGATCTACCTGCCGATCGCTGTGGGAGCAGTGCTGTTCTCCCCGTTGTCGGGACGCCTGGTGGCCCGCTTCGGTGCGCGGCCGTCACTGGTGGTCTCGGGGACGTTGATCGCCGTGGCGTCGACGATGCTGGTGTTCCTCAGCGCCACGACTCCGGTGTGGTCACTGACGATCGTATTCGCAGTTTTCGGAGTCGGTTTCGCCATGGTCAACGCCCCGATCACCAATGCCGCGGTCAGCGGTATGCCGACCGATCGTGCCGGGGCGGCATCGGCGGTGACCTCGACCAGCCGTCAGGTCGGGGTGAGTATCGGGGTCGCGCTGTGCGGTGCTGTCGCCGGTCCGGCGATGGATGCCGGAGGAGCCGGGTTCGCCGCGGCATCGCGGCCCCTGTGGTTGGTTTGCACGGCTCTGGGTGGGGTCATCCTCGCGCTCGGTGTGTTCTCCACCTCGGGCCGCGCCGTGCGCTCGGCCGAACGGCTGGCACCGTTGGTGTCCGGCACGGTGGATCCGGTCAGTGGTGCCCATGTCCGGTAAGCCGCTCGCCGACGAGGTATGGCGCGACCTCGCGGCATTCGTGCACAACCACCGCGACGGATGGAAGCGTGCTGTCATCGAACGAGCCGGCCTGCCGTTCAGCAGGATTCGCATTCTCATGCGGTTGCGCGCCTCGTCCATGACGGTCAAGGAGCTCGCCGCAGCCGCGGCCATCGACGCGCCGGCTGCCACGGTGGCGGTGAACGACCTGCAGGACCGCGGGTTGGTGGTCCGCGAAGTGGACCCGGACAACCGTCGGTGCAAGAAGGTGTCGCTGACAGCGTCGGGGCGGGCGGTGCTCGACGCCGTCGACGCCGTACACGATCCGGCACCGGCAGTCGTATCACACCTCGCGACCGACGAATTGAGGACATTGCGCCGGATCCTGGACAGAATGCTCGGCTGTTAACCCTCCAGCACCGCCATGGCCGCATTATGGCCACCGATTCCCGATACCGCCCCACCGCGGCGGGAGCCCGATCCGCACAACAGGATTCGCTCGTGGGCGGTGGCCGCACCCCACCGCTGGGCCGGCGTCACCAACTCGTCGTCATCCTCGGCGAACGGCCACGACAAGGCGTCGTGGAAAATGTTGCCGCGGGTCATACCCAACGTCTGTTCCAGGTCGGCGGTGGTCTTGGTTTCGATGCACAACCGCCCGGCGGAGTCTCTCATCGCCAGGTCCTCGATGGGTTCGGCCAACACCGAGTTCAGCGATGCCAGTGCCGCGGCGGTGAGGGCATCCCGTAACCGTTCGGGAGTGTGTGCGGACACCAGGTGGTGTGGAGTGTGCAGCCCGAACACCGTCAGGGTGTGGGCGCCTGACCGGCGCAGTGCATCAGACAGGATGGTCGGGTCGGCCAGTGAGTGACAATAGATTTCGCACGGCAGCGGATCGGGAACGTGACCTTCGGCAGCCTGCCGGTAGGCGGTGTCGAGCCGGTGGTAGTTCTCGTTGATGTGGAAGGTGCCGCCGAAAGCCTGCTCTTCGGTGACCGAGGGATCGTGCAGCCGTGGCAGTCGACGCAACAGTAGGTTGACCTTGACCTGTGAGCCCGGCGCGGGCTCGGGCTCGGGTTCGCCGAGCAACCCGGCCAGCACAGCGGGCGTCACATTGGCCAGGATGTGCTCGGCGGTCAGACGGTGGTCGTCGTCGCGGTGGCGGTAATGCACCTCGCCATCCGGTGTGACGGCGTAAACCTCTGCACCGGTCAGTATCTCGGCACCGAATCCTGCGGCGGCCGCACCCAGCGCGCCGCTGACCGCGCCCATCCCGCCGATCGGCACATCCCAGTCGCCGGTGCCGCCACCGATCAGGTGATACAGAAGGCAGATGTTCTGCTTCAGCGACGCCTCATCCATCCGGGCGAATGTCCCGATCAGCGCGTCGGTTGCCATGACGCCACGGACCAGGTCGCTGTGTACGGCATCGATAATCGCCCACCCGATCGGTTCGTCGACCAGCATCGCCCACGCGCGCTCGTCCGGCATCGACGCGCGGATCTGGCTGCGGGTGCCCAGGGGCTCCAGCAGAGTGGGCCACAGTCGCTCGGTGACGCTGCCGCAGCGGCGGTAAAACTCGACGAACCGGGGATGGTCTTCGGCGGCGCCGATGGCGTCGAAGGTCGACGACGGTCCGATCAGCAACCCGGTGCGACCGCCGGTGGCGGGGTCGGGCGTGTAGGACGAGTAACGGCGGCGAACCAGGTCGACCCGGGCGCCGAGGTCCTCGATGATGCGTGCGGGCAGCAGGCTCACCAGATACGAGTAGCGCGACAGTCGGGCGTCGACGCCCTCAAACGCGTTGGCGGACACCGCTGCGCCGCCGACCTGGTCGAGACGTTCGAGCACCCGGACGCTGAGTCCCGCCTTGGCCAGATATGCGGCCGCGACCAGACCGTTGTGTCCCCCGCCGATGATGACGGCGTCGAGGTGCGGCTGCGCCATGTCGGTGGTGGTCGGCTAAGCCTGTGTGCCGGCGTCGGCGCAGGCTTGTTGCACGGCCTCGGTGTCTGCGTTGATCTCGGCAGCGTTGCTGTTGAACCGGTCGACGCCGACATGCAGCCCCATCAGCACCACAAGCTTGGTCGCGCTCAACACCCAGGACCGCATCGGCGCCGCGATCTGCGGTGCCAGTCCAGGTGTTCGCGACGCGCTCGCCGCCGTGCTCACCGCTTCGCGCAGTCCGGTGCGACCGTACACATTGCTGGAGGACACGACGGGGTCGGAATAGTCCGGGCGAACGTCGCCGAGTGCGAGTGCGTTGGCGAAATCGGAGTAACTCAGCGCGGCCATGTCGAGCGCGCGGGCGAACTGCGTGCACGCCGCAACTGCCTCGGGGGCCGCGGGCTCGGGCTGGGCCGACGCCGAAGGCCCCGCCATCAGCGAGGCCATCGCGAAACCGGACGCGGCGATGACGAGCGGTCCTCCTGGCCGCGACCGGCGAATGACGTTTCGGCACACGACAAACTGCCCCCTCGTTCCCCGGCATTAGCTGCCAGGACACCGTACCCTTTGATCGGCTATGCAATGGGTGTGTCGAAAGGCGTTGGGTGCATGCGAGTGTTGTCGGTCGTGCTGACGGTCGCCGGCGTGTTGGCCCCGTTCGGGGTGACGGCGCACGGGGTTGCGCAGCCGGCGCCCGATACCGGGCCCGTCGTGACGGAATCGGTGGTGGAGTCGGCCCCGCCGGCCTCAGCGGTGCCGTCGTCACCCCCGGGATATCTGGAAACCCCGGAAGGGTGGAACCTGACAGTCGCAGCCAAGGACGAGACCCACGAACCGGTGCCCCCGTTGACGACTGCACTGACCTCCCGCGAGTACCTGGTGGGCGGCACGTTCACCGGCGAGGTCAGCGGCACGGGCAGGACCGAACTGTCGGGCGGTTCGCTGGTGGTCGGGTACCGGATCGGCTGCGGCATCATCGGTGGCCCGGTAGAGCTGCTCGGCATCGCGGGCACCACTCCGCGGCTCAGTCTGGACCCGAATGTCGAGTTCCCGTTGACCGGCCAGGTCAAGGTGAACCTGCGGCCGGGCACCGTCACACTGGTCCCGGTGGGGGAGAAGAGTTTCACAGGTGATCACGCGCGCGTCACCGTGAACGGATTCCGGGTTCGGGTCGACGGGTGCGTCGGCCAGTCCTTCATGCAGTCTTATGCCACCTTCACCAGTTCGACCGCCGATACCTCCGACATCGTCACCTACGCCGGTCAGATCACGGTGGTGTGAGATGTCGGTGACCTCACGAGTATTGAGCCTCATTGCCGCCGTGTGCGTACTCGTTCTTCCGATGCCGACCGTGGCGGCGCAGCCGGATGCCGGTGCGCAGCCCGACACCGGCGCGCAACCCGATGCCGGCGTGGCGCCGGTGGCCGGCCTGGCGACACCACCGGACGGCGCGGTGCCCTCCGCTGCGCCCGGAACCGTGGTCACCCCCGACGGGTGGGAACTCACGGTCGCCGCGCGGGACGAGGTCCAGGTCGCCGTGGCTCCGTTGACGACAGCGCTGTCGTCGCGGGAGTACCTCGTCGCCGGCACCTTCACCGGCAGCGTGAAGGGTTCCGGCAGCGAGGAACTGAGTGGTGGAACGCTTGAGGTGGGCTACCAGATCGGATGCGGGATCAGCCTCAATGTGGTCAAGCTGAACGGCTCGGTAGGCCTTTGGCCGTCACTGAATGCGATCGGCCTACTCGACTCTGTGCGGACCCCGGTGACCGCCCAGATCGAGGTGTTCCCCCAGCCCGGTGAGGTGATCACCGTCCAGCTCACGCAGAAGGATTTTACCGGCACCGACCCGCGGGTCACCGTCAAAGACGCGCACATCAAGATCGACGGTTGTATCGGTCAGTCGTTTCTGCGCTCTTATGCGATCTTGACGAGCTCGACCGACACCGCAGATGACATCGTCGCCTATTACGGCGTGGCGAAGGCGGTGTGACGTGGCTCCGATTGCGATCCTGGCCATGCTCGTCCCGCTGTCGGCCATCCTGGCGTTGGTGCCAACGGCCGCGGCCCAACCGGTACCGCCCGTCGACCCCCCGCCCGCGCCGCCGCCGGTCGCCGCACCACCACCCCCGCCGGCGCACCCCCTGTTTCCCCTGGCGCAGAGCGGATCACCCGTCGGCGTCGGCGGGCTGCCGCCGGGGCTGACGCCGTTCGGGCCCCCCGGCGCCGAACTCGCGTTGGGCCAGCACCCCGTTCCGTCCGCGCCCGGCACGGCCCCTGTTGCGCCGCCGAACCTCAACCCGCTCAACAATCAATACCTGTTGCCCCAGCATCTTGTGCCCTCCGCGCCGGGCGAGGGTGAGATGTTCGGCGTGGAACCGGGGCGCGAGCATGCCGACGTCGGAGCAGCCGACTACCTCCGGCGGCTCTGGGAGACCTACCAAGCCGGGGGACTGGACGGTGCACTACTGGGCCAGCGCCCGTTGACCACGCTGAACCAGCCGCTGGAGCCCCCCGCTCCCGCTGTTCCGCCAGGTGGGTAACGGCCGGGACGACTGCCACGAAGAAAAGACACGACGATCAGCGCAGGTCTTCGACGAGGAGCACGATGGCAATCACCACACGACGCATCGTTGTCCTGCTGGTCGCGGCCCTGTGGGTGGGTTCGGCCATGGTCGCACCGGGTGCGCTGGCACAACCGGCGGCCGGATCGGAATCCCCCGGTGACACCATCCGCGATCTGACCAATCAGGGATTCAACGTGCACATCAACTGGGTGGCCGGCACACCGTCGAACATCCCGCTGTCCCAGTGCACCGTCACCAGCATCGACACCGCTGCACCGCCGGCGGCTTACGTGTCGATCAACTGCCCGCCCGACGGTTCGCAGTAGCGGGTCAGTTCAAGTAACCCTCGACCTCGTCGGCCGGCCGTACCTGCGCTTCGCGCGGATCCCCGCCGGCATCGCGCAATGCCCGCCGCTGGCGCAGCAGGTCCCAGCACTGGTCGAGCTGGACCTCCACAGCGCGCAGCCGCCGGTTCTCCTCGGACTGGTCGGCCTCGCCGTGCTGGAGATTGGACCGCAGTTCTTGTTCCTCGGCGACGAGCTCGTTCACCCGGGCGAGGATGTCTTCGTCTTTGACCACACCTGCAGTCTGCCCCGGTACCGCGATCTCGACACCTCGTCGCCGCCGCGAGAGTGCACTCAGCGTCGCCACCGAGCGACCACAACTAGCGTGAGGGCACTTTCGCGAACACACGTAGGCTGACCTGATGACTTCCCCATCCGGGCAGAAGCCCGAGATCGAGTTTCCCGACGGCCCGCCACCCGCCGAACTGGTGATCAGCGATCTGGTGGTCGGCGACGGTCCCGAGGCCGTCGCCGGCGCCAATGTCGAGGTGCACTACGTCGGCGTGGAGTACGACACCGGCGAAGAGTTCGACAGCTCGTGGAACCGCGGTGAGTCGATCGAGTTCCCGCTGCGCGGGCTCATCCAAGGCTGGCAGGACGGCATTCCAGGGATGAAGGTCGGTGGTCGTCGCCAGCTGGTCGTGCCACCGGCGCTGGCCTACGGCCCGGCGGGCGGCGGGCACCGGCTGTCCGGTAAGACGCTGATCTTTGTCATCGACCTGCTGGCCACCCGATGACGTGATCTTTGTCATCGACCTGCTGGCCACCCGATGACGTGATCTTTGTCATCGACCTGCTGGCCACCCGATGACGTGATCTTTGTCATCGACCTGCTGGCCACCCGCTAGCTAGGTATGCCCGGGTAGCCGCAGCAGCAGCCTGGCCCCACCCAGCGGGCTGGCCTCCAGCGACGCGGTTCCGCCGTGCAGCTCGGCCTGCTGAGCCACCAACGCCAAGCCCAGCCCGGATCCCGAATGCGATGCCGTGGAACCGCGGGAGAACCGATCGAAGACCACCTGGCGTTCCTCCTCCGGAACGCCGACACCATCGTCGTCGACCGCGATCTCGACACCGGCACGAGAGCTGACCGCCGACAGCTGCACCCGGTTGGCGCCGCCGTGCTTGACCGCGTTGGCGATCGCGTTGTCCACAGCCAGCCGCAGACCGGCGGGCAGCCCGACGATGATCACCGTCGGCGCCGGCACCAGCGACACCTCCAGATCCGGGTAGACCCGCATGGCGTCGTGGGCCGCCCGGTCGAGCAGCTCGGTGATGTCGACGGGCACGTGGTCGTCGGCGGTGGAGAGCTCGCCCTGGGCCAACCGCTCCAACGCGCCGAGCGTGGCCTCGATGCGGGTCTGGGTGCGAATCACATCGTTGACGACTTCCTTGCGCTGTTCCTCGGCCAGGTCGAGGGTCGAGAGCACTTCCAGATTGGTCCGCATCGCCGTCAGCGGGGTGCGCAACTCATGGGCCGACACCGACGCGAAGTCACGCGCCGACGCAAGCGCGGACTTGGTGCGGTCCTGTTCCTTCCAGATGCGCTGCAGCAGCCCGTTGACCGCGTCGGCGATCTCCACTGCCTCGGTGGCGCCGCGCACCTCCACGTCGGGTCGCTCGTCGCCGGCGTCGATGGAACGGGTCTGCTGGGCAAGCCGCTTGAACGGTCGCACCGCGAATGCCGCCAACAACCACCCGCCGAAGGTGGCGGCGCCGACAGCCAGTGTGCAGATGATCAACACCCGCCGGTGCAGATTGTTGGTGTCGGCGATGGTCGAGTCGTAGGTGGCGCCGACGGCCACCGACATCGGTTCGGGGGTGGACAGCTCGACGGTGCGGACCCGGTAGCGCACCCCGTCGATGTAGGTGTCGGCGTAGCCCGGTTCGAGCTCGGGCAGCACCACATTCGAGTTGGATGAGACAGCGCCACCGCGACGCACCGTGATCGTCGCGTCCTGATCGTTGGGCGACTTGGGGATCTCGTCGAGACCCCTGGGCACGAACGGCACCGCGAAGCCTGCCGCCTCGTCGAGCCGGCGATCCAGCCGCTCCTTGCGGTCCTGGGTGATGCCGATCCACACCACCGTTCCGACGATGCCGCAGACGATCGCGGCCGCGATGGCAGTGGCGAACGCCACCCGGGTACGCAGGGACGGTGTGCGGCGGAAGATGCGGGTCAACATGGCCGTCTACTGCTGCCTGAGCACAAAACCGACACCGCGCACGGTGTGCAGAAGTCGAGGCGCGCCGTTGGCTTCCAGCTTGCGCCGCAGGTATCCGATGAACACGTCGACGACGTTGGTGTCGGCGGCGAAGTCATAACCCCACACCAGCTCCAGCAGCTGCGCGCGGGACAGCACCGCGGTCTTGTGCTCGGCCAGTACCGCCAGCAGATCGAACTCGCGTTTGGTCAGGTCGACGTCGACACCGTCGACGCGGGCGCGTCGGCCGGGGATGTCGACCTCCAGCGGCCCGACCGCGATCGTCTCGGAGGAGAACGTCGCGGTCGACCCGCGGCGGCGCAGCAACGCCTTGACCCGCGCCACCAGCTCAGCCAGCACGAACGGCTTGACCAGATAGTCGTCGGCGCCGGCCTCCAAGCCGGCCACCCGATCGTCGACCGAGGAACGGGCTGACAGCACGCACACCGGCACGTCGTTGTCCATCGCGCGCAGCGCGGTCACCACCGACACGCCGTCGAGCACCGGCATGTTGATGTCGAGCACGATCGCGTCGGGCTTGGTCTCGGTGGCGCTGCGCAACGCTTCGGCACCGTCGACAGCCGTGGCCACCTCGAACCCGGACAGCCGCAGACCACGCTCGAGTGAGGCGAGCACGTCGGGATCGTCATCGACCACGAGCACCCGGGGTGAACCCACTGCACTGTCCATGCACGCAATCTTGCCTGATGCGGCGGCCGTGCTGGGGGACCTGGCAGTGCTGATTTGCCGGCGGACCGCTAGTTGTCGGGGACCGCACGTGACGATGGGGCCCCGCCGAGGCGGGTCACCTCCCCGCGCAGGTCACGGATCTCGGTGAGCAGTTCGTCGATATGCGCGGTGGTGACTTCCCGGCCGGTGGCGTCCTCGTCGGCGACGCGTTGCACGATCCAGGACGCCAACGTGGCTGTGATGGAACCCACCAGACTGATCCCGCCGATCATCAGCACGGCCGCGATCACCCGTCCGGTGGTCGACACCGGCGTCACGTCGCCGTACCCCACCGTGGTGATCGTGGTCATGGCCCACCACAGCGCGTCGCCGAAGCTGGTGATGTCGGCATCAGGTTGGCGCCGCTCGGCCTGCAGCACGGCCAGCGACGCGACGTAGACCAGCAACACTGCCCCGGTGACGGTGTAGAGCACCACCTTGCCGCGGATCGCGTCGCCGACCACGCGTTGGAGCACGGCGATCAAAGTGACAAGCCGCAGCAATCGCAGGGGACGTAGCAGCGGAAGTGCCACGATGGCCAGGTCGAACAGGTGCCGGTAGAACCAGCGCCAGCGATCGGTGGCCAGCGCCAGCCGCACCACATAGTCGACGGCGAAGGACGCCCAGGTGAGCCCGCCGACGGCGCGAACCACGACCGCGGCGCCGCCCTGCGGTTCTGCCAGCACCTCGATGCTGTAGGCGGCGAGGAACAGCAGCGCCAAACCGGCCAGTGGCCATTCGGTGCGCCGCTCCCAACGGGCAAGGCGATGTCGGGACTCTGTCACGCCTGCAAACTCTGTCATGGTGCGGGCAAGTACCCACAACTGCGCGCCGCGCTGAACCAGGGAAGGCTTTGACCTCACCCATTGTTGAGGTTCTACGGTGAATTCATGAATCTGGAGACGGTGGCCCGGCAGTCGTTGTACCGCCAAACCCACGCGCGTGGCGGCGATCTGCACTCGATGGCGGACCGTCGCCTACTGGTGCGTATCTGGCGGTTCGCGAGCCGACACCACCGCAGACTGTCGGTGTTCCTGGCGGTCAGCGTGGTCAGCGCGGTTCTCACGGTCGCCACACCGTTGTTGGCCGGACGCGTGGTCGACGAGATCACCGGCGCCGGCGCCGTGCGGGTGGTGGTGCTGCTGGCGGCGGTCATCGCCGTGGTGGCGCTCGCCGAGGCGGGTTTGTCGCTGGTCACCCGGTGGCTGTCGTCGACGATCGGTGAGGGGCTCATCCTGGACCTGCGTACCGCGGTTTTCGACCATGTCCAACGGATGCCGATCGCATTCTTCACCCGGACCCGGACCGGCGCGCTGGTCAGCCGGTTGGGTAACGACGTCATGGGTGCTCAGCGCGCATTCTCCGACACGCTGTCCGGTGTGGTGGCCAACCTGGTCACGTTGACGTTGACGTTGGTGGTGATGCTGAGCATCTCGTGGCAGATCACGCTGCTGTCGCTGGCGCTGATGCCGCTGTTCCTGATCCCGGCCCGGCGAATCGGCGCCAAGATGGCCGCGCTGTCGCGGGAGGCATCGGCGCACAACGCGACGATGAACACCCAGATGACCGAGCGGTTCTCCGCACCGGGCGCCACGTTGGTCAAGCTCTTCGGTGACCCGGTCATCGAGTCCGGTGAGTTCCGGAACCGGGCCGCGCGGGTTCGCGACATCGGGGTACGCAGCGCGATGCTGCAGGCGACGTTCATGAACTCGTTGACGCTGATGTCGGCGCTGGCACTGGCGCTGGTCTACGGACTCGGCGGAGCACTGGCCCTCGGCGGTCAGCTGCAGGCCGGCGCGATCGTGTCGCTGGCGTTGCTGCTGACCCGGCTCTATGCGCCGTTGACCGCGTTGGCCAATGCGCGAGTCGAGGTGGCCACTGCCGTGGTCAGTTTCGAGCGGGTCTTCGAGGTTCTCGACCTGGTTCCGCTGATCCGGGAAAGCCCACAGGCCACCGCCGTCCCCGACGGACCGGTCCGCGTGGAGTTCGACGACGTCGGCTTCGGTTACCCGGCCGCCGACCAGGTGTCACTGGCGTCGCTGGAGGAGGTCGCCGAGCTCGACCACCGCGGCGGTGAACGCGTGCTGCACGGGATCTCGTTCACCGCCGAGCCCGGGCAGATGGTGGCGCTGGTGGGCTCCTCCGGCGCGGGAAAGTCGACGATCGCCTCGCTGCTGGCGAGGCTCTACGACGTACACCACGGCGCTGTGCGGCTCAACGGCCTCGACGTGCGGGACGCGACGTTCGCGTCGCTGAAGGACACCGTCGGCTTCGTCACCCAGGACGGGCATCTGTTCCACGAGTCGATCCGGTCGAACCTGCTGCTGGCATCCCCCGGCGCTACGGATGAGCAGGTGTGGGAGGCCCTGCGCCGGGCACGCCTCGACGACGTCGTCGCGGCGATGCCCGACGGGTTGGACACCATCGTCGGCGAGCGCGGCTACCGCCTGTCCGGTGGGCAGCGGCAGCGCCTGACCATTGCGCGCTTGTTGCTGGCGTCCCCGCAGGTGGTCGTGCTCGACGAGGCGACGGCGGCACTGGACTCCGAATCGGAGGCCGCGGTCCAGCAGGCCCTCGCCGAGGCGCTGGCCGGGCGGACGTCGCTGGTCATCGCCCACCGGCTGTCCACGGTCAGGGCAGCCGATGTGATCCTGGTCATCGAGGACGGCCGCATCGTCGAACGCGGTACCCACACCGAGTTGCTGGCCCGCGGCGGCCGCTACGCCGAGTTGTATCGCACGCAGTTCGGCACCGAACGGCGCATGTGCGTGGCTGCCGGTCAGCACACGGTGGCGCGTCGCGGGAAGGCCAGGTCGGCAGACGAGTTATCCGCTTGCGCGCAATGGGAAGATCTTCTCAGTGGCTGACTCTGGACCGACCGCGCTGCGCGCGGCCCCGGTAATCGCACCGCCGCAGGATCGGCCGAAAGCGAGCTCGGACCTCTGGCGGTTGTTGCCGTATCTGATGCCCTATCGGGTGCGCTGGATCGCGATGTTCGTCGTGGCGCTGGCCAGCCTGTCGGCCACGATTGCCATCCCGTTGATGACCAGAGCCGTCATCGACGGTCCGGTGCGCAATCAGGATCAACAAGGACTCTGGGTCCTGGGCTCTGCGGCCCTGGGGATCGGGTGCGCCGAAGCGGTGTTGTGGTTCATCCGTCGCTGGCTGGTCGCCCGCGCGACGATGGGTGTCGAGGCCGACATCCGCAAGGACCTCTACGCGAAGCTGCAGATCCTGCCGATGTCGTTTCACGGTCGGTGGGACTCTGGACAGCTGCTGTCGCGGATCATGAACGATCTGGGCACCATTCGCCGGTTCATGTCGTTCGGGATGCTGTTCTTGCTGCTCAATGTCCTGCAGATCACCGTCGTCACGGCGATCCTGCTGGTGATGTACTGGCCGCTGGGTGTGGTGGTCGGTGTCTCGATCGTGCCGATCACCCTGACGGTGCTGCACTTCCAGCGCGAATACACCCGGCTGTCCCGGCTCGCGCAGGACCAGGCCGGCAACGTCGCCACCCATGTCGAGGAAGCCGCGCACGGGCTGCGGGTGGTCAAGTCGTTCGGCCGGGAGGATCACGTCTACCGCCGGTTCGACGCCGAGCTCACCGACCTTTACGACACACAGGTGCGCCGGGTGGCGGTGTCGGCCAAGTTCTGGACCCTGCTGGAGATCATCCCGAATCTCACGCTGATCGTCGTGCTGGGATTCGGTGCCTACGCCGCAGGTCAGGGACAGCTGACGATGGGCACGCTGGTCGCGTTCATCACGATGATGCTGTCGCTGGTGTGGCCGATCGCGTCGCTGGGGTTCCTGCTGTCGATGACCCAGGAGTCCTTCACCGCCGCCAACCGGATCACCGAGATCTTCGACACCCCGCGCGACATCACCGACGGTCCGCGCGACCAGGCGCCGCGACGCGGCCGGCTCGAATTGGTCGATGTCGGGTTCCGGTTCCCGGGCGCGCAGGGTTGGGCCCTCAGGAACGTCAACGTCACCGTCGAGCCGGGGGAGACGCTGGCGTTGGTCGGCGCCACCGGTTCCGGCAAATCGGTGCTGGTGGGGTTGCTCTCGCGGCTCTACGACGTCACCGAGGGCGAGATCCGCGTCGATGCTCAGGACATCCGCGAACTGTCGATCGACGCGCTGCGCCGGACGGTGGCCACCGCATTCGAAGACCCGACGTTGTTCTCCATGTCGGTAGCGGAGAACCTGAGGCTGGGCCGACCGGACGCGTCCGAGGCAGAACTGCACCAGGCCATCGAGGTGGCCGCCGCCCAGTTCGTCTACGACCTGCCCTTCGGCCTGGAAACCCGTATCGGAGAGCAAGGCATGAGCCTGTCGGGCGGTCAGCGGCAACGACTTTCGCTGGCCCGGGCGATCCTGGCGCAACCGAAGATCCTGGTGCTCGACGACACGCTCTCGGCGTTGGACGTGCACACCGAGGCCGTCGTCGAGGAGGCGCTGCGCCGGGTGCTGCACGAGGTGACCGGCGTCGTCGTCGCGCATCGGGCCTCGACGGTGCTGCTCGCCGACCGGGTCGCGTTGCTGCAGAACGGGACGATCACCCACGTGGGCACCCATGCCGAACTTCTTGCCGAGGTGCCCGCGTACCGGCATCTGCTGGCCGCCGACGAGCAGGCCGAAGTACTCGACGATGGGGCCGAGCGTCCGCGGGAAATCGCGGAGAACCTCCGATGACGACGCAGGACTGGCGCGGCCGGTTCGACGAACACGCCGACCTGCCGATCGACGAGACCCAGCCGCGCCGCCGCGAGGCGCGGGCCCTGCTCGGTTCGCTGCTGCGGCCATACCGGTGGAGTGTGGCCGTGCTGGCCATCGTCGTCGTGGTGGAAAACATTGCGCGACTGTCGGTTCCGCTGTTGGTGCAGCGGGGCATCGACCACGGTATCCCGCCGCTGATCGACGGCGGGTCGGCGCAGACGCTGATGACGATCGTCGGTGCGTTGGGTGCAGTGGTGATCGTCCAGGCGGTCAGCAGGATGTTCTTCCTGCGGCGCTCAGGCCGTATCGGTCAGCAGGTTCTGCTCGAGCTGCGCCGACGGGTCTTCCGGCACTTCGGCCGCCTCGACATCGCCTTCCACGATCGCTACACGTCGGGGCGGGTGGTCAGCCGCTCGACCAACGACGTCGAAGCCATTCAGGACATGCTCGAAACCGGATTCGACAGCCTGATCACCGCGGTGCTGACGTTGTTCGGCACCGCGGTGCTGCTGGTGGTGCTCGACGTCGAACTCGGCCTGATGTGCCTGGCGGCGTTCCCGGTGCTGATGCTGTTGGTGTGGTGGTTTCACCGGGAGTCGTCGAAGACCTACCGCGAGGTGCGGGAGAGGGCCGCACTGGTGATCGTGCAGTTCGTCGAGACGATGACGGGCATCAAGGCGGTGCAGGCCTACCGCCGTGAGCCGCGCAACCAGGAAATCTTCGAAGACCTCGCCGATCGCTACCGCGCCATCAACGAGCGCACCTTCCAGCTGCTGGCGGTGTTCATGCCGGGCGTCAAGCTTGTGGGCAACCTGACCACCGGCGTGGTGCTGCTCTACGGCGGCTATCGGGTGCTGCACGGCGAGATGACGATCGGCACCCTGACGGCGTTCCTGCTCTACCTGCGGATGTTCTTCGAGCCGATGCAGGAAATTTCGCAGTTCTTCAACACGTTCCAGTCGGCGGCGTCGGCGCTGGAGAAACTGGCCGGTGTGCTGGCCCGCAAGCCGGACATCGCCGACCCGGCGCGCCCGACCGAACTGGCGCGCGTGCGCGGTGAGATCGCGTTGCGCGACGTGCGTTTCGCGTACACGCCGGGCAGACCGGTGCTACCCGGCCTGAACCTGGAGGTGCCGGCCGGGCAGACGGTGGCGCTGGTGGGCACCACCGGCGCGGGCAAGACCACGATCGCCAAGCTGGTGACCCGCTTCTATGACCCGGTCGCCGGGGCGGTGACCCTCGACGGCGTGGATCTGCGTGACATCGCGCAGCCGGAGTTGCGTCGCCACATCGTCATGGTGACCCAGGAGAACTTCATGTTCGGCGGCAGTGTCGCCGACAACATCCGGTTCGGCCGTCCCGAGGCCACCGACGAGGAAGTCCGCGCTGCGGCCGAAGCCGTCGGTGCACAGGAGTTCATCGAGGCACTGCCGGACGGTTACGACACCGATGTCGCCAAGCGCGGCGGTCGGCTGTCAGCCGGGCAACGGCAGCTGGTCGCGTTCGCCCGCGCGTTCCTGGCCGACCCTGCGGTGCTGATCCTCGACGAGGCGACGTCGTCATTGGACATCCCCAGTGAGCGACTGGTGCAACGCGCGCTGGCAACGGTGCTGGCCGATCGCACCGCGCTGGTCATCGCCCACCGGCTCTCGACGGTGCAGATCGCCGATCGGGTGCTGGTGCTCGAACACGGCCGCATCGTCGAGGACGGAGCTCCCGGCGAGCTGGTGTCCCGCCAGGGTGGGCACTACGCCGCGCTGCACCGTTCCTGGGTGGACTCGTTGGCATAGCGCTGGTTTTCAACCTTGGCCGGCGGCGGCGAATCGGGCGAAGAACGTCGCGACGTCGTCGACGAACAGGTCGGGCTGCTCGAACGCGGCGAAGTGTCCGCCGCGGGGCATGTCCGTCCAGCGGACGATGTCGGTGTAGTTGTCTTGGCACCAGTGCCGTGGTGCACGCAGGATCTCGCGGGGGAACGCGGCCACCCCGGTGGGCAGCGTCACCGGTTCTCCGCCGCCGAAGCTGCCGAAGCTCTCCCAGTACAAGCGGGCCGAGGACGCCGCCGTCCTGTTCAGCCAGTAGAGCATCACGTTGTCGAGCAGTTCGTCACGGCTCAGTACGTTCTCTGGATGGCCATCGCAGTCGGTCCATGACCAGAACTTCTCGACGATCCAGGCCAGTTGGCCGACCGGAGAGTCGGTGAGTGCATAGCCGAGGGTCTGGGGCCGGGTCGACTGCTGTTTGGAGTAGCCGGAGTCCCAGCGCTGGTAGTAGGCGAGCCGTTCCAACGCCGCGGCTTCCTCGGCGGTCGGCTCGCCGAGGCTCTTGGGCGGCCGGCCCAACGGCATGTTGGTGTGGATGGCCACGCAGTGACGCCGGTTGCGACCGATCTGGGTGGTCACCGCCGCACCCCAGTCGCCACCTTGCGCGCCGTAACGCGCATAGCCGAGCCGGACCATCAGTTCGTCCCACGCGTCGGCGATCTTCTCGATTCCCCATCCGGTGGTGGTGGGCTTGCCGGAGAAACCGTATCCCGGCAGCGACGGGCACACCACGTCGAATCCGGCGTCGTTCAGCGGGCCGATGACCTTGCTGAACTCGACGACCGAGCCGGGCCAGCCGTGGGTGATCAGCAGTGGGAAGGCATCGTCTCGTGCGCAGCGCTGATGGATGAAGTGGATGGGCAGGCCATCGATGTCGGTGGTGAATTGGTCGAACTGATTGAGCTTCTCTTCCCTTGCGCGCCAGTCATATTCGTCGGCCCAGTAGTCGGCGAGTTCGCGGGTGTAGGCCAGCGGGATACCCTGGCTCCAGTCCTCGACACATTCGGCTTCGGGCCAACGTGTGCGGTGCAGCCGGTCCCGCAGATCGGCGAGGTCGGTGTCGGGGACCGCGATTCGGAACGGCTGGATGTGGGCCATGACACATCCTGGCATTTGGATAATCGGTAGGTGTGTCCACCCCGACGCTCGTCCTGCTGGCCGTCACGACCCTGATGTCCTGCGTCGCGCTGGGCGGCGCGATCTACGAAGCCGTCGTCGTCGACCCGTACTGGCCGGGGCGTCCCGGCATCATCCAGCCCCGCAACGGCGGCATCGCACGGGTGCGATTCTGGTTGCCGGCGCCGTTGGCGTTCGAAGTGCTCCTGGTCGTCACGCTGGTGCTCACCTGGGGTGATACCCGGGTCGGGACGGCGCTGTTGGTCGCTGTGCTCAGTCACGCCACAATGCGGCTGTGGTCGGTGTTCGACCTGATCCCCAAAGGCGCGGAGTTCGAACGTAAGGATCCCGCCGACATCGACCAGGCAGCCGCAGTGCGCTGGACGCGCAAGAGCCTGCTGCGGTTGCCGCTGCTGCTACTGACCTCCGCGGCGATGCTGACGGCGCTGGCGCTGGCGTGAGGAACGATGTGAGCGAGAACGACGAGACCTGGCGGCTCAAGGATTTCGGTGGCGCCGTGCTGTTCCTGTTGTTGCAGGGATTCCTGTGGCGGGCGGCGCTGTTCCTGACCCGGGGTGACGTCCGGGAACTTCAGTACGGCGGGCTGGTGCTGTTGTTCGTCACCATCGCGGTGGTGGTGTGGCGGGTGGCCCGTCAGAAGCGCGCTGCGCCGATCGCGCTCGGTGGGTGTGTGCTGCAACTCGGGTTCGGCGGTGTGGCGCTGCTGATGGCACCTTGACCCAAGTCAGGGCAGGCCGATACGTCGGTAGCGTTGCAACCGAATGGCCAGGCGCTGTGCGGCCGGTGCCTGTCGGAGTCGGTGCAACTCCGCGCCGATGGTGTCCGAGAGCCGCTGGGTGAATGCCCGCGGTTCGTCGGCGGCGTCGGAATACTCGGGTATCACCATGTCGGCGATGCCGTTGCGCAGCAGATCTGCCGACCGAATGCCCTGCGCCGCAGCCAATTCCGGGGCATGGTCGACGTCGCGGTAGACGATGGCGCTGGCCCCTTCGGGTGGCAACGGTGCCAGCCACCCGTGCAGGGCTACCAGAACTCGGTCGGCGGGCACCATGGCCAGCGCCGGCCCGCCGCTGCCCTGTCCGAGCAGCACCGACACCGTCGGGGTGTCCAGGGTGACCAGGTCGGCCAGGCAACGGGCAATCTCGCCGGCCAGTCCGCCCTCCTCGGCCTCGGCCGACAGCGCCGGCCCGGCCGTGTCGATCACCAGCACCAGCGGCAGCTGCAGGCTCGCCGCCAACGCCATCCCGCGCCGGGCCTCGCGCAGGGCGGCCGGCCCGACCAACCCGCCGACCACGCGCTGCTGGCCGAGCACCACCGCCGGTTGGCCGCCGAAGCGGGCCAGCGCCAGCAACATCGTCGCCGCCTCACCCTGCCCGGTGCCCGACAGCAGCACCCGTTCGGTGGAGCCGTAGCGCAGTAGGTAGCCCACACCGGGCCGGTCGGGGCGTCGGGACACCTCCACCGATTCCCACGCGTCGACCTCGGGCAGCGCTTCGAACACCGGCGCCTGCGGAGCGGGCCCGGGATCGTCCCAGACCACTTTCAGGGCGCGGTCGAGTGTGGAGCGCAGCAGCTCCAGCGGCACCACGGCGTCGATGACGCCATGGCGCTGCAGGTTCTCCGCGGTCTGGACACCAGCCGGAAAAGGTTCCCCGTAGAGGTGTTCATATACCCGGGGACCGAGGAACCCGATCAGCGCGCCGGGTTCGGCCGCGGTGACGTGACCGAGCGAGCCCCACGACGCGAACACCCCGCCGGTGGTGGGGTGGCGCAGGTACACCAGGTAGGGCAGCTGGGCACGCTTGTGCAGCTCCACGGCGGCGGCGATCTTGACCATCTGCAGGAAGGCGACGGTGCCCTCCTGCATCCGGGTGCCGCCTGAGCTCGGCGAGGCCAGCAGCGGCAGTTTCTCGGCGGTGGCCCGCTGCACGGCGGTGATGATCCGTTCGGCCGCGGCGACGCCGATGGAGCCGGCCAGGAACTCGAACTCGCACACCACCAGTGCCACCCGGCGGCCGAAGATCTGGCCTTCGCCGGTGATGACCGATTCGTCGAGGCCGGTCGCGGCGGTGGCGTCGGCCAGTTCGCGCTGGTAGGCGTCGCTGGTGGGGACCGCTAGCGGCGGCCCGTCCCAGGACACGAAGGAGCCCTCGTCGAGGACGGCGTCGCGCAGCGCCACGGCGCGGATCCGGCTCACCCCAGAAAGGCTAATAGGGTGGGTTCATGATTGGAGTCACCCGGGACGGCCATGTGATGACGCTCGAGCTGCAACGACCCGAGCGGCGCAACGCGCTGAACGCCGAACTGGTCGACGGCCTGCGCGAGGCGATCGAGCACGCCGCCGAACAGGACGTCCGGGCGATCGTGCTCACCGGGCAGGGTCACGTCTTCAGTTCGGGGGCGGACCTGTCCGGCGGGCAGGGGGTTGCCGATGAGCTGCCCGACAAGGCCAGGGCGCTGAACCTGGCAATCGATGCCGCGCCGCTGCCGGTCATCGGGGCCATCAACGGCCCGGCGATCGGCGCCGGTGTCATCCTGTCGATGATCTGCGATCTGCGGGTGGTGGCACCCGACGCGTACTTCCAGTTCCCGGTTGCCAAATACGGCATAGCGCTGGACAACTGGAGCATCCGTCGACTGACATCACTGGTCGGTGCCGGTCGGGCTCGGGGCATGCTCTTGGCCGCCGAACGGCTCAGCGCTGACATGGCCCTGCAGACCGGGATGGCCAACCGGATCGGCACCCTGGCCGACGCGCAGGCCTGGGCGCACGAGATCGCCGGATTCGCGCCGCTGGCGCTGCAGCACGCCAAACGGGTTCTCAACGACGACGGCGCCTACGAGGAACCGTGGCCGGCGCATCGGGAACTTTTCGACCGCGCCTGGGCCAGCCAGGACATCATCGAGGCACAGGTGGCGCGCATCGAGAAGCGGCCGCCGAGGTTCCAGGGAGCGTGATGGACGTACACACCGCGCTGCGCTACGGACTGGGCACCGCGTCGGCGCTGGCTGGTGGGTGGGTGCTGCGGGCGCTGCAGGGCACGCCGGCGTCGCTGGGCGCCACCCCGTCGGAGATTGCGCCGGCGGCCCGACGCTCCCGGCACTACCGCGACGGCAAGTTCACCAATCTCGAACCGCCGTCGGGTATCACGATGGACCGCGAGATGCAGCGCAAACTGTTGCGCGACCTCGCCAACGCCGGATCCGCCGGTAAGCCACCAGGGCCGATCCCGATGGCCGAACCCAGCGCCGCCGAACCCGATGTCGACGGCATCGCGGCCAGCTGGTACGGCCACTCCAGCGTGCTCGTCGACGTCGACGGATACCGGGTGCTGGCCGATCCGGTGTGGAGCCGGCGGTGCTCGCCGTCTCGGACGGTCGGTCCGCAGCGCATGCACGAGGTGCCGGTGCCACTCGAGGCGCTGCCGGCCCTGGATGCGGTGCTGATCAGTCACGATCACTACGACCACCTCGACATCGACACCATCGTGGCGTTGGCCCAGACTCAGCGGGCTCCGTTCGTGGTGCCGTTGGGGATCGGGGCGCATCTGCGCAAGTGGGGCATCCCGGAAAATCGGATCGTCGAACTGGATTGGGACGAATCCCACCGCATCGACGACCTCACCCTGATCTGCACACCGGCCCGGCACTTCTCCGGCCGGTTGTTCAGTCGCGACACCACCCTGTGGGCGTCCTGGGTGGTGGCCGGTCCGCGTCACCGCGCCTACTTCGGTGGCGACACCGGATACACCAAGAGCTTCGCCGAGATCGGCGTCGAACACGGCCCGTTCGACCTGACGCTGCTGCCCATCGGGGCATACCACCCGGCGTTCGCCGACATCCACATGAACCCCGAGGAAGCGGTCCGCGCCCACCTCGACCTGACCGACCGGGACAGTGGCCTGATGGTGCCGATCCACTGGGCCACCTTCCGGCTCTCGCCGCATCCGTGGGCCGAGCCCGCCGAACGGCTGCTGGTCGCCGCCGACCTCGAGCAGGTGCGGATCGCGGTTCCGGTGCCCGGTGCGCGGGTGGATCCGCGTTCGACGTTGGACCCGTGGTGGCGGCTGTAGGCCACCCTGACGCGCTACGGTGCTGATCATGACGCCCCCGGCCCGGTTGGCCACGCTCGCCTTGGTGGTCGCGCTGCTTGCCGGTTGTGGCGCCGACCATGCTGATCCTGTCGAACCGGCCGGTCCCACCACGAGCCAGGCGCCGACGGCCGCTCCGGCCGAACAGCTGCCTCCACCGCTGGTGCCGGCGATGCCCCTGCCGGAGAACGCGGTCGCCGAGGCCGTGTCCCGGCTCGACGGACTGGTCGACGATCTGATGACGAAGTCGGGCCTGCCCGGAATGGCGGTCGCTGTCGTGCACGACGGAGAAACCGTCTACAACAAGGGTTTCGGGGTCAAGAACATCGCGTTGGGTGACCAGCCGGGCAACCAGGTCGACCCGGACACCGTCTTCCAGGTGGCCTCGCTGTCGAAACCGCTGGGCGCCACCGTGGTGGCTCACCAGGTCGGCCAGGGCGCGATCAGCTGGGACACCCCGCTGGTCGATCACCTGCCGTGGTTCGCGCTGGCCGACCGCGCAGTCACCCAGATGGTGACCGTCGGCGATATGTACGCCCACCGCTCCGGGCTCCCCGACCATGCCGGCGATCTGCTCGAAGACCTCGGCTACGACCGGCGTCTGGTGCTGGAAAAGCTGCGCGATTACCCGCTGGACCCTTTTCGGGTGTCGTACGCCTACACCAATTTCGGGCTGACCGCCGGCGCCGAGGCCGTCGCGACCGCCGCCGGTCAGTCTTGGGAGGACCTCAGCGAGCGGGTGCTGTATCGACCGCTGGGGATGTCCTCTACGAGTTCGCGGTTCGACGACTTCACGGTGGCCCCCAACCGTGCCCTGGGGCATCGTCGCGTCGACGGCGAGTACCGGACCGACTACGTGCGCGACCCGCAGGCCGAGTCTCCCGCCGGCGGGGTGAGCAGTTCGGTCAACGACCTTTCGCGCTGGCTGACCATGGTGCTGGCCGAGGGCACCTATCAGGGCGAGCAGATCGTCGATGCTGCGGCGCTGCGACCGGCGCTGACCCCGCAGAGTGTGTCGGACCGGGCCTCCGACCCGGCCGCGCGATCAGGGTTCTACGGCTACGGATTCAATGTCGGCACGACCGCCGCGGCACGCCAGCAACTCAGCCACTCGGGTGCGTTCGAACTCGGCGCGGGCGCCAACTTCCTCATGCTGCCGTCTGCTGACGTCGCAATCGTGGCCTTGACCAATGCCACCCCGTCGGGTGTGCCGGAAACACTGACCGCCGAGTTCGCCGATCTGGTGCAGTTCGGCGAGATCCGGGAGGACTGGTGGGAGCTCTACCACGGAGCGTTCCTGCAGATGGTGAAGCCGGTGGGGGCGCTGGTCGGCGTCCGGCCCCCGGCCCGGCCCATTGCGCCTGCCCCGTTGAGCAGCTACGTCGGTCAGTACTCCAACTCGTTCTGGGGGCCGGCGCGGGTGCGTGAGACCGACGACGGGCTGGAGTTGGCGCTCGGACCGAAACTGGTGGTGCCTTTGGATCACTGGGACGGTGACGTGTTCACCTTTGCCCTCGCCACCGAGAACGCGCCGCCGGGCAGCATCTCCAAGGCGACCTTCGACGGCGATTGGCTGACCCTCGAGTACTACGACCAGGACGGAAAAGGGACCTTCACTCGATGAGCACCTCACTGGTCACGGGGCTCTCCGATGCCGAGGTCGCCGCGCGGGTAGCCGCGGGCCAAAGCAACGATGTGCCGACCCGTGCGGCGCGCAGCGTCTCGGAGATCGTCCGCGGCAACGTTCTGACCCGCATCAATGCCATCCTCGGCGTGCTGTTCCTGATCGTGTTGGCCACCGGGTCGATCATCAACGGTGCCTTCGGTCTGCTCATCATCGCCAACAGCGCGATCGGCATCATCCAGGAGCTGCGGGCCAAGAACACGCTCGACAAGCTGGCCATCGTCGGGCAAGCCAGGCCGTTGGTGCGCCGATTGGGTGCTGCCGGACCGGTGTCTGGGCGTCTGCTGCCCAGCGAGGTGGTGCTCGATGACGTGATCGAGCTGGGACCCGGCGACCAGATCGTCGTCGACGGTGAGATCGTCGAGGAGACCAACCTCGAAGTCGACGAGTCCCTGCTGACCGGTGAGGCCGACCCGATTGCCAAAGATGTCGGCGACCATGTGATGTCGGGCAGTTTCGTGGTGGCGGGCAGCGGTGCGTACCGCGCGACGAAGGTGGGCCGGGAAGCCTACGCCGCCAAGCTCGCCGAGGAAGCCAGCAAGTTCACCCTGGTCAAATCCGAACTGCGCAGCGGCATCAACAAGATCCTGCAGTTCATCACCTACCTGTTGGTGCCCGCTGGGTTGCTGATCATCTACACCCAGCTGTTCACCACCGATGCCGGGTGGCGTCAGTCGGTGTTGCGGATGGTCGGGGCGCTGGTTCCGATGGTGCCCGAGGGGCTGGTGCTGATGACCTCGATTGCGTTCGCGGTCGGGGTGGTTCGGCTCGGGCGGCGGCAATGCCTGGTCAACGAGCTACCTGCCATCGAGGGTTTGGCCCGCGTCGATGTGGTGTGCGCCGACAAGACCGGCACGCTGACCGAGAACGGCATGCGTGTCTGCGACCTGCGCGCCACCGACGACGACCACCAACGCGAGTTCATCAACGTGTTGGCACAATTGGCCGCCGACGATCCCCGCCCCAACGCCAGCATGACGGCGATCGCCGAGGCCTATCCGGCACCGCCGGGGTGGGCCTGCACCGCCACCGCGCCCTTCAAATCCGCCACGAAGTGGAGCGGTGCGTCCTACGAGGCACATGGCAACTGGGTGATCGGCGCGCCCGATGTGCTGCTGGATCCGTCCTCGCCGATGGCCGAAACCGCCGAACAGATCGGCGCCACAGGTTTGCGGGTGTTGCTGCTTGGGTCCAGTGACCTGTCGGTCGACCACCCGGCCGCGCCGGGGACCGTCACCCCGCACGCGCTGGTCGTTCTCGAACAGCGCATCCGTCCCGATGCCCGGGAAACCCTGAATTACTTTGCTTCGCAGCAGGTCTCGATCAAGGTCATTTCCGGAGACAACGCCGTTTCGGTGGGGGCGGTCGCCGGTTCGCTCGGGCTCGAGGGCGAGACGATGGACGCGCGTCACCTGCCTGAGCAGCCCGAGGCGCTCGCCGACACGATGCAGGAGTGCACCACATTCGGGCGGGTGCGCCCGGACCAGAAGCGGGCGATGGTGCACGCGTTGCAGTCGCGCGGACACACGGTGGCGATGACCGGAGACGGGGTCAACGACGTGCTCGCCCTCAAGGACGCCGACATCGGCGTCGCGATGGGGTCGGGCAGTTCGGCGTCGCGCGCGGTGGCCCAGATCGTGTTGCTGGACAACAAGTTCGCGACCCTGCCCTACGTGGTGGGCGAGGGCCGCCGGGTGATCGGCAACATCGAGCGTGTCTCCAACCTGTTCCTGACCAAGACGGTGTACTCCGTGCTGCTCGCGATGCTGGTCGGGTTGGCCGGGCTGGCCTCGAAGGTGTTCGGAACCGACCCGCTGCTGTTCCCGTTCCAGCCGATCCACGTCACCATCGCTGCGTGGTTCACCATCGGGATCCCGGCATTCGTCTTGTCCCTGGCGCCCAACACCGAGCGCGCCCAGCCCGGTTTCGTTCGGCGGGTGATGACTGCGGCGCTGCCGTCCGGAGTGGTGGTGGGTACCGCGACGTTCACCTCCTATCTGCTGGCCTATCAGGGCCGGGGTGCCTCGGAGGTGGAACAGACCCAGGCGTCCACCGCGGCGCTGATCACGTTGCTGGTGACGGCGCTGTGGGTGCTGGCGTGTGTGGCCCGGCCCTACGAGTGGTGGCGCGTTGCGCTGGTCGTGATATCGGCGTCGGCCTACCTGGTCATCTTCTCCATTCCGGCGGCCCGCGAGCTGTTCATCCTGGATGCGTCGAACGTGCAGGTCACGTCGATGGCGTTGGGTGTCGGTCTGGCCGGGGCGCTGGCCGTCGAGGTGATCTGGTGGGCCCAGGGCGCGGTGCTGGGGCAACGCCGGCGGCTGTGGCGGCAGCGGTAGGCTCGCTGCCATGTCGTTCCTGGACAAACTGAAGGATTGGGTGTCGAAGAACCCCGACAAGGCCACCGATGCGATCGACAAGGCCGGCGACTTCTTCGACCAGAAGACGCAGGGCAAGTTCGCCGAGCATGTCGATAAGGCGCAGGACGCAGCCCGCAACTATGTCACCAAGGACAACCCGGACCAGCCGGGTGACGCCCAGCAGCGGCCGCCGCAGGCACCCGGCGATCAGCAACCGCCCACCGCCCCGCCGGTCTCCTAGCGCAATGGCCAAACTCTCCGTCTCCGTCGACGTACCGCTGCCACCCGACAAGGCCTGGGAAAGCGCTTCCGATCTGTCGCGCTACCGGGAGTGGTTGTCGATCCACCGGATGTGGCGCTCCCAGCTGCCCGACACGATCGAGAAGGGCACCGAGTTGGTGTCCATCGTCGAGGTCAAGGGGATGCCCAATCGCGTGCAATGGACGGTGGTGAACTACAAGCCGCCGCAGACCATGACGCTCAACGGCAACGGCAAGGGTGGGGTCAAGGTGAAGCTGATCGGCAAGATCAGGCCCTCCGAGGCGCAACCGAGCGCGTCGACGGTGACCTTCGACATCCACCTGGGTGGCCCGGCGTTGTTCGGCCCGATCGGCATGGTGGTGGCCGGTGCGTTGAAGAGCGATATCGCGGATTCGTTGCAGCGATTCAAGGCCGTCTTCGCGCCCTGAGGCCGTTCACTTGGTCAGCGCGGCGACTGCCTTGGCGACCGGAGTCTCCCCGGCGATCACCTCGAAGGTGAGGCCCCCGGTGTGGGGCGCATCGAGCACCGCCACGAGCACCGCGGCCACGTCGGCGCGCGCAATGCTGCCCCGGCCGGTGTGCGCGGCGATCTGCACGCGGCCACTGCCGGGATCGTCGGTGAGTACACCCGGGCGCACAGTGGTCACCGACAGTGCACTGCGGGAACGGACTTCGTCGTCGGCGGCACCCTTGGCGCGTAAGTAGGCGACGAAGACATCGTCGGCCGCATCGTCGGGAACCTGCGTATCGGCACCCATCGAGGAGATCATCACATAGCGCGCGACGCCGGCGGCTTCGGCGGCGTCGGCGAGCAGGATCGCGGCGTCGCGGTCGACGGTGTCCTTGCGTGCGGCACCGCTGCCCGGTCCGGCCCCGGCTGCGAAGATCACCGCGTCGGCGCCACGCAGATGTTCGGCCACCGTGTCGATGTCGGTGTTCTCCAGGTCCACAACGACGGGTTCGGCGCCGGCGGCCTGCAGGTCAGCAGCGTGGTCCGGGTTGCGGATGAACCCGGTCACCGCGTCGCCGCGCTCGGCCAGGATGCGTTCGGTCAGCAACGCGATCTTTCCGTGGCCACCGGCGATGACGACGCGCATGCGGGTCTCCTTTGTGGTCGGCGGTGGGTCAGCGGCCCAGACGACGACGCATCAGCGAGGTGAACTCGGCCGTCGACCGGCGCACCGATTCGAGTTCGAGCGACAACATCAACGTGTCTACCATCGCGAACGGCAGCGTGGTGACCACGGCGCCGCGACCGTACTCGATGTGCCAGGAACCCGGTGCGATCGTCAGGCCGCGCGCATGGCCTCTCTGCAGGCAGGTGCGCTCGCCGGGCAGCAGGGGCGGCAGGGGTTTCGTGTCATCGGACTCCAGGTCGTAGGAGTCGATCCGGCCGGCGAGCAGGAACTTGTGGATGTCGACGTGCTTGTAGCGCCCGGAGAATCCTTGTGTACCGGTGGGGGAGCCGAAGATCACCACGTATTCCCGTGCGCTGAAGTACAGGAACCGTACCTTGCCGAGCACGCCTCCGGCCTTGCTGCCGACCCAGCGGCCCGGCGTCGGGTCGATCAGACCGGGGTATTCGTCGGCGAGCAGTTCCACCGCGTGCATGACCAGTTCGTCGGTGTCGGCGCTCAGACCGGCCGCTTTCGCGGCCACACCGTGCAGGACATCGGGGTCGATGCGGTAGCCCATCAGCACAACTCCATCGGCAGGCTGGTGGGTCCGCTCAGACCCAGCAGTGGTTTCCACGGCACGTCACCCACACATCGGGCGCGGGGCACCCGCTCGGCCAGGATCTTCAGCGCCTCGCTGAGTTCGAGCCTGGCCAGATTCGCACCCAAGCAGTAGTGCACACCTCCGCCGAACGTCAAGATCGCCGGTGGTGCGTCGCGGGCGAGGTCGAACCGCTGGGGATCGTCGTAGACCGTGGGGTCCCGGTTGGCGGCGAAGGTGTTGACGACGACGAACGTCTCTGCAGGGAAGGTGAACCCACCGACGGTGACATCTTCACGGGCGGCACGCACGGTGCTGCACATCGACGGGGAGTGCCGCATCGTCTCCTCGACGGCGCGCATCGAAAGCTCGGGCTGCCGGCGCAGCAGTGCCCACTGGTCGGGGTGCTCGCAGAGCACCTGCATCGACGCGGCGAGCTGGCTGCGGGTGGTGTCGGTCCCGGCGAGCAGGATGCTGAACGCCAGCATGCGCACCTCGGCGGCGTCGAGTCGGTCGCCGGCGTCCTCGGCACGGATGAGCTCGGAGAGCAGGTCGTCGGTCAGCTGGGTACGCCGCTGGGCGATCATCGTGTCGATGTAGGCGTCGAAGGCATCCCATGCCGACAGCACGACCGGCGTCTCGACCACCAGGTCGCAGTCGAAACTGACGATCTTGAAGATGTCTTCGGCCCATCGCGAGAACTGCTGCCAGTCCTCGCGGGGCGCCCCGAGAAGCGCGCAGATGATGGGGATCGGGTAGGGCCGGGCGACGTCGGCGACGAACTCGCACGGGCCGCGTTTTTCGATCGCGGTGTCGATGAGCTCGTTGATCACCGTGTGGATGGTGTCGTGTAGGCCGGCGGTGGCCCGCGGTGTGAACGCGCGTGACACCAGTCCACGGAGTCGCCGATGCTCCTCGCCCTCCATGTTCAGGATGCTGCGAGTCACCCTGTCCCACAGCGGTCCTGATGTGATGCCGTGCGCGGACAGGTGGATGCCCGGCGGAATCAGGAAGCGCGGGTCGCGCAGCACGGTGCGCGCCATCTCATACGACAGGATCTCGGGGCCTATCGGTCCCAAGGCCACGGGTGCCACCTGTTGGGCGGTGCGGAACTGCGGATAGATCTTTTGCGGCGGGTCGGTGAGCCCGTAGGTCAGGGTGGGCAGGTCGGCGTCGAAGATGTTGGTGGCACGGTCGGTCATGGTGATGTGTTTCCCAGCCGCAGGGGCAGTGACGGCAGGGCGCATGTTGCCGACGGCCAGGTGATCTCCGGGATGTAACCGTCGGCCAGACCGAAGTCGGGGATGCGCGACAACCACTCGGCCACGACGAGTTTCAGCTCCATTCGCGCCAGGTGCGCGCCGAGGCAAAGTAGGGGCCCGCCGCCGAACCCCCAGTGCTTGTGCAGCCTGCCGTCCAGCACCAGGTCATCGGTCGAGTAAGCGTCGCTGCCGTCGCGGTTGATCGCGCCGAGTGGCAGGCGAACCTGCGATCCGGCCGGGAGATGAACCTCGGCGACGATCACCGGCCGGGTGGTGATGCGGCCGAGGATCGGCGCTGCCGGTTCGAGTCGGATGATCTCCTCGACGAAACCCGTTATCAGATACGGCCTTTCGCGCAACCAAGCTTGAAGATCGGGGCGTCGAGCCAGATCCAGTAACGCCATGCCGATGGTCGCGGCGACGGTGTCCAGACCGGCGAGGACGAAGACCAGTGACAGTCCGGTCGCTTCGGCGTCATCGAGCGGTTCCTCACGGTGCAACAGGTCGGACAGGATCCCCTCGCGCGGCGAACGCCGCTGCTCGGCAACAGCCTCGGTGAGGTATGCGAACAGTTCGGCGGCCGGTGTCAGGTCGACGCTGTCCGTCTCGGTGGCCAGGCTGACTGCGATGATGGCGTCCTTCCACGCCACCAGACGGTCTCGGTCCTCGAGCGGAAGCCCGAAGAGCGTCAGGAACACCTGTGACGGATAGCGGACCGCGAGGTCGGCGATGACTTCGCATTCGCGACGGTCGGCGATGTCGTCGATGATGTCGATCGCCTGCCGCTGCAGCGTGGGAAGCAGCGCACTCAGCGTCTGCGGACTGAAATGCTGGTGCAGTATCCGTCGGTAGCGGGTGTGCTCGGGTGGATCGAAACCCAAGGGAACCAGCGGAACCGGGCTGATCATCTCGTCGTAGGAGGTGCGCGACGAGTACACCTGGGGGTCACGAAGCGCGGCGAGGACGTCGTCGCGCGGGGTGAAGTAGTACCAGCCGTCACCGCTGCGCAGGACCGGGCCGAGTTCGCGCAGCATGGACCACCCGACACCCCGGTCCCGTGTCATCGGGAGGTCCTCGTAGCGGACCGTGGCCACCGCGTCGAGGCCGGTCATGACACGTTGGTGGCCAATAGGGTCAGTGGCAGACCCAGTACCGACATATCAGTCTCTTCCAGGAAGGAGCCTTCACCGGCGAAGCTCTGGCGGAACCGGATCGTCGCCCCGTAGCGTGCGGCGACTTCCTCGGCAGCTGACGCATCGGGTACCCGGACGACCACGGTGCAAATGCCGTCGCCGTGCCGATCGAGGAAATCGTTGACCGATGCGGCGACTTCGCCCGAGGATTCGGCGATCGGGCTGATCAGCTCGATGCCGCGGTCCCAGTCCAGGTGGACCCGTACGCCGAGCTCGGTGAGATCGGTGGTGTCGAAGGTGAATCCGAGGTCAGTGAACATCTGTGCCATCGCCGTCTGTCGTTCGGCGGCAACGGCGAACACGACATGGCGCAACTGCGGCGACTGATTGTCGGCGGTCATGTTCGCACCAGACCGCGGGGTCGGACCATCCCGAGGTCGTGGTGGGTCACCCACCCGGGCGCCGCGTCACAGACGTCGGGGATCGCGTTGACGGCGCCCATCGCCGTCCAGGTGTACCCCGGGTGGTCGATGGTCCCGTCCGGTCGTCGCACGCCCTGCAATGTCATTTCGGTCGGTGGGTCTCCGTCGATGACGATCTCGTACCTAGTGTTGCCCCAGTTCCAGGGTGGCTCCAGCTGTTCCGGCGGGGCGCTCACGTATATCGCGTGAAAGACGATGAGCGGCTGACCGCCGACCCACGCCGTCCACTCGTGCCGTTGTGCGGCGACCGTACCGGCCGGGATCACACCTCCCTCGTGGGGGATGTCCTGTGCCGCCGTCGCTACCGCTATTTCGGCGGCAGTCACTTCATCGATGGTGACGCCCAGGCCGTCGGCGATCATGTGCATCGACTGGGCAAAGAACGGCAGACCGAGACCCAGGATCGTCGGCTCGGCGAGAAATTTGTCCTTGTCTTTGCCGAAGCCCATCCAGTCGACGTGGTCGATCGGCGCGTCTTCGAGGATGTTGACCACCTCGTAGACGTTGATGGAGTCGACCCGACTCATCACCCGGGCAAGTGTGAGCGGCAGGATATCGCCCGCGTATCCCGGGTGGATGCCTCCCCCGTGAAAAGAGGTGCCACCTTCTTCGCATGCGACGCGGATCGACTGTCCAGGCTCCGCGAAGTCCGGTGAGGGATGAAAGAACCCGCTCGTGGTGACGACGTTCTTGCCTGACTGCAGAAGTCGGCACACGGTGTCGACGTCCATGATCACCGGCGTGTAGAGCACGCAGTCGGCCTCGGTCGCGATGACCGCCTCGACGTCGTCGGTGGCGGCCAGGCCGACCGGTGCGACGCCGACGAGTTCACCGGCGTCCCTGCCCACCTTGTCCTTGTTGTGGACCAGCACGGCGACGAGTTCGTAGACGGAATTGTCGATGAAGTGTCGCAGTCCTGCCTGGCCGACGTCGCCTGTCATCCATTGGATGACGCGATAGGTCTTGTCGTGCACGGTGACTCCTTCAGCTGGTGGTGTTCAGAACTCCGCGGGGGAGCAACAGGGGGAGGTCGGTGTAGGTCGCGATGCCCGGTGGTGCCGCGACGACCACGGGGATGGCGGTGATGGCGGGCATGGCCGTGATGGTCAAGCCGAGCATGACGAAGTCCTCGATCGATTCGGCGACGAAGTCGGGAGGCGGCTCGAAGCGCAGCGTGCTGGTGATGGTGGGACGGCCGTGCACGGTGACGGTGTACCCGAACGCCGTCGACCATGGCGGTTGAAGACTTTGGCCCTTGGTCCACACGCCGCGGATCTCGATGACCTCACGACCGTCGACGATGCCGCTCCACCGTACGTCGATGCCGGCGACGCAACCCTTTTCGATGATCCAGTCGCCGGGCAGTGGTAGATCCTCGGTGGTTTCTGCGTATTCGGCGGCGCAGCGAACCTCGTCGAGTGCGACGCCGAGGGCATCGGCGACCAGCAGCACCGCCTCCCGGAAGATCGCGGACCCCTTCTCGGTGACGGCGGGCAGCGTGGGGTCGTCGACCGAATAGCCGAAACCCATCGGGATCTCGGTGGCAGGTGAGTCGTAGATGGTGGTGTCGAAGGATTCCAGGATGCTGATCTTGTCAACTCGGTCGGAGAGGCCGGCGGTGACGATCGCGAACAACTGGATGAAACCGGGATTGATGCCGCTGCCGAAGATCGTCGCACCGCCGCGGTGGCCGGCGTCGAGCAGACGTTGCCGATCGGGGCCCAGCCCCCGGCCGTTGATGAACTCCGATGTGGTCACCACGTTGATGCCGCGCTCGAGGATGCGCACCAGATCGTCGACATCGGCGAACATCGGGTTGTACACGACGCAGTCGGGATGCAGTGCCAGCAGCGCCTCGACATCGTCGGTGGCGCGCACCCCCAGCGGCGCGACACCGCACAGTTCACCCACGTCGACGCCGACCTTGTCGGCGGACCAGGCATAACATCCGACGAGTTCCAGCTCGGAGTTGGCCGCAACGGCGTGCACCGACTTCTTGCCCACATTGCCGGTGGTCCACTGCACGACCCGGTAGGTCACGGATTGGCGCTGTGTTGCTCAGCGGCTCGACGCGCCTCGCGCTCTTCGTGTCTGCGCACCAGCTCGCGGAATCCGATCCGATCGTACTGGGGAACAGGCTGGATACCCCATTCGTCGCGCGCGGTGTCCTTACCCTCGGCACCTTCGGGCGGTCCGAACGCCGGATACGGCACCTGGCACTCCAACTCGTCGTCGGAATAGCGGACCTTGAGCAACTCGCTGCAGATCTGGGTGAGACTCAGGGTCGGGTAGCCGTAGTACACCGCCATGAACGGCAGCGTGAACGCACCCTCGATGACCAACGCGACCAGACACACCAGTACTGCGCGCTTGATCCACTTGTGCATCCGGGCGTAGTAGGGCGTGGTACCCGGAGGAAGGTTCTGCTCTTCGGTGCTCTCAGGTGTCTGCGGGGTTGACGTCACAATTGCTCCTCATTGCCTCAGTCGGTGAAGATCTCGCGATTGACCGTGTGCAGATACGGGATTGCGAGGAAGGGGGTGATGTAGAAGATGTCGTAGAGCCACCAGCCGATGACCGGGAAGACGACACCGGCGTATCGCACGTCGGCGTAGAGCGTCATGTTGAACACGTACAGGCACCAGATGAGCACGCCCATCCAGCAGGTGATGATCATCCACTGGTGGCCCCAGCGCTTCATCTGCAGGAATCCGATCGCCGCGGCACACCGCATCGCGAAGACGGTGAGGATCATCCCGAACACCATGGACTTCTCGCCCGGTCCCGCGGCTCCGCCCATCCACAGTTCGTTGTAGTGCCAGAAGTAGCCGCCGTCGAACAACGCACCCCACCCAACCATCAGCACCCTGTTGATCAGCGTGTGGTTGGCGACCAGGTCCAGCGCCCAGCCGAGGCTGTTGAGCATGCCGTCGATCAGGACGAGGTAGCCGATCAAGGTGACGATCATCGGGCGGACCGAGTAACCCGCTCGCAGCGCCTGGCGTTGTAGCCAGACTCCGCGCATGAAGATGGGGAATCCGATAACTCCGGGAACCCACGCGCCCATGAGGGCTGCGCCGGCGATCATCCATCTGTCGGCGCGCCTCTGCGCCAGGCGGGACTGCTCGTGGTGCTCCTCCAAGCCCACCGAGCCGGCGGGCTCAGCAGAGGTTGTCGCGCCGCCTTGCGACTTTCCTTTCGGTGTCGGGAAGTTCACAGGTCCCACCAGCCCCGGGTGAACGACATGTAGAGCTGAATGAGGAACATCGTCAGCAGGTATCCGTAGATTACTAACTGGAAGATGATCAGCGCCTTCTTGCGGTTTCGTTCCTTCTGATCGACCATCTGGGTGATTCCTTTCTAGCGGTGTGGATTCGGGCTGTCGGAAATGGTGAGAGCGGCCGCCGCGACCTCTTGCAGACCCTCGGAGACGGCGCCATCGCTCGATAGCGGTGCCAACACACAGGCCTGCGCGGCCTCCAGTTCGGTGGCACCAGCGGCGATCAGCTGTGCCGCGGTGACCAGAACCCGGGTCGAGGGCGGCTCGAAGTGGAACGCCTCGTCGGCCGTTCGGACCGCCGTGGCGCACCGGACCAGCCGTTGCGCGGTCGGCAACCCGACGCCCGCCTCGGCGACGATCACCTCGGCTTCACGCTCAGGGGGAAGGTAATGCATCGGCAGCGTGACGAAGCGCTGCCGAAACGACGGTTTGAGCTCCTTGAGCGAGCTGCGATACGCCGGGTTGTACGACGCGACGAGCATGAACGTTTCCGGTGCCTGCACGACTTCACCCGCCCGATCGAGATAGAGGGTGCGTCGGTGGTCGGTCAGGGAATGCAGCACGGCCAGCGAGTCATGCCGGGCTTCTACGACTTCGTCGAGATAGCAGATTGCGCCGGCTTTGACCGCCCGGGTGAGTGGCCCGTCGGTCCAGGTGACGTCACCACCGGTGACGATGAACCGGCCCACCAGATCGGAGCTGGTCAGATCATCGTGGCAGCTGATGGTCACCACGGGGCGGCCCAACAGGGTGCCCATGTGCTCGACCAGCCGGGTCTTTCCGCAGCCGGTGGGCCCGGTGAGCATCACCGGCAGTCGCTGTCGATAGGCCTGTTCGAACAGCTGAACTTCATTGCCGTTCGCGAAGTAGTCGTGGTTGTACGTCATGCGCTCACCAGCTCTCTGTGGACGTGGGCCAGTACCCGGGGCAGGTCTTCGACGCGGCGGATCCGCTGAGATCGTCGTGGCCCGAAGACTTCGGGAAGGGGGTCGACCCGGGTGGGGCCGACGCCGACGTAGTAGATGGAGACGCCGGCGTCGTTGGCCTCCTCGACGGCGTGAGCGGCGTCGGCCCACGCGTATCGCCCCTCGTAACCCTCATCGGAGATCAGTCCGTCGCCGATGATGATCAAGAGCCGTCGCTCGCTCGGCTGGGCGAGCAGGCGGCTGGTCATGTGGCGCAGCGGCGCACCGAGCCGGGTGTATCCGCCGGTCGCCAGACCCAGGCTTCCGGGGGGGACGAACCGGCGATCGGTGAAGTCCTTGAGGCAGGTGACCTCGACGCGATGGCGGGTGTTGCCGGTGAAGGTGAAGATGCCGTGCCGCTCCCGGGCGGCGGTCATGGCGCGCGACAGCGCGTCGGCGCAGGCCAGTTCGAGCTTGAAGATCGAGCCTCCGTGCACCCCGAGCGACGAGCTACCGTCGAGGAGCAGCGCCGTCGTCACGTCACGGCTGGCGGGCAGCAGCTCGCGGAAGATTCTCGGTTCGGCCGCCTCGCCGGTGATCACGTCGATGTAATGACCGACGTACTGGTCGATGTCGATGTCGGATCCGTCTTCCAGCCGGTTCATCATCGCGCGGTGGGTGTTCTTCTCGAACCACTTGCGGATGTCGACGGCAATGGGGCGGGGTGGCGCGAAACTACTGCTGTGCGCTCGCTCGATCACGGCGACATGGTTGGGCATGAAGCTCTCGTTCCACGAGTTCCACTCCGGATACGGGATACCGGGGCGGTGGTCCGGAGTGATGTCGAGATCGTTGTCCTGTGGGCGGCTCGGTGGCGGCAGGTTGGGATTGCGCACGCCGCCGTCACCGCCGGCGGGGACGGAATGCGGCTGCGGTGCCCGCTTCTGATTCGTCGTCCAGGGCAGGCGCCCGAATGAGCGGCGCAGCTTGTCGGACAGGCCCTGAGGCATCGTGTATGCCCGCGGCAAGCTACCCAGGAGGGGGTCGATGACGAAGGTCTGCTTCGTGCGAGCCATCGTGACGGCGCGATTGAGTATGTCCTTGGCGTCCAGGTCGGCCGGTGCGCTGTCCAGCTCGGGGAGCAGACGTCGAATCTCGGGGAGCAGACCCGGCCAGTTGTCGGCCACCCAACCGAGGGCGACGGCGGCCTCGACGAGCACAAGCGCACTCAACTCACGCCCGGACAGCTCATTGAGCCGATAGTCGGTGAGCCGGTCCTTGGAGGGCGAACATTGAAGGGCGATCCCGCATGTCAGCGTCCGGCGGGTCCACTCGCGGTGTGTCACCGGGTAGGGGACATGCACGGTGTCGAGCATCGAACTCAGACCGAAGGCACGGTGCTGCCCGCTGACCAGACGGGCACCCGTGCGACGGCCCTCGCTCAGTACCAGGGCGGTCAACGAGCAGCTGCGCTCGATGACCAGCGCATGCGCATCGGAGAGTTCGGACAATGGGTGCTCCGCACTCAGAAGGTGCCGAGGTTGGAGAACATCCAGTACCAAAACCAGATAAGCAGTCCCGCTCCGCCCCAAGCGGCCACATAGCGCAGTATTTCAAAGATCCAGCCGGCCACGTCAGTTCTCCTCATCGCTTGGGTTTGTCATCGGTCCTCCAGTCTCGTGGGTCGTTGATATGTTGATTCGCGTCAGTGAGTGCAGTCATCATTTAGTCAGAGAAGATCTCCCGGTTCACCGAATGCAGGTACGGGATTGCGAGGAAGGGGGTGATGTAGAAGATGTCGTAGAGCCACCATCCGACAACCGGGAGTACGACGCCGGCGAACCGGACATCGGCATACAGGGTCATGTTGAACACGTACAGGCACCAGATGACGACGCCCATCCAGCAGGTGATGATCATCCATTGATGGCCCCAGCGCTTCATCTGGAGAAAGCCGATGCCTGCGGCGATGCGCATGGTGAAGACGGTGAGGATCATGCCGACTTCCATGGCCTTCTCGGCGGGTCCTGCGGCGCCGCCGATCCATAGTTCGTTGTAGTGCCAGAAGTATCCGCCGTCGAACATCAGTCCCCACCCGTTCAACAGGACTCGGGCCAGGAGCGTGTGGTTGGCGACGAGGTCGAGGGCCCAGCCCACGGTGTTGATCGCGGCGTCGATGATCACGAGGTAGCCGATCAGGGTGACCAACATCGGGCGCACGGACAGGCCGTCATGTTGCGCCTTGCGCAGCAGGTAGACCCCGCGCAGGAACAGCGGCAGGCCGAAGATCCCGAGCACCGCGGTGCCGATCAGCAGGCTTCCCGAGATCAGCCACTTGTCGGCCTGCCGTTGCGCCCGCGCTGACGCCTCCATGTGCTCGTCGAGACCGCTGCCCTTGGGGGGAGTGGCTGTCCGGCCCCCGGTGCTCCCACCGGATGGTGAAGGCATCCGCATACTGACTGACAATAGTCAATGAACGGCGCGAGTCAATCCGTTTCGGCGCCGATGCTGCGAAGAGTTCGGTGCACGTAGTCGTCGAGCATCATCTGCTGGCCCGGCCACTCGTGGGTCGTGGTCAGCAGCGCGTAGAGCCCGAGCAGGAAGAACACGGCGGTGTTCAGCGCATTGACGTCGGGGTCGACATGGCCGAGTGCTCTCGAGTTGTCGACTTCCTCGGCGACCGCGACGATCACCGGATGGTGTGCGCTTTCGTCGATCGGTGGGCGTGTCGGAGAGAAATGCAGCGCAAGAAAGTCTTTGAACAACACAGCGCCGAGACGTCGCTCGAGTCCACGAACCAGGCGGATCGATTCGGCGAACGTCGCGGCGAGGGTCCGTTTCGTCGAGGTGAAGCGGGTCAGCTCTTTGGCGATGCGCTGCTCTTCGCGCCGTTCCAGCTCGAGCAACACATGCTCTTTGGTGGGGAAGTGGAAGAAGAATGTACCGTGCGCAACGCCGGCCGCCGTCACGATCGCGTGAACGTCGGCGGCAGCCAAACCCGTTCGAGAGAACTCGGCCACGGCCGCGCCGAACAACCGTTCTCGGGTCTGTAGGCGTCGGATATCCCGCGCGGAAGGCCTGTCCACCAGTGCCATTCGGACAGACTACTGAACGACGGGTTGATTGCTATTGACTTAAGTCAATATTGTGGCATTCAATGAGCGGACCTCGACGGACAGGACGGTGATGGCTCTCGAGCAATTCGATCTGCAGGGGCAGGTCGCGATCGTCACCGGCGCCGGCAAGGGCGTCGGCCAGGGCATCGCGCGCGTCCTCGCCGAGGCCGGCGCGACGGTCATCGGCACGGCCCGGACGGAATCAGACATCGTGGCGACCCTCTCGGGTATCGAGGCAACAGGTGGCAAGGGCGTGGCCGTGGTCGCCGACGCCATGAGTCGACCGGACGGAGAGCGCGTCGTCGCCACCGCGATGGAACAGTTCGGCCGGATCGACATCCTGGTCAACAACGTCGGTGGCTCGACCTACGCGAGGTTCCTCGACATCACCGACGAAGACTTCCGGCACACCTTCGACTGGTGTGTCACCTCGGCCTTCATCATGAGCCAGCTTGTGGCGCGGCACATGATCGAGGCCGGCCACGGATCGATCATCAACATCTCCTCGGGATCAGCGCGTTTCGGCATCCGTGCGCTGACGGCCTATTGCACGGCCAAAGGGGGATTGGAGGCGCTGACCCGGGCGATGGCCCAGGAATTGGCGCCCAAGATCCGGGTGAACGCGATCGCGCTCGGGTCCTTCGCCACTGACGGGCTGCAGAGCAGCCTGGACCTGATGCCCGGGTCGCTGGACAAGATGATGGAGAGCACTCCGCTGCATCGCCTCGGCGATGTCGCGGATCTGGGGCGCCTGTGCGTGTATCTGTCCACTCGCGACTGTTACGCGACCAATGCGATCTTCCACGTCGACGGCGGCATCGACTCCAACAATTCGCCATTGCCCATTCCCGACTACTGAGGACAGCCAGGTTTCACCGATGCGCAGAGTAGTGCAATTCTCGACGGGAAACGTCGGCAAACATTCGTTGAAGGCCCTGATCGGCCGTCCGGATGTGGAGCTGGTGGGTGTGCACGCGGCGGGTCCGGACAAAATCGGCCGAGACGCAGCGCAACTGTGCGGGCTCACCGAACCGACCGGAGTCATCGCCACCGACGACATCGGCGCGTTGATCGCACTGCGTCCGGACTGCGTGGTGTACACCGCGCTCGGTGAGACGAGGCCGATGGAGGCGATCGAGCAGATGACACAGCTGCTGGCGGCAGGTGTGAACGTCGTTGGCACGTCAATGGTCTGGCTGGTGACACCACACCAGGCCGATGCCTGGCTACGAGACCCGCTCGAAAAGGCTTGTGCAGAAGGCAACTCCTCGCTCTACGTCAACGGTATCGACCCCGGCTACTCCAGTGACACTGCAGTCTTCTCGGCGCTGAGCCTGGCCACCCGCGCCGAGTCGATCACCGTCCAGGAAATCTTCGACTACGGGAACTACGACGACTACGAATACACCGGAACGTCAATGGGATTCGGCACGGCACCGGGTGATCCAGCCCCGATGGCATTTCAGCCCGGAGTCATCGTGTCGATCTTCGGCGGACTGGTCCGCAACATCGCCGGCCACCTCAACATCGAGCTCGACGACGTCCGGCAGCGGTTCGAGCCGTGGTACACCGATCAGCGCATCGAGTGCCGGATGACCACGGTCGAGCCGGGGCAGCTGGCCGCGGTCCGGTTCGCTGCCGAAGGGGTGATCGGAGACGGCCCGGTCATCACCGTCGAACACATCAACAGGTTGACCGCAGCAGCTGCCCCGCAGTGGGAGTTCCCGCCCGACGGGATGACCGGGGTCCACAAGGTCATCGTCGAAGGCGAGCCGCGGGTCGAGGTGAGCACACACCTGTCGCACCCGATTCTCGACGTCACCGAAGCCGGCTGTGTCTCGACGGCTGCGCGCGCCGTCAACGCCATCGACTGGGTGTGCCGCGCACCGGCCGGCCTGGTCGCCCTGGACGACATCCCGCCGACGGAGATGATCCGCGGCGTGATGTGGTGAGCTCTCAGCGCATGCGCACGTCTCCGGGACTGACGTTGAGAACTCGGCCGTACCGGTCGTTGCGGATCAGGGTCCGCAGCTCCTCGGGCATGACGGTCCACCCGTTGGCCTGGTAGGTCTGGCCCGGCCCGACGACGACGTCGTCAGCAGGTGCGCCCGGGATCGTGCCGGCGATGAAGTACTGCTGGCCCTGATCGTGCGCGATGGCCAGGTTCAGCCACTGCGGGTACTTGCCCGTCGACATCGGCGAATCGCCGAATGGTCTGCCGTCGGGCAGTCCACACACGACCGCGCCGTAACCGCGGTCCAGGTAGTTCGCACTGAGCAGGCAGCGCACCTGCCCGTTCTGCAGGCTGACGACCTGGTCACCCTCGGCGGCCGCAACGGGTGGAGCGCACAGCAACGTCGCGAGAAAAAGCAACACTGCCCCAACCGCGGTCTTCGCACGAAACATAGATCTCCCCGCCAGCGAGAGTGGCCCGACATCGGGGATGTTCTCACGGTGGCTGGACCCGAGGGTCCGTTTTGGCCGGAACCGCAAGCAAACAGCTCAGGTCAGGCGCGCCCGCAGATCGCGTTTGAGGACCTTGCCGTAGCTGTTCTTCGGCAGTTCGTCGACGAACTCGTAGCGCTTGGGCCGCTTGAACCGGGCGATGCGTTCGAGCAGGTGCGTGTCCAGTTCGTCGGCCGTCACCGCGCCGACGACGAACGCCACGACCACCTCACCCCACTCCTGGTCGGGCGCGCCGACCACGCCTGCCTCGAGCACACCGGGATGTTCGAGCAGGACCTCCTCCACTTCGCGCGGGTAGATGTTGGATCCGCCACTGATCACCACGTCCTTGGAGCGGTCCCGCAGTGTCAGGTAGCCGTTCGCGTCGAAGGAGCCCATGTCCCCGGTGTGCAGCCAGCCGTCCCGCAGCGTGGCCTCGGTCGCCGACGGGTTGCGCCAGTAGCCCGACATCACCACATCGCCGCGGCAGACGATCTCCCCGATGCCGCCGACCGGGGCCGGCCGGCCGTCGGCGCCGAGCACCGCGACGTCGACGCCCGAGCGTGGGTAGCCCACCGAGCCGAGCACCGCGTCGGTCGCGTCGAGATGATCGGCACGGCGCAGGCCGGTGATCGTCATCGGCGCTTCGCCTTGGCCGTAGAGCTGCACAAAGATCGGGCCGAACGCGGCCATCGCCTTCTTCAGGCTCTCGACATACATCGGACCACCGCCGTAGACGACCGTCACCAGATTCGCCGGCTTGGGTCGCCCGGTCTGCACCAGCCGCGCCACCATGGTGGGCGCCAGAAACGCACTGCACCCGGGGTGGTGCTCGCACAGATCGAGGAACTCCTGCGGGTCGAAACCGCCGGAAGCCGGCACCACCTGCCGTGCGGCGCGCAGCACGTACGGCGGCACGTACAGCCCGGAGCCGTGCGACATCGGGGCACCGTGGACCAGGCTGCAGTTCTCGTCGGGGGAGTCGAAGTCAGCCAGGTGCGCCACCGTCATCGCCATCAGGTTGCGATGCGAGAGCATCGCGCCTTTGGACCGACCGGTGGTGCCGCTGGTGTAGAACAGCCAGGCCAGCAGCGCCGGATCGGTGTTCCGCGGTGGCTCCAGCGGCGCTGTGGTGCAGCGTTGTTGGTAGTCGGCGCTACCGATCACCTCGATCGGCACCGCCGTCACCGGGGCCAGGTGTGCGGCGATCTCGTCTGAGGCGAACACCTGCGCCACGTCGGCGTCGTCGAGGATCTGCTTCATCTCCCGCGGGTGCAGCTTGTAGTTGATCGGGACGAAGACGCACTCGGCGGCCCAGATTGCGAACATCAGCTCGACGATCTGCGGACAGTTCGCACTGGCCACCGCGATCCGCGCGCCGGGTCCCAGCGCGGTGATCGACGCGGCCAACCGCAGCGCTCGCTCGCGGACCGAGGACCAGGTATGGACCTGGCGCTGCCCGTGATAGACCGCGCCGCGATCACCGTGGCGGGCCGCGGCCTGGTCGAGCACGCTGAACAGGTTCACGACGACGACTCGCGCGCAACCCATTCGGAGTTCAGCGCGAAGTCGGACAGGTACTTCGTCGAACTCCACCCGCCGTCGACGACGATGGTCTGGCCGTTGATGAAGCCGGCGCCCTCCGAACACAGGAACGCGACCGTCGCGGCGATGTCTTCGACCCGTCCCAGCCGCGGGTACGGCGTCATCTCGGTGTTGATCTTGCGGAACCGTTCGTCGTCCAGTCGGCTGGCCACCATCGGTGTCAGGGTCACTCCCGGCGCCACCGCGTTGCACCGAATCCCCTGCGGCCCATACTGGCAGGCGATGTGGCTGGTCAGCGATGTCATCCCGCCCTTGGCCGCCGAGTACGCGCCCCCGCGCAGCCCGCCGACCACGGCGAAAGTCGAGGTGATGTTGATGATCGCCGAGCCGGGCCGCATGTGACCGATCACCTCGCGGGCCAGCCGGAACGGCGCTCGCAACATCAGGCCCAGGAAGTAGTCCAGGGATTCGTCGTCGGTTTCGTGCAACGGTTTCGGGCTGCCGACTCCGGCGTTGTTGATC
This sequence comes from Mycobacterium sp. SMC-4, assembly GCF_025263265.1. Lineage (NCBI taxonomy): Bacteria > Bacillati > Actinomycetota > Actinomycetes > Mycobacteriales > Mycobacteriaceae > Mycobacterium > Mycobacterium sp. SMC-4. The sequence goes on along the minus strand of NZ_CP079869.1, from coordinate 4,537,543 downwards.
AGGAAGTCGATGCGGCCGAACCTCTCGAGGGCGGTCTCGACGATACGCCGCGGCCCGTCTTCGGCGGTCAGGTCGATCGGCAGGGTTGTGATGCGGTCCGGGTCGCCGATCACGCGCTCGAGTTCACCGAGTCGATCAGCATCGCGACCGGTGCCCAGCACCGCGACGCCCTGCTCGGCCAGCGTTTTCGCGCAACCGAATCCGATCCCACTGCTGGCCCCGGTGACGATGGCTACCTGCATGTCAGGACTCCTTGGTCAGAGTTGCTTTGAGCTGGTGCTTGAGAACCTTGCCGGCGTCGTTCTTCGGCAGCGCCTCGACGAGCGTCACCTGCTCGGGGATCTTGAACTTCGCGACCCCTCGCGTCATCAGGAACTCCTTGAGCTCGGCGACGTCGGGGCCGGGTAACCCGGCGGGCACGATCGCTGCGCACGCCCGTTCCCCGGTTCGCGCATCCGGCACACCGACCACTGCGATCTCGGCGATCTGCGGGTGTGTCACCAGGATGTCCTCGACTTCCTTGGGTGAGATGTTCTCACCGTTGCGGATGATGAGGTCCTTGGCTCGGCCCGTCACCACCAGGCAGCCGTCGTCGGTCCACCGGCCCAGATCCCCGGTGCGGAAATAGCCTGCCTCGTCGAAAGAGTCGCGGTTGTCCTCGGCGTGCAGATACCCGGTGAACATCTGTGGACCGCGGGCCCGGATCTCGCCGGTGACGATCTGGATGTCGGCGATGCCCGGGCGGCCATCGGTCTCGGCGCCGCGGTCGACGTCGCCGAGGGCCCCGATGGTGGTCACCGGGACCTCGGTGGACCCGTAGACCCTGCTGACCTCGGCAGCAGCGAAGAACTGCGTGGCGCGCCGAACCAGTGACGGGGGCACCGAGGCGCCCCCGCAGATGAATACCTTGAGATCGGGCAGGCGGGTGCCGGCGCGTTCGGCCGCTGCCAGCAGACCCTCCAGAAACGGCGTGGCGCCGGCCATGTGGGTGCAGCGGTGCTCGAGCATCAGCGTGACCGCAGTGTCGGCATCCCAGCGCGGCATCAGCACCGCCCGGGTGCCCAGCAGCAACGGGCATTCGAAGGAATAGATCGAGCCGCCGATGTGAGCGATCGGTGAGGGCACCAGAAAAGTGTCACCTGGGTCGATGCGCCAGTACTCTCCGAGCTGCGCAATCAGCGCCGCCAGCGACTCATGGCTGTGCATAACGCCTTTGGGTCGGCCTGTGGTGCCCGAGGTGTAGAGGATCATCCGGGTGGCTGCCGGGTCCAGGTCGGGCAGCGCGCCGCCGTGCGGTTCGCCGAGTAGGTCGGCAAAGGCCGTGTGCTCACCGGCTTCACCGCGGACGACGACGACTTCCGGCGGGCGTGCGGAGGCGGCGACCACGCGTTCGAGCATCGCAGCGTAGTCGTGACCAGCGAAGGCCTGCGGGATGAAGATGGCCCGGCTGTCGGCGTCGGCGAGGATGAACCCCAGTTCGTGGTCGCGCAGGGACGGCAGGATCGGATTGACCACCATCCCGGCCAACGTCGCACCCAGATAGATGACGCAGGCCTCGTGCCAGTTCGGCACGGCGAAGGACACGACACTGCCGGTGGGCATGCGGCGGGACAGCGCATGTGCCAGCGCCGTTGCCCGGTCGAGTAATTGGGCGGCGGTCAAGGCGGTGGCATCGTCGCACACCAGCACCCGGTCGGGGGTGTCGGCGGCTGCTTCGTGGAGGGCTTCGGCCAGCGTCGTCGTCATCAGGCGTCACGCACCCGGCGCATCGTCATCGCATGGCGGAATCTCGATGACGGGTGGGTGTTGACGGTGACCTGTGCGATCTCCGCGTCGGAGGTGGTGTAGGTGCGCTGCATCTGCAGTGCCGCGTCTGCCGGCTCGGCATTCAACGCGCGGGCCAGCTCAGCGGTCAGCACGACGGCCGAGATCTCCTGGTGAACCTCGACGATACTGACGCCGAAGAGGTCCTCGATGAGTGGGAAAATGGGGCCGGTGTGGCGGTGCAGCAGCCGGCCCACCGCGGCGAAACTGCGGTTGATGTAGTACTCGGTTCGGCACATGGGTGTGGCGTCGTCATCGGTGCGTCGGTAACCGCTGACCGCAAGCCATTCGGTGGCCAGCGGCAGCCCGGTGCGCGCGGCCAACTCGTCGTCGACGGTCACTGTGGCGTTCGTCTCGATCGCGAACTGCGCACCCTGGGCGAACGCCAGCAGGTCGTCGATCGACATGACATCTTGGGCGTAGGAGTTGGTGCTGGGTCGGGGAACCACCAGGGTGCCGGCCCGCGGCCGCGACGCGACGAGGTTGTCGTCGCGCAGCCGACGCAACGCCTCGCGGACCGTGTAGCGGCTGACCGCAAAACGCTGGCACAGCTCGTGTTCGGTGGGCAGCTGGGAACCCACCGGGTACACGCCGTCCACGATCTCCTTGCGCAGCGTGCGCGCCACCTGCAGGTAGCGGTGATCACCAGCAGCGGTGGTCATCTGCGGCGGACCGCCAGCACGCTGCCGTCGCCGTCGGCGGAGAGGTAGAGCGTGCCGTCGGGAGCTGCGGTGATCCCGGCGAACGGACCCTGGGGGCCGGAGAACGGCGGCATCCCTTTCAGCGGCTTGGGCTCGACGCCCGGTGGGGGCCCGACCGGCAGCCCGGAGGCGATGGTGGTACGCGCACCGCTTTCCAGGTCGAACTCGACGAGTTCTTTGGCGGCGGCGTCGACGATGTACAGACGATTCTCGACGACGGTGATGCCCTGGGGTTGTCGCAGATCCCCGACCACTGTGTCGACGGTACCCGGCCGCAGCCGCACCACGCGTCCGGCGCCGGACTCGGCGACCAAGGGTACGCCGTCGGGGTCGATGGCGACCCCGACCGGGGCGTCGAGTCCGTCGGCGAGCGTCTCGAGCGTGCCGTTTCGCAGGCTGTGCACCCGGCCGGTGCCCAGCTCGGCGAACACGGTGGCCTCACCGTCGACCGCGACGCCGTAGAGTTGATCGAAATCACCTGCCAGGTACTCGGTTTCGCCCGCTGCCGGACGGTAGTGGCCGACCTGTCCACCTGAGGTGGTGACCACGAACTCATCCGGTCCGACCGCCGTGACACCGCGCAGGAAACCGGGGTAGCCGGGTGTGAACAGCATCCCCACCGTCTGGAGGGAGCCGTCGGGGGTGACCGCGTAGAAGTAGGTGCCGTCGGCGATGTGGAGCCGACCCGCGGCCACGGTCAGGTCCAGAGGCCAGTTCAGGCCACCGGCCAGCACGGTCTGGGTCCGGCCCCCCGGAAGGATCTCGGTGATCTCACCGGTGAAGTTGGAGACGAACAGTCGGCCGTCGGCGAAGGTCAGATTGTCCAGTCCGGGATTCAGTTGCGCCAGAACCGACTTGTCACCGGTGCGCGGGTCGATGCGCAACACCTGACCACTGGCCACCTGGGTGGAGACGATGAAGCCTTCGGCGTCGAATTTCACCGCGTCGGGGACGCCGAGGTCGGTGGCCACCCGCTGGGCTTCCGTGCCGTCGGGGTGTATCCGCCAGATCTCGTTGGCGGTCATCAGCGGGTAATAGAGCCAGCCGTCGGGACCGACCTCCATCGCGTTGGGCGAGGCAAGGTTGTCCAGCAGAATTCGCGGCTGGCCGCCGCCGAGCGGCAACTCCATCAACCGGCCACCGTCGCGGCATTCGCCGACGAACAGCCGGCCCTGATGCACGGTGATGCCGTTTGCACAGGGCAGGTCGGCGCGTAGCACACGGCTGCGTCCGGCGGGATCGCGGGCGCTGACGCGGCCGTCCATCACTTCGGTGGCATACAAGGTGCCGTCCGGGCCGAAAGCAACGTCGTCGGGGGCGACGATGTCACCGCCCTTCGGACTGATGGTGTCCAACCGGCCCGACCCCAGGTCCAGCGCGCTGATCTGACTCCCGGTGACCTGCGCGATGTAGACCCGGCCATCCGGACCCGTGCGCAGCCCGTTCGCGCCGAACAACCTGCTGGGCGAGGTCATCCTCGCCAGCTGCCAGCCCGGGGCCGGCGACGGGTTGGGGGCGGTGTAGCGGGCAGTCATGGAGTCGGACGTTAGCAAGCGCTGTTAGTCCAGACAATAGCTGTTCGTTCGTCGGCAATGCGGCCTTGACGCCCTGAAAGTGCTGCGGAATAGTGTTCTGCAATATGCAGAGTGTAGTTATTTGTCCGGACAAAGGCGTCGGGTGACCGGGGTTTCGGTGTCCCTGGACGGCCGCATTGTCGTCGTGTCCGGGGCCGGCGGCGGGGGCATCGGCACCACGGTGACCCGCAAAGCTGCCGAGGCCGGGGCCACTGTCGTCGCCGTCAGCCGGCGCCAGGACAACCTCGACGCCCATGTGGCTCCGCTGGCCGAGCAGGGTCTGGCGGTCAAGCCGGTCGCTGCCGACGCATCGACCGACGACGGCATCGCAGCCGTCCTCGATGCGGTACGCACCGCCGACGGCGACCTTTACGGGCTGGTCAACGTCGCCGGTGGCGCCGCCCCGGCCACCTGGATGCCGGCCACCCGTGTCACGCGGCAAGACTGGCGCGACCTGTTCACCGCCAACCTCGAAACCGCGTTCTTCATGAGCCAGGCTGTCGCCGCTGAGATCCGCGGCGACGGCAATCCCGGCTCGATCGTCTCGATCTCGTCGATCAGCGGGATGAACACCGCGCCGTACCACATCGCGTACGGCACAGCCAAAGCCGCCGTTGTGGCGATGACACGCACGATGGCCGTCGAATTGGCCGGCGACGGAATACGTGTCAACGCGGTGGCGCCGGGGGTGACCGCGACCGCCGCCTCGGCCACCTACGTCGAGGAGGATCCCGAACGCGACCGCACCGCCATCGCGATGGGACGCCGGGGCACCGCCGACGAGCAGGCCAACGCGATCCTGTTCCTGCTGTCCGATCTGTCCAGCTACATCACCGGTCAAACCCTGCTGGTCGACGGTGGGCTGAACCTGAAGTGGACCCACCTCGGGGCCGACAACACGTCACTGTTCCTCAAAGACGAGTCATTCCGAGAAACCATGAGGAGGATCTGATGACAGATCTCGAAGCGAGGGTCGATCCGCCAGAAGAGCTTTCCGAGCCGATGACCATCAGCGTCGATGCCTACATCTCGCCGGAGTACGCCCGGGCCGAACGAGACCGGTTGTGGCGCAGGGTGTGGCAGCAGATAGGTCGGGTCGAGGAGTTCCCCGAGATCGGCAGCTACCTGACCTACGACGTCCTCGACGACTCGATCCTGGTGGTGCGCACCGGGGAAAAGGAGTTCCGGGCACACCACAATGTGTGCAGGCACCGTGGCCGTCGTCTGGTCGACACCCCCGACGGAGCCAAGAACGCGCGCGGACGGGCCCGTAAATCGTTCGTCTGCGGATTTCACGGCTGGACCTACGGTCTTGACGGCGCCTGCACCCACATCCGCGAGCAGGACGACTGGGTCGGCAAACTCACGCCGGAGCTCACCCACCTTGCGCCGGTCCAGGTGGACACCTGGGGCGGCTGGGTGTTCATCAACATGGACCCCGACGCCGAGTCGCTGGCCGACTACCTGTTCCCGGCGGCCAAGATCCTCGACCCCTTCGGGCTGGAGAACATGCGCTACAAATGGCGCAAGTGGTTGTACTTCGACTGCAATTGGAAGGTCGCGTTGGAAGCGTTCAACGAGACCTATCATGTGTTCACCACCCACCCGGAGTTCAACAAGTTCGGCGAGTTCAAGGGCTGGGCCAAGGCGCAGGGCAAGCACAGCAACATCGGCTACGACGCGCCGAAGAACATGGAAGCCACCAAGTCCAAGATCCGGCTGGGCACCGGCGACGATCCGCGCGTGTCGACCGCGGAGATGCAGATGTACACCTGGGAGCAGACCAACGCGACCACCACCGAGACACTGGTCAACGCGGCCAGGCGGCTGGTCGACGAACTCCCCGAGGGTACTGCGCCGGACAAGGTGCTCGAGCACTGGCTGGCCTCGGCCCGCCGTGACGACGAAGCCCGCGGGGTGATCTGGCCGACCATCCCGGCCGACATCCTCGGGCAGGCCGGCACGGCGTGGCAGATCTTTCCGAACCTGCAGGTCGGGCAGGGGCTGACGACCGCGTTGTGCTACAGCGCCCGACCGCATCCCAGCTACGATCCCGACAAGTGCATCTTCGAGGTGGCCACCTTGGAGCTGTACCCGAAAGATGAAGAGCCGCAGACGGAATGGGAGTACACACCCAAGGAGTCTCCGAACTGGCTCTCGGTGCTGCCGCAGGACTTCTCCAACATGGCTGCCGTGCAGCAGGGGATGAAGTCGGCAGGGTTCCCGGGCACGTTGCCCAACCCGTACCGCGAACGCAGCACCGTGAACCTGCACCACCAACTGTCCAAGTACATGGGAACCGGCGAGCCCCGCGAACTCTAGCGATTTCGGCGCGCTGAAGCACCCTCAGCGTCGCTTAGCGCGCCGAAATCACTGCGTGAAGGAGAGAAGTGACGAGTACCGAAAGCGCGTGCGGGCCCACTGACACGCCCACCGACATCGATATCCCGGCGCTGCGCGAGAAGTACGCCAAAGAGCGGGCCAAACGTTTACGCGAAGAGGGTGCCGACCAGTACCTGGAACTGGAGGGCGATTTCGCCGAGTTCTACGAAGTCGATCCGTACACGACGGTGACCGAGCGTGATCCGATCACCGAGGACGTCGAGGTGGTGATTCTCGGCGGCGGCTTCTCCGGGCTGCTGGCAGGTGCCTACTTGAAGAAGTCGGGTGTGACCGGAATCCGTGTCATCGAGATGGCCGGGGACTTCGGGGGCGTCTGGTACTGGAACCGTTTCCCCGGGATCCAGTGTGACAACGACGCGTACTGCTACATCCCGCTGCTCGAAGAGCTCGACTTCATGCCCTCGAAGAAGTTCGCCGACGGCGCTGAGATCTTCGAACACTGCCGCAACATCGGTAAGCACTTCGGTCTCTACGACGGCGCGCTGTTCTCCACCCAGGTGCGCGAACTGCACTGGGACGACGACGCGCAGCGCTGGCGGATCAGCACCGACCGCGGCGACGACATCCGGGCTCGGTTCTTGGTGATGGCCCAGGGTTCCTACAACCGTCCGAAGCTGCCCGGTATCCCGGGAATCAAGGAGTACCGAGACGCCGGTGGCCACGTGTTCCACTCGGCCCGTTGGGACTACGACTACACCGGCGGTGGCCCCGATGGTGGCCTGGACAAGTTGGCCGACAAGCGGGTTGCACTCGTCGGCACCGGCGCGACCGGCATCCAGTTGGTGCCGCACCTGGGGCGAGACGCCGAGCAGCTGTTGGTTTTCCAGCGGACACCGTCATCGGTCGACGAGCGGGTCAACACCCCCACCGACCCCCAGTGGGCGGCCTCGCTGCAGCCGGGATGGCAAGAGGAACGCAAACGCAACTTCCACAACTGGTCGCCGTTTGTCGGCGTGGTATTCGGCGAACCCGATCTGGTGTGCGACTTCTGGACCGAGCTCGGCCGCAACCTGACCGCGCGCATCGCCGGCGCCGAAGATCCCGCGGCGGTGACCATCGAACAGATCATGGCGTTCCGGGAAGAAGAAGACTACAAGATCATGGAACGGTTGCGGCGGCGGGTGGCTGCCGTCGTCGAGGATCCTCAGACCGCTGAGATGCTCAAGCCCTACTACCGGTTCATGTGCAAGCGGCCGTGTTCCAGTGAGCACTATCTGGCCACATTCAACCGACCGAACGTGACGCTGGTCGACGTCTCGGAATCCAAGGGCGTGGAGAGACTGACCGAGAAGGGCGTCGTCGCCAACGGCGTCGAGTACGAGGTCGACTGCGTGATCTTCGCCAGCGGATTCGAGATCTCCACCGAGATCAGCCGCCGGTACGCCATCGACCGCATCGTCGGCCGGGACGGCCTTTCACTGTTCGACTACTGGCAGGACAGCTACCAGACGCTGCACGGCATGACCAGCCGCGGGTTCCCCAACCAGTTCTTCATGGGGTTCATCCAGGGCGGAGTCTCGGCGAACACCACCGCGATGTTCGAGCAGCAGGCCAAGCACATCGCCTACATCATTGCCGAGGCCCAGAGCCGTGGCGCGACCACGGTCGAGCCCAGCCAGCAGGGACAGGACAACTGGGTCGCCACCGTCCGGGAGCTGGCGATCGACAACTCGGCCTTCGAATTGTCTTGCACACCCGGCTATTACAACAACGAGGGCCGTGGCGGTGCCGAAGGTAACGGGTCCTTCCTCGGTGACTTCTATTCACCGGGCTTCTACGCCTTCGACGAGTTGATCGCGGCATGGCGTGACAGCGGTGATCTCGAAGGCCTGGAACTCCGTGTCTGACCTGCGCTTCGACGGACGGGTCGCAGTCGTCACCGGCGGCGGACGTGGCCTGGGCCGTGCCTATGCGCTGCTGCTGGCTGCCCAAGGCGCCACGGTGGTCGTCAACGACCTCGGCGGGGGGCTCGACGGCGCCGGCGCAGACGAAGGACCCGCTCACGACGTCGTCCGCGAAATCACCACTGCCGGAGGCACAGCAGTCGCCAACACCGAATCGGTGGCCGCCCCGGAAGGGGGACAGGCGATCATCGACGCGGCAGTCCAGCGCTACGGCAGGGTCGACGTGCTGGTGCACAACGCCGGGATCGTTCGGCGGGCACCCCTGAAGAGCATGTCCTACGACGACTTCGACGCGGTGCTCGACGTGCATCTACGGGGCGCCTTTCACGTCGTGCGTCCGGCGTTCGCTCTGATGTGCGACGCCGGATACGGACGCCTCGTGCTGACGTCGTCGATCGGTGGTCTCTATGGCAACTACGAGGTGGCCAACTACGCCGCCGCCAAGGCCGGTGTGATCGGATTGAGCAACGTGGCAGCAATGGAGGGAGCGGCGCACAACGTCACGAGCAACGTGATCGTGCCCGCGGCGGTGACGAGGATGGCCGCAGGGATCGACACCTCGGCCTATCCGCCGATGGACCCCGACCTGGTCGCGCCGGTCGTCGGCTACCTGGCGCACGAGAGCTGCGCGGTGACCGGCGAGATGTTCGTCGCTCTGGCCGGCCGGGTGGCCACCGCGGCGATCACCGAATCGCCCGGCGTGTATCGGCGGGCCTGGACCATGAGTGATGTCGCGAACAACCTCGACACGATTCGCGACCGCTCCGAGACCCTCACGTTCCCCGTCGTTCCCGACGGACATGGTGACCACATCCGGTACAGCTTCGCGATGGCCGGTCGTGGCTGACACCGGACCGCTGGCGGGGATCCGCGTCGTCGACCTCACCGCCATGGTGATGGGCCCCTACTGCACCCAGATCATGGCGGACATGGGCGCCGAGGTGATCAAAGTCGAACCGCCCGAAGGCGACAACACCCGGTTCATCTCGGTCGGCCCGGCACCGGGGATGAGCGGGGTGTTCGTCAACGTCAACCGGGGCAAGCGCAGCGTGGTGCTCGATCTGCGCTCGGCCGAGGGCAAGGCTGCGATGCGTGCGCTGATCACACACGCCGACGTGTTCATCCACTCGATGCGTGCCAAGGCGATCGCCAAGCTGGGCTTGGGTTATGCCGATGTAGCGGCGCTGAATCCGGCGATCGTCTACACCAACTGCTACGGCTACGGGCGCCGCGGCCCGGAGCGGGATCGCCCTGCCTACGACGACACCATCCAAGCCGAATGCGGTCTGCCCGCGGTGCAGCAGCAGCTCACCGGCCAAGCCGACTACGTCGGCACCATCATGGCCGACAAGGTCGCCGGTCTGACCGCGCTGTACGCCACCATGATGGCGCTGTTCCACCGCGAACGTAGCGGCGAGGGACAAGAAGTCGAGGTCGCCATGTTCGAGACGATGGCGTCGTTCATGCTGGTCGAACATGCCAACGGCGCCATGTTCGACCCCCCTTTGGGCCCGGCGGTGTATCCGCGAACCGTGGCGCCCAACCGACGTCCATACCGCACCAAGGACGGGTACATCGCCGCGCTGATCTACAACGACAAACATTGGCATGCGTTCGTCGGCGCGGTGCAGCCGCCCTGGGCCTCAGAGCTGTACGCCACGTTGGAATCTCGCGCCCACCACATCGACGCCGTCTACGGCCTGGTGGCGCAGACGCTGGTCGAACGTACCACTGAGGAGTGGCTGGCGTTGTTCCGGGAACTGGAGATCCCGGCCGCGCCACTGAACACCCCCGACGCACTGTTCGACGATCCCCATCTGGATGCGGTCGGCTTGTTCGAAACGGTCGACACCCAGCACGGCCCGGTGCGGTTCCCCGGGGTGCCGACGTGGTTCTCCCGGACCCCCGGCAAGGTCCGCGGGCCGGCTCCGGAACTGGGTGCTGACACCGCCGCGGTGCTCGCCGAACTCGGTCTGGGTGCCGTCGACCCGGTCGGATCGAGTTAGCGATGGCGATGGATTTCGACATGGGTCAACGCGCCGAAGACCTGCGCCGCGAGCTGCGGGCCTTGGTCGCCGAGCAGGTGCCCGAACACTACCTGGGCGCCTTCACCGATGACCCAGCTGATCTCGATATCGCGCAACGGTTTTGCCGCACGCTGGCCGAACGACACCTTCTCTGCCTGGCCTGGCCGCAGGAGTTCGGCGGTGGCGGTGCCTCGGTGTGGGAGCAGACCGTCGTGCGTGAGGAGATGTGGGCCCACCACGAACCACGCGGCGCCCAGTACATGGGAGTCAACTGGGTGGGGCCGATCATCATGCGCCACGGCACCCCCGAGCAGCAGCGCACCCACCTGCCGCCGATCGCGGCCGGCAAGGTGATCTGGTGCCAGGGCTTCTCCGAACCTGAAGCAGGGTCGGATCTGGCCTCACTGCGTACCACCGCACGCAGAGACGGCGACGGCTGGTTGGTCAGCGGACAGAAGATCTGGACGTCGTACGCGACGATGGCACAGTGGTGCTTTCTCCTCGCGCGAACGTCCAAGAGTGAGCGAAAACAACAGGGCCTGACCATTTTCCTGGTGCCGATGGATGATCCGGCCATCACGGTGCGTCCGATCCCGTGCATGATGGGCCCACACCACCTCAACGAAGTGTTCTTTGACGACCTGCGGGTCACCGAGGCCGATGTGCTGGGCACCGTGGACGAAGGCTGGTCGATCGTCGGAGACGTGATGGCTTTCGAACGGGTGGGTATCGCACGCTACGCGCGCTGTGAGCGATTGCTCGCGGCGGCGCCCACCGTCCTCGGGGGACGCTGGGACACGCTGTCCGACGAGCTGCGCGGACGCTGGATCCGGATGCTGACGCACTGCCGGCGCGCCCGGTTGCTGGCTTATCGCGTCGTCGCGCAGCAGAGCAGTGGCCGGGTCAATCCGGGTGACGCCGCGGCCTACCGAATCGCGGTCACCACCCTCGACCAGGACAGTGCCGAGGTGCTGATGGACATCGCCGCGGAAGTGGAGCGCAGTGACCCCAGGGCAGCGTGGTTCCTCGGGGAGGTGGAGGACCATTGGCGCTACTCCCAGGCCTCCACGGTGTCGTCGGGAAGCAGCGAAATGCAACGCATCCTGCTGTCCCGTTCACTGTTACGCGGAGCCGCGCGATGATCCTCGATCTCAGCGACGACGCGCTGGAGTACGGCCGGCAGGCCAAACAGGCCTTCGCCGCGGCCGGCGGTGACGAGTTGGTGCAGCGTGCGCAGGTTGCGCCCGACACCCGGGAAGTGTTGGTGCGGCCGGTGCTCGACGGGCTCGGCGCGTGGGATCTCGATCCTCGCGCCGATGCCGACGGTCTGGAGGCAGCCGCGGCGCTGTGCCGCAGCGCGGGATACTGGGCGCTGCCCTACCCGCTGGCCGAACGACTGGCCACCCCGACCGACCTGGACGTCGACGGGCTGGTCGTGATCGGCGGGATCCGGCCGGCCGGCACCCTGGACGGACTGCAAAGCCGCTGGGCCGCAGTCACTGTCGACGGCGATCGGTCGCTGGTCTCTGGGCTCGGCGCGGCACAGCCGGGCTTCGTCGCCGAACTGGAGCTGTCCCCGGTGGACGGTACCGGGGCCGGCGACGTCGCTCTAGGATTGGTACTACCGTGCTGGACACTGCTGGGGATGCTGGATCGTGCCGTGGAACTGACCGTTGCGCACGTGAATCTGCGTAAGCAGTTCGGTCAGCAGTTGGCGGCGTTTCAGAGCGTGCAGTTCCAGCTCACCGACGCCGAGGTGGAGCGCAACGGCCTCGATATCCTGGCCAAGCACGCGTTGTGGAGTGCAGCCTCCGGCCGGCCGGCAGCTGTCGATGACGCACTTGCCTTGCGGATGGCGGCGATCGAGGCCGCCGATGTGGTGTTCCGGGTGTGCCATCAGCTCCACGGCGCCGTCGGCTTCTGTGACGAGACGACGCTGTCATGGCTGTCGCGGTACAGCCAGCCGTTGCGGCGGTTGCCGTTCGGATTGTCCGGCACGCGAAACCTGCTGACCCGCAGAGCTGGTCGGCACGGTCTGACGGGATTGTACGTATGACTGCGCTGGACGACTTCCGTGTCGAGGTGCGCGACTGGTGTCGCGAACACGTCCCCGCGCACTGGCGAGCCCAGCAGACCGGGGTGGGTGACGACGAGTTCGTCCGGTTCCAGAAGTGGTGGTTCGCCGAGCTGCACGCGGCCGGGTACGCGGTGCCGCATTGGCCCGCCGAGTGGGGTGGGGGGCTTTCGGTGGCGCAGCAGGTGGTGCTCTATCAGGAGCTGGCCGCCCACGACGCCCCGCGACTGGTGCTCGCGTTCGTCGGTATCCATCACGCCGCGTCGACCCTGCTGGTGGCCGGCACCGACGAACAACGCCGACGGCATCTGCCGGCGATCCTGGATGGAGAGATCTGGGTGCAGGGCTTCTCTGAGCCGGAGGCCGGATCGGACCTGGCGGCGCTGCGCACCACCGCTCGCCGGTGTGGCGACGGCGGCGATGGACATTACATCGTCAATGGCCAGAAGCTCTGGGCCAGCGGTGCTCTGCACGCCGACTGGTGTCTGCTGTTGGCCCGCACCGACCCGGACGCGCCGAAGCGTAAGGGCATCTCGTATCTGCTGCTGGACATGAACAGCCCGGGCATCGACGTCCGGCCCATCCGCAACGCCGTCGGCGACTCGCATTTCTGCGAGATCTTCCTCGACGATGTGCACATCCCGGCGGGCAACCTGATCGGTGCCGAGAACGAGGGTTGGCAGGTGGCGCAGGCGACGCTGGGCGCCGAACGCGGCATGACCATGCTGGAGCTGGCCGAGCGGCTGGGCAACGCCGGCTTCCGGTGGCTGGTGCAGTCCGCACCGGCGGATGACCCGGTGGTCGCCGATCGGCTGGCCGGGTTCGAAGCGGAGATCACCGGACTGCGCGGGCTGTGCCGCCAGATCGTCGAGCACGGCGCCCGCGGCCCCGCCGATGCCTCGATTGTCAAGCTCTACTACAGCGAGCTGCTGCAGCGGCTCACCGACTTCGGTGCCGAGCTCGGCGGTCCGGCCGCGCACACCGTGCTGACCAAGCCGCTGTCGAGCGGATGGGAATCGGGTTCCTGGGTCTTGGATTTCGTCGGCTCATGGGAGTGGACCATCCCCGGCGGTGCCAGCGAGATCCAACGAACGATCATCGCCGAGCGCGGACTGGGGCTGCCCAGAGAACCGAGCGTGGCGTGATGGCAGAGGATTTCGCTGAGTTTCACGATGAACTCCGTTCGGTCGCCGGTGACCTGCTGGCCAAGGACCCGCAGACCGAGTGGTCCGATCTCATCGACGCCGGCTGGGTCGGGTTGGAGGTCCCCGACCGGCTCGGCGGCGCTGGGGGCAGCTTCGGCGAAACCGCGGTGGTCCTCGACCAGATCGGGCGCGCCGCGGGAGTCAACCGTTTCCTGGGTGGCGCGGTGCTACCGGTCGGTGTGCTCAACGCGCTTCCGGTTGACGACCGCATCGAGGCGCTGCTGGCTGCGGTGGCCGCGGGCCAGACGCGGCTGGCCGTGGTCACCGATGCCTTCTCCTGTGCCGAGGGTCGATTGACCGGTCATGCCGAGTTCGTCGCGGATGCCGTCGACGCCGATCAGCTGCTGGTGCTCACCGACTCTGCCGTGGTGCTCGCGCAGGCCACGGATCTGACAGTGCTCCCGCAACCAGTCGTCGACGAGACACGCCGGTTGGCCATCGTCACCGCCGATGCCGCCCCGGTGCAGGTGCTCGGTGCCGCCGATCCGGCCGCCGCTGCGGTGCGACAGCGAGCAGCGGTGGCGATCGCGTGTGACAGTCTGGGACTGGCCGAGCAGATGCTCACCGCCACCGTCGATTACGTTTCGGTCCGCCGGCAGTTCGGCCGACCGATCGGCTCGTTTCAGGCTGTCAAGCATGCCTGCGCCGACATGCTCGTCGACATCGCGGTGTCACGCCAACTCGTCGGCGATGCCATCATCGCCGTCGCCGAACGGCGCGACGCCACGATTCCGGCGGCGATGGCCAAATCGCATACCTGCGCCGTCGCCGTCGCCGTTGCCGGAAAAGCCATGCAGCTGCACGGCGGCATCGGCTACACGTGGGAAAGCGGCATCCACCGCTACCTCAAACGCGCCGCCCTGAACCGTTCGTGGTTCGGATCGACGGCGGCTCACCGCAAGACCCTCTCAGCCCGCTACCTGTGAGCTCACCCCGACCGAAAGGCAAATGACCATGGGTGTCCCTGTCTACAAACGCATTCTGGATCTCTTCGAAGCCGAGGGCGTCAACACGCTGTTCGGCATCCCGGACCCGAACTTCGTGCACATGTTCACCGAAGCCGACGCCCGCGGGTGGTCGGTCGTCGCGCCGCACCACGAGTTGTCCGCCGGATTCATGGCCGAGGCGGCATCACGGATGACCGGCAAGCCGGGGCTGTGCATCGGCACGCTCGGTCCCGGGGTTGCCAACATCGCCGGAGCGATGATGTGCGCACTGGTGGAGAACTCACCGGTGATCTTCCTCGGTGGCCAGCGCGCGCGCATCACCGAGCGGCGGGTGCGTCGTGGTCGCATCCAATTCGTACAGCAGGAGGGGCTTTTCGCGCCGTCGGTGAAGTACAGCAGTTCGATCGAGTATGCCGATCAGACCGACGAGATCGTGCACGAGGCCATCCGCCGGGCCATGTCGGGCACCCCCGGACCGGCCTACATCGAGTTCCCGTCCCACGTCATCCTCGACGAACTCGAGGTAGGGCAGGCGCCGTCGCCGTCGACCTACCGGCTGGTGAATCAGGGTGCAGGTGGCCGTGAGGTCGCCGAGGCGGTCCGACTGATCCGCGCCGCGAAGAGCCCGATTCTGTTGGTGGGCCACGGCGTTCACACCTCCCGTACCCAGGAACAGGTGCGGGAACTGGCCGAGCTGATGGCCTGCCCGGTGATCCAGACCTCCGGAGGGACCTCGTTCATCCCCGGTCTGCAGGACCGCACCTTCCCCTACCTGTTCTCCCCGGCGGCCAACGAGGCCGTCGAGCAGTCCGACCTGTGTGTGGCGTTGGGCACCGAACTCGGCGAGCCCATGCACTACGGCCGGACCCAGCACTGGGCCGGCAACGACGCCGAACGCAAGTGGATCTATGTCGAGCAGGACCCCACCGCCATCGGCGTCAACAGGTCCTTCGACGTGCCGCTGGTCGGTGATCTGCGCGGGGTGGTGCCACAGTTGGTCGAGGCGCTGCGCGACACACCACGGGCTCCCGCGGCGAATCTGGAGACGTTGATCGAGGCCGACGCCGCCGAGCTGGCCCGCGTTGCCGAGGAAGCGCCGAGCGGGCGCACTCCGATCCACCCGGCTCGCTACGTCGTCGAGGCCACCAAGGCGTTCAAGGAGCACACGCGCGACGGCATCCTGGTCCGCGACGGCGGCGCCACGGTGATCTTCCAGTGGACCTATTCCCAGGCCAAGCCGCGTGACGTGATCTGGAATCAGAACTTCGGTCACCTCGGCACAGGCCTGCCCTACGCTGTGGGCGCGTCGGTCGCCGACGGCCGCAAGCGCCCGGTGATGTTGCTGACCAGCGATTCGGCATTTCTGTTCCACATCGCCGAACTGGAGACCGCGGCGCGGGAGAACCTGCCGCTGGTGTGCGTCGTCGGCGTCGATCATCAGTGGGGGCTTGAGGTCGGTGTCTACAAGCGCACCTTCGAGCAGCCGTCACCGCAACCCGGTGTGCACTGGAGCAAGGACGTCCGGATGGACAAGATCGCCGAGGGCTTCGGCTGCCACGGTGAGTATGTCGAGAAGGACGACGAAATCGGCCCGGCGATCCAGCGGGCCTTCGCCAGCGGTAAGACCGCGGTGGTCCATGTGTGCATCGACCCGAAAGCCAACTCCGAGGAGATGCCCAAGTACGACCGATTCCGCACCTGGTATGCAGAAGGTACGCAGTAGGCCCGTGAACCGAGGAGACGTGATGCGCGAGTATCTGAAGCACTACATCGACGGCCAGTGGGCCGAATCGGTCCGGCCCAACGCCCTGGAAGTCGACAACCCGACCACCGAGCAGATCTCCGGCAAGATCGCGCTGGGCTCGTCGGCCGATGTCGACCTGGCCGTCACCGCCGCCCGGCGGGCTTTCGCGAGTTGGTCGCAGACTTCCCGCGAAGAACGCCTGGACCTGCTCGGGGCGATCATGGGCGAATACCAGAAGCGCAGCGGCGATTTGGCCGACGCCGTTCACGAGGAAATGGGTGCGCCGCCGTCGCTGGCCTCCGGTCCACAGGTCAACCTCGGCATCGGACACCTGTCGACCACCATCGAGGTGCTGAAGAACTTCCAGTTCGAAGAACAGCACGGCACCACCATGGTGGTCCGCGAGCCGATCGGGGTGTGCGGGCTGATCACACCGTGGAACTGGCCGCTCAACCAGATCGCGTGCAAGGTCTTCCCGGCACTGGCCACCGGCTGCACGATGGTGCTCAAGCCGTCGGAGGTCGCTCCGTACTCAGCACAGATCTTCACCGAGATCCTCGACGCCGCCGGAGTTCCCGCCGGCGTGTACAACCTGGTCTACGGCGACGGCCCGGGTGTCGGGGTGCCGCTGTCGAGCCACCCGGACGTGGACATGGTGTCGTTCACCGGATCCACCCGCGCCGGGGTCGAGGTGGCGCGCAACGCGGCGCCGACGGTCAAGCGGGTGACCCAGGAACTCGGCGGCAAGAGCCCGAACATCGTGCTCGATGACGACGACTTCGCCAAGAGCGTCGCCGCCGGCACCTCGGTGATGATGATGAACAGCGGCCAGAGCTGCAATGCTCCGTCGCGCATGCTGGTGCCGAACTCGCGGATGGAGGAGGCCATCGCCATCGCGCGCGACACCGCCGGTGCGGTCAAGGTCGGCGATCCGTCCGACAAGACGGCGATCGGGCCGGTCGCCTCGAAGGCACAGTTCGACAAGATCCAGGGCCTGATCCAGAAGGGCATCGACGAGGGCGCCACGCTCGTCATCGGAGGGCCCGGACGGCCAGACGGGCTCGAGAAGGGCTATTACGTGCAGCCGACGGTGTTCGCCAACGTCACCAACGACATGACCATCGCCCGGGAGGAGATCTTCGGGCCGGTGCTGTGCATCCTGGGCTACGACGACATCGACCAGGCTGTCGACATCGGCAACGACACCGAGTACGGGCTGGCCGGCTACGTCTCGGGCGCCGACCTTGAGCAGGCGCGCGCGGTGGCACGTCGGATCCGGGCCGGTTCGGTGGCGATCAATCACGGCTTCGACATGGCCGCCCCGTTCGGTGGTTACAAGCGCAGCGGAAACGGCCGTGAATGGGGCCCCTTCGCGTTCGACGAGTTCCTGGAGGTCAAGGCTGCGCTGGGGTACGCACCGGCGTAGTAGTGGTCGCCGTCCTGGTCGTAATCCTCGTCGCCGAAAGTACGGTTTCTGACGCATCTGAGGCCGAAATTCGTCAGAAACCGTACGCTCGGCGCGGTGCTCGGCGCGGTGCTCGGCGCGGTGCTCGGCGCGGTGCTCGGCGCGTGCGATGAGTTTCGGCGCGGCGGTGGGTCTGTTTCGGTGACCGACACCAACCCCACCGACAGGAGGCTTTGATGCCCGTCCGCTCCTCGACCCCGCTGGGTGCCCCGATCTGGATCGATCTCGGGACATCGGATCTGGAACGCGCCCAGCAGTTCTACGGCACCGTATTCGGATGGACGTTCGAGTCGGCCGGGCCGGACTACGGCGGTTACGTCAACGCGTTCCGTGACGGCCGGCCCGTGGCCGGACTGATGGCCAACGACCCGCAATGGAACGCCGCGGACGGCTGGACGACGTATCTGCACACCGCCGACATCGCGGCCACCGTGGCGAAAGCCGCCGAGGCCGGTGGCACGACCTGCATGGCGCCGATGGAGGTTCCGGAGAAGGGCTGGATGGCGATCCTCACTGACCCGACCTGTGCCGTCGTCGGGCTCTGGCAGCCGACCGGTCATCACGGCTTCGAGCTGGTCAACGAGCACGGGGCCGCGGTCTACCACCAACTCACCGTCGGCGACTACGCCTCGGCGCTCCAGTTCTACCGCGCGGTGTTCGGCTGGCAGACCAACACCGTGTCCGACACCGACGAATTCCGTTACAGCACGGCGTCTTTCGACGGCGAAGAGTTGCTGGGCGTGATGGACGGTTCGGTGTTACCCGATGCCGCCCCGTCGGAATGGACGGTTTTCCTGGCCGCCGACGATGTGGACAAGACGATCGAGATGATCGTAGAGAACGGCGGCAGTGTGGTGCGCGCAGCCGAGGACACGCCATACGGTCGGTTGGCGGCGCTCGCCGACCCGACCGGCGCGCAGTTCAACCTGTCGTCGATCCAGAGCTGACCGGCGACATCACGACGTCTTCGTCGGGTCGTGGCCCCAGTTCATCAGCGAGTAGCGCCAGTCCGTGTCCCGCACGTCGCCAGACGGGCGTTGTGCCAGGTGGCGGTTGACGTAGCCGACGACCTTGCGCATGTGGGTGTAATCGTCGTCGGACAAGTCGGACTTCTTGGTGTGCAGGATGTCGACGATCCGCCGGCCGCTGCGGTGGCCGGTGGACTCGCTGCCGTCTGAGGACTTCTGTCCGACCGACTGCGAGGCGTCGGTGTCGAGCCACTTCTCGATCTCGGCGGCCGTCATGTTCACTGCCCCGCGGAAGTCCTCGTAGGTCTGGCTGTGGTCGGTGTTGCTCATGATTTCTTCTTCAGTGCGTCGGGCTTGTGCACGGCGTCATTGCCGCTCTTGTCGCTGCGCACCCGATACTGAGGTTCGTCTTTCGACGCCCGCACCGTGCGTCCGGCAGCCTCGGTATCGGAGGTGATCTTTTCTTCGACCGTGCCTTCGGCGGTGCTGCCGTGGCTTTGCCAGGTGACCTTGTCGCCCTTGGAGAATTTCTGCTGACCCATGGGGGGCGGATACCCGCAAGTGCGCAGACCGGCACCCGGTGTCACCGGCCGGTAAGGAAGACGGTCAGCCCTTGACGAGGGTGAACTGGCCGAGTTCGCTGATTCCGCGCTGGAAGAAATCGCTGCAGCCGGTCAGGTACTTCATGTAGCGCTGATAGACCTCTTCGGAAGTCGCCGCGACGGCGGCGTCATGGTTGGCCTGCAACGCCTCGGCCCAGCTGTCGAGGGTGCGCACGTAGTGCTCGTTGAGCATTTGCTTGTGCTCCAGGGTGAAGCCGGCGTCCCTGGAGAGGTTGACGATGTCGTCCTCGCCGGGGACCGAACCGCCGGGGAAGATCTCCTTGGCGATGAACCGCATGAACCGCAGGTCGGTCATCGTGATCGGGATGCCCATCTCGGCCCAGCGCTTGAGCGGGTGACCGAGGATGGCCTGGATGACGAAGCGACCACCGCTGGGCAGCACGCTGCTGCACATCTTGAAAAACGGGGCGTAGCGCTCCTGCGGAAAGGCCTCGATGGCCTCGAGGCTGATGATCCGGTCGACCGGCTCGTCGAACTGCTCCCACCCGCGCAGGAGCACGCGCCGGGACCGCTCGGTCGGCAGACCGTCGAGCAGGTCCTGGACGAACTTGCACTGGTTCTTGCTCAGGGTCAACCCGACCACGTTGACGTCGTGCTTCTCGATCGCCCGTTGCAGCACCGAACCCCACCCGCAACCGATGTCGAGCAGCGTCATGCCCGGCTCGAGCTGCAACTTCTGCAGTGCCAGGTCGATCTTGGCCATCTGCGCCTCGCCGAGCGACATGTCGTCGCGCTCGTAGAACGCGCAGCTGTAGGTGCGGGAGGGGTCCTGGAAGAGACCGAAGAAGTCGTCGGAGAGGTCATAGTGCGCCTGCACCTCTTCGAAGTGCGGCTTCATCTGCTCAGCCATCCCTCGGCAGACCTCCATCCGGTGAGTGGGTTCTGGTGCACGCTTTCTGGTCCCACGCGTGCCCACAAACGTACTACACGGACGTCAGTTTCTATTTGGCGCAGGTGAATTGAGCGACGTCGGTATAGCCGTCCCGGAACAGGTCGGCACAGCCGGTGAGGTAGTGGCGGAACCTCTCATAGATTTCCTCGGACGTGATCGCGATGGCTTCGTCCTTCTTTGCTTCTAAATTTGCTGCCCAGGTGTCGAGGGTTTTGACGTAGTGCGGCTGCAGGTGCTGTTCCTGCGTGATGGTGTAGCCGGCTTTGACGGCGTGGTCACGCACCATCGAGGCCAGCGGCAGCCGGCCACCGGGATAGATGTAGTCCATGATGAACTTGATGAATCGCACGTTCGACATGGTCAGCGG
Organism: Mycobacterium sp. SMC-4; assembly: GCF_025263265.1. Taxonomy (NCBI): domain Bacteria; kingdom Bacillati; phylum Actinomycetota; class Actinomycetes; order Mycobacteriales; family Mycobacteriaceae; genus Mycobacterium; species Mycobacterium sp. SMC-4. The sequence goes on along the minus strand of NZ_CP079869.1, from coordinate 4,516,825 downwards.
CAATCCCTTGGCCTTGATCTCCTCATCCTCGGGGATGATGATCGTGTGCAGCATCATGACGCCGTCGTCGGGAAGCCAGTCGAAGGTTTTCTTGAAGTAGTCGTCGTACTTGTTGAATCCGAAGTGCTCGAACGCGCCAATCGACACGATCCGGTCGACCTTGCCGTCGAAATCCTCCCACGGCTGTAGCCGTACCTCCATATTGCGTTTGCTGGTGGAGTTGGCGAACCAATGGTTCTCGATGTGTTCCTTCTGGTTTTCCGACAAGGTCAGGCCGATGACATTGACGTCGTACTTCTCAACCGCGCGCATGATCGTCGCGCCCCAGCCGCAGCCGATGTCGAGCAGCGTCATGCCGGGCTGCAGGCCCAGCTTGCCCAGCGAGAGGTCGATCTTGGCCATCTGCGCCTGCTCGAGGTTGTAGTCGTCCTTCTCGAAGTAGGCGCAGCTGTACACCTGGTTCGGGTCCTGCCACAACTTGAAGAAGTCGTTGGAGATGTCGTAGTGGAACTGGACCTCGTCCTTGTCCGATCCGCGCGTCTGCGAGGCGGACTTCGAGAGCCACTTCGACTGAGCGGTGGCTTCGGGCTGACCCGAGGTGTTCGTCATCAGAGACCATCCTGTCTGCGGTAGGCATGCTGGCGCGCCCCCGGCACGCCCGGTTTTGATACCCAGACTGCGGGTCGGAGAAACGGCTGGCGGCCCGTCATTCGCTGGGCGCCCCGAGCGCGAAGTCGGCGAAGTCGAAACCGGGCACGACGACGCAGCTGACCAGGCAGGGTTCGTCGGCACGAGGACGGGCGCGCTGCCAGTGCCCCGGAGGTACCAGAAACTGCGGGGTCTCGCCGGCTGCGATATCGGATCCGAGCAGGTGGGTGGTCGCACTGTGCTGTTCGGCGCCGACTTCGAGCAACAGCGGGCCGCCACGGTGATACAGCCACAGCTCGGCGCTGCGCACGGTGTGCCACGCCGACTGCTGACCCGCCATCAGCAGGAAGAGGATGGCGGTGCCGGCGTTGCGTGGACCGGCGTAATCGGGGGGGAGCGACGACTGCGGAATCATCAGGTCGCTGCGCCACGTCTCCCGATACCACCCGCCCTCGGGATGTGGGGCGAAGTCGAGCCGACGCGCCCAATCGGGAAGATCGCTCATCGGCCCACCCTATTAGTATCTGGCCATGGCTCGTGCGCGTCCCGGCTGGTTGGTCGCGTTGTGTGCGCTGGTGGTCGCGGTGAGTGCGTGGCTGCCGTGGCTGAGGTCCTCGGCCGACGGCGGCGGACGGGCCAACGCCATCGGCGGGGTGGCGGGTGCGATGCCGGTCCCTCCCCCCGGCTTCGGGGTCGGTCAGCTGATCGTGCTGCTGGCCTCGGTGCTGGTCGTCGCGGGGGCGATGTCGGCGCGCGACATCTCGGCCCGGCTGGCTTCCTCAGCGGCGCTGACGATCTCGGTGGTGCTGGTGGCACTGGCCGCGTGGTATTACCGGCTTTACGTTTACCCGCCCGTGTCGGCGGCTTACGGCCTGTACCTGGCCGGCGCTCTGGCGTTGGTGGCAGCGTTGCTGTCGGTGTGGGCGATGCTCGCCGCGTGGCGAGGGGTCAGAAACGCATCACCGTAACCCGTTGATCTCCGTGCGCTGCACCCGGCTTTCCCGGGTGCAGCGCATCGGCTGATCCTGCGTTATTCGGCGTCGACGGTGGTGGTCTGAATCGACGTCTGGGCGCCGGCGTGGTTGACCTCGATCTTGCGGGGCTTGGCGCGCTCGGCGACCGGGATGGTCACGGTCAGTACACCGTTCTCGTAGGTCGCGGAGATCGCGCCGGTGTCGATGCCCTCGCCGAGCGAGAGCTGCCGCCGGTAATTGCCGAAGAACCGCTCGTTGGCCAGCCACTGGGCGGACTCTTCCGACCGGGCAGTGCGGTGGGCCGAGATCGTCAGCGTGCCACTGTCGACGTTGACGTCGACCGAGCCGGGATCGATGCCGGGCAGGTCGGCGGTCAGGACGTAGTGATCGCCGATCTTGCACAAGTCCATCGGCATGAAACGGGGGGCGCGGTTTGAACCGGTCTGGCTGCTCAGCAGGCCCCGGGTCAAAGCGTCAATGTCGCTGAAGGGATCGAAGCGAAGCACAGTAATCCACCTCCTATGTCACTCGGGCCCACCACCCTGGCGGGCAGCTAAATCACTGTGCACCTGCGAGATTAGCACTCGACGGATGAGAGTGCCAGAATTTTTTCGGCTCGATCGCAGGCGCTCGGTCGAAGTGTCACACCGGCCGGATGTGTGCGCCCCGCAGCGGTTGGCCGCAGCGATCGCAGGCCAGCCTCGCATTGAATCTTCGCCCGCAGACGGTGTGGGTCAGGATCACCGCCGGCCCCTCTGGCGAGCTGAACCAGCGCTGGGCCCACGCCAGAGCGCACACCAGTACCGGGAAGAAGTCTCGGCCCTTGTCGGTCAGGGTGTATCGGCCGGCCGGATTGGCGAGCACACCTTGTCGGCAGAACGACGCCAGACGATCGGCAACCGTTGCGGGCGGTGCAGCCAGTTGGCTCTGGAACTCCGAGAAGCGACTGACTCCGACGAAGTTCGCCACCAGCAGTGCGAATGCCCAACGGTCGCCGATCACGCTCATGGTTTCGGGGAACAGGGTTCCGGCGCCGTCGCGGCGACCGGCCGATCGCCGGCGGTGCGTTCCTGCTGGAATGGAGCGCGGCCACGACCCGCTCGGACCCCATTGGGCGACAACGCTTTGTGCCCCGGTTACTGCCCCGCAGGATGTGCAGGTGACGGTCGGGGCGAACTCGGAGTCGCAATCGAGGTGACGCATTCCCGGTAGGGCGGGGTGGTGATCGGGCACCCAGCGCCGCTCCCAGTGCCAGATCGAGGTCAGCATCGGCCACAAGGATCGACTGGTGGGGGTCAGGAGATACTCCGAGCGCGGCGGCTTGGTCTGATACTCCCGGCGCACGAGCAGGCCGTCAGCCGTCATCGTCTGCAGTCGGTTCGACAGCACCGCGTTGGACACCGGCAACTCGGCGGCGAACTGGCCGAAGCGTGCCGCTCCCAGCAGCGCGCGCTGGATGATCAGCAGTGTCCACTCATCGCCGAGCAGGCCCAGCATCTTCGCGACGGCATTGGGGCCCGCGGGGGCGTCGGTCATCTACAGCCCGACGGCCTGGGCGGCGGAGTCGGTGTGCCGCCAACGCGGCAGATCTGATCCCGCAACCCACGTAGAGTGGGTTCCGCTGCAGATACGTTCGGGCAGTTGCAGTTTGCACACCGGGCCGTCGCCGACGCGGGCGGCGTCGAACACCAGGCAGTAGGACGCGTCGGTGTTCATATCAGTGGTCAGGGTGATCAGGTAACCGTCGTCCTCGCGGTGTCCTGGCTGCCGCGGCGCCATGGCGGTCTCGCTACCGAAGACGCCGTCGTCGAAGGCGAAACGCTCCTCAGCGCCGGTGTGCAGGTCGTGGCGGACCAGCCCGTCGAACAGGAACCAGCCCGGCTTTCCGGTGGCGGCGTAGGTGTAGCGGTAGGGACGGCCCGTGTAGCCGGGGTTGATCATGCCGAATTCGGTGATGCTGTCGGTCAATTGCTCTTCGCGGGTCTGGCCGGTGACCAGGTTGAAGCGCCAGCGGTGCAGCCGCGTCTGCATGCCGTCGAGGGAAAGCCCGCGGAAGATCGTCTGCCACTTGGGCTGCATGCCGTTGTCGACGCCCTGCAGCGGTTGTGGATCACCCTGGAAGAACCCGTCGAGCACGATGTCGTCGCCGTCTTCGTAGGCGTTGGGGAAGTGCAGCACGTACGTCGGCGCCGCGTCGAACCACATGATCTGCGAGGTGTCGCCGCGGCGGGGAACGACGGCGAAGCGCGAGGGGAGGTCAGGGTGGAATTTCGGGAAGTGGATGTTGTGCTCGAGCAGGTCGAGGTCCCAGAAGAGCGGGAAATCGTTGAGGATCACGTAGTTTTCGGTGAAGGCCATATCGTGCGGCAGTCGTGGTGCGGGCAGCGGCACATCGACGTTGTGGACGACGGAGCCGGACGGGCTGACCACGCCGTAGCGCAGATGGGGCGCGGTCTTGCTGTAGCTGAAGAACAACAGTTCGCCGGTGGCCTCGTCGACTTTGGGGTGCGCCGAGACACCCCAGTCGTTCGGGAAGCTACCGTGCCAGTCCTCCTTGCCGAGGTCGGCCCCGGTACACGGGTCGATGCGGTACAGGTCGCCGCACTGGTAGTGGCTGGTCAGGGCGACCCCGCGGTGGACGACGACGTCGGTGGACGACGCGTCTTTCATCAGCGTGCGCGCACCCCAGCCGTAGTCACGGCGGCTGAGTTCGATCGGTTCGGCGATGCCGGCCCACAGCGGACCGCCCGCCTCGTTCTCTGCCAGCAGACCGTCGGTACGCACGAACCGGTTGCGGTAGAACGCTTTTCCGTCCCGGAATCCGACCATGTGCAGCATGCCGTCACCGTCGAACGGGTGGTAGTACTTCAGCGCCGGATGCAGCGGGTTCTCGGTGTTGCGCAGGTAGACCCCATCAAGGTCATCAGGGATCTGTCCCTCGATGACCGTGAGGTCGTCGACATCCCACTCGCTGGTCTGTGGCCGCCACGGTCCGGTCCGGTACGGGTGATCGTCGTCGGCGGGCAGTGTGGACAGGAACCTGCCGACGATCTCGGGGTGGGCGCTGACGGTCACGGGACACTCCTGACGACGAAACTGACAGTGGTGGCGGTACTTCCGCCGAAGTTCAGGGTGCCGAACGTGTCGGCACCTTCGACTTGGTAGTCGCCGGCGGTCGCACTGACCTGACGCGCCGCGTCGAGGACCATCCGGATCCCCGAGGCGCCGACCGGGTGGCCACCGCCGATGAGGCCGCCGCTCGGATTGAGCGGCAGGCGACCGCCGATCTCGATGTCGCCGCCTTCGATGGCCTGCCACGATTGGCCGGGCTCGGTCAGGCCGATGTGGTCGATGGCGAGGTACTCGCTGGGAGTGAAGCAGTCATGGACTTCGAAACCGTCGACGTCCTCGAGGGTTACCCCGGCGCGGTCGAATGCGTCGAGAACGGCACCGCGGACGTGGGGCAGAACGTAGGGATCGTCGGCAGCTCGGTCGAGCTTCTGTCGCAGGCCCAATCCGACGGTGCGGTGCCCCCAGCCCGCGATGCGGGCCAGCGGCTGAGCGGTCGGATGATCGCGCAACCACTCGTCGGTCACCAGCACCACACCGGCGCCGCCATCGGTGACCTGGCTGCAGTCGAAGCGGCGCAGCCGTCCTTCGACGACCGGGTTGCTGACATCGTCGGCTGTCAGCGGGCACGGGATCTCCCAGGTGCGGGTCTGGGCGCGCGGATTGGACCGGGCGTTGGCGAAGTTGATCGACGCGATCGCGCGCAGGTGCGCTTCGTCGATGCCATACCGACGGTCGTACTCGGCGGCCACCGCGTCGAACATGAAAGGCCACATGAACTTGGCTTCTGCGCCTTCGTGGCCCGCCCAGGCCGCGGCGGCCAGGATGGAGGCGGCGGTGTCACCGGGAACGGTCTTCTCCAGCTCGATGCCAAGGACCAGCGCACAGCGGTAGGCGCCGGAGCGCAGGTCGGCCATGGCGGCCAGCAGCGCGACGCTGCCCGAGGCACACGCAGCCTCGTGCCGCGTGGCCGGTGTGTCCCACAGGTCGTCGTTGACGGTGGCCGGCATGGCGCCCAGGTGAGATTGGCCGGCGAACAGCTCACCGAAGGCATTGGCGACATGAACCACCTCGACGTCGGCGGCGTCGAGGCGGGATTGTTGCAGCGTGGCGTCGACTGTCAGCGCGGTCAGCTGGGCGAAGTCGACGCCTTCGCGATCGAGATTGCGCGCGAAATCGCTCTGCCAGCCACCGAGAATCCACACCTGGCCCATGCCCGCGACCGTACTACAACTAACAGAGTGACTGGTCAAATATGCAGAACGGTCCCGCCGGCTCGTGACTGAACCGGCGAGACCTCGACAGGCGCGACTGTCGACCGCCGCGCTTGCCTGCGAGGCTGCATTGCCCAGCACGGGGTGGCGCAAACCCCATTCGGTGTACGGTGCCCGAGATGGGACCCTCGACATCATGACCGCTGAGACGCCGAATCATGAGTTGGCCCGGCGAATGGCCGAGCTGGCCCGAACCGTGGCCGCACCGCGCAGCGTGGATGAGGTGCTGTCCGAGGTGACCGCAGAGGTGATGAGGCTGGTCCCCGGGGTCGCCGCGGCGGGGGTGCTCTTCGTCGGTAAGGAGGGGCGCTTCCAGTCGGTGGCCGGTACCTCGGAGCTGCCGCATCGACTCGATGAGTTGCAGGCGACGTTTCACGAAGGTCCCTGCCTGGATGCGGCGACCGATGACCTCGTCGTGCGATCAGACGACTTGCGCACCGAGCAGCGTTGGCCGCAGTACTCACCTGCTGCCGTCGAGCTCGGAGTGCTCAGTTCGCTGTCGTTCAAGCTCTACACCAGCTCCCAGACCGCCGGCGCGTTGAACCTGTTCGCCACCCGCGCGGGAGCCTTCGACGGCAATTCCGAGACGATGGGCATGGTGCTTGCCGCCCATGCCGCGGCGGCGATCCTGGCCAGCCGCCATACCGAGCAACTGCAGTCGGCGTTGACGACCCGCGATCGGATCGGTCAGGCCAAGGGAATCATCATGGAGCGTTACAACGTCTCCGACGTCGCCGCCTTCGACATGCTGCGCCGGCTGTCGCAGGACGGCAATGTCAAGCTCGCCGATCTCGCGCAACGGGTCATCGACACCAGGGGTTCGTGAGCGGAATCAGCGGCCCATCAGCGCGAAGACTCCCCAGCCCAGGTACTCCCGCTGATACCTGGTGTAGCGGACGGGTTCGGTGGACAGTTCGGCCCGGACCTCGGCGACCAGCTCATCGCCGGGATTGGCGTCGAGCCAGCGGCGCAAGTTGAGCCATTGCGCTGCCCGGTATCGGTCCCAGCTGTCCTGGTCCGCCAACACCATCTCCACGACGTCGAGTCCCAGATCGCCGAACTGCTCGATCAACTCGGGCAGTACCAGGAAGTCGTCGACGCCGCCGGCACCGCAGGCGGTGGCGGTATCCCGGTCGGGCACTGCCTGGCGCCAGTAAGGCTCACCGATCAGCAGCAGGCCGCCGGGACGAAGACTGCTGTTCAGCAGCGCGACGGTGCCCGCCACGCCGCCGCCGATCCAGGTCGCACCCAGACACGCGGCGAGGTCGACCAGCTGGTCCGCGACGAAGGTGGAGGCGTCGGCATGGACGAAGCTGACCTGGTCGGCGACACCGAGGTCGTCGGCGCGACGGCGAGCCTGCTCGGTGAACACCGTGCTGATGTCCACCCCGGTTCCGGTGACGCCATGGTCACGAGCCCAGGTGCACAGCATTTCTCCGGAACCGCTGGCCAGGTCGAGCACCCGCGTTCCGGGCTCCAGCCACAGTGCCTGCCCCAGAACGGCGAGTTTGTCCGCGGTGAACGGGTTGTGGATGCGGTGGCTGCTTTCGCGAATGGTGAAGATACGGGGCAGATCCACCGGAAGCACTCCTTGGATTGGATTGCCGAGGGGGCTGGCGTTGGTCCCAGAGCACGTCCTTGGGCCGCGCCGCAATTCGAGGAAGTGAACGTATCGCTCGCACCTGGGACGGTGCCACCGAATATCAACCGGGTTGGTCGCCGCCGCACACGCAACTCCCTCATTCGGGGAGTGTCAAGCATCACCCGAAACGCAGCAGAGCCCCCGGGAGTGTGGTGTTTCAGGACATCGGAATAGGGTGTCTCAAGACATCGGAATACGACCGCCCGCAGCTCACGCCAGGTGCACCCGGCGTTCCCATCTTTCAGTCGGGGCCGGCCATCACTCCACCCGGCACACCCGGCGGCAACCTCAACCCCTTGGATGTAATCACTGGTCAGCATGCCGGCGGCACACCCGCAGCACCCGCGGTGCCAGCACCTGGGCCAGCTCCCGGCATGTGGTGGGGGCCGAACGTGACCCGCCCCGTGGACAATCCTCGGTTCGGGTCGCAGTACGACAGGGACTACAGCAGCAGCGGGGGAGCTAGCCAACCTGGCCCGGTGGTGCCGTTCTCCGGCAATGTCATGGATCTGCTGCAGGGTCACCCGGTCAACTCGACCACCTACGGCGCCGCACAGTCACTCCTGGACGCACAGCACAAGGTGGCGCAAGAGGCCGCCGAGCTGAACGCGATTATGACGGACAACACCGCGACCGAAGGCGATATCGCTAAGGCCCGCAGTGAATTACAGGCCGCGCGGTCCGATCAGCTGCAGGCGCAACTGCGGTTCAACGAACAGATGACCGCCGCGGCCACCGGCATGTCGGAAGGCATGCAGGACATTTCGTCTGACTTCGCCGAGATCGGAGCCAACCTCGATAGCGACCTCGGTTTCTCCAAGGGACTGCCCGGTCTGGCCGACAATCTGGTGCGGTTCCTGGCCAATCTGGCCACGGCACCACTGCAGGGGATTCTGAGCCAGATCGCCGGCGGCGGGTGCAATCCGCAAGGCGGAACAGCACAGGGCTTCCCGCAGTTCGGCCCACTGTCCTATGGTGGTGGATACGCAGGCGATGCGGCGCTCCTGGTCAACGTGCGACCTGGCCGTTACTCGCAGGCGCCCGATAGGGACCTGCTTAAGGGCTTGTCGGATTGCTCCAGCTCCATCGGCGATCTGGTCAACATCATGGACGGCAATTCGACCGGCGGGCAGAAGCTCACCACCGGTAACGCCCACGAATGGCTGTCCGCGCAAGGGTTCTTGCCCGGTACCGGTGGACCCGGCACATTCCGACTCGGGTTCAACAGCGGCCACATGCAAGCCACCGTGCCCGGCGGCACGCCGTGGAACTGGGGTAGCGATGCTGCCGCGGCCCGCGGTGGTGTGGGTGGACTCGGAGCGGCCGCCCCGGCGCTCACCGAGCAGTATTACCGCCCGGTGGCCACGATGCCGACCGGCGCACCGTCCACACCGTGGATGCCGCAGGCCGGCAACGGCACGGGCGGTTTGGTAATCCCACCGCCACTGTCATCGGCGGCGGCCAACGCCAACCCGGCACTGACCAATCCCGCGCTCACCAGCGGACTGCCGGCGCCGGGCACCGTCCCCACGGGTGGCCCACTCTCCAGTGTTTTCCCGGACGCGTTCTCAGCGTCCTACGCTCCGACCACCCCGTCGGAGCAGGCGGCACCGTTCTGGCAGCCCCAGGGTGGTGGCCAGCTCGGGTCCGGATTCCTTGGCATGGCCATGGGCCTGGTCTCAGGCGCCGCGGGTATGGGTGCGAACATGTTCGCCCCGGGCAGTGGTGCTGCGGCTCAGGCGGACATGGCCCAAAAAGGCTATCCAGCGGACCATCGCCTTTGATGGCCAAGCGGCCGGCATCGGGATGCAAAGGCTTATGGAAACCTTCGGCGTAAGTGACCCCGTTGGCGCTCCAACGGCCTCGGTGTCTCGTGGTTGCAGCGTATCGCCGGCGGCCTGGCTGGCATGAAGCCGGCCGATGGACAGAACGAGGGCAAGGCCGACAAGAACTCTCAGGTCGACCCCAAGGCCCCGCAGAACCAATGCCAGGGCCAGAACGGCCAGCCGGGACAACCCTGTACCGCCGGCCCGCACGGTCAGCAGGCGCCGACAGTCAACATCGAGCGTTTCGTGCAGGCAGAAGACCGGAACGGCATGCAGGGCTGCAACGACCTGGCCTACGCCACGCAGGCAGCACAGATGAATCCGGGATATGCCCCAATGTCGAAGGGCCGGAACTCTCAAAGGGTTCCGGCCCTTCACATAGCCCGAAAGGTTGTGAATGGCACAGCAAGACAAAGAGTTCGCGAAGGCAATGCGTGAAGCGTTCGCCGCTAACGAGGATCTACGCGCCAACCTCTACGAGATCGCCGACGACGTACTTGACGTGGCCAAAGCCATCGCACCCGAGGATTCCGGCGACTTCCGCGACAGCCTCGAAACCCGCCGAGTCAAATACAAGAAAATGGGCAAGAAGACCCGCGTGGCTCGCATCGTCAGCACCGACGACCCCGCTAAGGTCGCCACCATCATCCACGGCCGCGGTCAAGGCGAAGAACACGGCGCAACGCCTGCGTTCGACGTATGGAACCGCACAGCCGCGGTATTCAACTCGCCCGCCGAAGACGACGAATGATCCGCCGGCCCTGCCTTGACTGCGGTCGGTTGACCACGGCTTCACGCTGCCACAGCTGCCACCGCAAGCGCCGCAACGCCGGCTATGACAGTCGCGAATACCGCGCCCTCGGCCGGCCCACCGGGCTGACATGCCAAATGCAGATCCTATGCAAGGGCGCCCCGGCCACCTCGTGGGAGCACCGAATCCCGCTGTCGCGCGGCGGCACCCACCACCCATCGAACGTGCTGCCCGCGTGCGGGCGGTGCAACTCAAGTAGGCGGGACCGCTAGCCAAGAAGCCGCGTTGCTGCGGTTGCGAGGGGTTCCGCCACCTGGGGGCGATTCCCGTACACACAAGGACGAGAGCGCACGCGGATGCACCCGACTGCAAGTAGCTCTCGCTTCGCACGGTCGTCGTAGCCGGGATAGGAATGAACCTCCTGACCTCGAAAGCTGACGGTGGTGACCTCCCAAAGTTCTGCGTTGGTGGTCATCGCCGTCCAGTTGCCCTGCCACTCCCCGGCCTGCACTAGCCATACCTCGCCAATGTGGGAGTAGGTGCTGAGGGTCTTCCTCTTCGTGCGAAACAGCCCGCTGGGGAACGTTCCCTCGCCCTTCGCGAACAGCGGTTCGGTCGGCACACGGTGACGCTGCATCAGCTGGACGAACTCAACTCGGATGCGGCTGGCCTCAGCACTCCACTGAGCCTCTTTGGCCGCCCACTCCGCATCGCGTCGCCGTTGCGCCTTCATCTCGTCTTCGAGTCTGCCCACCCTGCGGAGTCTTTCACGGGAAGGGACGGACAGCAGCCGAGACGTGCAGCCGTTGCATAGCCGCAGGTCAGGGGTTCAGAAGTTCGCAACCCATCGTGCCTGTTCGACTCGACCGCGTCGACCAAGCCGGCGCCGTCACCCTGCGCGTCAACGGCCGCCTGCACCACATCGGCATCGGCCGCCACCACCACCGAACCCGCGTCTTGATCCTCGCCCAGGACCACCACTCACCGTCATCAACGCCGCCACCGGAGAAGTACTCCGCGACTTCACCCTCGACCCCACCAGGGACTACCAACCCACCGGCGCCCCCAAAGGCCCCAAACGGAAAAAACCGTGAACCTAAAGCAGATCCACGGCTATTCCGATGTCTTGCGACATCACATGGTGCCCCCGGCAGGATTCGAACCTGCGACACCGGCTTTAGGAGAGCCTGCAAGCTCACCTAGTCATGGTCTCGAAAGTGGTTCTGAACTGGCGATATAGCGCCAATCGGTACCACCCGAAACCATGGCGTGTCGCGGACTCACCGACCAGGCACCGACCACAGATCAGCGTTGAATTCCGGGCTCAGAAACGAGCGAAGCCCCTCGGCTGCAACCAAGGGGCTCCACGGAGGCAACTATGAAAACCACCGTTTGCGCGCGCGATCGAATCGTACCGCGTGCGCACAACTACGTCATCGATCCTTGGATCTATGGCGGCGAGAAGTGACGCCGGCGGATCAGCTTCCCGGCGGCACGGGGGAGCCGGGGGAGGGTGACTCGTTGAGTCGCCTTTTCAGAGGACCCACGGAAGAGGAGCGAGCACGGATTCGGGCCGACCTAATCGCCAGGGCTATGCAGGTTCAGGTGGGCGGCTGGGGCCTCCATCGCGCGGTCTGGTCCACAGGGGAGGTCATCGGCGTCGCGGCACTGATGGCTGACCACGGTGAATTGACGGCGCTCGGTGAGAGCTTGCAGTCGGCCTGGGAGCGAAGGGCGTTCGACCTCTGGGGCCTGAATGGCGGGCAAGTCGAGGTCGACAGCGGCTGTGAGCGCACTCGCGAATGGTTCTTGGACGCGGCCCGCGGGATTGTCAGCAGCGATGCGTCGTCAGGATCGGTGCGCACCACAGAGTCGACGGCAGCTGCGGACTCGCGTTCCCGCCGGGCCACGGATTCGGACCGCAAGGGCGGTGACCAGTGAGTCCCATGCCCAACGGTTGGTCAGTCGATGTCGACGGGACCAGAGTGATTGTTCGTGTATCGGGCCGACCGGATGACCTACACCGTCTGACTGCGCAAGAAGCACGTTGGTTGAGGAATCAACTGCATCTGGCTTATCTGATCGCTGCCCAGAACGGCGGCAGCTATGAGATGCAATCTGCCGTAGATCGCGTAATGGACTTGGAGGGATTCGGCTTCGGGGACCTTCGTCAGACTCTCGAAACGCGCAACGCGGACACGATCACACTGCGCTTCACGGGCGACCGCGAGGATCTTCTGCTGTCACCGCAAGAAGCTATCGCTACGGGGCTGGCTCTCCTTCGTGCCGGCAATTTCGATGGACTCGTTGTGCGCGAACGCCGACTCTGGGTCGAACTCCCTGGAGACGCCAATGAAGAGCGTCACTCATGACAAACGGAATCTGGCTGGACGAGGACGGCGGCGCGGCGGACCGGAGCGCTCGCGCGGAGGTCCAGAGCGTCGACGGCGCGAGCGCAGCGAGCGCTCTTGGTAGTACTCAGAGTTATTGCTTCACAACTGGTGTCGAGGCCGGGTTGTTGGCCTCTGCGGAGAAGCGCCGAGATCGCTGGGGTGCCCGAGCGATGCTCTGGCAGGCTTCATCCTTGAAAGCCGTCCGTTGCTGCGGTCGAATGTTGCACAACGACGCTGTGGGGGACGCCGACGACGGTCAGACGGTCGCCCTCAAGAGGCGCGAAGTGAATGGGCAGTCGATTGCGAGCTATCAGGGATTGATGACGTGCGGATCTGTGTGGTCGTGCCCTCGGTGCTCGGCAGTGGTCGCGCACACTAGGGCGGCGGAAATTGCTGCGGCGGTCCGCGAATGCCACCGGCAAGGCGGAAGCGTGTACTTGTTGACGCTCACGATGCGTCATACATCGAAGGACCGCCTCGCCAAGCTATGGGATGGACTGAGTGCAGGCTGGAGAGCAGCGTTCGGTACACGCAAATGGACCGGTCAGCGTGCGCGGACGGTGGAGCGAGCGGGCTAACCAATATCACGCGAGTTCGGCATCTGCGCCGCCGCACTCACACCACCCGGGACTTGACGACGGAGCGACGTGAGAAGCGTTGAAGCCGCGCACTTTTAGCCAATTCACAAGCCGATCGACTGTCAAATAGGGTGCACAGGAACCCGTGTAGCATTCTGCAAGATCGTCAAACTCGTCGACAAGCGCCCGGTGGAGAACCTTTCTCACTCGCGGATCTAGGGTTCTTAGGCCGAATACGCAGTCACTGAGAACCAGAAGCGGTAACGAGTTCCGCACCACTTTCTGGGACGACGGCTTGCCCACACGCGGTATTAGAATCATCGGTCCAACACTCGCGAGCTCATTAGGGCCCATCGCCTTCGTCAGTTGGAGCCTCCCTTCTCGAAGCATTGTCGTATGAACGAACGCAGTGTCCGCATCGCCACAGAACGACTTTGCCCGGTACACCGGAACGCGGCCACGCACCACTTCGACACATGTGCAGCGCTGGCCAAGGGTGGCGGGCAAGACCGAGGGAACGCTCACAGCGCCAAGATTTCGGGACCCCCGCCTCCGACGAGCTGACTTCTTGAGCACAACAACCATCGCTGTTGTACGCGCGCTCTGGAACGTATGCCTGCCCAGCTCCCGCACGCGGTCGATTTGGAGTTCCGATCTCCAACCTCCCCACACGCTGGCATCGGTTCGGATATCCATCACGTTCTTCGGCACGATGGCGACGATCGTCCCCCCGGGCCGCACCCAGTTCATCGCATGGGCAACAAACGCAGTCGCAGGCGTCACCTTGTAGGTAGAGCCGTTGCAAACCAGGTTGATACGCGAGCCACCTCTGTAAGAAAACGGTGGATTCAGCAGCGCGGCGTCGTAGGAACCGGACAGCTGCCGAAAGGCAGCCGACGCACGGTACGACTTTGGCACAAGAGAGTTGGTATAACTAACCTTCCAGTCCGGATGCGCCTTTCGAAGATGCCGGACTGCCTCCGAATCCAGGTCCGCTGCGCCCACGGCCAACCGACCGAAGCGCCGGCACGCCGCTTCGAGCAGTGACCCAACACCAGCCGACAGATCAACGACGCTGTTGATATCTGCCGGCAGCAGGTGCGAAAGCTCATCAGCAAGCCACATCGGCGTGTAGTGCCGGTCATTCTCAAGCGTCACGGGCCGCTACTCACGGGCTTACGAAAGAGATCCGACTCGCAGAACGTCGATACCTCGTACAAACAGACCTGCGAGACACCCAGAGTTCGCTTGGCTTTCCGACGCGGATGGTCATGGATCAGTTGAACATTAGACGGACTGCTTATCGTGTACAAAACCGCACCGAGACCGTGCGGCTTTGTGCCGATGGGGGCCAGCCTCAGTTGCGCTCCACCGATGTCTTCATGCAGTTTCCGAAGAGTGTGGAACATGTCGAAAGGACAGTTAGCTCTCGCCAGTCTGATGTTCGGAACGATAGCCACGTCGTCCAAGTCAGCACGGTTCGCGATGAATGCATGTGAAGCAAATTCGGGTCGAAAGCCGGGGACGCCGACTATAGGGTGCACTCTATCGCTAGCCGGCTCCAACTCATTCAGCACATACGAGAAACGGACACCTTCGAAACCGAGTGCAGCCACAAGGTGCCAATCAGAACTGGTTCTTAGCCGCAGGGTTGCGAACCCGGGAATAGGCCGAATACCCTCAAAACCTTCAGACAGGTCAAAGTTCATTCCCTGCGTCGGTGTGTCGCTCCGCCTATAGTCCATTGGTTCGACGTAGACCACTCTAAACGGGGCCCCTGACTCGACCGCAGCCAGAACAAGTGGCCCCCAAGCTGAATACGACATACCAGTAATGTCTAGGTAACTGGGCTTCGACTGGAAGAAGGCAATGGCTTGCTCACGCCTTCGGCCCGTGAAGTTCAAAACTTCGCCTTGAGAAGACATGAGGATGACAGCGTCTCCGTTTTCTATGACATCAAGGAAAAGAACTCCGTCGGCTTCTGCAGCAGCTCTCCAACTCGAGTCAATGACAGCCCTGTCCTCAATTCCGCGTCCGAAGAGATAAAAAGAACCTTTTTCCAGCTGAAGATCCTTCCGAGGTATTACTCGCGTCAGAAGCGGCTCATCAATCAGGGTCATTGTAGTACCCACTGAATAACATCAATTGGGGAGGAAGCTCTTCTTCAACAGAGCGGTTACTCTTCCGCAGGATGCTGGAAATAGTCGCGGCAGGACTATCAACTAGCCCATTCAACTCTTGCGGCGTTAAATCCATCCGCCGTTTGCTTCGGTAACTGAAAATGAAAAACGGTGCGAATATCGGGTGCAGCTGGTAACTAAAGTCCCTGGTCTGCCCAGACACTGCCGCCATCTTATCAGTGGCAAAACGCCGAACGGCTAAATGCATCACAGCGGCGCGAAGTAGATCCTCACTCGCATCGTCAGGCGTCGAGCTCAAACGAAATTGTGACACCTCGGGAGAATGCCCTTCAGGCTGCGCGGCCATGACTTGAAATATCCTGCCAAGACCCAACACGAGTCTCGTGAGGCGTGCGCTATTGGCTGACACACCCTGAAGTTGCCTCACCACTAGCGCACCGATCACTCCTGCTGATTCCGTCTGTACTTCGGCAGCCACAGGCACAGCCAGAGCATCTGGACGGGATCGAAGGTGAGTTTGAAGCGCTTCGTGGACAAGTTGGAGTAAGTATCGAATGTTCCCATCGGCTAGTTTGGTGAACGTAGGCCAACCACTGTAATACTTTCTGAAACCACGCTTACCACGCCTAATCGTGTAGAGCATTGCATGCTGATAGTTACTTAATCGCGTATTCCATCTTTCGCTGTACGTCAACGCTTCTCTAAGCACTGTTAGCGAATCAATCCGTTTGGATTCGGCCCAGTACTTGACCAAGTAAGCCGACAATGGGGAAAGAGAGTCGAAGCTGGCGAGCTCGTCCTCGGACGCACCGAGTGAACTTAGCTCAGCGCGCGTACGTTCGTTTAGGTTGTCAACGCCGAGTTTCTCGGCCTCCGCTTCCTCACTCAGTGAAGGAAAAAGTTCGTCCACCGTGTCCAAGACTGGAAATTCTTGGCGCAGGCGTTCTAGTCGGCTTTCGCAAACCTGTCTCGCGAAATTTGAAAAGGATGCATCATCAAACCGCTCGGAAATATCAATGTACTTGTAGTCCGCTGGAGCTATTAGCTGCTCATCCGGATTGATCGTCGAACGTTCCCGATGACCCATCTCACGCATTCCGACTTTGAATGTATAGGGATGGTCTCCTGCGTGTTTGATCAAGGTATTCATCAATCGTTGTTGATAATTGCTCAGATTCTCATACTCATCGATCAAGAAATAGTACGTTTTGCCACGCAAAGTCTTGTCTGCGTTGATCGCTTCGATGAGGTATTGAACTGGGCGGCCAGAGGCAGATATGGTCGGGGACGCCTCACCTTCCCGTCCAAGATTGTTTATCGTGGTTTCTAAATCGAGAAGTGCTGACTCTATACCTGACTTAAGATCGATTGTCTCGGTTACACCCGGTATGCCTAGTGATCTGGCTGCCATTTCGAGGCTCTTCTTCGACACTTCGAGTGGGCAAGCAGATCGGCTTTCGTACCACTCGTGGAAATCTAGGATTAGCCCCGATAGGGTCAGATTGACGTAGTGAGCGAATAGCCGCGTCCAGCGGACTTCGGAAAGTTCTTCGCCTTCGAATGCCCTGACTATACTCGTGTCGACTCGCCAATACAGCCCTACAAAGTCCCAGTCGCTTACTGGCCGTGATGTGTTGAAATGCGCCTGTCCTTCGTAAGTCAGTGTTTTAAGTACCGTCGTTTTGCCGGTCCCACGACCGCCTACGAGTAAACATGGACCTCGGTCAAGCAACTCCGGGAAATACGCGGGGTGCGTAAATAGCTCAAACAGCTCGTCGCGAAAATATTCGGCTCTTAGCGATCCGAACACAGCATTCAAGCGCTGAGCTTTCTCGGTGACTGAAAGCTCTGATGCAGTTATGTTCGGGACATCAGCGGCTTCCATCCCCCCTCCTCACTCCACAGCAGTGCAAGACATGCATCTGGTATCGAATGTCCGAATGCGATGTTCAATCCAAGATGATGGAAGCCGTCGACCCACTTCGTGATACCTGCCGCGGCACTGGCGTCCCGTATGAATGCTGCGGCATCCGCCTTGAGGTCATCGGGGAATACTATAGTATTCGGGTCCAATGCGTTGTATACGTCACTCAAGACATGGCTAGGCCTTAGTGTGGCTCCCGGTGCTTCCCTTGAAATTCGATCTATAGCGTATTGAGTTGCTATTAGGGGAAGGTAATATACGTCTATCGAGTGCACCGCGGCCAGTTCTTCTAACGTCTTGGGACTAGTGGGCCATACTTGCCGTTGCCAAGTGTTTAAAAACTGTTCCCCCGAGCCCGCGAAATCATCGACCATTATCAATGGCGGACCGCCCCTTGCTTCGACGGCACTCCGAAGGTCAGACGCGAGAACTATACGGGACTCGTCTATGCCTACCTCTGTCCGTGCCCATCGCTGGAATATGAAGCCCGAGTCGGTGGGATTCGGCACCTCACCGGTCGGCGCACTAACAATTACGGAGTCTAGGAAATCACGCCAGAGGCGCTGCTTTTCCACATAAGAAGAGCCAGGGCGTGAGATCTCGCACGACAATGCGTGCACAGTACTGGTGAACAGCTTGCGAACTTGCTTATCACTGATGAAGACGAAGGAATCGAGCAGGGCAGTAGCATGGTTAATGTGCTGAGTTGAGAACCCTTCCAGCCAACGGACCGGATTCACCCTATCCGCCTCAGGCCATTCGCGTACCCGCCGAAGGTACATCTTTGTATCAAGTATTTCGTCTGCGTCCACGCTGCCCCTTGATCCCTTCACCAGCCGTTATGGTAGCCCCGGCTGCTTCCTCGGTCATGGACCTTCGACGACCTACACCGCCGCGACGAGTTCGGCGTGTCCCCAGTGAATGAGTTCAACTGGTCTTTACCCGTGCTGTTGGTACATGGTTGTGCGGGTCGAGGGCGGAGCTTCGGCGAGAACATGCGGCAGTGGGGCCTGCTGGAATTCCTTCGGCACCGTCGGCGACTGCTCGCTGTCTCACCGCGAACGGTGGCTGTCGCTGATGGTTGTGAGGGCAATAGTTTCAGGTTGTCGGGTATTCGGCGTGTAAGTCGCCGTGGAACAGTCGCCCGTAGAAGGGGTTCATCCAGGGGACTTCCGAGCATTCCGAATATCATGGTGGTGTGTCGAAGGCAGCTCTATGCGCTACGCGCCGGTCCTCGGACTTGAGTGAGCATTCGGCTGAGGTGTTCGCCGAGGCTGAGGGTTGCTAGGCCGAGGTTCTTTGAGAGCCCCGCTGTGATCAGCGCGAACGGGACCGCGGTCATTATGTACTGCCAAAGTGCCCAACCGACGAAGTTGTCGTTGGTAAAAGTGGCGTCCCGAGTCATGAACAAGATAACTAGAGCTATCAAGCCCATTAGCATCCATGCGGTTCCCTGCACCCGGAAATGTTAATGGCGACGACGACTAACCGCGCGGTCGAAGTCTCGGTGGCGCAGCTGCAGCGTCTAAAGGACGCCATCCGATGCCAACGAAGCACCGACCAAGCACCGACCAGAGGGGAGGGTCTAGCAGTAGGGCAACCGCCCGGAAACATGTCCTGATCTGCAAAAACGAGAAGTGCCCCCGGCAGGATTCGAACCTGCGACACCGGCTTTAGGAGAGCCGTGCTCTATCCCCTGAGCTACGAGGGCGTGGGACACCTTGAATCTAGTCGGTCGGAGCCCGCGATGGTTCTCGGGTCCCGTGGCAGGGGATGTCGGCCACGCGGTTGAGTGTCGGTGGGCCATCGGATACCTTATTGAAAATGGTTTTCAATAAAGCGGACGGGCGCTGGCGGTCACGCGCGTCCAGCCCGGGGTCTACCCATGCCACCACGTCGCCGCGCGAGGTATGGTCCCAGCGAGCTAGTTGCACCCACCTCGGTTGGGTCAGGGAATCCGGTGAGAGGCCGGAGCTGACGCGCAGCGGTATGGGGGACGGGCGGAGCAGCGGCCACTGGACCCGGCGACGGGTCTGGGAAGGCGCTCCGACTGGACGATCCCGAGTCCGAACACCTGCTGGCTCGGGCCCGGCGCACATTGCCGGGCTCGACTGTCGGATGGACCTCGCGATTGGGTCCCGGATCGGAAGGCGTCGGGTGTCTGGACGTTGGCGAAATATCGGATTGTCGGCTCTGCTGATCGGCCTGCTTGCCGGTTGCAGCGCTACCGCGGGTGCCCCTCCGGCCGCCGCCCCCGCGGGCCCCTCGGCTGGGAATTACCACGTCACGGTCCAGAACTGCGGCCGCACCGTGGTGGTGAACGCGCCGCCGCAACGGGCGATCACCATCGATCAGCCGGCAACCGAACTCCTGCTGACCCTCGGGCTTGCCGACCGGATGGTCGGTACCGCGTCGTGGAGTGACCCCGTGCTGCCCGATCTTGCCGCCGAGAATGCCAAGGTGCCCGTCCTGAGCAACGACCATCCGTCGTTGGAACGGGTGCTTAGTGAGAAGCCGGACTTCATCTACGCCATCTTCGACTGGTCGTTCACCGACGAGGGTGTCGCGCCGCGTGATCGCTTCGAAAGCCTCGGCGTGCCGACCTATCAGTCATCGAGCGAATGCACCGGCCAGAATGCGCAGCAGGAGCGGGCTTTGACACCGGATGACCTCTACGCTGAAATCAGCGATGTAGCAACAATCTTCGGTGTTTCCGAGCGTGGGGAAGAGCTGATCTCCTCCCTCAGCAGCAGAATGGCGACCGCAGCGGATGGCCTGGACGCCAACGGCCTCTCGTTGATGTGGTGGTATTCCTCGACGAAGGCGCCCTACATCGCGGGCTGCTGTGGGGCACCGGGCATCATCACCGAAGCCGTTGGTGCGACCAACGCCTTCGCCGACAACCGCCAACTGTGGCCGGAGATTTCCTGGGAGGCGATTCTGGACCGCGATCCCGACGTTCTGGTGCTGGCTGACCTCACCCGCGGCGACGATGGGGACAGCATCGCCGCCAAAATCGAGTTCCTGGAGTCAGATCCGGTCGCCAGTCAGCTGACGGCGGTGCGGGAACGACGGTGGATCGTGTTGTCCGGCAGCGAGATGGACCCGTCGCTGCGCAACGTCGATGCCGTCGAGAAGGTCGCGGCCGGGCTGCGCTCGCTGGGGATGGTCGATCGATGACCGCAGTCAGTGACCCCAGTGCGCTGCTCGCAGCATGGGATGCCCAGCAGGCCGCCTACATTGCTGACCGTGAAGGCCGATTCCGCATCATCGTCGAAACGGTCGGACTTGCCTGCGGTCGGGCACCGTTGGTGGTCGACTTGGCCTGCGGACCAGGGTCGTTGAGCGCTCGGATTCTCGACGCGATACCCGAGGCGACCGTGCTGGCCGTCGACCACGATCCGCTGTTGCTCGACATCGCCGCGCGCGCCGTCGGGGGAGTCCACGGCCGGCGAATGACCGTGTTGGATGCCGACCTGCAGGACGACGGTTGGACGGCGGCCGTGACCACCGCACTCGACGGGCGCGTGCCGGACGCGGTGGTGTCGACCACGGCCCTGCACTGGCTACCGCCCGACGAACTGGTCCGCGTCTACTGCGGGGCTTCATCACTGCTGGCTTCCGGCGGAGTGCTGTTGAATGGAGACCACTTCCGCTTCGACCACCGCCTGCCCAGGTTGCGCCGCCTGGCCGCGGCACATGACGAGGCCACCCAGCAGCGTGCGTATGCCAACGGGGCGCTGACCTGGGATGCGTGGTGGGAAGACGTGAGCTCCCGACCCGGCGCAGCTGCACTTGCCGCACAACGCGAGCAGCGTTTCGCCGACAGGCCCGACTCCCCGCCGACCGCGGTGGATTTCCATCTGGCGGCGCTGGTGCAAGCTGGATTCACCGAAGTGGCAACGGTGTGGCAAATCCTCGATGACTACGTTGTGCTCGGCATGAAGTGACCCCGCCGTCGACTCTGACCACACCGCAGCTCGGAGCGCAGCGCCGCCCGGCCCGGCGACGTCCGCGCTCGGTGGCGATGCCGTTGGTTGCGCTCATCGGAATCGGCGGGCTGGCGCTGTCGATCGCGGCAGCGATCACCATCGGTCCGGCCGACCTCAGCGTCGGTGACGTATACCGCATCATCGCTCGGCACGTGTGGAACGCACCCTCGGACCTGTCCTTGATCGACGACGCGATTGTGTGGCAGTTGCGTCTGCCCGGCGCGCTGTTGGCAGCGATCTGCGGCGCGGGGCTGGCCGTCGTCGGTGTGGTCCTGCAGTCGATGATGCGCAACCCGCTCGCCGATCCGTTCATTCTGGGCATCTCCTCGGGAGCCTCGACCGGCGCGGTGCTGGTCATCGTGACCGGAGTAGGTGGGTTTCTCGGACTGTCCGGGGGAGCGTTTGCCGGCGCACTGGCGGCTTTCGGTTTCGTCTTGGTGCTCGCAGCGCTGGTCGGCGGTGGGACGGCGCGCGTCGTTCTCGCCGGTGTTGCTGCCACCGAACTGTTTTCGGCAGTGACCGCTTTCGTGGTGTTTTCCTCTGCCGATGCCCAACAGACCCGCGGAGTGCTGTTCTGGCTGCTCGGCTCGCTCGGCGGTGCCAGCTGGAATCAAGTCGCGCTGTGCGGCGCCATTTGCGTGCTCAGCCTCGCGGTGTGCCTGAGTCAGGCCGACGCGTTGGACGCGTTCGTGTTCGGCCGGGATACCGCTGCCTCACTTGGCATCTCGGTCACACAGGTCCGGATCGTGCTGTTGGTCGTCACAGCTCTGTTGACCGCAGTCCTGGTCAGTGCTGCGGGTGCCATCGGCTTTGTCGGACTCGTGATCCCACACGCGGCACGAATCGTCGTGGGTCCCTTGCACCGTCGGCTGCTCGTCGTCAGCGCACTGGTCGGAGCGATCTTTCTGGTGTGGGTGGACGCGGTGGCGCGCACGGTGTTCGAACCGCAGGAACTGCCTGTCGGTGTGGTCACCGCAATGGTCGGGGTGCCGATCTTCGTGTTGATCCTCGCGCGCCGAAGACCGTTGCCATGATCGATGTCGCGTTCGCACTCGTCCTGCGGCGGGTGAGGTCCTGATGGGGCACATCTGCGCCACCGCGGTCTCGTTCTCGGTCAAGAATGCCCGACTGCTCGAGCGGGTCGACCTCGACGCCCACGACGGTCAGCTGGTCGGGCTGCTCGGTCCGAACGGGTCGGGCAAGACGACGCTGCTACGACTGCTGGCCGGATTGCGGCGGCCGCAGGCCGGACAGATCCACTACGACGGCGTCGACCTGGCATCGCAGCGGCGCCGGACGATCGCCCGTCGACTCGCCGTCGTCGAGCAGGACACCTCGGCGCACACCGACCTCACGGTGCGCCAGGTCGTCGAGCTCGGCCGCACTCCGTTCCGGGGCCGCTTCGACCCGCTCACCGAAGCCGACCATCAGATCATCGACGCCGCGCTGGAGCAGGTCGACATCGCCGACAAGCAACACCGCAACTGGCACAGCCTGTCCGGCGGTGAGAAGCAGCGCGCTCAACTGGCCCGTGCGCTGGCGCAGCAGCCGCGCGAGATCCTGCTCGACGAACCGACCAACCACCTCGACATCCGACACCAACTGGAACTGCTCGAGCTGCTGCGCTCGCTGAACGCGACGTGCGTCATCGCCCTGCATGACCTCAACCTGGCCGCTCGCTACTGTGACCACGTCGTCGTGCTCGACAGCGGGACGGTGGCCGCAGCAGGGGCACCCGCCGAGGTGTTCAGCCAGGATCTGCTGCGAAACGTCTACGAAGTCGACGCCGTCATCGACCGGGAGCCGGCCACCGGAGCCGTGCGCATCACTTACCAGAGCGCCATCACGCTGAGCCGATCACCGCGGTCGACACCGCAGTGACAGCAGCGGGAGCCCGCACAAGTTATGGCAAAAATGTCAAAACTTCGGGGTGGGGCCGGTACCGTGCCCAAGGTGGAGCTGACCCTGCAACGTATCGGCGCCTGGTGCGGCAGCATCATGATCCTGCTCTACGGCGCGAGCTTTTCCGGTATTGCCCAGCTGTTTCCACCGCTGTCACCGGTGTCGTCGGCCGACGAGATCGCCACCTTCTTCGTCGACCACAAGCTGTGGATTCGTTTCGGCGTCTCGGGCGCACTGCTCAGCGCCGCTCTGGCGCTACCGTTCCTGGCTGCCATCATCGTGCGTATCCGCCGCGTCGAGGGTGGCTGGGGAATGCTGGCCACGACCCAGCTGATGGCTGCGACGGTGTTCGTGCCTGCGCTGATCTTTCCGCAGTTCTTCCTCGGAGTGGCGGCCTATCGCCCCGAGCAACGCTCCGCTGAACTGACCCAGGCGCTCAACGACGTCTTCTGGCTGTGGTTCATCGGCATCGTCGGCACGATCATCGTTCAGAACATCACCCTCGCGATCGCCGCGTTCGTCGACACCGCCGAGCCGCCGACATTTCCGCGCTGGTACGGCTATCTCAACCTGTGGGTGGCCACCCTGTCGCTGCCCGGCTGCGTGGTGGTCGTATTCAACGACGGGCCGCTGGCCTGGAACGGGGTCTTCGCCTTCTACATCCCTGGCCTGGTGCTGGTGATCTGGCTGTTCTCGACGACGGCGGTGCTCTTGAAGTCGATCAACGCCGAACAGGCACAACGGGTATGACCGCTACGGTCACCAGGCTGCCGAGCGCCGCGCGACGGGTCCCCGGCGAAGCCGGCACCTGGGTGTTCCTGTTCGGGGACATGCTCGTCTTCGGTGCCTTCTTCGTGACCTTCCTGGTACAGCGCGCGACGGCGCCGGAGGTGTTCGAAGCGGCCCGCACCACCTTGCACCTCGGCGTCGGCGTGACCAACACCCTGGTGTTGCTCACCAGCTCGCTGTTCGTCGTGCTGAGCATCGCCGCGCAGCGCGCGGCACTCCCGGTTCTGGCCGGCCGGGCGGCGCTGGCCGCGATAGCCTGCGGGGCGGCCTTCGTCGCCCTCAAGGTCTTCGAGTACGCCTCACTGGCAGGTGCCGGACACGGACCCGGCGAAAACGACTTCTACCTCTACTACTTCATCCTGACCGGCCTGCACCTCTTCCACGTGTGCCTGGGGTTGGGCGCACTGGCGTTCATGGCCAGCCAGGCCCGCCGCTCCGAACTCAGCCCGACGCGCACCGCGCTGGTGGAGAGCGCCGCGTGCTTCTGGCACCTGGTGGACCTGCTGTGGATCGTGCTGTTCGCATTGCTCTATCTGGTGAGCTGAGATGACCGCCCTCCGCCTCATCGGACCCCGCGCCCTGTCCACCTGGGTGCTGCTGGTGGCCGCCACCGTGGTGTCCTGGGCCGTCGGCGCCGACCACGGAGCCGGGTCTGCCGCGGTGGTGATCGTGCTGGCGATCGCCGCGATCAAGGTCCGGCTGGTGGGCTTGGACTTCATGGAGTTACGGCACGCGCCGCTCCCGCTGCGCGCCGCGTTCGAGGGCTACTGCGTCGCGCTGTGGGCCGTGCTCTCGGCGCTGTACCTGTGGCTGTGATTCGCTACCCGAGCAGCTCGATCACCTTCGCGAACGCCTCGGCGTGGCGCATCTGCACGATCAGATAGCTGATGCCGTAGACGTCGCGGTACCCGCGGATGCGTTCGGCGATCTCATCGGCGGAGCCCGACAACACTCCCGGATGGCGCAGCAGCTCCTCATCGGAGAGGCCGGGCAACGAGATCCGGGGAATCGTCAGATCGGGCCGACCGGAGTCATCGACCGGCATCGCGGTGATCGCCAGATTGAGCTCGAGGCGGTCGAAACGCTCACCGGCGGCGTCGCGGACGTGGGCAATCCGCTCGGCCAGCGGATCCTGCCCGACTGTCGCGGCCCGGTCACCGCCCGTCAGCCCGATGATGTCGGCCGACCGCGCCGCGATTCGCAACACGCGGTTTCCGTTGCCGGCGATCATGATCGGGACGTCGGGTAGGCGTGCGCTGATGTACTGCGTGGTGAGCTCAAGGTGATCGACGCGCTCTCCGGCACTGGGGAACGCGATCCCTGCGGCGTCGAACTCTTCTTTGACATAACCGGTGCCCAGCCCGAGTTCGAAGCGGCCGCCGCTCAGGTCGTGCAGCGCGGAGACGTCACGAGCCAGCAGTGCGGGCCGGTAGAACGCCGAGTTGATGACGAAGGTGCCCACCCGAAGTGTGGAGGTGGTCATCGCGACCGCGGTCATCACCGGGAACGGGGCCGGGCCGCCCAGATGATCGGGGACATGCAGGACGTCGAAGCCGAGGTCCTCGGCTCGCCGGGCGGCGTCCTGGAGTTGGGCCCGGGAACCGACCCGGGTGACGCCGACCCCGAACCGGAATTTCGTTGCCACATCGTGATCCTAGGACCAGGTTTGAATGGGAATCGGCAGGGGCATAAAAGCAATCGACTTTCATCGCACCGATCCGGCCCGTCGTCGAACTATCCGACGGGCCGGATCAATATTTTCGGCTATGGCCAGCACACCCACATTCGGGGTCGAGGAAGAGTTCCTTCTCGTCGACCCAGCCTCCGGGGCCCCGGTGCCCTACAACCGGTCCGTCGCCGAACATGCGGCCAAGGACGGCGTCGACCTCCAGCTGGAACTGACCAGCTGCCAGGTCGAGACCGCCAGCGCGGTGGTGGACACCACCACCGACCTGCGCAGCGACTTGCTTCGGCTACGCCGGGTGGCGGCGGCCGCCGCGCAGCGCGCCGGAGCTCAGCTGTTGGCCGTGGCGCTGCCGCCGACCTTGCCCCGTGCGTTTCCGGTCACCGACACCCCGCGCTACCGGGACATCGGTGAGCGTTTCGGCATGATCGCCCACGAGCAGGGGATCTGTGGGTGCCATGTGCATGTCGAGGTTCCCGACCGTGAGGCGGCGATCCAGGTCAGCAATCGGCTCCGCCCGTGGTTGCCGGCGATGCTGGCGTTGACGGCGAATTCGGCGATCTACCGCAACTCCGACACCGGCCACGCCAGCTGGCGCAGCGTGCTCTGGGCACGCTGGCCCAGCGCCGGTCCGCCACCGCACTTCGACTCCGCCGACGAGTACGACGCCGCGGTAGAGCTGCTGGTCAGGACGGGGGCGATGCGTGACGACGGAATGGTCTATTGGGATGTGCGACCGTCGGCGGACTTCCCGACCGTCGAGATCAGAGTCGCCGACGTTCCTGCGACCGTAGAAGAGACCGTGCTGTTGGCCGCACTGGTGCGCGGATGCGTGCTGACTGCCCTTGAGGACGAGCGTCGCGGCACGCCGATGCAGCCGGTGGCGCCGTACGCGCTCAAGGCGGCCTACTGGAAGGCTGCCCGCGACGGCATCGACGGCGACGGTGTCGATTGGCAGGACCACGCGGCGGTGCCGATGACGACCGTGCTCGACCGGTTGGTCGCACGGGTGCGCCCGGCGTTGGAGATGGTCGGTGACTACGACTTCGTCACCGCCGGTCTCGCCGAGGTCGCGGCCCGAGGCAACGGTGCCACCCGGCAGCGCCGCGCCTTTGCACGCCGCAACGACGTCGACGAGGTGCTGTCGGAGATGGCTGTCGCGACCCTGGAAGTCCTCAGGTGAGCGGCAACTCGGCGAATGCCGGGCTGGTCGGCTGAGTGGATCCGCCGGCCGGTTCGATCGTGAACGCCAGCGCGCGAGACGCGCCGAGATCCGGTAGTTCCGCGGTGGTCGACGGCGCGACGGCCTCGGCGTCCATGGTGCCGGCCGAATGCGAACCGTCGGAATCGACCAGCCACATCTGGTACACCGTCCCGGGTTGCGGCGGCGGCACATTGTTCATCACGAGAACGCCGGAGTCACGTTCACGGGAGAACACCACCGTGGCGGTGCCGCCCCCCGGAATCTCCCCGGACACGGTGCGCACGTCCGGCGCCGCGAAGACCTGCTCGGCTGTCGAAGGCCCCGGTGCGGTCGGCCGCAAGGCATACCCGACTCCGAGCGCGCCGAGCCCGATCACCACCGCGGCCGCGGCACCCAGCACTGCGGCGGCGCGGCGGCGCGAGCGCTGCTGGGTGGGCAGCACCCGGACCGGGTCGTCGACGATCTGACTCAGCACCGCTTCGCGCAGCTGCGCGGGCGGCTCGACCGCAGTGGCGCTGGCCAACACGGCCATCGTCTCGTGCACCGCGCGCACCTCGGTCAGGAACGCGTCGGCGACCTCGGGGTCGGCGTCGCGCAATTCCCGGTCGACGCGAGCCATCTCGGCGGCGCTGAGAGCGTGCAGCGCATAGGGCGTGGCGAGCGACAAGAACTCGCTGTGCGGGCTGGTCATGCCACCCCCAAACATCTGCGGAGTCCGCGGATGGCGTCACGCATCCGCGACTTGACGGTAGCCAGGTTGGCCGAGAGTCTTTCCGAGACCTGCGAATACGTCAGACCGCCGTAATAGGCCAGCTCGATGCATTCCCGTTGGGTGTCGGTCAGCGAGCCCAGACAGTCGGCCACCCGGCGGCGCTCGTCGTCGAGGATCACCTCGTCGGCGACATGGTCGGTGGGTGTATCGACGGTGGCGGCGCCGTACCGTGACTCCCGCGTGGTGGCGGCCTGCTCGGAGCGCACCCGATCCACGGCCCGACGGTGGGCCAGGGTCAGCAACCAGGCCAACGGTGACCCGGCCTGTGGGTCGTAGTTCGCCGCGTTGCGCCACACCTGCAGATAGACGTCCTGCGTCGTCTCCTCGCTGTAACCCGGGTCCCGCAGCACGCGGGTGACCAGGCCATAGACCCGGGACCGGGTCTGGTCGTAGAAGGCGGCAAAAGCCTCGGCGTCGCGGTGGGCCACCTGGCGCAGCAGTGCGTCGAGTTCGGCGGTCACGAGCCGTAGCCTAGCGTCCTTCACCAGGAGCGATGCGGTCATGGTGAGCTTGGCTCCCGGCGTTCCCTGGCCAAGATCGGGCTGACCGGGCATTCTCGGCGCGCGTCGATGCGTCGCCGCGACGTCGGCGACCCGACCGCGACCTGCTCGTCGCGCACTCGATCGGGCACCAGCGGGACCCTGCGCAACCACAGCAGGGCGGCTTGGACCCGCATGCCCAGCACGTTCATCAGCGGGGCCATCGGCGCGGTCACCTGAAGCCCGAGGATCTGTCGGATCCCGGCGGGACGGCGCGAGCCGCGCATCGTCGCCACCAAGGCCGGTTGATGCTCACGGTGCAGCGAAATGGTCACGTCGAGCGTCTCACCGGGCTGCGGGGCCCGCACCAGATAGTGCCCGTCGACCCCGGCGAACGGGGAGGCACGAAA
Source organism: Mycobacterium sp. SMC-4 (assembly GCF_025263265.1). NCBI lineage: Bacteria > Bacillati > Actinomycetota > Actinomycetes > Mycobacteriales > Mycobacteriaceae > Mycobacterium > Mycobacterium sp. SMC-4. The sequence goes on along the minus strand of NZ_CP079869.1, from coordinate 4,488,373 downwards.
CTTCTTGTCCACCACAACGGCGTGGTCTTCGGAGGGCGGCAGCACATAGGCGTGCCGGTCACCGCTCGTGTTGTGGACCTCGGCGATGACGCAACGCAGTGTTCCAGCGGCATCGTGACACCAGTACAACGTGAGTGGGTTGTAGACATGACCGAGTACCCGGGCGTGCATCAGTGCGGTGACGGTACCGCCGCGCAGGTCGATGCCCCGGCCGGCCAGATAGGCATCGACCCGGCCGCGCAGGGTGTCATCCGGCGCCGCCCACAGGTGGTCGCCGGCGCGGAACGTCGCGAAGGGGCGCAGCCACCGGGGCACACGCGGCAGCGCATCGAGATCGACGAACCAGCTGTAGCTGCGATGCTCGAAGTAGTGGTGGACGGGCGCGCGCCGCAGATGAGTGATGCGGGTGCGGTAAAGGGCCGCTCTCATCCGGTGCCCGCCTGGGCTGTCGGGTCTCACACCTTCTATTCGGAGCGGACCAAGGCGCGGATTTCTCCGGTGCCCGACGCGCTAACTCGGCGGCAGTTCCCACGAGCGTGCGGCGCGCACCAGACCCTGCACCAGCGCCGAGGTGGCCGGCGCGAGGCCGTCGTCACCGGGCAGTCCGCTTCTCGGACTGGTTCCGCGTACCCGGGCGGACAGTTCGAGCTGGGTGCCTCCGCCCCGGACCCGATTGACGGGGTTGTCCGGGTGCAGGCCGCGCAGTTCGCGGGGAATCGCGGCCAAGTCGGTGACGACGCGGTAGCCCGGGATCGCCACGTGCTCGGCGACGTGGTCTGCCAGATCGCGACGACGTCCGCCCGCCAGGATCTGGGTACTGCGCCCCAGCCGGCCGTATCCGTGCAGCGAGACCACCACGTCGACGTGATCGAGGAACTCGGCGAGCTGGGCCGAATGGCCAGGGTCGTAGCGCGCCGACGGCAGGTGGTGCGGGTAGTGGTCGGGATGACGCACCACGTAGAGCGAAGCGTTCGCCGCGTCTGCGGCCCGTTCGGCGATGACGTCGGTCATCTGCTCGAGGCCGCCGCCATGGATGGCCAGAAACCCGAACCGGGACCGCAGCGCCGACTCCTCGGACACAGTGGGATCGGCGAGGAGCTCGCGGAGTGTCTGCGGGGCCACCGTGTCGACGTGCTCGGGACGCTGAGGCCAGTGCCGGGGATCCCACCGCTGGAGGAACTCGATCCAGCCGCCGGGCAGCCGATGGTGGCGCGCCCCGTCCAGAATCCGGTCCAGATAGCCGGGCCGAGGCGGACCGGGTTCGACCCGGTGGTCGATGTAGACCCACGCCGCGGCCGTACCGGCAGCGGTGCGGACCGTCATCCGGTCGCGTCGGTAACGCACCGGGACACCCTCGGCACTGTCGAGGGTGGCCAGATCGCGCTCGGAGACCTGCCACACGACACCGTGGACCACGCTGCCGGCGAATGGCTCCACCGTGGCCACACCGCGCTCATTGATCAACCAGTCGTGGTCGCGCAACGTCGCGGGTACTGGATCGGTGGCGTCCGGGCAGCGCTGCGCCATCTGCTGCACGCACAGGTTCGACCCGTACGCGAAATACTTGTGACGGACGGTCATTCAGCCTGACGACGGTGCGGCTCGGGTGTCAGTTCAACGTCAGCCGGAAAGACGTCACCAGGAACCGATGCCGAAGGGACCGACCAGCGGCCACACTCCGACGCCACTCCACCCGTTGTAGCTCATCGGTGGGGGTTTGGACGACAGCTGGGTGCTGCCGTTGGTCTGGCAGAACGTGATCGAGGGCCCGACATCGGTGCAGTCGGGAGCAGCCGCCGAGGTGGGAGCCGTCGCGAGTGCGACGGCTGCGCCACCGGCCAGCGCGAGACCCACCAGGGTACGCATGACGTCAGAGGATGAACATGCCGTAGTCCCACGGGAACATTCCACCCATGGGTCCGGGGGCATACACGCCCGGACGCGAATCGATCTGGACGTTGCCGGGCGACTCACAGACTGTGGTCGCGCCACCGGCGTATCCGCCGCCCTGCTCGGTCTCGACGCAGTTGGGTTGGGCGAGCGCAGCGGGTGCCGCGGCGATGGCCAGGGATGCGCCGCCGGCGACGAGGAGAGCGGCAACTGAACTCAGGCGAGCCTTCATCAAAGGATTCCTTCCAGGGAGTTTCACGCGTCAGCGTACAAGCCTTTGCCGGTTATGGCAGGCAACTTCCGCGCAGTGATGATTCCCGGTGCCGCTTCGACCACCGCGGGTATGGCGTTGACCACCCGCGCCGCGGTCGCGACCAGACCCGCATGGTTGTGGTCGCCGTTGGGGCTACTCAGGCAAAGGTCCAGCGCATAGGACGGTTCGCCGGTGATCTCGATGCGATACGAGCCGCCGTGCTGGGCAGGTTGCGGCCAGTCCGGGCACAGGTCGTCGCGCAGCCGGGTGACGTGTTCCAGGACCACGGCCACCTGACCGTCCTTGATGCCACGCACCTCGAATCGCATTGCCGCGGTGGTGCCTTCGGCGATGTGCCCGGAGGCGATGTCGAAGTCCTCAGGGGCCGGCACCCGCTCGTGGACCTCGGTGACCTCGTCGAGTTCGATATCCAGCCCGGCGGCAAGCTGGCGGACCACCGAGCCCCAGGCCAAGCTGAGCACGCCGGGCTGCAGCAACATCGGGGTGTCGTCGAGGCTGCCCCCGAAGCCCATCACGTCGAACATCACCGTAGCGCTGTCGTAGGTGTCGTAGTTGATGATCTCCATGCACCGGATCTGCTGGATGCTCTGACAGGTACCGGCCAGCGCCATCGGTAGCAGATCGTTGGCGAATCCAGGATCGATGCCGTTGACGAAAATGGTCGACGATCCCGCGTCGGCGGCCTGCTCGATCGGGCTCACCATCTCCTCGGGCAGCACCTTCCACGGATGCTGCAGGAAGACCGCGCTGCTACCGACGACGTTGACGCCGGCGGCCAGAATCCGCCGGTAGTCCTCCAGCGCCTCGGGCAGGCGGTTGTCGGCCATGGCCGTGTACACGACGCAGTCCGGGCCGCTGGCCAGCACCTCGTCGAGGTCGGATGTCGCTGCGACACCAGTCGAAACGTCGAGCCCGGCAAGCTCTCCGGCGTCCTTGCCGACTTTGGCCTGCGAGGACACCCACACCGCGGTCAGTTCGAAGCGGGGGTCGTTGATCAGCTGCCTGAGCGCATGCCGGCCGACGTTTCCGGTGCCGACGGCGGCGACTTTGATTGCCATGCGTGGGTGTCCTTACAGGTCGGGGATGGGCAGATCGAGGTTGGGGAATGTCAGGCCACCGTCGACCTCGAGGGTCTTGCCGGTGAGGTAACCGCCCGCAGGTGAGGCCAGGTACACCGCTGCGGCGGCGATGTCGGCCGGATCGCCGAGTCGGCGCAACGGCGTGGCCTGCTCCATCGGCGTGCGCAGATCGTCGTTGCTGGCCACGATGTCCAACGCCGAGGTGAGGATCGAGCCGGGGGCGATGGCGTTGACCCGGATGCGAGGCGCCAGGTCGAGCGCCGACAACCGTGTGTAGTGAGCCAGTGCGGCCTTGGCGGTCCCGTAGGCGGCGAACCCGCGGCCGGCCAGGCGTCCCATCGTCGAGGTGACGTTGATGATGCTGCCGCCACCGGCGTGCTCGAGCATCAGCGGTACCGCGGCGACTGTCAGAGCGTGCGCGGTCGCCACGTTGAAGGCGAACGCGTCGCGCAGGTCCTTGACCGAGGTGTTCAGCAGAGCATTGGGCATGGTGCCGCCGACGTTGTTGACGACGATGTCTAGTCTGCCGAACGCCTCGACCGCCGCCGCGGCCAACGCGGCGGTGTCCTCGGCGTGGGCCAGATCGGCGGCGACCACGTGCGCGCGCCGCCCGGCCGCGCGGATCTGCTCGGCGACATCGTCGAGCTGAGACTGCGTGCGGGCCGATATCAGCACGTCAGCACCCGCTTCGGCAAACGCGACAGCCATCGCGGCACCGAGGCCGCGGCCTGCGCCGGTCACCACCGCCACCTGATCGTCGAGTCGGAACCGGTCCAGGATCACGTCTGCCTCCCTATGCTCACAGCGCGCCACGCTAGCAAGGGAGTCAGCCCGATGTGGCCACTTTCTGGAACACGTTCTAATCGGGGTGGCGGGGCCGCCGGTTCAACTCTTCTTGGCGGCGGCCTTCTTCGCAGGCGCTTTCTTCGCCGCCTTCTTCGCGGGCGCCTTCTTGGCCGCCGATTTCTTTGCCGGGGTCTTCTTGGCGGGCTTGGAATCGGAGTCCGACTCGCCGGACTTGTCCGACGAGCTCTGCGCTTTGCGAGCCTTCACGCTGGCCTCCAGCTTGGCCAGCAGATCGGAGACGTCCTCGGTCTCGTCGAGTTCCTGCGGTTGCTCTTCGCTCGTGAACGCCTCGCCGCCCTCGAGTTTGGCCGTGATGAGTTCGCGCAGGTGTTCCTGGTAGTCGTCGTGGTACCGGTCCGGGTTGAAGTCGTCGGTCATCGAATCGACCACTTGGCTGGCCATCTTCAACTCGGCGGGTTTGATATCGACTTCCTTGTCGAGCACCGGGAAATCGGGGTCGCGGATCTCGTCGGGCCACAGCAGCGTGTGGATCACCATCACGTCTCTCTTGCTGAAGTCCTTGACCCGCAGCGCTGCCAACCGGGTCTTGTTGCGCAGCGCGAAGTTGACGATCGCAACCCGGTCGGTCTCCATCAGGGTCTTGGCGAGCAGAACATAGGACTTCGACGACTTACCCTCGGGCTCAAGGAAATAGGACCGGTCGTACATCATCGGGTCGAGGTCGGCGGCAGGCACGAACTCCAACACCTCGATCTCGCGGCTGCGTTCCTCGGGCAACGTGGAGATGTCGTCGTCAGTGATGATCACCGTTTGCCCGTCGTCGGACTCGTAGGCCTTGGCGATGTCGCGGTACTCGACGACTTCGCCGCACACCTCGCAGACCCGCTTGTAACGGATTCGGCCGTTGTCCTTCTCGTGGACCTGGTGGAACTTGATGTCGTGGTCCTCGGTGGCGCTGTAGACCTTGACCGGTACGTTGACCAGCCCGAAAGCGATGGAGCCCTTCCAGATGGACCGCATCAGCCCAGTATGTCCGATCCGATGGCCGCATCCAGGCTGACACGGTCGGGCAGATCGGCGCCGGGATGCTGCACCGTCAGCGCGGACGCCACCGTCGCGCTGCGCACCGCGGTGGTCAGCGCGTCGGTCCCGATCGCGGCGAGCTGCGGGCGTCGGGCGGCGCCGAGCAGATCCATCGACCACAACGCGTCGATCAGCCCGGTCATGAAGGCATCACCGGCGCCCACGGTGTCCACGACGTCGACATTTCCGGCAGGTACCCGGACCGACCCGCCGGCACACATCGCTACCGAACCGTGCGCACCGAACGTGACCACGACGATCGAGGCGCCCAGTGCCAGCCAGGTCTGCCCCACCTGTTCGGGCGTGCGCGTCGGACTCAACCAGTGCAGGTCTTCACTGCTGACTTTGATGACGTCAGCCTGCTCCAGCAGCCGGTCGATCCGGGACCGAGCCGCGTCGGCATCGGTGATCAGAGCGGCGCGGATGTTCGGGTCGAACGTGACGGTGGCCGAGACGCGGTAGGTGTCGACCAGCGCCTTGGCGGCCAGGCATCCCGGTTCGAGGACCGCGGCGATCGAGCCGGTGTGCACCACCAGTGGCGGCGCGACCTCGGGAATGCCGCTCAATTGCCACTCGATGTCGAAGGTGTAGGTGGCCGAACCGGCGGCATCCAGCACTGCACGTGCCGTGGCGGTCCGGGGGGCCGTAACGCTTCCCGAAACCAGTTGGGCTCCCGAGGATTCGACATACTCGGTGATTCGCCGACCGCGTTCGTCGGCGCCGATGTGGGTCAGGAAGTCGACATCGCGGCCGAGCCGGGCCAAACCGACGGCCACATTGAGCGGACTGCCACCGACGTGCTCGCGCGTGGGCTGTTCGCTGCGCTCGACGATGTCGATGAGCGCTTCGCCGATGACCAGTGCCCGCACCGTGTCGACGCTACCTGCTGCGTGGTGGGTAATACCGTGATGTGGTGGACCGTTATGACCGGGTGAAATTGACCAACCCGGACAAGGTGCTGTACCCGGCGACCGGAGACCGACGCCATGCTGTCACCAAAGCCGAGGTCTTCGACTACTACGTCAACGTCGCTGCAGGGATGCTGCCGCACATCGCCGGCAGGGCGGTGACCCGCAAGCGGTGGCCCAACGGCGTCGAGCAGGAGGCTTTCTTCGAGAAGCAGTTGGCTTCGTCTGCGCCGGACTGGCTGGAGCGCGCCACCATCGTCCACAAGTCGGGTAGCACCACCTACCCGGTGATCGACACCGTCGAGGGGTTGGCGTGGATCGCCCAGCAGGCCGCCCTGGAGGTGCACGTACCGCAGTGGCGGTTCACCCACGGGGACGTGGGGCCCGCCACCCGCGTGGTCTTTGATCTCGACCCAGGGGAGGGGGTCACGTTCGGTCAGCTGTGCCAGGTCGCCCATGAGGTGCGGGATCTGATCGCCGATATCGGGCTGCCCACCTTTCCGTTGACCAGCGGCAGCAAGGGAATTCACCTCTATGTTCCATTGGAGACGCCGATCAGCTCGCGCGGGGCGTCGGTGCTGGCCAAGCGGGTAGCTCAGCAGCTTGAGCAGATGATGCCCAAACAGGTCACCGCCACCATGACCAAGAGCCTGCGCGCGGGGAAGGTGTTCGTGGACTGGAGCCAGAACAACGGCAACAAGACCACGATCGCGCCGTATTCGCTTCGCGGACGCGAACATCCGACTGTGGCTGCGCCGCGCACATGGGACGAGATCGAGGACCCCGATCTACGCCATCTGATGTTCGACGAGGTACTGGACCGTCTCGACCGTGACGGTGACCTGCTCGCCGACCTCGATCCAGCACTTCCGGTGCCCGACCGGCTGACCCGTTACCGCAGCATGCGCGACACCGCCAAGACGCCGGAACCGATTCCCGGTGACGCACCCAGAACCGGCAACAACGACGCGTTCGTCATCCAGGAACACCACGCGCGGCGGTTGCACTACGACTTTCGGCTCGAACGCGACGGTGTGCTGGTGAGCTGGGCGGTACCGAAGAATCTGCCCGAGACACCGTCGGTGAATCACCTTGCTGTGCACACCGAAGACCACCCGATGGAGTATCTGACGTTCTCCGGAGAAATCCCGAAAGGCGAATACGGCGGTGGCGAGGTCCACATCTGGGACACCGGTATCTACGAGACCGAGAAGTTCCGCGACAACCCGCCCGACGGCCCCGCCAAGGGTGGGGAGGTGATCGTCACCCTGCACGGCGAGAAGATCCGGGGACGCTACGCGCTGATCCAGACCGACGGCAAGAACTGGCTGGCCCACCGCATGAAGGAACAGCCGGCGCCGACCGTCGCCGACCTGGCCCCGATGCTGTCCACCGAAGGGTCGGTGGACCGGCTCACCAAGGGCCAGTGGGCTTTCGAAGGTAAGTGGGACGGCTATCGGCTACTCATGGAGGCCGACCACGGAACGCTGTCACTGCGGTCGCGGCGCGGACGCGATGTCACCGGTGAGTACCCGCAACTGCAGGCGGTGGCCGCCGATCTTGCTGACCATCATGTGATTCTCGACGGCGAGGCAGTCGCTCTCGACGAGTCCGGCGTCCCGAGTTTCCGGGAGATGCAGAACCGCGCGCGATCGACCCGAGTGGAGTTCTGGGCCTTCGACATCCTGTTCCTCGACGGTCGGTCGCTGCTCAAAGCCAAATACTCCGACCGCCGGAGGCTGCTCGAGGCGCTGGCCGAAGGTGGCGGTCTGATCGTGCCCGACCAGTTGCCGGGGAACGGACGTGAAGCGCTGGAGGTGGCGCGCACGAGGCGGTGGGAAGGCGTGGTCGCCAAGAAGCGCGACTCCACATACCAGCCCGGGCGCCGGTCATCGTCGTGGATCAAGGACAAGCTCTGGAATACCCAGGAAGTCGTGATCGGTGGCTGGCGCCAAGGTGAAGGCGGACGCACCAGTGGCATCGGCGCTTTGATGCTCGGAGTCCCCGGCGCTGGCGGTTTGGAGTTCGTCGGACGGGTCGGAACCGGTTTCACCGACAAGGAGTTGGCGTCGCTGAAGGCGACATTGGCGCCGCTGGCGACCGACGAATCACCCTTCACGGCACGCCTTCCGGCGCAGGACGCCAAGGGAGTGACGTTCGTGCGTCCCGAACTCGTGGGGGAGGTGCGCTACAGCGAAAGCACCTCCGACGGCCGACTGAGGCAGGCGAGTTGGCGCGGGCTGCGCGACGACAAGTCGCCTGACGAGGTCAGATGGGAGTAGTTCACCGCGCGAGAGAGTCCGCCATCTCTGCGAGTCCCTCGGCCACTGTGACGGATGGATGGTAGCCGAGTTCGATTCTCGCAGCCGTGATGTCGTAGCTGCGGTCACGGCCCATGAATGTGGTGATCCAATTGGTCAGCATCGGTGGCTCGGGCCGGCGCAACAGCCGTGCCCCTGCGTCAAGGAGCGCCCCGAGGGGGCGCGCCAACGCGAACGGCACGCTGCGGGCCGCGCTCACGTCCACGCCTTGGGTGGCCAGTAGTGGGGTGAAGAAATCGCGCGTCGACATGGGCGTGCCGTCGGTGACGTAGTAAGCGCGTCCGGCACGGCCGCGGGTGAGTGCAAGGTGGACGGCCTCGGCGAGGTTGTCGACGTGGACGAAGTCGACCGTGTGGGTGCCGTTGTCAATCCAGCTGAACCGGCCGGCTTGCGCCGTGCTGACGAATTCGTCCAGGGTGGACATGCCCCGACCCCAGATGAACGGAGGCCGAAGAGCCACCGTCGCCATCGTCGGAGTGACCGTGCTGAGCAGGGTGCGCTCGGTTTCGAGCTTGATGCGGCTATAGGCGATGTTGGGTCGACCTTCGTCGGTGCGCTCGTCGACGACTGGCGCGCGTTGGGTGCCGCTGGCCACGCTGGCCGCGCTGATCAAGACGAACCTCGACACCCCCGACGACGCGGCGACCTGGTGGAGAGCGACACTGGGCTCCAGGTTGGCCCGGCGGAACACTTCGTCGGGTCCCCAGAACGCCATGTAGGCGGCCCCGTGCACGACGGCATCGACCCCACGCAGTGCGGACGTCCATTGCGGTGCAGCGCTTTCCACCAGATCTGCCAGGTCGCCGAGAACTGGCTGCGCGCCGGCGCGGCCGACGAGGTCGGCGGCGCGGTCCGTGCGGGCGAGGGCGCGCACCTCATGCCCCGCACCGACCAGTCGCCTGACCAGGTGTTGTCCGACGAATCCACTGCCGCCCGTGACGAAGATGTTCATGCCGTTCCCATTCATTCCGTATCAAATCATTTGATCTCAAACTATATGGGTGCTGATAGTATTTCGTCAACATGAAAGAAGCGACGGGTGGACGCGCTGCGTCGGGTGCATCGGCGCAGCGCGCGGGGCGCCTGGCCGATGTGTTCGGCCGTGCGGCCAAATCGGTGGTCCGGGCCTTCGACGACCGCCTGGGCGAACACGGCGTCTCGACCCCGAGGTCCAAACTGCTCGCCGAAGTGGCTCGGATGCAGCCGGTGCGGCTCGCGGATCTGGCCCGTGAAGTAGGAGTCAGTCAGGGTACTGCGTCGACGCTGGTAGAGGCACTTGTTCGCGATGGGCTGGTCGCCCGCGGGGTTGACGACACCGACCGCCGCGCGATACGCCTGACGACCACGCCCGAGGGGGAGGCGCAGGCGCGAAACTGGGTCGGCGACTACGTCGTCGTCGCAGGGGATATCTTCAGCTGCCTCACGGCTGAGGAACAACGCCAACTGACCCGACTGCTCGATCGGATTGCCGAGTCGCTGAACCCTCCGGGGTAGCTGAGTCGAGATTCGCCGGCTCGGGCGAGAGGTGCACGCAGCAGTCCTAGCGGGCGGATGTGTGTCTTGAGTCAAGAAGTTCGCGGGGTTTTCTTGGTCAATGGGCTCAGGTATTCCGGCTGTGATGAGTGCGAGGCGCAGAACGGCCAGGTTCAGTATGCGAGTCGCCTTTTCGACGGACTGCCGGATGCAGCGCACGGCGTCGAGGCCCCGGGAGGTGGGGGTGACAGTGACGGCTAGGCAGTACTTGCTGACATAGTCGATGACAGCGCTGATACGCCAGATACCCCCGTTGGCGGTTTCGAACTCCGAGAAGTCGGTCTGCCACAGCCGGTTGCGTTCGGTGGGCGGTCGTGAAACGGGTTTCGTCCTCAGTCGACACTGTCGACCGCCGCGATCTCGTCATCTGAGACTCCTCCTGGACGTGTCACCATCATTCTCCGGCGACCCTGCCAAGAAGTTTGAGTCAGTGGATGTGTCGGTGGTCGAATGTATGTTCGAAGTATGTCGACAGGTGGAGTGCAGGCCGCGGTTGCGGCGGTACGCGCTGCCTTCGATGAATTGGCTGGCTGCGATGTGGATCTACTAACCCGTACAGATCTCGTCGGTGCGCTCGATGAGCTCGAAACCCTGTGGTGCCAGATGCCTTCGGTCAGGAACCGGATGTTGGCCCGGTTGCAGAAGGAGGCGACACCGAAGGAGATGGGCGCCAAGTCCTGGAAACAGGTGCTCTCGGTGCGGTGGCGGATCTCGGCCGGCGAGGCCCATCGTCGGTTGACCGAAGCCTCCCTGTTGGCGCCCCGGCAGGCATTGACCGGATCTCCGTTGCCGCCCGCGTTATCCGCCACCGCGTCCGCCCAGGCTCTCGGGGTGATCAATGACGAGCACGTCGCGGTCATCCGCAAAGCCGTCGACAATCTGCCGGGTTTCGTCGACCCCGTTACCCGGGAACAGTTCGAGATCCAGTTGGTCGGTACCGCAGTCAAGCACGGCCCCCGAGAACTCAAAGACTGCGCGGAGCGGACGCTGTTTTTGCTCGATCAGGACGGTCCGGAACCGGATGACACCGAACGCGCCCGTAAACGCTCGGTCTCGGCGAGCAGACAGCGCTCTGACGGAATGATCGATCTGCGCGCCACGCTGACACCGGAGGCCTGGGCGGTGTGGGAACCGATCCTGGCCAGATTCGCTGCGCCCGGGATGTGTAATCCCGACGATCCTCACCCCTGCACCTCAGGAACCCCGTCCCAGGCCCAGATTGACAACGACGGACGTAGCTTGGGTCAGCGTCAGCATGACGCACTGCTCGCCGCCGGCCGGATCGCGCTGATGAGTGGTGAGCTCGGGAAGCTCAACGGGTTGCCGGTGTCGGTGATCATTCGTACCACCCTGCAGGATCTGGAGTCCCGCGCCGGTGTCGGCGTCAGCGGCGCAGGGACGGTGATACCGATCGCTGAGGTGATCAGGATGGCTGCCCACGCCAATCACTACCTGGCTGTGTTCGACCGAGCCACCGGTTCGGCGCTGGAGCTGTTCCGCGCCAAGCGAATCGCGTCGCCGGCGCAGCGGATCATGTTGATCGGACGGGACGGCGGCTGCACCAAACCCTGCTGCACCGTCGGCGCCTACGGCTCCCAGGTGCATCATGTCACCGCCGATTGGGCCGACGGTGGCAACACCAATGTTGACGAGCTCGGCCTGGCCTGCGGACCCGACAACCGTAGCGTGGGGACCGACGGATGGACCACCAGGATGAACGAACGCGGCGAGGTCGAATGGATCCCGCCGCCCGGCCTGGACACCGGACAAGCTCGCATCAACTACTACCACCGACCCGAACGGCTCCTCAGACCACCCGACGACGAGCCGGAAGTCTGTCGCGAAAACAGCACTGCAGCAACCGATCCCGCTGACCACGGTACGCCTGCGGACTCAGAGGCTGCACCACACCCGGCCGACAACCCCGGCCAGCCCGGCGGACCCGCCCCGCCCGAGGACCACGCCGCCTGACCGCTGCTCTGGGCAACGTCCTGTCGCTCGCTGATCAGTCTGCGTTCTGGTTGTGCGGGAGCGGGTCTCCGCGGAAGAACGCGATCGAGTTGTCGGCTGCCCGACGGGCTACCGAGGTGTCCTCACCAGAGGCGACCTGCGCCCGGTACCAGCCCTCGCCCGCAGATCGGATGTAGTCTCTGCCCGCGCCGGTGGTCACCCACTCCTCTTCTCTGAACTCGGCGGGCACAGCTTCTCCGGTCTCGAGATGGATGGCCAGACCGAGCAACGCCAGGTCCCAACCGATGCCCACCGCGCCGGGCCCGTACTGCGGCCACATCTCGTCGCCGACCAGGGCGATGTGATCGAGTTGCAGGCTGGCCTGCTCCGGTCCCTCGTCGGTGATCGTCAACTCGATCCAGCTCAGCCCGCCACCGAACTCCCAGGTGGCGGTGAAGCTGTGTGGTGGGTCGCAGGTGAGCACCGTGCCTGACGCATTGCCTTCCACCTGGTATTTGCCGTCCAGTCGTAGGTCGCCGTGCACGGGCGCGAACCAGCGCGGTAGACGTTCGGGGTTGGTGCATGCGTCCCACAGATCAGTGGCGCCGGTGGCATACGAGCGCGTCAGCGTGACGACGCGGGCTTCCCCGGCCTCGAGAGCCCGGCCGCCGACCGTGCGCCGCACCGCATTGACATGTTCGCTGACATCCATCAGTCCTGTTTCCCTTCATCGGTTTTCGGTGGGCCGAGCCGACGCTGCCGCTTTCCGCGGGCGATCTCGGTGGACAGTGCATCCAGGCGCGGGGCCCAGAACTGACGGAAGCTGTTCAGCCAGTGGTCGATGTCGCGCAGTGCGGTGCCGTCCACGGCGTACAGGCGGCGCTGCCCTACTGCGCGCACCACGGTGAAGCCGTTGTCGCGCAGCACTTTCAGATGCTGTGATACCGCCGGCTGGGTGATCGAGAACTCGTCGCGGATGACCGCGGTGATGTCACCGGCCGACTGCTCACCGTGCACGAGCAATTCGAGGATGCGACGCCGCACCGGATCGCCCAGAACATCGAAAGCATGCACCCACTAAAAATAAAGCCACAACTTATATAAGTCAAGGGTGATAAAGCGGGCTGCGGTGAAAGTCCCGCCGCCGTCGTGCGCGATCTGGCGATGGCGGATCAAGGGCTCGTCTCGGGCATCTTCGAGTGGCGATGGCCCTTGACTGCCGGTCCGGCCCAGCGATACAGGAACGTTCGGAGTTCGCTGTTGTGGCGATCGGGACCACCTGGATCCAGGATGAAGGATTGCAGCAGGCGCAACATGAATTCGGCGAGCTCGTCGAGGCTTTGGCCACTGAACCCGGCATCGGCCCAGTCGACGTTGAGGCGTTCGAGGATTGAGCGGCCGAATGAGATCGCCACCTCAGAGGTGACTCCGGCGGCGAACGCGCTGGCCTTTCCTGGCTGCATGACCAAGCCGAGATAACGATCGTGGGGTAACTGATCGAGGGTATAGGCGATCCCTTCCACGACTGCTTCGGTCGGATCGGTTATCGACGCCAGATCCCGAGCCAGTCGGTCCAGAAAGCCACCGACTGCTGACATCGCGGTGCCGGTCAGTAGAGCATCGAGGGTGGGGAAGTAGCGATACACCGTCTGGCGGGTGATCCCGAGCTCGGAGGCGACCTCCGACACGCTGACCGACCCTCGTGCGTCGATGGATGCTCGTGCTGCGGCCACAATGCGCGCCACCGCTTCGTCGTCGTCGACGGGGATATCACCCGACCATCCGTGTCTGCGCATCCCGTCATCGTTGCATTCCGCCGGCTGTCGCAGAACTCGCTCTTGACCATACAATCAACTATTGATGTATGGTCTGGGCAGTCCTGCGAATGAGATGAGGTGTGCAATGACGGCGGTCGTCAACGGTCCGGTCAGCAATCGAGACGAAGAATTGACTCGACGCGCTCTGCGCCACGCGGTCGACAAGACCACCGACATGGCGGAGCGTGAACTGCGGGTACCGCTGCACTACTACCGCGACCCGAAGATCACCGAGGTCGAGGAATCTCAGCTGCTGCGCCGGCTGCCGCTCGCGATCGTTCCGTCGGCCCAGATTCCAGGCGTCAACGACTACGTCGTGCGTTCGGTGCTCGGCGACTCGCTCCTGGTGACCCGAGACCGCGACGGCGCCAGTCACGTCTTCCTGAACTACTGCCGACATCGCGGCGCGAAGCCGGCCTGCGGCGCGGGCAATGCTTCCAGGTTCACCTGCCCGTACCACGCGTGGACCTATAAGAACACCGGCGAGTTGTTCACCGTCCCCGGCAAATCGGGCTTCGACTCGATGGACACGTCCGACTACGGCCTGGTCGAGCTACCGAACCAGGAGCGACACGGTTTCATCTGGGCGGTCTTGACCGTCGGAGAGACCATCGACGTCGACACCCATCTGGGCGCCCTGGGGCCGGAGTTGGCACTGATGGACTACGCATCCTACGGCTACCACACCGAGAAGGAATTCCAGTCGCAGGTGTCCTGGAAAGGTGCCCTGGAGGCATTCGCCGAGGGGTACCACTTCCCGTTTGTCCACGGGGAGAGCGTGATCGGTCAGAACACGCTACCCAACACCGGGGTCTATGACGAGTTCGGCAAGCACCATCGCATCGGTTTCCCGTTCACCTGGGTCGTCAACCTCGGTGACGATGCCTCCGCGTCGTGGGATCCGCATCAGAACATGGGCGTCATCTACTGGATCTATCCGAATCTGATCCTGGCCAACAGCCCGGTCGGGGTGGAGGTCATCGACATCCTGCCCGCCGGGGAGCCCACTCGGTGCTCAGTGCGCCACAGCTGGATGGCGCGAGTTCCCGCCACCACCGACGAGATGCGAAACATGTATGACCAGGTGTACGAGAGCGTCCACGCGGCCGTCGTCGACGAGGACTTCGCCATGTTGCCCCAGTGCGGTGAGGCTGTTGTGCACGGTCAGCATGACCACATGATCATCGGGCGCAACGAGATCGGCGTGCAACACATGATCAAGGTGTTCGCCGCGGAACTCGGCGTCGCACTCCAATGACGCGCGTAGTTCTTGCCTGTGCCGTCAGGCGGTGTCAGCGACCGCCGCGACCAGACCGCGCGTCGCAAGTTGGTCGGCAAGCTCGTTGTCGGCCACCCCGGAGTGACCCTTCACCCAGAACCATTCGACCCGGTGTCGCGCGCAGGCGACCTGGAGCCGCTGCCACAGGTCGACGTTCTTGACCGGCTGCTTGGCGGCGGTCAGCCAGCCGTTGCGTTCCCAGCCGAGCACCCACTTGGTGATGCCGTTACGCACATAGGTGCTGTCGGTGTGCAGGTGGACCAGCACCGGCCTGGTGAGCGCTTCGAGTGCCATGATCGGCGCCATCAGTTCCATCCGGTTGTTGCTGGTGGTGCCCGCCTCACCGCCGAACATCTCGCGCACGTGTTCGCGCTGGCGCAGCACGGCACCCCAGCCGCCGGGACCGGGATTGGGGCGGCATCCCCCGTCGGTGTGGATGATGACCGGGTCATCGGCGGGCACGCTCATGAGCTCCGAGGATAGGCGGCTGAGATCATCGCGGTCCGGACCGACATCCCGAAGTCGAGATTGCGCACCGTGGTGATCCGACGCCCCGGTTGCACGGCCTTCTTCACCGGTCCGGTGCGCTCACCGAAGAATGCGGCGGTCGCGTCGATGTCGGCGACGACATAGGTGATTCCCCACAATGTGGACGGTCCCTCCGTCGGCCGGGCGGGGTAGCCGATAACCTCGAGGATCACCTCGCCGAGCCGAAAGAAGATCTGGCGTAGCGGTCGCCCTCCGAGCTCTACGTCGCGTTCGCGGCGGGGCGCGACCCCGACGGCGGCCAGCGCGCGGACCGTCCGATCCAGGTCGGGCGACATCAGCACGACGTGGTCGATTCCGGTCACGCCGTTGTCGTGGGTCGCCGGTCGGGCCGGGTCGGGGCCGCAGCCTTCGGTGGGGATGCCGTCGAGGTCGCGCGGCGCATCCTGCGGAAGGCCGGTCAGCGACCAGCCGACGATGCCGCTGCCGTGTTCACGCCCGATCAGTCGGATCCGGACGCCACCGACCCGGCACACGTCGTCGGAGCCGACGGTGAACCCTGCCTGCGTCCACACCTCGCTCGAATCGGCCACGTGCAATTCGGCGACAGTGACGGTCACCAGCCCAGCGTAGTTCGGCGATGCCGGCGCCTCGGCCCGGCCTTGTCGGGAGGACGGAAGTCACGCCGTACTCGACCGGGTGCGCGCGATGGAGTAAGAACACCAGAGGCGGGAATGGCGAGAACCGCCCGGGGTGGTGGGGTCTCGGAGTTCGAGTGAGCCAGGAGGCAGCGAGATGGAGTTCGGGATTTCGACGTTCGTCAACGACGACGCCATCGACACTGTTTCGCTGGCGCGTGCGGTGGAAGAGCGTGGATTTACGGCGCTGGCGGTTGCCGAGCACACCCATATTCCGGCCAGCCGCGAATCTGCCTATCCCCTCGGTGGCGATCTACCCGGCATCTACTACCGAACCCTGGACCCTTTTGTCACCCTCGCCGCAGCTGCGGCGGTCACGTCCCGGATCGAGTTGATCACCGGTATTGCGTTGCTGATTCAGCGCGACCCGATCATCACGGCGAAAGAGGCCGCCAGTATCGACGTGATCTCCAACGGACGCTTCGTGTTCGGTGTCGGCGCGGGTTGGAACATCGAGGAGCTGCGCCATCACGGCACCGATCCGAAGACCCGTGGGTCACTGCTCGACGAGCGCATCGAAGCGATCAGGGCGCTGTGGACGAATGAACCCGCCGAGTATCACGGACGTTTCGTGAACTTCGACGCCTCCTATTCACGGCCCAAGCCGGTGCAGAAACCGCATCCGCCAATATTTATCGGCGGTGATTCCGATGCCACCGTCAAGCGCATCATCCGACACGGCGCCGGCTGGATCTCCAACCCGCTGCCGCCGGACATGCTGGCTCGGCGGGTCGAGCAGATCCGAGACGGTGCGGGCCGCGACGTACCGCTGACGACATTCGGCACCCCGGCCAACCCCGACTACTGGGCTGCCCTGGACGAACTCGGCTATCGGCAAGCCAACGTGCTGCTGCCGACCAAGCCGCTCGACGAATCGCTCAAGCGGCTCGACGCCATCGCCGAGAAGGTCGGCGCTTACCGCGGCTGAGTCTCAACGACTCAGTCGCCGTCCTTCTTGTCGCCGGAGTCGTCGTCGGAGTCATCCTCAGAGTTGTCGTCGGAGTCGGACTCGCCGTCCGTCGCTGACACGCCGCTGAGCTCGAGCACCGCCCAGTGGCTCGGAGAGAGCAGCACCGACCATTGGCCGTCTTTGCGCCCGAGCTTGAGGACGCCGTCATCGATTTCCCAGACGGTGTCGTCACCGTGTTGAGATTCTTGTCCATCGGAGTAGGTGAGTTTGAAAGCCATGCTGCGGAATGCCCAAATCCCCAGCGTCGCTAAACTGGCCGATCGCGGCTAATTCGACGGACGCCGGCCGAGGAACGTGTGCACGATTTTGCGCTGCCAGCCCGGAACTGTCATCTCCTGGACGTCGACGAACCCGATGCGCCGCAATCGATCCTGGAACTCGCGCGCCCCGTCGAAGCGGTTGACACTGCGCCGCAGGTAACGGTAGAGCCCCGCGTCGCCCGACCGGATGCGCCCCGCCGGGATGATCACCGACGCGCACACGGCGTTCCAGAGTGCGGTGGCCGCCCGGGAGTCACGCACCGAATACTCGTGCACAGCAAGTACCCCGCCGGGGCGCAGCAGGCGGCACAGGGTCTGCAGCACCACGTCGGGGTCGCCAAGATTGCGCACCAGATAGGCGGCAAGGATGCCGTCAAAAGGCCCGGTGACGCCGGCGTCGGCCAAGTTCTCCGCCCTGCTGTGCACGAAGGTCACCGCGTCCGGCCAGTGCTTGGACCTGGCTTCCTCGAGCATGCCGGCCGAACCGTCGACGGCAACGATCTCGGCGTGCGGTGCCGCATCCAACAATGCCGCGGTGGAGGCGCCCGTGCCGCAGCCGATGTCGAGCAGTCGCAGGCCGCGCCCCTGATCGGGAAGTTGCATCCGGCGGGCCGACAACTTCAGGTGCTCGTGATAGCCGGGGTTGGCGCTGACCAGCACGTCATAGGACTTGGCCCCGGCGTCGAAGGCACCAGGAACGTCATAAGGCCCGGCTGTCATCGAGCTTCACTTTACCCGTATCGGGCCAGTCCCAACCCCAGTATCGAGTTTCCTCCAAAACCGTTAGTGGGCAAGGTGTTTAAGGTCGAGAACGGACTGGTCGGGAACCATGGATCGGCGCAGAGGGCTACAGTCGACAGATGTCGAGGATGATCAGCTCGGGGAGCCGGCCGGTTCCCGAGACACCTACCGGGAAGTAAGGGACGAGTTTTGGCGCGCTATCTGCTGGCGGCGACCCCTCTTCGCGGTCACCTCATGCCGCTGATGGTGGTCGGCTCAGGTCTGCGGTCACTCGGCCACGACGTCACCATGCTGACCGGGGCAGAATTCGCCGACGCGGTGCGCGACACCGGACTGAACATGGTCGCGCTGCCCGATGAGATCCGCATCGATCCACCGGCCGCCGCGCCGCTGCTGTTACGCAACCTGCCTGCGCCGCTTCGCCGGTTCTGGCTGGGACGTGCTGAATTACGCTCGGTGTTCGTCGATCCGCTCAACGCCGAAGCCGACGCCCTGCGCGCAGTCCTGGACAGCGCACCGTTCGACGCGATCTTGGCCGATGTCACGTTCACCGGCGCCTTGGCGGTCCTGACGGGCGATGCGCCCCGTCCGCCGATCGTGGCGTGCGGGGTCGCTCCGCTGACGCTGTCGAGCCGGGACACGCCGCCGTTCGGACTGGCGTGGCAACCCAGGAAGGGGCGCGACTATCGCCGGATGACCCGGGCCACGCACCGCGTGATCATGCGCGATAGTCAACGCGCCTTCGACGCTGCGCTACGGCGAGCCGGGGGCAGCGCAGCGCCGGTGTTCGTCAGCGACTGGCCGCGGCTGGCCGAAGCGGTGGTGCAGCTGTCGGTGTCGGGATTCGAGTACCCACGCGGTGACCTTCCCGAGACGGTCGAGTTCGTCGGTCCGGCGCTCCCCGCGGCCGACGCAGCGTTCGAGGCGCCCCCCTGGTGGCCTGAACTGCGCGCGGCCGCGACGGTCGTGTTGGTCACCCAGGGCACCTTCGACAATGCAGACCTCGACCAGCTGATCGCCCCCACGCTGCGCGGGCTCGCTGCGTGTGACGATGTCCTCGTCGTCGCCACCACCGGCGGGCGGGCCGGTCAACAGTTGCCCGACCACATCCCGGCCAACGCGCGGGTCACCGACTGGGTGCCGTACTCGGCGCTGATGCCGCATGTGGACGTGATGATCACCAACGGTGGGTACGGCGGCGTGCAGTACGCGCTGAGCCACGGCGTTCCGCTGGTGGTCGCGGGCGAGACCTCGGACAAGGCCGAAGTGGCTGCGCGGGTGTCCTACAGCGGCGTCGGCATCGATCTGAAAACGTCGACTCCGACATCTGAGGCGGTGCGCGCAGCCGTCAGCCGCGTCCGCCATGACGACCGCTACCGGGCGTCTGCGCAACGGCTGCGCGCCGAAATCGAGGCGGTCACGCCGATCGACGCCATCGCCAACGCGCTCAAGCGGTGTTGCGACGCCTGAGTCAGACCTTGGCGATCACATTCTCGGCGAACATCTCCAGATTGCGGATCTTGGCGTCCAGCGGCTCGGTGTCCTGGCCGGTGATGTAGGGAATCCGGAACCCGACGATCACATCCGTGACGCCTTTGTCCTCCAGACGCTTGATGCCGTCGGGGGTGTAGGCGTCGAGCGAGATCACGTGGACTTCGTAGTCCTTCTTGTCGGCGGTCCCGGCCTCGTCGCGGAAGCGGTCGAGCTTCTCCAGCAGCGGGCCGAGCTCCTCAGGGTCACCGCCACCGTGCATCCAGCCGTCATTGCGGGCCGCGCGGCGCAGCGCGGCGTCGGCGTGCCCACCGATCAGGATCGGCACTGGTTTGGACGGCGCCGGTGTCATCTTGGTCTTGGGGATGTCGTAGAACTCGCCGTGGAACTCGAAGTAGTCCCCGGAGGTCAGGCCGCGGATGATCTCGATGCACTCGTCCATCCGCTTGCCCCGTCTGGCGAACGGTACGTCCATCAACTCGTAGTCCTCCGGCCACGGGCTGGTGCCGACCCCGAGTCCGAGCCGGTTGTCGAACAGCGCAGCCAGCGAACCGGCCTGCTTGGCCACCAGGGCGGGCGGCCGGATCGGCAGCTTCAGCACGAAGTGGTTGAACCGCAACCTGGTGGTCACCGCGCACAACGCCGCGGTCAACACGAACGCCTCGATGAACGCTTTGCCGTCGAGGAACTCGCGGTTGCCGTCGGGGGTGTAGGGGTACTTCGAGTCCGACTCGAACGGATAGGCGATGCTGTCGGGAATCGTCATCGCGTGGTAGCCAGCCGCCTCGGCGGCCTGGGCCAACGGAATGTAGTACGTCGGGTCGGTCATCGCTTCGGCATAAGTGAATCGCACGACCGCGATACTAGAACACGTTCTAGTTTAATCCCGACGATTCACGAATTCGTCACCGGTCGGGTTGCCGACCCGAACGGAGGTTCACCGTCGCCGGCAACGGTCACGCTGCCCCACGGCGTCCGCTCGACCACCCGCGCCTGCCCGGTCCGTCCGGCGATCGACACCGTCAGGACACGTCGGCCATGCAGAACGTCGGGCGACAGGTCACCGGTGAGGGTGCCGCGCCAGTGATAGTGACCGTCGATGGCCGCGACGTGGCCGCGGAGGCGGGCGCGGGCCGGGATCTCGCGATCCTCCAGAGTCACCGAGACGGGACCGTCGTAGATGTCAACGTCGTCGGGCGCCGCCGCGCTGAGGTAGAAGCGCGACCGCACCGGTTGGGGACGCCACCGGCGTACGGTCACCCGCGACTTCGCCTCTATCCGGGCGAGACCCGACCGGGTCATCAGGTCCAGGCAGCGCGCCACGAAGCGGGTCTGGCGAGCGACGTCGGGACCGGGTGTGCGGAAGTGGTTCGGCAGGCCGTGCACGGCCACCGTCGGGTCTGTCGAGGACCGGGTGTCCACGACGGTGCGCGCGGTCGCCGTGCGTCCATCGGACGCCCGCACCGTCCACATATCGGTCTCGATGTCGTAGTTGCGCTCGGTGGCATCTGCCAGGACGATGCCGGTGAACCCGTCACCGTCGCCGATCACGATCGTGCTCACAGGAATCCAGCTCTGCGCCAAAGGCTTCGGCCGACTCGTCCCATCAGGCCCACCTCCTCGAAGAAGGCCGCCAGCGACGCGAAGGACGAGACGCAACTGGCTCGGAAATGCGGATTTCGGCGCGCAGCCGCGCGCATCTGCCGGCCGTCGAGCCCGGCGCGCCGGTACTGGATCGGCAGGGTGAACAACATGCGGTAGAACGGCCCGCCCAGGCCGTGCAGGTTGGCCAGCAGCACGCGGCGGTAGCGCGGCATGGTCGGGGCGGACCTGCGCAGGCCGTCCCGGGCGAACTGGATGTGGCGCGCCTCCTCGGTGACGTGAATCCGCATGAGCCGCGAGACGATCGGCTGCAATTCGGGGTCGTCGAGGATTTGGCGTTGCAGCGCGTCGAAGATCTCCTCACCCACCAGAGCCGCGCCCCACAGCAAGTCGCCACGGAACACAAAGGGCAGCGAGTTGATCACGATGCGGTGAAAGAGTCTCGGGCGCACCGGAATTCCACCCACCCGGGCGATGGTCTTGCCGAACATCACCATGTGGCGGGTCTCGTCGCCGAGTTCGGTCAACGCGTAGTGGGTGGTCGCGGCGGTGGGGTTCTTGTGCATCAGGTCGCGTAGCAGTGCTTGGTTGAGGATGTTCTCAAACCAGATGCCGGCCGAAAGAATGTTGACCAGTTCCTGGCGGCTCAGTTCGATCTGCTGTGGTCGGCTCATGGCGTTCCACTGCGCGGTGCCGTAGAGCGTGACGACCTCCGGCGGCAGAAAGAATCTGTCCGGATCCAGTGGGGCGTCCCAGTCGATGTCGACCACCGGCTCGTAGGACTTCTTGACCGACCCCTTGAGGAGTCGCTCGGCGAATTCGCCGCGGGTCGTCTTGGTCGCCGTCATCTTTCGAAACTAGGGAGCTCCACTAGGCGGTGTCAATACCTGCGGTACCGCATACCTTCGGTACCGATGCACTTCGGCCGCTGGGGTGGATCATGATCTGATGACGTCGTTTCTGTTGCGTGCCGCGCTGACCGGTCTTGCGTTGTGGCTCGTCACGCTGGTGGTGCCGGGCATCGCGTTCGTCGGCGGTGACACCACGCTCGCGCGGGTCGGTGTCATCTTCGTGGTGGCGGTGATCTTCGGGCTGGTCAACGCGGTCGTCAAGCCGGTGGTGCAGATCCTGTCGATCCCGCTCTACATCCTGACGCTGGGACTGTTCCACATCGTGATCAACGCGTTCATGCTGTGGCTCACCGCGTGGATCACCGAACACACCACCGGCTGGGGCCTGGCGATCGACAACTTCTGGTGGACGGCGATCTGGGCCGCGATCGTGTTGTCCCTCGTGAGTTGGTTGCTGTCGCTGGCAGTCAGGGCACACTGAGGATATGCCGGAGCTGCCGGAGGTCGAAGCACTCGCCGACCATCTGCGTCGTCACGCGGTCGGTCTGACCGTGGGGCGGGTGGACGTGGCCGCGCTGTCGGTGCTCAAGACGTTCGATCCCCCGCCGACGGCGCTGCACGGCCAGCAGGTCGATGCGGCCCAGCGGTGGGGCAAGTATCTCGGCATGCGTGTCGGCGAGCTGTATCTGATCACCCACCTGTCCCGGGCGGGTTGGCTGCGCTGGTCGGACAAGCTCGCCGCCGCGCCGCTGCGTCCGGGCAAGGGGCCGATCGCCTTGCGGGTGCACTTGGGCCCACCTGGGCAGGCGCCGGGTTTCGATCTGACCGAAGCAGGCACCCAGAAGCGTCTGGCGGTCTGGCTGGTCACCGATCCGCAGGCGGTGCCGCAGATCGCCGCGCTCGGACCGGATGCGTTGTCGTTGACGGATGATGGACTGGCCGAGGCGCTGGCCGGCCAGTCCGGCCGGATCAAGACCGTCATCACCGACCAGAAGGTGATCGCGGGCATCGGAAATGCGTACAGCGACGAGATCCTGCACGTGGCCAAGCTGTCGCCGTTCGCGACGGCGGGCAAGCTCTCCGACGCGCAGCTGGCCGATCTGCACGACGCGATGATCGCGGTGCTCACCGATGCGGTGACCCGGTTGGTGGGACAACAGGCGGCGACGTTGAAGGGGGAGAAGCGGTCCGGACTGCGGGTGCACGCGCGTACCGGTCTGCCGTGCCCGGTGTGTGGTGACACCGTGCGCGAAGTGTCCTTCGCCGACAAGTCCTTCCAGTACTGCCCGACCTGTCAGACCGGCGGCAAGGTGCTCGCCGACCGCCGGATGTCGCGGCTGCTCAAATAGCTCTCGGTCACGACGGTTGCAGGCCACTTGTCTAACTGGGTTATCCTGCCGCAATGACTCGGCAGAAGATCCTGATCACCGGAGCGAGCTCGGGGCTCGGCGCGGGGATGGCCCGCGCATTCGCCGCCAAGGGCCGTGACCTGGCGTTGTGCGCGCGTCGCACCGACCGTCTCGACGAGCTCAAGACTGAGCTGCTCCAGCGGTATCCAGGAATCAAGATCGCGATCGCGGCGCTCGACGTCAACGATCACGAACAAGTGCCCAAGGTGTTCGGCGAGTTGCGCGACGAACTCGGCGGCATCGACCGTGTCGTGGTCAATGCCGGCATCGGTAAGGGCTACCCGCTCGGGGGTGGTAAGCCCTGGGCCAACAAGGCCACCATCGAGACCAACCTCGTCGCCGCGCTCGTGCAGATCGAGACCGCGCTTGAGATCTTCAAGGCGGCCGGCGCGGGGCACCTGGTGTTGATCTCGTCGGTGCTGGGCAATGTTGGTGTCCCTGGGCACAAGGCTGCCTACTGCGCGAGCAAGGCCGGACTGACTTCGCTGGGACAGTCGCTGCGTGCCGAGTACTCGTCGGGGCCGATCGCGATCACGGTGATCGAGCCCGGCTACATCGAGTCGGAGATGACCGCCAAGGCCAACAAGACCCTGTTGATGGTCGACAACGAGACCGGCGTGCGCGCGATGATCGAGGCGATCGAGAAGGAAAAGGGTCGGGCCGTGGTACCCGGCTGGCCGTGGTGGCCGCTGGTCGAGCTGATGAAGGTGCTGCCCCCGCGGTTCACCCACCGCTTCGCGTGAAGCGCCGGACCCGCTGCCGCGTAGCGCGGAGTCCCGACCGCGCATAGAGCAGGCGTAACCATCGGTTGACTTGACAAACCATTGGGTTTTCCCAACACTTGGTGAGGTGAGTCCAGTCCGGCGAGGGGAGACGCGGCCCATCCACAACCGCATCGGTGTCCTGCGTGCCGAGCGGAAGATGTCCCGCGCGCAGCTCGCCGAGCTCATCGACGTCAACCCGCAGACCGTCGGCGCCCTCGAACGTGGCGATCACTACCCCAGCCTCGATCTGGCGTTTCGGATCTGCGAGGTGTTCGACCTGCCGGTCGAAGCCGTGTTCTCGCGTGAGCCCTTCACCCCGTTGTCGGCCGAGCTCTACCGGAAGAACGTCCCAACCTGAGGAGCATGTTCATGTCGAACTCGACCAACGTCCTCGATCGCTACCAGGACTATCGCGCCAGGCGGTTTCTCAAACATGAACAGGCATATGCCAATTGGCTGCCGTCGTGGCGCACTCAGCGTCGCCGTCGGATTCTGGTGTCCGGTCTCGCACTGAGCTTCGCGGTGATGGCGGTGGTCAGCGTGTTGTGCGCGTTGGGCTTCCGTGGCGCGGCCATCGCATGGCTGCCCGCCACCTTGGTCTTCTTCCCGCTGTGGCTGATGCTCCAGATCGTCTCCGGGCGCCAGGGCGACGCACCGCATGCCACTCTCGACGAGTTCGAACTGACGCAACGCAACAACGCCAGGTCGATCGGGCTGACCGTGACGCAGAACCTGATGCTGGTGCCGATCTTCTATCTGATCATCGGATCGGTCGCCACCGACTTCGCCAACGGTGACATCGCCTACGCCGGTGGGCTGATGGCACTGACCGTGATGCTCATCGGTGGCTGTCTGCCCGCGATGATCCTGGGATGGACTCGGCCCGACCCCGACGCGTGAGCGATTTCGGCGCGGTTTCGGTCGGTCAGCGACCACAACCGCGCCGAAATCACCGGCGACGCGGTCGGTACTGTTGGGCAACAGCCGCCGTCGAAAGGACTCTGATGCTCGCCCTGACCACCTGGACCGGAGGACTGCTCGTCGCCACAGGGGTGATCGCGTACATCGCCAGCGGAGCGGCCAGCATGACCGCGCTGATCCCGGCATTCGTCGGCATCCTGCTGCTCGTCACCGCCCTGATCGGACGGCGTTCCGAGGGAGCGCGCAAGCACGCCATGCACGCCGCACTGGCCATCGCGCTGCTGGCCGCACTCGGGGCGCTGCGCAACGTGTTCGGGCTCGGCGACGTGTTCGCGGGTACTGCCGAACGACCCGCTGCCGTCATCACCAGCACCATCATGTTCGTGTTGCTGCTGGTGTTATTGGTCGCCGGGGTGCGCTCGTTCGTCCAGGCGCGCGCCGCGCGCTGAGTCCGACCTGCGCGCGCCGCGCGCTGAGCTCAGCCCGACCGTCCGCGCTGGACGCGGTAGTGACGCACCAGCGCATCGGTCGACGAATCCGTCTGCTCTGCAGGGGATCCCGCGTCGATGAGGACGGGCAGCAGTGCCTTTGCCTGGGTCTTGCCCAACTCCACGCCCCACTGGTCGAAGGAGTCGATCCCCCAGATGATGCCTTCGACGAACACCTGATGCTCGTAGAGCGCGATCAGTTGACCGACCACCGAGGGGGTCAGCCGGCTCCCCAGAATCGACGTGCTGGGCCGGTTGCCGGGCATCACCTTGTGGGCCACCACATCTGCCGCGGTGCCCTCGGCCGCTATCTCCGCGGCGGTCTTGCCGAAGGCGAGCACCTGAGTTTGGGCGAAGAAGTTGCTCATCAACAGGTCGTGCATGCTTCCGGTGCCGTCGGCGGTCGGCAGATCGTCGGTCGGCTCGCTGAACCCGATGAAGTCAGCCGGCACCAGCCGAGTGCCCTGGTGAAGCAACTGATAGAACGCGTGCTGGCCATTGGTTCCCGGCTCGCCCCAGAAGATTTCGCCGGTCTGCGACGTCACCGCTGAGCCGTCGGCGCGCACTGATTTGCCGTTGGACTCCATGGTCAGCTGCTGGAGATACGCCGCGAAACGCGCTAGGTCGTTCGAATAGGGGAGTACCGCACGGGTTTCCGCGCCGAAGAAGTTGTTGTACCAGAGCCCGATCAGGCCCAGCAGCACCGGTGCATTGACCTCCAGTGGTGCCGAACGGAAATGTTCGTCGACGATGTGGAAGCCTTCCAGGAATTCCGCGAAGCGCTCCCTGCCGATCACCGCCATCACCGACAGCCCGATCGCCGAGTCGACCGAATAGCGACCGCCGACCCAGTCCCAGAAACCGAACATGTTGTCGGTGTCGATGCCGAACTCGGCGACGAGCTCGGCATTGGTCGATACCGCGACGAAATGCGCAGACACCGCGTCGTCTCCGAGTGCATCGGTGAGCCAGCGCCGTGCCGCCGTGGCATTGGTCAGCGTCTCCAGGGTCGAGAACGTCTTTGACGCGATCACGAAAAGCGTGCTGGCCGGGTCGAGTCCGTCGAGTGTGGCCACCAGGTCGGCGGGGTCGACGTTGGACACGAAGCGTGCCGAGATGCCGGCGTCGGCGTAGTGACGCAACGCCTGGTACACCATCACCGGACCCAGATCCGAACCGCCGATACCGATGTTGACCACCGTCGTGATGCGCTCGCCGGTGGCGCCTCGCCATTGCCCGTTGCGCAAGCGGTCGGTGAAGTCGCCCATCCGATCGAGGACCTGGTGCACGTCGGTGACGACGTCCTGACCGTCTACCGCCAGCGACGCGTCGCGGGGCAACCGCAGCGCGGTGTGCAGCACCGCCCGGTCCTCAGAGGTGTTGATGTGCACCCCGGCGAACATCGCGTCGCGGCGGGCGGGCAGCTCGGCCGCGTGCGCCAGATCCACCAGCAGACCCAGAGTTTCCCGGGTCAGGCGGTGCTTGCTGTAGTCGATGTAGAGATCACCGACCGTCAGCGTCATCTCGGAGCCCCGTGCGGGATCCTGGGCGAACAGGTCGCGCAGGTGCACGGTGCCGATGTCGTCGTGATGACGGGCCAGCGCCTGCCATGCGGGTGTGGCGGTGATGTCAGAACCCATGTACAGAACCCTAGTGCGGTCCGGTGAACGAAGGTGTATGACGTGGGTATGGACACCGCGACGCTGTTGAAGTCAGTTCCCACCGGCCTCTGGATCGGCGGCCAGGAGCGCGAAGGCGCATCGACGTTCAACGTTCTGGACCCCAGCAACGACGAGGTGCTGACCGCCGTCGCCGACGGCACCGCCGACGACGCTGCCGCCGCGCTGGACGCGGCGTGCGCGGTCCAGTCCGAATGGGCGGCGACGCCGGCTCGGACCCGCGGTGAGATCCTGCGCTCGGTGTTCGAGGCGATCACCGAGCGAGCTGATGAGATCGCCACGCTGATGACGCTGGAGATGGGCAAGGTGCTGGCCGAGAGCAAAGGCGAGGTCACCTACGGCGCCGAATTCTTCCGCTGGTTCGCCGAGGAAGCCGTGCGCATCGATGGCCGCTACACCCACAGCCCCGCCGGAACCGGCCGCATCCTGGTGACCAAGCAACCCGTCGGCCCGTGCTACGCCATCACGCCGTGGAACTTCCCGCTGGCCATGGGCACCCGCAAGATGGGGCCGGCGTTCGCGGCGGGCTGCACGATGATCGTCAAGCCCGCACAGGAGACCCCGCTGACCATGCTGTTGCTGGCCAAGCTGATGGACGAAGCCGGTCTGCCCAAGGGTGTGCTGTCGGTGCTGCCGACCAGCAGTCCCGGCCCGGTCACCGAGCGGTTGATCAACGACGGCCGGTTGCGCAAGCTGACCTTCACCGGTTCCACCGGCGTGGGTAAGGCCCTGGTCAAACAGTCGGCAGACAAGCTGCTGCGGACCTCGATGGAGCTCGGCGGCAACGCGCCGTTCATCGTGTTCGACGACGCCGACGTCAACGCCGCGGTCGACGGTGCCGTGCTGGCCAAGATGCGCAACGGAGGCGAGGCCTGCACCGCGGCCAACCGGTTTCACGTGGCCAACGCAGTGCGCGAGGAGTTCACCGACAAACTGGTCCGGCGGATGAGCGAGTTCACCCTCGGCAACGGGCTCGACGACGACTCCAAGCTCGGGCCGCTGATCAGCGCCAAGCAGGTCGGCACCGTGACCGAACTGGTCAGTGATGCTGTCTCGCGCGGGGCGACCGTGGCCGTCGGCGGCGTCGCTTCCGACGGTCCCGGCAACTTCTACCCGGCCACCGTGCTGACCGACGTGCCTGCCGGCGCCCGGATCCTCAAGGAAGAGGTGTTCGGACCGGTCGCCCCGATCGCCGGGTTCGACACCGAAGAAGAGGGCATCGCCGCGGCCAACGACACCGAGTACGGCCTGGCCGCCTACATTTATACGCAGTCACTGGACCGCGCCCTGCGCGTCGCCGAAAGCCTTGAGTCCGGCATCGTCGGCATCAATCGCGGGGTCATCTCTGATGCGGCCGCCCCGTTCGGCGGCATCAAGGAATCAGGTTTCGGCCGCGAGGGTGGCACCGAGGGCATCGAGGAATACCTGGAAACCAAGTACATAGCCCTGACGAAATAGCATCACCGGTTTGCGCGAGCAGACGCGCAAACCCCTCACCAGCGCCCACATTGGGGGAGTTCGCGTCTGCTCGCCGGATGGCGCGCGCGCCTCCCGGGTCCGGCGTCGCCGCGGCCATAGACTCCCTTGCTCGTAGCCGGATGGACAACGAGGAGGGCCTCGGGACGTGACTGCCGTGAGTGCGGCGCCGATCCGGGTGGGGCCGCGCCAGTATGTCGGTCCCGGCCAGGCCATTCCGGCGCTCGACGGGGTGCGGGCGGTCGCCGTCGCGCTGGTGCTGGCGGCCCACGGCGGGGTGCCCGGCTTTTCCGGCGGGTTCCTCGGCGTCGACGTCTTCTTCGTGCTCAGCGGGTTTCTCATCACCTCGCTGTTGCTCGACGAGATCGGTCGTACCGGCCGAATCGGGCTGCGGAACTTCTGGATTCGCCGTGCTCGCCGGTTGCTTCCGGCGCTGCTGGTGATGGTGCTGACCGTGGTGTTGGTGCGCGAGCTGTTCGCCTCCGAGTCCACCGCGGGCCTGCGCACCGAAGCGGTGGCGGCGCTGTTCTGGGTGTCGAACTGGGTCTTCGTTGCCGGACACACCGACTACTTCTCGCAGGGCGCTCCGCCGTCGCCGCTGCAGCACACCTGGTCGTTGGGTGTCGAAGAGCAGTACTACGTGCTGTGGCCGCTGTTGCTGGCCGCGGTGGTGGCCGCGCTGGCCGCCATCGCCTACCGCCGCGGCGTGCCACTGTCGAGCCGCGCGGTGCGGCGGACGGTGCTGGCGATCGCGATCCTCGGATGCCTGGCATCGGCGGCGGCGACCATGCGGTGGACCACCGAGGAGTCACTCAACCGCGTCTACTTCGGGACCGACACCCGCGCGCAGGCGCTGCTGTTGGGCGCCGCGGCCGCGGCGCTGCTGGTCCGGGATTGGCGTGGGATGACCGCCGGCCTGGAGATACTGCGCACCAGGTGGGCGCGTTGGCTGTGCCGCGCTCTTCCGGTCGTCGGGCTGGTGATGCTGGTGATGGCGGCGCGCTTTGCCACCGGCACCGCGCAGGAGTTCCGCAGCGGATTGCTGATCATCGTCGCGGTGGCCGCGGTACTCATCATCGCGCCGGTCGCGCTGGCGCAGGACGGTCCGGTCGCCAAGGTGCTGTCGATGGCGCCGCTGGTCGGCCTCGGTGCGATCTCCTACGGCGTGTACCTGTGGCACTGGCCGATCTTCCTGGTGCTCAATGGTGAACGCACCGGCGCCGAGGGGTGGCGACTGTTCGCGCTGCGCTGCGCGGCCACCATCGCCGTCGCGGCGGTGTCGTGGTGGCTGATCGAGCAACCGATCCGGGAATGGCGCCCGCGGCTGGTGCCGATGCTGCCGTTGGCCGGGGCGACCGCAGCCACGGCGGCGGTGGTGACGTTGACCGTGATGCCGGCCGGGGTCACGCCACTCAGGACGCCGGACCCGCTGATCAATTCAGCCGCGCTGGTCGCGCCCGAGATACCGGTGGAGGTCACCCGGCCGGCGCGTCAGCGGGCCCCGGGGGACCTGCAGGTCGCGGTGTTCGGTGACTCGATCGCATGGACGCTGATGCGCTACCTGCCCGAGACCCCGGGAGTGGAGTTCGCCGACTACACCACGATCGGCTGCGGCATCGCCCGCGGTGGACCCTATGAATACGTCGGTCAGGAGCTCAACCAGAAGCCCGAGTGCGACGCTTGGCCCAGCCGGTGGGCCCAACGCATCGCCCACGCCCAACCCGACGTCGTGCTGCTGGTCGTCGGGCGGTGGGAGGTCGTCGACCGGATGAACGAAGGCAGGTGGACGCACATCGGTGAACCGGGGTACAACGCCTACCTGCGCGCCGAGCTGCGCCGTGCGCTCGACATCCTGGGCTCGACCGGAGCACGCATCGTCGCGACGACCGAACCGTACAACCGGCGCGCTGAGAAGCCGGACGGCAGCTTGTATCCCGAGGATCAGCCCACCCGCGTCGAGACCTGGAACTCGCTCCTGCGCAGCGTTGTTGCCGAGCGCCCGAATGCCGCGGTGCTCGACCTCAACGCCAAGCTCAGCCCGAACGGCTACTACCAGACCAAACTCGACGGCATCCGGTTGCGCAGTGATGGGGTGCATCCCACCCCGGAGGCGGTCAAGTGGCTGACGCCGTGGTTGGTGGAGGCGCTCAAACCTCAGCAGTGACTTCGGCGCGGTAAACGACGCTGAGGGTGCTTCAGCGCGCCGAAATCACTAGTAGCCGAGCCGGCCGCGGCCCAGGCGCAGCAGCAGCATCGCCAGGTTCTTGCCCTCGATGCCCAGCTCGCTGTAGCGCTCGATGACCTTCATCTCGCGGCTGTGCACCAGTCGGGTGCCTCCGGAGGCCATGCGGGCCTTGCCGATGGTCTGCGACACCTCGGTGCGCCGCTTGACCGCTGCGAGGATCTCCGCGTCGAGGCGGTCGATCTCCTTGCGCAGCTCGTCGATATCGGGCACCTGGGTGGTCTCCGTCGTCGTCATCTCTCGGTCCTCCGAATTCTCGTTGTGTGAAGGTCTCATCCGGCTTCGGGCCTCACACAAGAGACGAGCCCCGGATCGCCGAAGCGGACCGCGGGGCTGTAGGGGAAGCAGCTAGACCACGGGCACCGCAGGCCGGTACCCGTAGAAAAATCGCCACTGCGCACAAAGCACTCAACGAGTGTGCCACTACCCGCCGTGCCAGCGCAAAGAGTGTCGCACCGCAGCGGTAGGTTGGTAACGATATGACATCGCTGTACCCCGCCACCGGCACCGACGAACTCCTGGACGGGCTCAACCCGCAGCAGCGCCAGGCTGTGTTGCACGAGGGCTCGCCGCTGCTCATCGTCGCCGGCGCGGGCTCGGGCAAGACCGCGGTGTTGACCCGCCGCATCGCCTACCTGCTGGCCGCCCGGGAGGTCGGGGTCGGGCAGGTGCTGGCCATCACGTTCACCAACAAGGCCGCCGCCGAGATGCGCGAGCGAGTCGCCGGACTTGTGGGTCCTCGGGCTCGCAACATGTGGATCTCCACCTTCCACTCCTCGTGTGTGCGCATCCTGCGCAACCAGGCGTCGCTACTGCCGGGGTTGAACTCCAACTTCTCGATCTACGACGCCGACGATTCACGGCGGCTGCTGTTGATGATCGGCAAGGACTTGGGGCTCGACACCAAGAAGCACTCTCCCCGGCTGCTGGCCAACGGCATCTCGAACCTGAAGAACGAGCTGATCGGCCCCGAGCAGGCCGCCGCGGAAGCTTCGGAGGCCGCCGATGACCTGGCCCGCATCATCGCCGAGGTGTACGGCGAGTACCAGCGCAGGCTGCGCGCGTCCAACGCGCTGGACTTCGACGACCTGATCGGCGAGACGGTCGCGGTGCTGCAGGCGTTTCCCCAGATCGCTCAGTATTACCGTCGCCGGTTCCGCCACATCCTCGTCGACGAGTACCAGGACACCAACCACGCGCAGTACGTCCTGGTGCGCGAGCTCGTCGGAGGCGGGGCCACCGAGTCCGACGATGCGGTAGCCCCGGCCGAGTTGTGCGTCGTCGGTGACGCCGACCAGTCCATCTACGCCTTCCGCGGGGCGACGATCCGCAACATCGAAGATTTCGAACGCGACTTCCCGAACGCCACCACGATTCTGCTCGAACAGAACTACCGCTCCACGCAGACCATTCTCAACGCCGCCAACGCGGTCATCGCTCGCAACGCTGGACGGCGGGAGAAGAGGCTGTGGACCGATGCCGGTGAAGGCGAACTGATCGTCGGCTATGTCGCGGAGAACGAGCACGACGAGGCGCGCTTCATCGCCCAGGAGATCGACGCACTCGCCGATTCCAGCAGCGCATTCAGCTATAACGACGTCGCGGTGTTCTATCGCACCAACAACTCCTCCCGCGCGATCGAGGAGGTGTTCATCCGCGCCGGCATTCCCTACAAGGTCGTCGGCGGCGTTCGGTTCTACGAACGCAGGGAGATTCGCGACATCGTGGCCTATCTGCGGGTGCTCGACAACCCCGGCGACGCGGTCAGTATGCGGCGCATCCTCAACACCCCGCGCCGCGGCATCGGCGACCGGGCCGAAGCATGTGTGGCGGTCTACGCCGAGAACACCGGCGCCAGTTTCGCCGACGCCCTCGTCGCAGCTGCCGAGGGCAAGGTGCCGATGCTGAACTCCCGCTCGGAGAAGGCCATCGCGAGCTTCGTCGCGCTGCTCGACGATCTGCGGGCCGGCCTCGACGGCGAACTCGGCGAACTCGTCGAAGCGGTGCTCGACCGTACCGGCTACCGCGCCGAACTCGAGTCCTCCACCGACGCCCAGGACCTCGCCCGGTTGGACAACCTCAATGAATTGGTCTCGGTGGCACACGAATTCGCCACCGACCTGGCCAACCTTCGGGCCCTGGCCGACGAGGACGGCGCACAGCAACAGGACGAAGACGTCCCCGACACCGGGGTGCTGGCGGCGTTCCTGGAGCGGGTGTCCCTGGTCGCCGACGCCGACGACATCCCCGAGCACGGCGCCGGGGTGGTCACCATGATGACCCTGCACACCGCCAAGGGCCTGGAGTTCCCGATCGTGTTCGTCACCGGGTGGGAGGACGGCATGTTTCCGCACATGCGCGCCCTCGGCGATCCCGTCGAGTTGTCCGAGGAGCGGCGCCTGGCCTATGTCGGCATCACCCGGGCCCGTCAGCGTCTGTACCTCAGCCGTGCGAAGGTGCGCTCGTCCTGGGGCCAGCCGATGCTCAACCCGGAATCACGCTTTCTGCGGGAGATCCCCGAAGACCTGATCAACTGGCGCCGCACGGAGACGCCGCAATCGCGGTTCGCCGCGCCGGTCGGCAATGCGGGCCGGTACGGCACGCCGCGACCGTCACCGGCACGCTCGGCAGCGGGTAAGCGCCCGATGGTGGTGCTCGAACCCGGCGACCGGGTCAACCACGACAAGTACGGGCTGGGCCGGGTCGAGGAAGTGTCCGGAGCCGGCGAGTCGGCCATGTCGCTGATCGACTTCGGCAGCGCCGGGCGGGTGAAGCTGATGCACAACCACGCCCCGATACAAAAGCTCTAGCCAATCCGTCGCCTGCCGGGCCAAGATCGAACCATGCCGACCGCTGTCCAACTCATCCGATCGTCCACACTTTCCGACGCCGCCGAGTACGCCTATGCGGCAACTGCTCCCGCGGATGCGCGGCTGATTTTCCTGGCCGGTGCCTGTCCGCTCAATGACGACGGCACCACCGCAGCGGTCGGCGACCACGCGGGTCAGGCCGCGGCGTGTGTGGACACCTTGACGCGGGCGCTCGCCGACGCCGGCGCGACGCTGCAGGACGTGATCAGCACCCGGGTGCTCGTCGCGTCCGACCAGCAGGCCGACCTGGTGACCGCATGGGAAGTCGTCCGCGACGCGTTCGGCGACCACGACGTGCCCAGCACGCTGCTCGGGGTCACGGTGCTGGGCTACGACGACCAGCTCGTCGAGATCGAGGCCGTCGCCGCCGTCGTCGACTCCTAGGTGTACTGCCCAGGCAGGTTGATCAATCGGGTGATGGGTGGGACCTTGCCGATCGCCGAGTGTTGCCGATGGTGATTGTAGGTGTGTAGCCAGCCTGGCAGTGCTGAGCGACGGGTGCGTTCGTCGCGGTAGTGGCGGGCAAACGCCCATTCGTTGGCCATCGTGCGGTGAAATCTCTCGATCTTGCCGTTGGTCTGCGGCCGGTAGGGCCGAGTGCGGACGTGTTTGATCTGCAGCTCGGCGCAGGTATCGCGCCAGACGAAGGAGCGGTAGCAGCCACCATTGTCGGAGAGCACTCGACTGACCGTGACTCCGCGAGCGGCGAACCACCCCACGGCGCGTCGTAATACCGCGGCGGCTGTAGTGGCCGTTTCATCGTCGTGAATCTCGGCGTAAGCAACCCGTGAGTGATCGTCGATCACGGTGTGCACGAATGCATGTCCGATCAGCTCGTGGTGGTACTTGCTGCGAGCCTTGCCCGGGGTTAGGCGTCGATTCTTCCCGCCTTGCGCGCGACCGACGAAGCGCCATCCGCCGCCGAAGGGGATGTTGCCGAGCTTCTTGACATCAACGTGAATCATTGCGCCGGGCTGGCCATGTTCGTACCGACGGATCATCTCGCCGGTGCGAATATCGACGTGTGACAGATGGTTCAGGCGGCACCGCACCAGTACGGCATGCACGGTAGACGCGGCCATCGACAGTCGCGACGCGATCGCCAGCGGTGAGAGCCGATGTCTCCATCGCAGCTCAACGATCTTGCGCACAATTGCCGAAGGTGTGCGATGGGGGCAGTGATGGGGCCGGCTGGATCGATCTGCCATGCCCGCCGGACCCATTTCCAGATAACGGACCGCCCAGCGTTTGGCCGTCGGCCAGGACACGTGGAAGTGCTCGGCGGCCCGAACGATCGGCCAGCCCTCGTCGACGATCAGACGAGCGAGCATCAAGCGCCCGCGCGGAGTCAGAACAGCGTTAGCGTGGACCACGAAGGTCTCCTGTTCGTTGAAGTGAAGTGGTAGCAGCTCCACTCCACGACAGGAGACCTTCGCCGATCAACGATCGCTATAGCGCGTCGTCACACTTTCTCAACCAACCTGCCTGGGCAGTACACCTAGGACCGTTCCCAACGCCCGGTCTGGGGCAAGGCCGCCAGCGCGACGGTGGCCGCCGGCAGCAACGGAAGCGCGTAGACCGCCGTCGGCAACGTTGCGCCGGCGATGAACAGGCTGGCGAAGATGAGCAGCGCGATGACCGCTCCCACGATGACCAGCAGACGTGCGGTGCGACGGCGCAGCAGCAGCGCGATGACCCCGCTGATGCTCGCGGCAGCCGAGATCGCGGCGAGGAACCCGATCGCGACACAGAACAGCGGATCGGTGCGCCACCAGCCGGTGATCAGGTCTGTCGCGATCACCGCTGTCGCCCAGCCCGACACGATGCTGACCACTGCGGTGGCGATCGCGGCGCCAGGCCTGACCGGGGCCGGCGCAGGCGGTCCGCCGGCTACCGATCCGACCAGGCTGGTGGGCGCATCATCGGTCGGGACCGGCACCTCGCCGGTCGGGTGGCGCCGGATGATGCCGGTGGGCGGTTCGCCGTCCGTGGTGCGCGGTGCGCGGCGCAGAATGCGGGTGTGCGCGTCGGAGTCGGACGCGTCGGCAGACGGGATGTCGTCTCGGGCCACTCAGCCAAAGTAGCTGCCGGGGGTCAACCCCCGCTTCGACAACCATCCGACCGGGTCGACCCGGGTGCCGCCGATGTGGACCTCGAAATGCAGGTGCGGTCCGGTCGAATTGCCGGTGTTGCCCATCTTGGCGATCTGGTCGCCGGCCATCACCCGGTCGCCGACATTGACCAGGATCGAGCTGTTGTGCCCGTAGAGGGTGACCGTGCCATCGGCGTGGCGCAGCTTGACCACGTTCCCGTAACCACCTTCGGCGCCGGCGGCGATGACCACACCGTCCGCCGCGGCCAGGATCGGTGTGCCGATGGCGTTGGCGATGTCGATGCCGGCATGCAGGACACCCCAGCGGTAACCGAAGCCGGAGGTCCACACGCCGCGCGTCGGCATGGCGTACTGCGGACGTACCAGCCGTGCCTCACGCTCGGCACGCTCCTGTGCGAACGCGGCCGCTTTGGTGATCTCCTCGGCGTGCACCGACGACGACGCGGCCGGTGCGACCGTGACGATCTGCACACCGTCCATCGAGCCGGTGGTGATGCCGGCGGCGCCGGTCATGGTCTCGGCGGACGCCAACACCGTGTCGGCGGGATCTTTCGGGGTGGTGGTGGTGACGGTGTACGCACCGGCGGCGGTGGCTCCCACGGCCATGGCGGCGACCATCAGGCGACCCTTGACCGGGACCTCCTGCTTGCGGTGTGCACCCTTGCGGCCGCGCAGGTCGATGACGTCGGTCTTCGCGGCGCCATCGCTGAGGTCGGTGTGGCTGTCGCGGTAGGCGCGGGCCGATGAGTGCTGGGCATCGGTGCGGAACTCGACGGGCACCACCAGGTGCAACGGCGTCAGGTCGTCGGTGTCGTTCAGGTCGTCGAGCTCAGGGGCATGCATCACCTGCGCTTCGCGGTCGAACGCCGCGTGGGGCAACACGTCCAGATCGGAGAAATCATCGATCGGGCCGAACTCGTTGAACGGAATGATGTCGGTGATCTCACTGGGACCAGGTGCCGCGACGGCTTCGGATGACCGAGGCGAGCAATGCTGAGGCAACCTGAAAAGTCCTTGTCGTCGTGATCAGACCGTTACTAAGACCAGTGGACGTTAACCAAATTCCAATCCTTGAGGCAACCCGAGCGCTCGATCACCCTCCGAATGTGACTTGAATCACCAATGGGTACTCGGTGAGATCGACCACATGAGCGGTGGGCGGTAACAACGGGTCCCACCCGGGTGGATACAGTTCCCCACGAGCCCGTCGGGCCGCAAGTTTCTAGCCGCAGACAGACAGAATGTTTCGGAGTCCATGGACCTCTTCGAGTATCAGGCGAAAGAACTCTTCGCCAAGCACAACGTACCCACCACCCCGGGCCGGGTGACCGATTCCGCCGAGGACGCCAAGGCGATCGCCGAGGAGATCGGCCGGCCGGTGATGGTCAAGGCGCAGGTCAAGACCGGTGGTCGCGGAAAGGCCGGCGGCGTGAAGTACGCCGCCACGCCCGACGACGCATTCACGCACGCGTCGAACATCCTGGGCCTCGACATCAAGGGCCACGTCGTCAAGAAGCTGCTGGTCGCCGAGGCCAGTGACATCGCCGAGGAGTACTACATCTCCTTCCTGCTCGATCGCGCCAACCGCACCTACCTGGCCATGTGCTCGGTGGAGGGTGGCGTTGAGATCGAAGAGGTCGCCGCCACCAAGCCCGACCGGTTGGCCCGGATTCCGGTTGACGCCACCAAGGGTGTGGACGAGGCCTTCGCGCGCGAGATCGCTGAGCAGGGCCACTTGCCCGCCGAGGTGCTCGACGCCGCGGCGGTGACCATCGCCAAGTTGTGGGAGGTCTTCGTCAAGGAGGACGCCACGCTGGTAGAGGTGAACCCGCTGGTGCGTACGCCCGATGATCAGATTCTCGCCCTCGACGGCAAGGTGACCCTGGACGCCAACGCCGACTTCCGCCAGCCCGACCACGCCCAGTTCGAGGACAAGGACGCCACCGATCCCCTGGAGCTCAAGGCCAAGGAGAACGACCTGAACTACGTCAAGCTCGACGGTCAGGTCGGCATCATCGGTAACGGTGCCGGTCTGGTGATGTCGACGCTGGACGTGGTGGCCTATGCCGGCGAGAAGCACGACGGCGTCAAGCCGGCGAACTTCCTCGACATCGGTGGTGGCGCGTCGGCTGAGGTGATGGCCAACGGGCTCGACGTCATCCTCAACGACGAGCAGGTCAAGAGCGTGTTCGTCAACGTGTTCGGCGGTATTACCGCCTGCGACGCGGTCGCCAACGGCATCGTCAACGCGCTGAAGATCCTGGGCGACGAGGCGAACAAGCCGCTGGTCGTGCGCTTGGACGGCAACAACGTCGAGGAGGGCCGGCGCATCCTCGCCGAGGCCAACCACCCGCTGGTGATCCAGGCGGACACCATGGACTCCGGCGCCGACAAGGCCGCCGAGCTGGCGAACAAGTAAGGGACGCAACCAATGTCTATCTTTCTGAACAAGGACTCCAAGGTCATCGTCCAGGGAATTACCGGCGGCGAGGGCACCAAGCACACCAAGCTGATGCTCAAGGCCGGCACCCAGATCGTCGGCGGTGTGAACGCCCGTAAGGCGGGCACGACCGTCAGTCATCAGGACAAGGACGGCAAGGACATCGAGTTGCCGGTGTTCGGCAGCGTCGCCGAGGCGATGAAGGAGACCGGCGCCGATGTGTCGATCGCCTTCG
The DNA here is from genome assembly GCF_025263265.1 of Mycobacterium sp. SMC-4. Taxonomy (NCBI): domain Bacteria; kingdom Bacillati; phylum Actinomycetota; class Actinomycetes; order Mycobacteriales; family Mycobacteriaceae; genus Mycobacterium; species Mycobacterium sp. SMC-4. The sequence goes on along the minus strand of NZ_CP079869.1, from coordinate 4,449,696 downwards.
TGCCGCCGAAGTTCGCCAAGGATGCCATCATCGAGGCCATCGACGCCGAGATCCCGCTGCTCGTGGTCATCACCGAAGGCATTCCGGTGCAGGACACCGCCTATGCGTGGGCCTACAACGTTGCCAAAGGCGAGAAGACCCGCATCATCGGCCCCAACTGTCCCGGCATCATCACCCCGGGTGAGGCGCTGGTGGGCATCACGCCGAACAACATCACCGGTAAGGGGCCGATCGGGTTGGTGTCGAAATCGGGCACGCTGACCTACCAGATGATGTACGAGCTGCGTGATCTGGGCTTCTCCACCGCCATCGGCATCGGCGGCGACCCGGTCATCGGCACCACCCATATCGATGCCATCGAGGCGTTCGAGAAGGACCCCGAGACCAAGGTCATCGTGATGATCGGCGAGATCGGCGGCGACGCCGAGGAGCGGGCGGCCGACTACATCAAGGCCAACGTCTCCAAGCCGGTGGTCGGCTACGTCGCGGGCTTCACCGCCCCGGAGGGCAAGACCATGGGCCACGCCGGCGCCATCGTGTCGGGCTCGTCGGGCACCGCATCGGCCAAGAAGGACGCGCTGGAGGCGGCCGGGGTCAAGGTCGGCAAGACGCCGTCGGAGACCGCCCGGCTGGCCCGAGAGGTCTTCGAGAGCCTGTAGCTCTCCGCGCCCGAGCAAGGGTTTGCGCGAGAAGTCGCCAAAGCCCCCTGAAACCGCCCGCGAGTTTCAGGGGGCTTTCGCGTCTCCTCAGGGGAGGTGGGCCCAGCTCGGTGGGATCCGATGTGTAACGCGTTCCAGTTTTCGGTTAGCCTGACGAATTAACAGTGGGCAGGAGGTCTGTCATGGGTATCGACCCGCGCACGCCGGTCATAGTCGGTGTCGGCCAGTTCACCGAGCGCGTAGACGACGACGGCTACCGCGGGATGTCGGCGGTCCAGCTTGCCGCTGAGGCGACGCGTGCCGCGCTGACCGACACCGGCGCCGAGGTCGCCTCGGTCGCGCAGGCCATCGAGGTCTTCGCCGGCCTGCGACAGTTCGAAATCTGCACGCCGTTCGCCGACCCGCCGCTGGGCGCCTCGGACAACTACCTGCGCTCGGTGGCGCAGCGGGTGGGCGCCGAGCCTGCCCGCGCGGTGCTGGAACCGATTGGTGGCAATGGCCCGCAGAAGCTGATGACCGAGTTCGCCGGCGCCATCGCGGCCGGCGACATCGAGGTGGCGCTGATCGTCGGCTCGGAGCCGGGGTCGACGGCGAAGTACTTCTCCAATAGACCCGACAAGCCGGATTTCACCGAGCACGTCGGTGGTCAGCTCGAGGACCGCGGCTACGGCTTCGAGCAGTACATGAGCGACTACACCGTCGCGCACGGTCTGACCGGCGCGCCCGTGCAGTACGGCTTGCTCGACAATGCGCGCCGCGCAGCGCTGGGACTCGGTGTCGGCGAGTACCGCCGGGCGATGGCCGAACTGTTCGCACCGTTCTCGGCGGTGGCCGCGAAGAATCCGTATTCGTCGTCCCCGGTGGAGCGGTCGGTCGATGACATCGTCACCGTCACCGACGAAAACCGGATGATCTGCGACCCGTACCCTCGCCTGCTCGTCGCGCGTGACACAGTGAACCAGGGCGCTGCGGCAATCGTCATGTCGGTGGCGGCCGCGCGCCGGCTCAAGGTCCCCGAACACAAGTGGGTGTATCTACGCGGGCATGCCGACCAGACCGAACAGGACCTGCTCGACCGTGAGCAGCTCGGCGTCAGCGTCTCGGCCAGACAGGCTGTGACAGAAGCTCTTCGGGTCGCCGGCATCGGCATCGACGACATCGCGACCTTCGACCTGTACAGCTGCTTCCCGTTCCCGGTGTTCGCCGTCTGTGACGAATTCGGTTTGGCTGCAGACGATCCGCGCGGACTGACGTTGACGGGCGGCCTGCCCTACTTCGGTGGTCCCGGCAACAGCTACTCGTTGCACGGGATCGCCGAGACCGTCGCCGCGATGCGTGACAAGCCAGCGGCATTCGGTCTCGTGGGCGCCAATGGTGGTGTGATGAGCAAATATTCGGTAGGTGTGTACTCCACTGAACCCGCCGAATGGGTGGCCGACCGGAGCAAGCAGTTGCAGGCCGAAATCGCCGCGCTGCCGAAGGTGCCGGTGACTCGCCACGTCGACGGCCGCGGCACCGTCGAGACCTATTCGGTCCGTTACGACTGGCCGGTGCGTACCGGCGTCATCGTCGGGCGGCTCGACGCCGACGGCTCCCGGTTCATGGCCATCACCGAGGACGCGGAGTTGGTGGCGTTGATGGCCGACGGCGATCCGTTGGCGGCGGCGATCTCGGTGACGCGCGACGGCAACGTCAACCGCGCGGTGCTGGCCTGAACGCCGATCAGACGAGCGCGCTGAGCTTTCCGGCCAGTCGCTCGACATAGGCGGCGACCTCGGAGTCGGACTTGTCGGGCAGACCGAAGAGCACTTCGGTGACCCCGATGTCGCGCCAGTGGGCCAGCTTGTCGGGGTCGGGCTTGAAGTCCAGCGCCACGATCTGCGGGGCGCCGTCGCGTCCCGCGGCGGCCCAGGTGTCCTGCAGCAGCTTCACCGGCTCGTCGATGACGAAGTCCCGCGGCGTGGTGATCCAGCCGTCGGCGGAGCGGGCGATCCATTTGAAGTTCTTTTCGGTGCCGGCGGCACCCACCAGGACGGGAATGTGGGACTGCACCGGTTTGGGCCAGGCCCACGAGGGGCCGAAGGACACGAACTCGCCGTCGTACTCGGCCTCTTCCTCGGTCCACAGCGCACGCATCGCTTCCAGGTATTCCCGCAGCATGGTCCGACGGCGTCCCGGGGGCACCTTGTGGTCAGCCAGTTCATCGGTGTTCCAGCCGAATCCGACACCGAGCGACACCCGGCCCCCAGATAGGTGGTCGAGCGTGGCGATCGACTTGGCCAACGTGATCGGGTCGTGTTCGACCGGCAGTGCCACCGCGGTGGACAACCTGACCCGGGAGGTGACGGCAGCGGCGGTGCCCAGCGAGACCCACGGATCCAGGGTCCGCATGTAGCGGTCGTCGGGCAGTGTCTCGTCGCCGGTGGTCGGGTGGGCGGCCTGGCGCTTGATCGGGATGTGGGTGTGCTCCGGAACGTAGAACGTGGTGAATCCGTGGTCGTCGGCCAACTTGGCTGCGGCCGCCGGCGTGATCCCGCGATCTGAGGTGAACAGCACCAACCCGTAGTCCATGGGGTGAATTAGAACGTGTTTCAGTCTGTCGTGGCAAGTGGGGGCCGGTCGGTCTCTCGTGCGGAGCCGCGCATCGGTGGGCTGGGTACGCGTTTACCTCACGCCGATCGATACCCGTGACCCGGCAACCGGGCGAGGGTTCGATCCACAGACATGACGACCGAACACATCGCCGACCACGTCACGTTCGCCTACTGGGTGCCCAACGTCAGTGGTGGGCTGGTAACCAGCGATATCGAGCAGCGCACCGACTGGAACTACGAGTACAACGTCAGGCTCGCCCAGACCGCCGAGAACAACGGGTTCGACTATGCCCTGAGCCAGGTGCGTTACGAGGCCAGCTACGGCGCCGAGTACCAACACGAATCCACCAGCTTCAGCCAGGCCCTGTTGCTGGCCACCCAGCGGCTCAAGGTCATCGCCGCGGTCCATCCCGGGCTGTGGCAGCCAGGCGTGCTGGCCAAGCTCGGCGCCACCGCAGATCAGCTCTCCGGCGGCCGCTTCGCCGTCAACGTCGTCAGCGGCTGGTTCAAGGACGAGTTCACCCACCTGGGCGAGCCGTGGCTCGAACACGATGAGCGCTACCGCCGCAGCGCGGAGTTTCTGCAGGTCCTGCGCAAGATCTGGACCGAGGACGAGGTGGATTTCCGCGGCGACTTCTACCGGATCCACGACTTCACCCTCAAACCCAAGCCCGTCAACACCCCGCAACGTCCCAACCCGGAGATCTTCCAGGGTGGCAACTCCACCGCCGCGTTGCGCAACGGCGGGCGCCACGCCGACTGGTACTTCTCCAACGGCAAGGACTTCGACGGGGTCACCGATCAGATCGTGGAGCTGCGCAGCCATGCCCGCAGCGCCGGGCGGGAGGTCAAATTCGGGCTCAACGGTTTCATCATCGCCAGAGACAGCGAGAAAGAAGCAAAGGAAGTCCTGCGGGAGATCATCGCCAAGGCGAACCGGCCCGCCGTCGAAGGATTCCGGGACGCCGTCCAGCAGGCCGGCAACTCGACCGCGGACAAGAAGGGAATGTGGGCCGACTCCAGCTTCGAAGACCTGGTCCAGTACAACGACGGCTTCCGGACCCAGCTGATCGGCACACCTGAGCAGATCGCCGAGCGCATCGCGGCCTACCGCAAACTCGGCGTCGATCTCATTCTGGGCGGCTTCCTGCACTTCCAGGAGGAGATCGAGTACTTCGGATCGCGGGTGCTGCCGTTGGTCCGTGACATCGAGGAGGCGGAAAAAGGCACGCTCTCGGCGGCAGAACTCACGACCGTGTGACGGCGCGGACGGCGTGGCCGGTCCCCGAGGCGTGACGCACCGCCGCGGCGGTGCGCTAGCGTGGTTCAACGAACTCAGGCGGTCCATCGCGATCGCAGTCGACCACGTCGTTGAATCCGATGCGGCGCCCGCACAGCACAGGAGAGGTCATGTCGTACCCACAAGGCCCGCCCGGAGGCCCCGGTTACCCGGGTGCTCAGCAGCCCACGACCCAGTTCACCGCCCCGACCCAGCAGTTCGCCAAGGTGCCCGATCAAGATGTCGGTGCCTCCGGTGCGAGCAAGCTGCCCGGATATCTCAGCGCAGCGGTGGCCGTGCTCGGTCTGCTCGTCTACCTGGCCAGCTTCGCCCCGCAGTTCACGGTCTCGTCGGCAGAGTTCCCGATCCTGGGCGAGATCACCGGTAGCTCGATCGGACTCATCCTGGCCGTCATCGCGTCGGTGACCGCTGCCCTGGTGGCCGGTCTGGGACTGCTGCCCAGACAGCCCAGCCTGATCAACCTGGCCGCAGTCGCCGCAGTGCTGAGTTTCCTGCTCGTGGTGGCCGAGCTGGTCAACAAGCCCAGCAACGCCTCGGTGGGCTGGGGGCTCTACCTCGTCATCGCGTTCACACTGTTGCAGGCGGGCATTGCCGTGCTGGCCCTGCTGTTCGTTACCGGAGTCGTCAACGCGCCCGCACCGCGGCCGCGTTACGACCAAGGCGCGCAGTACGGCGGCTACCCGGGCGGTTACTACGGCCAGCCCCCCGGTCAGCCACAGCACGGTGGCCCGCAGCAGCAGCGACCCGGGTACCCGACTCCGTACGGCGCACCCGGCGGCTATCCGGCAGCGGGTCCTTCGACCGGGGGCTTCCCCGCGACGTCGCCGCCGTCTGCGCAGCCTTCGACGCAGCAGTCCGGCCCGCCCACCCCGCCCACCGGCTTCCCGACCTATGGTCAGCCGCCGTCAGGGAACGGACCCGGCACGCAAAACCCGCCGTCGTCATCCTCGCAGTCGGGTCAGTCGTCGTCGTAGTCTGAGCCGCGCGTGCGCGAAGGTCGCGCCACCCAGCGTGTGCGAGGAGCGGCTCTACCCGTGAACAGTCCACCAGCCGGGACACGCCAGGCGCGTGAGCTGTTACGGGTGGCCTTCGGCCCGTCGTTGGTGGCGCTGGTGGTCATCGCTGCCGTCGTGCTGCTGCAGCTGCTGATCGCCAACAGCGACATGACCGGCGCGTTGGGCGCCATCGCCAGCATGTGGCTGGGCGTTCACCTGGTTCCGGTCTCGATTGCGGGCAGTGCGTTGGGCGTGATGCCGTTGCTGCCCGTGCTGGCGATGATCTACGGCACGGCGCGTGTCACCGCTGCGGCGACCAGCAGTTCTTCTTGGTTCGTCACCCGCTGGGTGGTGGCTTCGGCGTTGGGCGGTCCAGTGCTGGTCGCCGCGATCTGCCTGGCGGTGATCCACGACGCCGCCTCGGTGCTCACCGAGCTACAGACCCCGGATGCGCTGCGCGCTTTCGGCGCAGTGTTGGTCGTTCACGCAATCGGCGCCGGCGTCGGTGTCATGACGCGAACCGGGCGGACTCTGCTGGCGGCCACGCCGTTGCCCTCCTGGTTGCCCGACGCGGCGCGCGCGGCTGCAGCGGGAGTGTTGGCACTGCTGGGCCTGTCCGGTGTGGTGGTCGCCGGTTCCCTGATCGTGCACTGGTCGACCATGCACGAGCTGTTCTCGATCACCGATTCGGCGTTCGGGCAGTTCAGCCTGGCTGCGCTGAGCGTGCTCTACGTGCCCAACGTGATGGTCGGGGCCGCCGCGGTCGCGGTCGGCTCCAGCGCCCACGTCGGATTGGCGACGTTCAGCGCGTTCACCGTCTTCGGCGGTGAGGTACCTGCGCTGCCGGTGCTGGCAGCGGCCCCGACGCCGCCGTTGGGGCCGGTGTGGGTGGCGTTGCTGATCGTGGCCGCGGTGGCCGCGGTGGCACTGGGCCAACAGTGCGCGCGGCGTCCGCTGCCCGCTCTGCAGGCGACAGCGAAGCTGGTGGCCGCCGCAGGTGCAGCGGCTCTCGCGATGGCCCTGCTGGGCTTGGCCGGCGGTGGCGAGCTCGGTAACTTCGGCAACGTCGGCGTCGACCAGACCACCTTCGGCCCCGCGGTGTTCCTGTGGTTCGCCGGTATCGGCGGACTCACCGTGGTGATGTCGGGGGGTCTGCAACCGCGGGTGCGGGCGGCGACGGTCAGCGCCGAACCCGCACCCGACGCCGGCGAGGACTTCGTGGACGCCGACACCGAGATCATCGATGCCGAGATCGTCGATGCCGACCCGGTGACGGCCCCGGTCGAGGTCGAGCCCGAATCCGAACCTGTCGTGGCGACGGACGACGACGTGGCCCCGGCGGTCGAGTTCGACCCCGAAGAACACTTCGTCGTCGACGACGGCGGGGATGACGTTTCCCCGGACAACCGTCCCCGCGGCGCCGAATGAGCACGCATTAGGCTGCTGGCGTGCAGCCCGACGTCCGCGTGCCCCCGAGTGTGCCGGCGCGGGTGGTCGTCTTGGCCTCGGGTACCGGATCACTGCTGGCCTCGCTGCTGCGCTCGGCGATCGGTGAGTATCCGGCCCGCGTCGTGGCCGTCGGCACCGACCGTGCCTGCCCCGCGCTGGACGTCGCCGCTGCGGCGTCGATCCCGACGTTCACCGTGCGCGTCGGTGATCACCCCGACCGCGCCGCATGGGACGTCGCCATCACCGAGGCCACCGCCGCGCACCAGCCTGACCTGGTGGTCTCGGCCGGCTTCATGAAAATCCTTGGCCCGGCGTTTCTTTCCCGATTCCCGGGCCGGGTGGTCAACACCCATCCGGCGCTGCTGCCGGCGTTCTCGGGTGCGCACGCGGTGGCCGATGCTTTGGACTACGGCGTGCGCGTCACCGGATGCACCGTGCACCTGGTCGACGCGGGTACGGACACCGGACCCATCATCGCCCAGCAGGCCGTGCCGGTGCTCGACGATGACGACGAGGCCACCCTGCATGAACGTATCAAGGTGATCGAACGACAGCTCCTGGTAGATGTCCTGGCAGCGCTGGCTACCCGCGGTGTGACCTGGACGGGAAGAAAGGCGACCATAGGATGAGTGCGACCGAGAGCCGGCGACATATCCGCCGCGCACTGATCAGCGTCTACGACAAGACCGGACTGGTCTCGCTGGCCCAGGGGCTACACGAGGCCGGCGTGTCCATCGTGTCGACCGGATCGACGGCGAAAACCATTGCCGGGGCTGGTGTTCCGGTGACACCGGTCGAGGACGTCACGGGGTTTCCCGAAGTCCTCGACGGTCGGGTCAAGACTCTGCACCCGCGGGTGCATGCCGGGCTGCTGGCTGATCAGCGCAAACCCGAGCACGTCTCGGCACTGGAGGAGCTCGGCGTCGACGCGTTCGAACTGGTTGTGGTGAACCTGTATCCGTTCACCCAGACCGTCAACTCCGGCGCCGCCGTCGACGAGTGTGTGGAACAGATCGACATCGGCGGGCCGTCGATGGTGCGCGCTGCCGCGAAGAACCATCCCAGCGTCGCGGTCGTGGTCGACCCGCTGGGCTACGACGGGGTGCTGGCGGCGGTGCGCGCCGGTGGATTCACCCTGGCCGAGCGCAAGAAGCTGGCGGCGTTGGCATTCCGGCATACCGCCGAATACGACGTGGCGGTGGCATCGTGGATGGAGTCGGTGCTGGCCCCTCAAGACGGTGGTGCTGAGCTGCCACCGTGGTTCGGCGCGACGTTCCGGCGTGCCGCGGTGCTGCGCTACGGCGAGAACCCCCACCAGAAGGCGGCGCTCTACCGCGACGATGCGGGGTGGCCCGGACTTGCCCAGGCCGAGCAGTTGCACGGCAAGGAGATGTCCTACAACAACTACACCGACGCCGACGCCGCCTGGCGCGCGGCCTTCGATCAGGACGACATCTGCGTGGCGATCATCAAGCACGCCAACCCGTGCGGCATTGCGGTGTCCTCGGTCTCGGTGGCCGAAGCCCATCGCAAGGCCCATGAATGCGACCCGTTGTCGGCGTTCGGGGGCGTGATCGCTGCCAATACCGCGGTGTCGGTGGAGATGGCCGAGACGGTGTCGGAGATCTTCACCGAGGTGATCGTGGCGCCGGCCTATGACCCCGGAGCGGTGGAGGTGTTGGCCCGTAAGAAGAACATCCGCGTCCTGGTGGCCTCCGAGCCGCCGCGCGGTGGCTCCGAGTTCCGTCAGGTCAGTGGCGGATTGCTGGTGCAGCAGCGCGACGCGCTGGACGCCGCGGGCGACGACCCCAACAACTGGACGCTGGCCACCGGTGCGCCTGCCGACCCGCAGACGCTGGCCGATCTGGCCTTCGCGTGGCGGACCTGCCGCGCGGTGAAGTCCAACGCGATCGTCGTCGCCAAGGACGGCGCGACCGTCGGGGTGGGTATGGGTCAGGTCAACCGCGTCGACGCGGCAAGGCTGGCCGTGGAGCGGGCCGGGGAGCGCACCCGCGACGCGGTCGCTGCCTCCGATGCGTTCTTCCCGTTCCCCGACGGTCTCGAAACTCTGATTCAGGCAGGGGTCACCGCGGTTGTGCACCCGGGCGGTTCGGTGCGCGACGACGAGGTGACCGCAGCGGCCGAGGCGGCGGGGATCACCCTGTACCTGACCGGGGCACGGCACTTCGCACACTGAGCGCGCGGACCCGACCGGTCGAATGTTGGGTTGATGTACGCGTCGAGCGGCTAAGCGTGCCAAAAGCCAACGTTCGGTGACGCCCAGCAGTCACGTTATCCCCAGATTGAAGGCCGTGAGGCAGTTGACGCGGGAATTGTGTCGGGACGTGGTGTCACGGTGCCTGGGTGGAGAGTGGCGGGCCGTTTCTCGGTACTGAACGCGACGTGAGCCGCCGCGCGTTGCGCAGTCGCCATCAGCGGCTGTATCGCAATGTCTATCTAGCGCAGGGCATTGCGGTCACGCCCGTGATACGCGCCGCCGCCGCGTGGCTGTGGTCCGGGCGCGCTGCAACCGTCGCGGGACGGTCGGCTTCGGCACTGCACGGCGCACGGTGGATCGACGCGCAGGCCCCGGCGGAGTTGATCCGTATGCAGGCCGGCGGCGTAGACGGGATCGTGATTTATAGGGACACGCTGGCCGATGACGAAGTGTGTGTGGTCCGCGGCGTCCCCGCGACGACTCCGGCGCGCACCGCGTTCGATCTCGGGAGGTGGAACCCGCTCGTGGACGCGGTTGTCAGCCTGGACGCTCTCGCTCACGCGACCCGGTTGACGAGCTCGCAGGTTGAACCTCTGGTGCGGCGCCACCGCGGTGCACGTGGCCTTGAGCGACTGCGGGCTGCGCTCGACCTGATGGACGGCGGGGCGGAATCTCCGCAGGAGACCAGAACGCGGCTGTTGTTGGTCGCGGCAGGTTTCCCAGGTCCTAAGACGCAGATCCTGGTCTGCGACGACCACGGATACTTCATCGGACGCCTGGACATGGGTTGGCAGCAGTGGAAGGTCGGCATCGAGTACGACGGGCCCCAGCACTGGACCGATCCGTCGGTGCGTGCCCGCGACATCGATCGGTCCGCCGAACTGCAGGCGCACGGCTGGACGATCATCAGGCTGAGCCGGGACATCCTCAAATACCGCCCTGAGGTGTTCTTGACGCGAGTCCGCAACGCGATGGCCGCGGCCGGGTGGTCTGATCACGAGCGCGTGCGCGTCGATGCGTCGACCGGCGGTCCGGTGTTGGGTTGAGACTCGGTTGAGCGGCGATACGCGTGCCGAAACCCAACGTCCGCCACGATGGTGTGTGCGCAAAATGCCAGCGTGCGGGCTGATCAGGCGAACCGTCACACCCTATGAGGCACAGGCGTCGTAGCGTGGTGTGGTGACTTCACCCAACGACCTGCCCAGGACCGTCGGCGAACTGCGGGCTTCGGGACACCAGGAACGTAGCGTCAAGGCTGAGATCCGGGAGAATCTGCTGGCCGCGTTGAGCTCCGGAGCCGACGCCGAACAGTTGTGGCCCGGCATCCTCGGTTTCGATGAGACCGTGATCCCCCAGCTGGAGCGGGCCCTGATCGCCGGTCACGACATCGTGCTGCTCGGCGAGCGCGGGCAGGGCAAGACCCGGTTGCTGCGGGCACTGAACGGCATGCTCGACGAGTGGACGCCGGTGATCGCCGGCGCCGAACTCGGCGAGCATCCCTATAGCCCCATCACCCCCGAGTCCATTCGCCGGGCCGCCGACTCCGGCGACGATCTGCCCGTCACGTGGCGGCACCGTAGCGAGCGTTACACCGAGAAGCTGGCCACCCCTGACACCAGCGTGGCCGACCTGGTCGGTGACATCGACCCGATCAAGGTGGCCGAAGGTCGCAGCCTGGGTGATCCGGAGACCATCGCCTACGGTCTGATCCCGCGTGCCCACCGCGGCATCGTGGCGGTCAACGAACTTCCCGACCTCGCCGAGCGGATCCAGGTTGCGATGCTCAACGTGATGGAGGAACGCGACATCCAGGTGCGTGGCTACACGCTGCGGTTGCCGCTGGACGTGCTCGTGGTCGCCAGCGCCAACCCGGAGGACTACACCAACCGCGGCCGGATCATCACCCCGCTGAAGGACCGCTTCGGCGCCGAGATCCGCACGCACTACCCGCTGGAACTCGACGCCGAGGTGGGCGTCATCACCCAGGAAGCGCACCTGGCCGCCGAGGTGCCGGAGTACCTGCTGCAGGTACTGGCGCGCTTCGCGCGCAGCTTGCGGGAGTCTTCGTCCATCGACCAGCGTTCCGGTGTGTCGGCGCGCTTCGCGATCGCCGCCGCCGAGACGGTGGCCGCCTCAGCGCGGCATCGGGCCGCAGTGCTCGGTGAGGACGAGCCGGTCGCTCGGGTCGTCGATCTTGCGACGGTGATCGATGTGCTGCGCGGCAAGTTGGAGTTCGAGTCCGGCGAAGAGGGCCGCGAGCAGGCGGTGCTCGAGCACCTGCTGCGTCGCGCCACCGCCGAGACCGCCCAGCGGCTGCTCGGCGGTATCGATGTCGGCCCGATCGTCACCGCCGTGGAGAACGGCTCGCCGGTCACCACCGGTGAGCGGGTGTCGGCGCGCGACGTGCTGAGCGCGCTTCCCGAGGTGCCTGCCGTCGCCGAGATCCAGCGCCGGCTCGGCGCGAACTCGGAGGGACAACGCGCGGCAGCGGTGGAGTTGGCGCTGGAGGCGCTGTATCTGGCCAAGCGCATCGACAAGGTGACGGGTGAGGGCGAGACGGTCTATGGCTAGACGCCAGGCGCGATATTCGCGCTACACCGGTGGGCCCGACCCGTTGGCCCCACCGGTGGACCTGCGCGAGGCGCTGGAGGCGATCGGGCAGGACGTGATGGAGGGCACCTCGCCGCGCCGTGCGCTCTCCGAACTGCTACGCCGCGGCTCGAAGAACATGCCCGGCGCTGACAAGCTGGCTGCGCAGGCCAACCGTCGGCGGCGGGAGCTGTTGCAGCGCAACAACCTTGACGGCACCTTGGCCGACATCAAGAAGTTGCTCGACGAGGCGGTGCTGGCCGAACGCAAGGAGCTGGCCCGCGCGCTGGACGACGATGCTCGATTCGGCGAATTGCAGCTGGAGTCGTTGTCGCCCTCGCCGGCCAAGGCGGTCCAGGAGTTGTCGGAGTACCAGTGGCGCTCGCCGGAGGCCCACCAAAAGTATGAGCAGATCAAGGATCTGCTCGGTCGCGAGATGCTCGATCAGCGGTTCGCCGGCATGAAGGAGGCGTTGCAGAACGCCACCGACGAGGACCGTCAGCGGGTCAACGACATGCTCGATGACCTCAACGACCTGCTCGACAAGCACGCCGAAGGCGAAGATACCGAGCAGGACTTCCGGGATTTCATGGCAAAACACGGCCAGTTCTTTCCCGAGAACCCGGGCAACATCGACGAGCTGCTCGACTCGTTGGCCAAGCGCGCGGCCGCCGCGCAGCGGTTCCGCAACAGCCTGTCCGAACAACAGCGCGCCGAGCTGGATTCGCTGGCCCAGCAGGCGTTCGGCTCCCCGTCGCTGATGAACGCACTGGACCGGCTCGACTCGCACCTGCAGGCCGCCCGCCCCGGAGAAGACTGGGACGGATCACAGCGGTTCTCCGGCGACGATCCGCTGGGCATGGGCGAGGGTGCGCAGGCACTGGCCGACATCGCCGAACTCGAACAGCTCGCCGAGCAGCTGTCGCAGAGTTACGCCGGGGCGACCATGGACGATGTCGACCTCGATATGCTGGCCCGCCAGCTCGGCGACGAGGCCGCCGTCGACGCGCGCACGCTGGCTGAGCTGGAACGCGCGCTGATGAACGAGGGATTCCTGGACCGCGGTGCCGACGGGCAGTGGCGGCTGTCTCCGAAAGCCATGCGTCAACTCGGGCAAGCTGTGTTACGCGATGTCGCCCAACAGCTTTCCGGGCGCCACGGCGAGCGCGAAACCCGTCGGGCCGGTGCGGCAGGGGAACTGACCGGCGCGACGCGGCCCTGGCAGTTCGGTGACACCGAGCCGTGGAATGTCACCCGGACACTGACCAACGCGGTGCTGCGGGAGGCCGGCACTGGGCAGCCGTCGGCGCCGTTGAGCATCACCGTCGACGACGTCGAGATCTCCGAGACCGAGACCCGCACCCAGGCCGCGGTGGCATTGCTGGTCGACACGTCGTTCTCGATGGTGATGGAGAATCGCTGGCTGCCGATGAAGCGGACCGCGCTGGCGCTCAGCCACCTGGTCGGCACCCGCTTCCGCTCCGATGATCTGCAGATCATCGCGTTCGGGCGTTACGCGCGGACGGTGACCTCTGCGGAGCTGACCGGGTTGGAGGGCGTCTACGAGCAGGGCACCAACCTGCACCACGCGTTGGCACTGGCGTCGCGGCATCTGCGCCGGCACCCCAACGCCCAGCCGGTGGTGCTCATCGTCACCGACGGGGAGCCGACGGCTCACCTGGAGGACTTCGACGGGAATGGACGTTCTGCTGTCTTTTTTGACTACCCGCCACACCCGCGGACCATCGCTCACACCGTGCGCGGATTCGACGAGATCACCCGGCTGGGCGCGCAGGTCACGATCTTCCGGCTGGGTAATGACCCCGGACTGGCCCGGTTCATCGATCAGGTGGCTCGCCGGGTCGGCGGTCGGGTCGTGGTGCCCGACCTCGACGGCCTCGGTGCAGCGGTGGTCGGAGATTACCTCGGCGCCAAGCGGCGTCGCCGATGACCGACGTCGGCGTTAGGAGCCTTTACGCTTCTTGCGCTTGACGGCGACGCTGCCCCACAGCGAGAACCCGCCGATCCGCACACAGGGTGCACCTGGCGATCCGTCACTGTTGATGTGGTGCTCGAAGGTGCCCATCGCCGCGCGTCCGTGGACGTCGAGATTGACCTCTGGCGGGACCAATATGGTCTGTCCGCCCATGATGGAATAGGCGCGGATCTCGACGTCATGGGCGGTGAAGTCGGCGTAGCGCAGGTCGACCACGCCGCCGCCCCACAGCGCGAACGTGGTCAGCTTCTTCGGGATGTTCCACCGGCCGCGACGCTCGAACCCACTCAAGATCGCCAGTAGCAGACTCGAGGGAGCCGGCCGGCAGGGTCCGCGTCGAGTGCGGGGCGTCGCACCGGGAAGGTCGGCCGACAACCGGTCCAATTCGTCGAGGGTCTCGGCAGCGTAGGCCTTGGTCAGCCGCTGCTCGTACTCGGTGACGCCGAGCTTTCCCGACGCCGCCGCTTCGGTGAGCAGCTGGGCCACCTGAATCCGATCGGTGTCAGCGGCACGCATCGCCCCGTTGCCCGAGGCGGGCCGGTTCATTGTGGCCATCTTCTCATCGACGGTCCCTGGCCTGGGAGCTCGCCGCTGCGCACCCATACATCGCCTATGAGGGTACGGCCAACGCTGAAACACGCAAGCCCGTTCACCAAACTGTAAGCGCTCAGACCGCCCAGTGTGGAGGCCGCTTCTCCAAGAACGCCAACATCCCCTCGCGCGCCTCCGCTGAATCGAACAACGCCGCCGACTCCTGCGTCAATTTCTCGGCGCGCCGATCGAAGTCAGCGAGGATGGCCGCGGTGGTCAACGCCTTCGACGCCGCCAGCCCTTGCGGCGAACCCCGCTGCACCGCCGAGACGAACGTCGAGACCGACGCTGCGACGTCGTCGGTGGCGACGGTGATCAGACCGATCTCTGCGGCGACATCGGCGTCGAACTTCTCCCCGGTGAGGAAGTAGCGAGCGGCCGCCCGCGCCGTCAGTTTGGGGATGAGCGTGAGCGAGATGATCGACGGCGCGACCCCGATGCGCGCCTCGGTCAATGCGAAGGAGCTCGCAGCGCCGGCCACTGCGATGTCACATGCACCCACCAACCCCATACCGCCGGCGCGCACATGTCCGTCGACCGCCGCGATCACCGGCATCGGACATTCGAGGATGCGACGCAACAGACGGGTCATCTCGCCGGCCCGGGCCAGCGCCGTCTCTGCGACACCGGCGCCTGCGGTCTCACCCAGGTCCGCGCCCGCGCAGAACGTCGAACCGGTGTGGGAGAGAATGACCACCCGCACAGCCGGATCCGCCGACGCTCGGCTGAACCCGTCGTGGAGTTGCTCGACCAGCGCGGTGGACAGCGCGTTGCGGTTGTGCGGTGAGTTGAGCTTCAACCACGCCGCGCACCCGTCGACGCGGTAGTCGACCAGCGTGCTCATCAGTACGACCGCGGCAGACCGAGCGAGGTCTGTGCCACGAAGTTCAAGACCATCTCCCGGCTGACCGGGGCGATGCGGGCCAACCGCGACGCGGTGAGCACCGAGGCGATGCCGTACTCCTTGGTCAGACCGTTGCCGCCCAGCGACTGCACGGCCTGGTCGACGGCGCGCACCGATGCCTCACCGGCGGCGTACTTGGCCATGTTGGCGGCTTCGGCCGCCCCCGCGTCGTCCCCGCTGTCGTAGAGCGCTGCGGCTTTCTGCATCATCAGCTTGGCCAGTTCGATCTCGATGTGATTCTGTGCCAGCGGATGCGACAGACCTTGGTGGGCGCCGATCGGTGTTTTCCACACCTGGCGCGTCTTGACGTAGTCGACGGCCTTGTTGATCGCGAAGCGGCCCATGCCGACCGCGCTGGCAGCGCCCATGATGCGTTCCGGGTTCAGTCCCGCGAACAGCTGCGCGATCGCGGCGTCCTCGGACCCCACCAATGCGTCGGCGGGCAGGCGCACCTCGTCGAGGAACAGCTGGAACTGGAATTCCGGGCTGACGATCTCCATGTCGATCTTGGTGTAGCTCAAGCCTTTGGCGTCGGTCGGCACGATGAACAGCGCGGGTTTGAGGTTTCCGGTCTTGTGATCTTCCGTGCGGCCGACGACCAGCACCGCCTGGGCCTGGTCCACGCCGGAGATGTAGACCTTCTGGCCGGACAGGATCCAGTCGCTGCCGTCGCGGCGGGCGGTCGTGGTGATCTTGTGGGAATTGGACCCGGCGTCGGGCTCGGTGATGGCGAACGCCATCGTGACCGACCCGTCGGCGATGCCGGGCAGCCACCGCTGCTTCTGCTCCTCGGTGCCGAACTTGGCGATGATGGTGCCGTTGATGGCGGGGGAGACGACCATCATCAGCAGCGCTGAACCGGCTGCGGCCATCTCCTCCATCACCAGGCTCAACTCGTACATGCCGGCGCCGCCGCCACCGTACTGCTCGGGCAGATTCACCCCAATGAAACCGAGTTTGCCTGCCTCAGACCACAGTTCGTCGGTGTGCTGTCCGGCGCGGGCCTTCTCCAGGTAGTAGTCCTGCCCGTAGTTGGCGGCCATCGCGGCCACCGCCTGTCGTAGCGCTTGCTGCTCGTCGGTTTCGATGAAGCTGCTCATGCAGTATCTCCTTGGGGTTGTTCGACGCGGGCCAGCACCGCGCCGAGTTCGACCTGGCGGCCCGGTTCGACGTGCAGTTCGGTCAGCACCCCGGCAGCGGGCGCGCTGATGGTGTGTTCCATCTTCATCGCCTCCAGCCACACCAGAGGCTGGCCCGCGGTGACCTCGTCACCGACCGCGGCCCCGACCCGCAGCACCGAACCAGGCATCGGGGCCAACAGCGAGCCTTGGGCGAGCGCTTGGGACGGATCGGGGAAACGTGGCAGCGACGCGAGATGCACTGCACCGCTGGGCGAATCCACGAAGACATCGGAACCGTAGCGGGCCACGTCAAAGGGTCGGTCGACACCGGAGATGCTCAGGACCACTCGATGTGGCGTGGCATCGACCACTGTGACGTCGTCGCGTCCTGCGATGTGCATCCCGTCCCGACGGTGCCGGTACTGCACCTCGTGAACCGCACCGCCGTCGTCGCGGAAGAGTTTGGTCTGATACCCCGAGACGAGATTGCGCCAACCGGCGGGCAGCCCAGCGAGAACGGGTGCGTCGGCACGGTTGTGCGCGGCGTCGGCCAGCGCGGCCGCGACCGCCGACAATGCGACGGTGGCGGCGTCGGCAGTGGGTGCGGCCAGCTCGGCCAAGCCATGGCGGTCCAGGAACGCCGTGTCGGTGGCACCGTCGAGGAAGGCGCGGTGGCGCAAGACATTGACCAGGAGGTCGCGGTTGGTGCGAACGCCGTGGATCCGGGTGCGGATCAAGGTGTCGGCCAACAGCATCGCCGCCTGGGCTCGGGTGGGCGCAACCGAGATGACCTTGGCGATCATCGGGTCGTAGAACACCGAGATCTGCGATCCGTCGGACACTCCCGAGTCCAGCCGCACGCCGAGCCGGTCGATGAGCCCGAACTCGCCGGCGACCTGCGGGACCGTCAACCGGTGCACCGGTCCCGGCTGCGGTTGCCAATCCAAGGCCGGATTCTCGGCATACAGCCTGGCCTCGATCGAGCATCCGCGCATCGGTGGGGGCGCCGCAGCCAGGGGTGCACCCCCAGCCACGGCGATCTGTAGTTCCACCAGGTCGAGCCCAGTGGTCAACTCGGTGACCGGATGCTCGACCTGAAGCCGGGTGTTCATCTCCAGGAAGAAGAACGATCCGTCCTCGGCGGCCATGAACTCCACGGTGCCCGCGCCGGTGTAGGCGATGGCGGTGGCGGCCAGCCGAGCCGCATCGAAGAGTCGGTCGCGCATGCCCGAATGTCGCTGTACCAGTAGCGAGGGCGCTTCCTCGATGATCTTCTGGTGTCGGCGCTGGATCGAGCACTCCCGCTCGCCGACCGCCCATACCGTGCCGTGCTGATCGGCGAGCACCTGCACCTCTACATGGTGGCCGGTCTCGAGGTAGCGCTCACAGAACACCGTCGGGTCTCCGAACGCGGACTGCGCTTCCCGGCGCGCGGCGGCCACCTGCGCGGGCAACTCGGAGAGCTCGCGCACCACCCGCATCCCGCGGCCCCCGCCCCCGGCGGACGCCTTGACAAGCACCGGCAGCATGTCCGCGGTGACGGTATCGGGATCCAGCTCGTCGAGCACCGGAACTCCGGCCGCAGCCATCAGCTTCTTGGCCTCGATCTTGGATCCCATGGCCGCGACCGCGGCTACCGGCGGACCGATCCAGGTCAGTCCCGCCTGTTGCACGGCTGCGGCGAAATCCGGGTTTTCCGAGAGGAATCCGTAGCCCGGATGCACGGCGTCGGCGCCGGCTGCCTGCGCCGCTGCGATCAGCGCGGTGGCGTCCAGGTAGCCGCGGGTGCCGGACAGCCGCACTCGGGCGTCGGCCTCGGCGACGTGCGGGGAGTCGGCGTCGGGTTCGGTGTAGACCGCCACGGTACCGATGCCCAGCCGTCGGCAGGTGGCGAACACGCGACGGGCGATCTCTCCCCGGTTGGCGACCATCACCCGGCTGATCGGCGCGATTTCGGCGCGATTTCGGCCGCTCAGCGTCGCCGAGCGCGCCGTAATCGCGGATTCGGGCGGCATCGGGGCGCTCACATCCGGAAGACGCCGAAGTTCGACGTCCCCTCGATCGGGCCGCTGGCGATCGCCGAAAGACACAGCCCCAGCACGGTGCGGGTGTCGCGTGGGTCGATCACCCCGTCGTCGTAGAGCCGCCCGGACAGAAACATCGGCAGCGACTCCGCTTCGATCTGCGCCTCGACCGCTGCGCGCAGCGCCGCATCGGCATCCTCGTCCACGGCCTGTCCACGGGCCTCGGCAGCGGCTCTGCTGACGATCGACAGTACGCCGGCCAGCTGTGGACCGCCCATCACCGCCGACTTCGCGCTCGGCCAGGCGAACAGGAACCGCGGGTCGTAGGCGCGTCCGCACATGCCGTAGTGGCCCGCCCCATAGGACGCCCCGATCAAGACGCTGATGTGTGGCACGGTCGAGTTGGATACTGCGTTGATCATCATCGAGCCGTGCTTGATCATCCCGCCCTCTTCGTAGTCGCGACCCACCATGTAGCCGGTTGTGTTGTGCAGGAACAACAGTGGGGTGTCCGAACGGTTCGCCAGCTGGATGAACTGGGTCGCCTTCTGCGACTCCTGGCTGAACAGCACGCCGCGCGCGTTGGCCAGGATGCCCAGCGGGTAACCGTGCAGGGTCGCCCAGCCGGTCACCAGTGAGCCGCCGTAGAGCGGTTTGAACTCGTCGAACTCCGAGCCGTCGACGATCCGGGCGATCACTTCACGCGGGTCGAAGGGGATGCGTAGATCGGCGGGCACGATTCCGAGAAGTTCGTTCTCGTCGAACATCGGCGCCCTGACCGGTGCGGGGGCCGGGCCCCGCTTGCGCCAGTTGAGCCGGGCGACGATGCGCCGGCCGATGCGCAGGGCGTCGAGTTCGTCGACGGCGAAATAGTCGGCCAGGCCGGAGGTCCGGGCGTGCATGTCGGCCCCACCCAACGACTCGTCGTCGGACTCCTCGCCGGTGGCCATCTTGACCAGTGGCGGCCCGGCCAGAAACACCTTGGAGCGTTCCCGGATCATCACCACGTGGTCGGACATGCCGGGAATGTAGGCGCCGCCGGCGGTCGAGTTACCGAACACGATGGCCACGGTCGGGATCCCGGCCGCCGACAATCGCGTCAGGTCGCGGAACATCTGGCCGCCCGGGATGAAAATCTCCTTCTGAGTGGGGAGATCGGCACCGCCCGATTCCACCAACGAGACCACCGGCAGCCGGTTCTCCAGTGCAATCTGGTTGGCGCGCAGAATCTTGCGAAGTGTCCATGGGTTGCTGGTGCCGCCTTTGACGGTGGGGTCGTTGGCGACCAGCAGACATTCCACTCCGCTGACCACGCCGATGCCGGTAACCACGCTGGCTCCCACGGTGAAGTCGGTGCCCCACGCCGCGAGCGGGCTCAGCTCCAGGAATGGCGAATCAGGGTCGACGAGCGCCTCGATCCGTTCACGCGCTGTCATCTTGCCGCGATCATGATGGCGCGCGACGTATTTGGCGCCGCCGCCGGCGAGTGCCTTGAGGTGTTCGGCGTCGAGTTCGGCGACTTTGGCCGTCATGGCTTCAGCCGCGTCCCGGTAGGCGGCGGACCGGACGTCGAGGGTGGACGTCAGAGCCGATGCGGGCGCTGCGCTTCTCGCTGATGTCATGTCTGATATCCCAGGGTCTTGGCGGCGAGTGAGGTCAAGATCTCGGTCGTGCCTCCACCGATGCCGAGGATGCGCATGTCGCGGTACTGGCGTTCCACCTCGGTGCCGGTCATGTAGCCCATGCCGCCGAACAGTTGCACCGCCTGGTGAGCCACCCATTCGCCAGTCTCGACGGCAGTGTTCTTGGCGAAGCACACCTCGGTGATCAGGTCAGTCTCGCCGGCCAGTTCGCGTTCGACGACGTGGCGGGTGTAGACGCGGGCCACATCGACGCGTTGGGCCATCTGGGCCAGCGTGTTCTGTACCGACTGCCGCGATATCAGCGGCTTGCCGAACGTCTCGCGTTGCCGGCACCAGTCCACTGTCAGGTCCAGGCACCGTTGCGCGCTCGAATACGCTTGGGCGGCAAGGCCGACACGTTCACTGACGAAGGCCGCAGCGATCTGCAGAAAGCCACTGTTCTCCGGGCCGACGAGGTGGCTGGCGGGCACCCGGACATCGGAGTAGGACAGTTCCGCGGTGTCCGAGCTGCGCCAGCCCATCTTGTCGAGCTTACGGGTGACGGTGAATCCAGCACTGTCCTTGTCGACGACGAGCAGAGAAACTCCGGCGGCTCCCGGGCCTCCGGTGCGTACCGCGGTGATCACGTAGTCGGCGCGGACGCCCGAGGTGATGTAGGTCTTGGCGCCGTTGACGACGAAGTCGTCGCCGTCGCGTTCGGCACGGGTGCGCAAGTGTC
Source organism: Mycobacterium sp. SMC-4 (assembly GCF_025263265.1). NCBI lineage: Bacteria > Bacillati > Actinomycetota > Actinomycetes > Mycobacteriales > Mycobacteriaceae > Mycobacterium > Mycobacterium sp. SMC-4. Next base: position 4,428,895 of record NZ_CP079869.1, on the reverse strand, counting down.
CGACATCGGACCCGCCACCCGGTTCGGTGATGGCCAGCGCTCCGATCTTGTTGCCGCGCAGGGTCGGTCGCACATAGTTGTCGATCAGGTGGGCATCACCCGAGGCGATCATGTGGGGAACGGCGATCCCGCAGGTGAACAATGAGGCATAGACACCGCCGGGGCAGCCGCACCGGTGCATTTCCTCGCAGATGACGACGGCGTCGGCCGCGTCCCCGCCCTCGCCGCCGACCGACTCTGCGAAACCGGCGCCCAGCAGGCCGGCGTCTGCGGCCTTGCGGTGCAGCTCACGCGGCAGCTCACCGTGGTGTTCCCACTGCTCGACGTGGGGCAGGATCTCCCGTTCGACGAAGGAGCGCACCGTTTTTCGCAGTTCGTCGCGCTCCGGTGTGGTCCAGATGCTCACAGCAACAACTCCTCGGGTATGTCCAGATGGCGGCTGCGCAGCCATTCTCCGAGCCCCTTGGCCTGCGGGTCGAAGCGCGCCTGATAGGCCACGCCGGCACCGAGAATCTCGTCGACGACGAAGTTGACCGCACGCAGGTTGGGGAGCAGGTGTCGGGTCACCGGCAGCCGGGCAGTCTCGGGCAGCAGTTCCCGCAGTCTGTCGACTGTCAGAACCTCGGCAAGCCAACGCCATTGATCGTCTGTGCGGACCCAGAGCCCGATGTTGGCGCTGCCACCCTTGTCACCGCTGCGGGCCCCTGCGATGGTGCCCAGCGGTAGCCGCCGGGTGGTGCCCCATATTCGGGGTGACGGTGCTGCCGGTGCGGGCACCGGTTCCAGGTCGCAGGTCGTGGGTGCGGGTGCCACATCCGTGCGGGTGCCGTCGGGCAGGACCGCGACGTGGGGTACTCGGTCGGCCGGGACGTGGGCGGCGGTGAACACGCCGTAGACCTGCCCGTCACCCGGGGGCGCGGTGGTGGTGAATCCCGGATAGCTGGCCAGCGCCAGCTCCACGGCAGCCGAAGAGAACTGGCGTCCCACCACAGCTGGATCAGGGTCACGCACCACGCATCGCAGCAGCGCGCTGGCTGTCTGTTCGGTGTCGGCGTCGGTATGGTCGGTGCGGGCCAGGGTCCACTGCAGCTCGGCGGGGCGGGCGGACAGGCTGGACTCCAGCTGCCGCCGCACCAGGGCGGACTTCTCGTCGATATCCAGGCCGGTCAGCACGAATGTCATCTCGTTGCGAAAGCCGCCGAGGCTGTTGAGCGAGACTTTCAGCGTCGACGGGGGAGGTTCGCCGCGCACACCGCTCAGGCGTACCCGGTTGGCGCCGACGTCGGTCAGCTCCACGGTGTCGACCCGCAATGTCGCGTCGGGGTTGGCGTAGCGAGCGCCGGCGATCTCGTAGAGCAACTGCGCGGTGATGGTGTCCACGGTCACCGCACCGCCGGTGCCGGAGTGCTTGGTGATCACCGACGAGCCGTCGGCGTGGATCTCGGCGATCGGGAACCCGGGTCGTACCAGGTCGGCGATCTCGGTGAAGAAGGCGTAGTTGCCGCCGGTGGCCTGGGTTCCGCATTCGATGACATGGCCGGCTGCCACGGCACCGGCGATCTTGTCGTGCTCGGTGCGCTGCCAACCGAAGTGGGCGGCCGCCGGCCCGACGACCACCGATGCGTCGGTCACCCGACCGGTGACCACCACGTCGGCGCCGGCGTCGAGGCATTCGACGATGCCCCACGCACCGAGGTAGGCGTTGGCGGTCAGCGGCGTGCCCAGGCCGAGTTCGTCGGCGCGGGACAGCAGATCGTCTCCCTCGACGTGGGCGACCGTGACGGCCAGGCCGAGCCGGTCGGCCAGCGCACGGACGGCGTCGGCCAGTCCCGCGGGGTTGACGCCACCGGCATTGGCGACGATGCGCACGCCGCGGTCCAGGGCCAGCCCGAGGGATTCCTCCAGCTGACGTAGGAAGGTCTTGGCGTACCCGCGGTCGGGGTTCTTCATCCGGTCGCGGCCCAGGATCAGCATGGTCAGCTCGGCGAGATAGTCACCGGTCAGGTAGTCGAGGTCGCCGTCGGTGAGCATCTCGGACATCGCCGAGAACCGGTCGCCGTAGAACCCTGAACAATTGCCGATGCGGACAGGGGCACCCCCGACCTCGCGGCGGTCCGTCACACACACTCCCGTCTCGTCCGTCTCCCAACCAGTCGGTAGGTTAGCGGCTACCGCGGGTATCGGATAGCCCTTTGGCCAGATCGCTGCGGTCCAGCCAGGTCGGTCGCGGGCCGGGGTTTGGAGCCCGCCGCCCGCAACAGCTATCCTGATCACCAATTGCCGGTACCCGGTAGTCCAGGCTCGGGGGCGTTGCCCCTGCCGGAGAACCCCGAACGATGGAGCTCGATCATGGCTGTGCCCAAGCGCAGAATGTCGCGCGCGAACACCCGTAGCCGGCGCGCGCAGTGGAAAGCCACCCCCACCAACCTGGTCGGCGTCACCGTCGCAGGTCAGCAGCGCAAGGTGCCGCGCCGCCTACTCAAGGCCGCCCGGCTGGGTCTGATCGACCTCGACCGCCGCTGATTCTCTGAAACCCGCCGCATGAGCGGCGCGCCTCTCAGGTCACTCTCAGTCGCGGGGCCGACACTGTGCCAGTGCGCATACTTGTCGTAGACGATGACCGCGCGGTCCGCGAATCCCTTCGGCGCTCCCTGGCTTTCAACGGGTACGCGGTCGAACTGGCTCAGGACGGTCGCGAAGCGCTGGACATGATCGCCAGCAACCGCCCCGACGCCGTCGTCCTGGATGTGATGATGCCGCGACTGGACGGTCTGGAAGTGTGTCGGCAGCTTCGCAGCACCGGTGACGACCTGCCGATTCTGGTGCTGACCGCCCGCGACTCGGTGTCCGAGCGCGTCGCCGGCCTGGATGCCGGTGCCGATGACTATTTGCCGAAGCCGTTCGCGTTGGAGGAGCTGCTGGCCCGGATGCGCGCGCTGTTGCGACGCACCACGCCCGACGACGGCTCGGCCGAATCGGCGGCGATGACCTTCTCGGACCTGTCCTTGGACCCGGTCACCCGTGAGGTCACCCGCGGGGACCGCCAGATCAGCCTGACCCGCACCGAGTTCGCGCTGCTGGAGATGCTGATCGCCAACCCGCGCCGAGTGCTGACCCGCAGCCGGATCCTGGAAGAGGTGTGGGGTTTCGACTTTCCCACCTCGGGCAACGCCCTGGAGGTTTACGTCGGCTACCTGCGGCGCAAGACCGAGGCCGAAGGCGAACCGCGGCTCATCCACACCGTGCGCGGAGTGGGTTACGTGCTGCGTGAGACCCCACCCTGATGGCTCACGGCAACGTCGCGACCTGGCCGCCCCGGTTCGGCCCACCCCCTGCTGCCAGCTCCTTGTCGGTGCGTTGGCGGGTGATGTTGCTGGCGATGTCGATGGTCGTGATGGTGGTCCTGCCGATGGCCGTCGCGGTGTATGCCGTGGTGTCGCGCGCCCTCTACGACGACATCGACAACCAGCTGCGCGCCCGCGCCCAGCTGCTGTTCGAGAGCGGCTCGTTGTCGATCGATCCGGCCAAGGCGATCGAGGGCACCGCGTTTTCGGACATCAACGCGATCTACTACGTGCCTGGCCGGGTGAAGTTCACTTATCAGCAGCCGGGGCAGACGCTCCCCATCGGCGGCCCGGAGCGCGACGTGATGGAGGGCCGGCTGCTGATGTCGCTGCGCACCGTGAAGGACCAGCGGGTGCTTGCGTTGCACATCCAGAACACCGGGGCCTCGCTGCTGTTGTCCAAGAGCCGAGAACCCACCGGCGTGATCCTGCAGCGGTTGAGCAGTGTTTTGCTGATCATCGGTGGTCTGGGCGTGGCGGTCGCGGCGATCGCCGGCGGGATGGTCGCCCGAGCAGCGCTGCGACCGGTGGCCCGGCTGACCGAGGCGGCCGAACGGGTCGCCCGGACCAGCGACCTGCGACCCATCCCGGTATTCGGCAGCGACGAGCTGGCGCGGATGACCGAGACCTTCAACATGATGCTCGGAGCGCTGGCCGAGTCACGCGACCGGCAATCACGTTTGGTGGCCGACGCCGGCCACGAATTGCGCACCCCGCTGACCTCGCTGCGCACCAATGTCGAACTGCTGATGGCCTCGCAGAAGCCGGGCGCTCCGCGGCTGCCCGCAGAGGAGATGGCTGAGCTGCAGTCCGACGTGATCGCCCAGATCGAGGAACTGTCCACGTTGGTCGGGGATCTGGTCGACCTCACCCGCGCCGACGCCGGCGGCGTGATCCACGAAATCGTCGAGCTGGGCGACGTCATCGAGCGGTCGCTGGAGCGAGTTCGTCGGCGCCGCAACGACATCGAGTTCGACGTCGAGGTCACACCGTGGCAGGTGTACGGCGATGCCGCCGGGCTGGCGCGGGCGGTGCTCAACCTGTTGGACAACGCGGCGAAGTGGAGTCCTCCCGGTGGGCGGGTGACGGTCCGGTTGACCCAGGTGGACCCGCTGCGCGCCGAGCTGGTGGTGTCCGATCAGGGTCCCGGCATCGCTCCGCAGGAGCGCCATCTGGTCTTCGAGCGCTTCTACCGTTCGGCAGCGGCCCGGGCGATGCCCGGATCCGGTCTGGGATTGGCGATCGTCAAACAGGTGGTGCTCCGCCACGGCGGCGCCCTGTATGTCAACGAGGCCGAGCCCGGCGGGCAACCGCCGGGGACCGCCATGCATGTGCTGCTGCCGGGCCGTGCGTCCGGCGGCAATGCCGGCCAGAACGCAGTGCCCGAGGCGTGACGCGGGCGACACGCGGTCGCTGATATCTGCGCCGAACGGCGACACCAGCGACGATGGTGATGCACAGTGTGCGGGTATCCCGAGGCATCTCTAAGGGGATTCTCAGTCCTACTGGGCACTCTGGAGCAGCACCGATCGTTGGACCGAGCGACACCGAACTTTCTCAGGGAGAGAGCGCCACAGCAAATGACCAACCACCCGAGGTACTCGCCGAACCCCCACGAGGGTCGTCAATCCGGTATGCCCGGGGGACATGTCGACCCACAGCGGTCGGGCTTCTACGACCGGCAGGGCTATGACTGGCGCTACGCGACAGAGCAACAGCGCCAGGCGTTTCGGGCCTCCTATGACCCTTACCCTGGCGCCCCGATACCGACCGGCCCCGGCCAGTACCCGCAGCCGGGTGTCCCAGGTGGTCCGGCGCAGCCCCGAAAGCGTTCGCGCGCAGGGGCGCTCGTGGTGGGTGCGACGGTCTTGGCGATGCTGTCGGCGGGAGTCGGCGGCGGCGTGGCGATGCTCGTGCACCCGGATCACAACGGCGCCGCGGGCATCGGTGCGCTCGGGGCCGCTCCCAGCCGGCCCGCGGCTTCGGTACCCGCAGGCTCGGTCGAGCAGGTGGCCATGAAGGTGGTTCCCAGTGTGGTCAAGCTGGAAGTCAAGCAGGGCCGCTCGACCGAAGAGGGCTCCGGGGTGATCCTGTCCGCCGACGGGCTGATCCTGACCAACAACCATGTCGTGGCCGGTGCGGCCGATCCGGCCGCCCCGGGTGGCGCCGCCAGCCGTGCGGTCACCAAGGTCACCTTCCACGACGGACGCAATGCCGAGTTCACGGTCATCGGTACCGATCCCGGCAGCGACATCGCGGTGGTGCGGGCACGCAACGTATCCGAGCTGACGCCGATCACCGTGGGGTCCTCGGCGGACCTGCGGGTCGGCCAGGATGTGGTCGCGATCGGCTCGCCGCTGGGCCTGGCAGGCACTGTGACCACCGGCATCATCAGCGCCCTGAACCGGCCGGTCGCGGCCGGCGGTGACGCGCGCAACCAGAACACGGTGCTCGACGCGATCCAGACCGACGCGGCCATCAACCCGGGCAACTCCGGTGGTGCGTTGGTCAACATGAACGGTGAGCTGGTCGGCATCAACTCCGCGATCGCCACGCTCGGAGCCAGTGCCGGCGGCCCGCAGGGCGGCTCGATCGGCCTGGGCTTTGCGATTCCGGTCGATCAGGCCAAGCGCATCGCCGACGAGTTGATCCAGACCGGCACCGCGTCGCGCGCTTCGCTCGGTGTGCAGGTCGGCAACGACGCGGACGTCGACGGCGCCAGGATCGTCGAAGTGTCCGGCGACGGGGCGGCGGCTGCGGCCGGGCTGCCCAGCGACGTCGTGGTGACCCGCCTCGATGACCGCGTCATCAGCAGCGCCGACGCATTGGTGGCCGCGGTCCGCTCCAAAGCGCCCGGGGACAAGGTGACGCTGACTTACCGGGACGCCGGCGGCCGCGAACAGACCCTCGAGGTCACCTTGGGCAGGGCGGCGCAGTGACGTCGATCAGTGAGCCGACGCCGACCGTGCTACGTCTGGCTGTAGCCGTGTCCGATCCGACATATACGGTTGAGCTCATGGAACAGCCGCATGCGTTGGTGGGTCGCGCCCTGGTCGTGGTCGTCGATGACCGAGCCGCTCACGGCGACGAAGAGGACCACAGCGGCCCGTTGGTCACGGAGCTTCTCGGTGAGGCCGGGTTTGTCGTCGACGGTGTCGTGGTGGTGTCTTCCGACGAGGTCGAGATCCGCAACGCCCTCAACACGGCGGTCATCGGCGGTGTCGACCTCGTGGTCTCGGTGGGCGGCACCGGGGTGACCCCTCGCGATGTGACGCCCGAGGCCACCCGGGACCTGCTGGATCGTGAGCTGCTGGGCATCGCCGAGGCGCTCCGTTCCTCGGCGCTGTCCGCCGGCATCGGTGAAGCAGGAGTCTCCCGCGGGCTGGCGGGTGTCTCAGGCAGCACGCTGGTGGTGAACCTGGCGGGATCGCGCGCCGCGGTCCGCGACGGGATGGCCACCCTGGGCCCGCTTGCGGCTCAGGTGATCGGTCAGCTCTCCAGTCTGGAAATCTGACCTCCAGCGTTTCCGGAAATGCACCTGACCTGCAAAGTTAAAATCAGGTGAACTCTTAGTACGTCAATCTCGTGATCTTGATCACAAGGCAGGGTGCGTTGAGCGAGCAGCATGAGCCTTCGAAGGACGAGCTCGATGCGATCTTCGGGGCGCCGTTGCCGGACACCACGGCCGACGAGCGCGAGCACCCGTCATCCCGCGACGCGGCTGCCCATGAGCGCTGGCTGCGTGACAATGTTCCGCCGCACCACGACTGACCTGTGGCTTCGCCCGGGGTTTTCACTTCCGGCTCAGCTGTAACGGACCTCACACCGTTTGCGAACAACTGTCTGCGGGATCGAGATCAGCGACGTTTTTCCGGCAGCCCCGCCGTCGCACCTTCGAGGGGGTCGGCAACCACGAATCCCATCATGCGGACGGCCGGTACCCTGTGCGCTGCCCAACACCACCCAGCGTTCGCGTTGCCGGTCTGAAGCCCCACCGTTATGTTCCTCTGGTCAAGACGATGAGTGTTTCGTAAGACAAGGGTGTGAGGTTCCTAATTCCCTTCACATCCGGCTCTTGCCAAGTGTGTGGTGTGGCAGTGCCAGGCATGGACGACCACCGGTGACCCGCCCCCGGGACACCTCTAGATCTCTAGGGAGAACATGAAAACCATCAGTCGGGTGCTCGTCGCGATGGTGGCGTCCATCGCGGCGTTGTTCGTGAGCACTGGCACGTCTCACGCTGGTCTGGACAACGAGTTGAGTGTGGTTGACGGCCAGGGCCGGACGTTGACCGTTCAGCAGTGGGACACCTTCCTCAATGGGGTGTTCCCGCTGGACCGCAACCGGCTGACCCGTGAGTGGTTCCACTCGGGCAAGGCCAGCTACATCGTCGCCGGTGAGGGTGCCGACGATTTCGAGGGCACCTTGGAGCTCGGTTACCAGGTGGGCTTCCCGTGGTCGCTGGGTGTGGGTATCAACTTCAGCTACACCACCCCCAATATCGCCTTCGACGGCCTGGAGAGTGCGGGCTTCTTCACGCCCGGTCTGGGTGACGAGTTCGCCGGCATCGTGACCCCGCCGCTGTTCCCGGGTGTGTCGATCAGCGCGGACCTGGGCAACGGTCCGGGTATCCAGGAAGTCGCGACGTTCTCGGTGGATGTCGCGGGTCCCGCTGGTTCGGTGGTGGTGTCCAACGCGCACGGCACGGTCACCGGTGCGGCCGGTGGTGTGTTGCTGCGTCCGTTCGCCCGGCTGGTCTCCTCGACCGGTGACAGCGTCACCACCTACGGCGAGCCCTGGAACATGAACTGATGTCTTAGCAGGACGTGGTGGCCCGGCCGAGGCCGGGCCACCACGTCGCAGATGCCATGACTGCACTTGCTTGACGCAGTCGTCGGCGCGATAGCTCCGCGAACGAAAAAGCAACCAGGCACAGAAGAGACAGTCGGTGACTCGCCTCCGGGTCGCCGCCGAACCGCTAGGGAGAACATGAAAACCATCAGTCGGGTATTGATCGCGATGGTGGCGTCCATCGCGGCGTTGTTCGTGAGCACTGGCACGTCTCACGCTGGTCTGGACAACGAGTTGAGTGTGGTTGACGGCCAGGGCCGGACGTTGACCGTTCAGCAGTGGGACACCTTCCTCAATGGGGTGTTCCCGCTGGACCGCAACCGGCTGACCCGTGAGTGGTTCCACTCGGGCAAGGCCAGCTACATCGTCGCCGGTGAGGGTGCCGACGATTTCGAGGGCACCTTGGAGCTCGGTTACCAGGTGGGCTTCCCGTGGTCGCTGGGTGTGGGTATCAACTTCAGCTACACCACCCCCAATATCGCCTTCGACGGCCTGGAGGGTGTCGGTTTCTTCGACCCGGTGTTCGGTAACGAGTTCGCCGGCATCGTGACCCCGCCGCTGTTCCCGGGTGTGTCGATCAGCGCGGACCTGGGCAATGGTCCGGGTATCCAGGAGGTCGCGACGTTCTCGGTGGATGTCGCGGGTCCCGGTGGTTCGGTGGTGGTGTCCAACGCGCACGGCACGGTCACCGGTGCGGCCGGTGGTGTGTTGCTGCGTCCGTTCGCCCGGCTGGTCTCCTCGACCGGTGACAGCGTCACCACCTACGGCGAGCCCTGGAACATGAACTGATCTGCCTGCGATTCGCTGCAGTATTCGTTGGCCCCCGGCGTACGCCGGGGGCCAACTTTTTGCGCCTGAATGCCGTGACTCCGTGTTCGCGGGCGGCGGCCGCTCTCCAGGGGTGCGTTGCCGGTCCAGGTTCGGTCCCGATATGTTTCTCGTGCTAATAAAGTCTGCGGTGTTGACGATGAACCATGAAAGCCAGGCGCACGCATGATCGGTGGCCCTCCCGGGGGGTGCCGTCTGAAGCTAGGGAGAAGATGAAAACCATCAGTCGGATATTGATCGTGATGATTGCGTCGATCGCCGCATTGTTCGTGAGCACTGGCACGTCGAATGCAGGTCTGGACAACGAGTTGAGTGTGGTCGACGGCCAGGGCCGGACGTTGACCATTCAGCAGTGGGACACCTTCCTCAACGGGGTGTTCCCGCTGGACCGCAACCGGCTGACCCGTGAGTGGTTCCACTCGGGCAAGGCCAGCTACATCGTCGATGGCGAGGGCGCCGACGACTTCCAAGGCACCATGGAGCTCGGTTACCAGGTGGGCTTCCCGTGGTCGCTGGGTGTGGGTATCAACTTCAGCTACACCACCCCCAACATCGCCTTCGACGGCCTACAGGGTGTCGGTTTCTTCGACCCGGTGTTCGGTAACGAGTTCTCCGGCATCGTGACCCCGCCGCTGTTCCCGGGTGTGTCGATCAGCGCGGACCTGGGCAATGGTCCGGGTATCCAGGAGGTCGCGACGTTCTCGGTGGATGTCGAAGGTCCCGGTGGTTCGGTGGTGGTGTCCAACGCGCACGGCACGGTCACCGGTGCGGCCGGTGGTGTGTTGCTGCGTCCGTTCGCCCGGCTGGTCTCCTCGACCGGTGACAGCGTCACCACCTACGGCGAGCCCTGGAACATGAACTGACCTCACGTCGTCTTTACGAACAGCGGCCCCCGGCATCAGCCGGGGGCCGCTGTCGTTGGGCGGGCCGCTCACTGCCTCGTATCGGTGTCCGTGTCCGTAATGCCGTGCCGTCCGGCGCTGGTCGGTGCGGCTTCTGCTCGGAGCAGGTCGCGGATCTCGGTCAGCAGCGTCAGTTCGGTCTCTTCGGTTTCCACCTTGGTGTCGCGTTCCTTCAGCTTCTTGAACGGCACCACGATGACGAAGTAGATCACTGCGGCCACGATCAGGAAGTTGATCGCTGCTGACAGCACGGCGTTGAGGTCGACGAATTGATCGCCGCCCAGCGGAATCCGCAGAATGCCGTATTCGGCGTCGGGCCCCGCGCCGATCCGGTCGACGAGTGGCTGAATGACATTCTGTGTGAACGCCGTGACCAATCCGGTGAATGCGGCGCCGATGACCACCGCAACCGCCAGATCGATGACGTTTCCTCGGGAGATGAACTCTTTGAATCCCTTCAGCATGGTCACGCGTCCTTTCTCGGGTGAAGTCCTGGTGAATGGTTCGTCCGTTCTGGATCAGACGGTAACCGCCGCATCGGGAGAAAGGCTCCTAGCCTGTGAATTTCCTTCTGGGCCGATCACAGCATGCTGTCGTGGGCGGCACCGCACCGCGAACAGATCGTAGGATCGAGGCAGCGGCAGCCGGTTGCGGAAAAGTTGTGAGAGAAGGTGTTTCGTGGGTGTGGGAACGCGGACGACAGTCCGGCTCGGTCCGACGATGCGGGTCGTCGTCGGAGTTGCCGCGGCGGTCGTGTCGATCGTGACGGCCACTGCGGCCGGCGCCGAAACGCCCAGTTCGACCGGGGTCGGCGGGTCCAGCGCCGGGCAAGGTGAGGTGCGCGCAGACGGGTTGCAGGGCCAGGTTCGGTCCTCACTGAAGGCGGCCCCGAAGACCAGGGCGTCCGCGTTCGGCGGAATGGGTGAGAACGACTATCGATGCCGGGAGGATTGGGGCCAATTCTGTTGACAGATGCGCTGAACTGAGTCCACCGGCTTGCTCGCCGCCCTTCGCTTGCCGGACAGCTCAGTGTTAGCTATCTCGTGGTTGCTATGCCGTGCGTGGTAGGGGTCGTGCTGATAATCTGCTATCAGCTTCACCCCCACTTCCAGTTCGCTGGACTACAACCGTCACAGAAAGAAGCAGCCGCATGGCCGTAGATGCCCGCACCGTCACTCGCAAGGCGAGATACGGTGTTTTCGGAGTGGGCGCAGTCGCCCTCGCCGCAGCCGCTCTGACCTTCGGCGCGGGGACCGCCGGTGCCGATCCGAACGACCCGGCGCATCAGCAGTTCGCCCCCGATGGCGTGGTCCGGTCGGGGCAGGCTGCCAGCATCGCGGGTGGCGACCGGTGCGTCACGTCCACGGGTACCTCAGGCACCTCCGACGTGCGGGTCGCCGACGTCAGCACGCCCAAGCAGACCGCGACCGAAGCCGGCCCCTCGTGGGTGGGTTCGCAAGGCTGGCAGGCGCAAGGCACCTCGCGTTCCAACGCTTGGGGTGGCGCCTTCGACCCACGCAACGTGGGAACGGGTCCGCAATGCTCGCCGGTCACTGCCAGCGGCTTCTGACAGACATAAACGAAGAAACCCCGGTGCCTGGCACCGGGGTTTTTCGTGTCAATGCAACGTCACCGTGACGGCCTGAACCAGAGCAGCTCCCGCGACCGTCCGGGCCGCGGCGGCGGGCAGAGCGACGAGGACGACTCGATTACTGCGCGAGGTGGGCCCGCTGCCCTCAGGAGATACCAGCACGACCACCGCGTCGGTGGCGATCAGCCGCGCCTGGGTTCCGACGTCGGCGGACGGCGGTGCGGCCACGATATCCACGACGTCACCGACGCGGACCAACTCGACCACGGCCGCATCGGCCAGCGGCAACGGCACGATGCGAGTGTCCGGACCGAGAGTGGCTTCGGCCAGCCGCGGCCCCAGCACCCGGACATCGGTCACGATCTCTCCCTGACGCATTGGGCCGGCCAGCGTGGCGCCGACGACCTCGTCGACCCGGATCAGTGCACCTTCGGGAAGGTCACGGGCCCTGCGACTTTCGCGTCGAACGTCGGCCGCGCTCAGTTGCACGCCCGGGCCCAGATCGTGCACGGCGATCACCACGTCGGCGCGATCGGCATGGGGATCGTCACGCCATGCCGCGACTGCGGCCAATACGACCAGTACCGCGGCCAGCGCCCGTCGGGCCGCCACGGTCCGCGACCAGTCCGGCCGAAGTGCGATGGCCAGACGGCTGATGGCCGACGGACTCAGCGAATCCCCCATGCGGACACGGTATTGCCGCGCGAGCGGCTGGTCAGAAGATGATCAGCGGCCTGTGGATAACTCAGCTGGACGCGGCGGCGGTCGCGGGGGCACTCGACGAACTCGACGAACTCGACGACGACGATGATGACGCTGACGCCGAGGAGTCGGACGAGGTCGCGGACGAGTCGGACGAGGAAGCCGACGCGGCGACCGAACTGCCGTTGGAGCCGCTCGAACTCTTGGCCGACTCGCGACTGTCGGTGCGGTAGAACCCGCTGCCCTTGAACACCACGCCGACCTTGCCGAACACCTTGCGCAGCCGGCCGTTGCACTGCGGGCACGCGGTCAACGAGTCGTCAGTGAACGCCTGCACCACGTCGAACTTGTTGCTGCATTCGGTGCATGCATACGAATAGGTGGGCACAGAAACCTCCGAGGTGGTCAAAGTGATTAGCACTCTACCGGCTCAAGTGCTAGAACCGCCAGCCGCGCGCAGTCATTCCCGGTGGGCGAGCTCGATCACACCGCTGCCGGGCGTCAGCGCGTGCGTCATCGCGACGTCGTGCGGCTCTGCGGGCAGCTGCGCGACCACCTCGTCGTCGCGGACCACGGCGATCAGTCGGGCCTGCGGGTCGGCGAGCCGGAGCGTCCGGTCGTAGAAGCCCGCACCTCGTCCCAGGCGGGTTCCCCGTCGGTCCACCGCGAGGGCCGGCACCAGCACCGTGGACGCGGTTGCGACGTGTTCGGCGGGCAACCACGGGGCAGCGGGCTCACGCAGGCCGAATGGAGCCTCCACCAGAGCGCCGGGACGGTAGCGCCCCCAGCGCAGTGGCAGCGGCGTGCCGTCGGCGTCAGCACGGGCGACCGGAAGCAGGATGACCACGCCGCGGTCGGTCAAGGTGTCCAGCGCGGCCAGCGAACCGGGTTCGGTGCCCACCGGCACGTAGGCGCACACCGTCGACGGAGCGTCGGTCAGGTTCTCCAGATGGCGGCCCAGCGCGCTGCTCTCGAGCCGGCGTTGTTGCTCGGTCAAGGACCTCCGCGCAGCCAGAATTGTGCCGCGCACCTGTGTTTTCGTGCGTGGCACCGGGTAAGCCTCCGAACGGCGGGTAGGCGGAGAACAACTGCTTGAGAGAGGTTAATGTGTGAACGATGAGTCGGTCTGACGTCCCTATTCCGCACACCGCTGTCGTGCCCGCGGCGGGTCTGGGAACGCGGTTTCTGCCCGCCACCAAGACCGTCCCCAAAGAGTTGTTGCCCGTTGTCGACACCCCCGGTATCGAGCTGGTGGCCGCCGAGGCCGCCGAGGCCGGGGCCGAGCGTCTGATCATCATCACCTCCGAAGGCAAGGACGGCGTCGTCGCGCACTTCGTCGAGGACCTGGTGTTGGAGGGCACTCTCGAGGCCCGCGGCAAGAAGTCGATGCTGGAGAAGGTGCGTCGGGCTGCAGCACTGATCAAGGTGGAATCGGTGGTGCAGGCCGAGCCGCTGGGGCTGGGACACGCCGTCGGCTGTGTGGAAGCCAGCCTGGCTCCCGACGAGGACGCCATTGCCGTGCTGTTACCCGACGATCTGGTGCTGCCCACCGGTGTGCTGGAAACGATGGCCAAGGTGCGCGCCAAGCGCGGCGGTTCGGTGTTGTGCGCGATCGAGGTCGAGCCGGACAAGATCAGCGCCTACGGCGTGTTCGATGTCGAGACGGTTCCCGACGCCGTGAACCCGAATGTGCTGAAGGTCAAGGGCATGGTGGAAAAGCCCAAGGCCGAGGACGCGCCGTCGCCGTATGCCGCAGCCGGTCGCTACCTGCTCGACCGGGCGATCTTCGACGCGCTGCGGCGCATCCCGCGCGGGGCGGGCGGCGAAATTCAGCTCACCGACGCGATCGCATTGTTGATCGACGAGGGCCATCCGGTGCATGTGGTGGTCCATCGGGGGTCTCGACACGATCTGGGAAATCCCGGGGGCTACCTGAAGGCTGCGGTTGACTTTGCGTTGGAGCGGGACGACTACGGCCCCGAGCTACGTCAATGGTTGGTCGAGCGGTTAGGGCTCGCTCCCGAGACGACCGAGCACTAGCGGCTGCAGCGTCGAGCGCATTCGCATCGGAGCCGGTGGTCGCCGGCCGGTCTGACGGGAGAAAGGCATGTCGTGCGTTCGGTGGAGGAGCAACAGGCGCGGGTAGTGGCGGCTGCGGTCGCACCGCGACCGGTTCGGGTCGCGATCGCCGAAGCCCAGGGTTTGATGTGCGCCGAAGAAGTGGTGACCGAGCGTCCGCTGCCGGGGTTCGACCAGGCGGCCATCGACGGTTACGCGGTGCGCAGCGTCGACGTCCTCGGCGGCGGTGAGGACGACGAGGACCATGAGGACGATGCTGAGACCGGGGACCGGGAGATCAGCCTGCCGGTGATGGGTCTGATCGAGGCGGGTGCGCGCACACCGAGTCGGTTACAGCCTCGCCAGGCCGCCCGGGTGCAGACCGGGGCGCCGATGCCGACGCTCGCCGACGCCGTCCTTCCGCTGCGCTGGACCGACGGTGGTCAGTCCCGGGTGCGCGTGCTGCGCGGCGTCCGGTCCGGGGCCTACGTGCGTCGCACCGGCGACGATGTGCAACCCGGCGACGTGGCGGTGCGCGCCGGCACCATCATCGGGGCCGCACAAGTCGGATTGTTGGCCGCGGTCGGTCGCGAGCGCGTGCTGGTCCATCCCCGGCCTCGGCTGTCGGTGATGTCGGTAGGCGGCGAACTCGTCGACATCTCGCGGACTCCCGGCAACGGCCAGGTCTACGACGTCAACTCCTACGCGCTGGCCGCCGCGGGCCGCGATGCCGGCGCCGAGGTGAACCGCGTCGGCATTGTGCCCACCGATCCGAAGCTGCTGCGCGAGGTGGTCGAAGGACAGCTAAACCGTGCTGAGGTGGTCGTCATCGCCGGGGCGGTCGGGGGAGCGGCCGCCGAAGGCGTGCGGGGGGTGCTCGCCGACCTCGGTGAGATGGAGGTCGCCCGTATCGCGATGCACCCGGGCTCGGTGCAGGGGTTTGGCCAGCTGGGGGATGACCGGGTTCCGGTGTTCCTGCTTCCGGCCAATCCGGTCAGCGCGCTGGTGGTGTTCGAGGTGATGGTCCGTCCGTTGATCAGGCTCTCGCTGGGTAAGCGGCAGCCGATGCGGCGCATCGTCCGGGCTCGGGCGTTGTCGCCGATCGCGTCGGTGCAGGGCCGTAAGGGGTACCTGCGCGGGCAGCTGATGCGTGACCAGGACACCGGCGAGTACCTGGTGCAGGCGCTCGGCGCCGCGCCGGGCGCCTCCCACTTGTTGGCGACGCTGGCCGAGGCGAACTGTCTGGTGATCGTGCCCAGTGAGGCCGAGCAGGTTCGCACCGGTGAGCTCGTCGACGTCGCGTTCCTGGCCCAACGCGGCTAAACAGCGGTGAACCTGTTGAGCCCGCGTTCCCAGCATCCCGGGTGGCCGATGGCCGTGGGTCCGCTGCGGGTGCGCGGCGGGGTGGTGCGGCTGCGTCCGGTGCGACTGCGTGACGCAGCGCAGTGGAGCCGGATCAGGCTGGCCGATCGGCAGCACCTGGAACCGTGGGAACCGTCGACGGAGATGGCCTGGGAGGTCCGCCACTCGGTGGCGGCATGGCCCTCGGTGTGTTCGGGGCTGCGCGCCGAGGCCCGTAAGGGGCGGATGCTGCCCTACATCATCGACGTGGACGGCCAGTTCGTCGGGCAGCTCACCATCGGCAATGTGACGCACGGGGCCCTGCGTTCGGCGTGGATCGGGTACTGGGTGGCCAGCGGGTCGACTGGGGGTGGGGTGGCGACCGCGGCATTGGCGTTGGGACTGGACCACTGTTTCGGTCCGGTGATGATGCATCGGGTGGAAGCGACCGTCCGCCCGGAAAACGCCGCCAGCCGTGCGGTGTTGGCCAGGGCGGGATTCCGTGAAGAGGGGCTGTTGCGGCGCTACCTGCACGTCGACGGCGCGTGGCGGGACCACCTGTTGGTGGCGATGACGGTCGAGGAAGTCGACGGTTCGGTGAGCTCGAGGTTGGTCCGCGCGGGCCGTGCCTCGTGGGCGTGACAGGGTCGCCCGCAACTGGTGTTGCAGATGTGACACAAGTGACGTTTGGTGCTTGCTCACGATGAATTACAGGTGTGTAATTGTCTCGGCGCGCCGCCCACGGATGCGCTGGTCGACAGACCTAGCCTGAAGGGGAAAGGAGCAGGCGCCATGCCAAGCATCCCCCAGTCTCTCCTCTGGATCTCACTTGTCGTGCTCTGGCTGTTCGTGCTGGTGCCGATGTTGATCAGCAAACGTGACGCGGTGCGCCGCACCAGTGACGTGGCGCTGGCCACTCGAGTGCTCAACAGCGCCGGCAGCGCGCGGTTGCGCCGTCGAGGGCCGGCCGCAGGTCACCGCAGCGATCCGGACTGGCAGCCTGCCGACACCGATGACGACGAGATCGACGACGAGGACATCGCTGCCGAGCCGAGTCGATCGGTGGTGATGGTGGCTGCCGAGCCGAAGGCGGCCGTCGACGAGCCCGACTATCTCGACGTCGACGTCGTCGAGGACTCGGGCGCACTCGCGGTAGGCGGGGCGGCCGAGACCGTTGACGTTGACGAGATCGATGAACTTGACGAGATCGATGACGTCGACGAGATCGAGGACATCGATGACGCGCGTGACGGCGAGGCTGTCGCAGAAGACGACGCTGACGACGATGAAGGCTACGAGTACGTCGACGACTCGTCCGGCCTGGAGGCGCCCTCGGAAGCCGACCTGCGCATCGCGGATTCGATCGGAGCATCGCGCCGGCGTCGGCGGGAATCCGACACTGCGGCAGCGGTGTCGGCGCGCAAGTACCGATTCCGCACCCGCACCCTGACGGTGATGGCGGTGTTGCTGCTGACCAGCGCGGTCGCGGCGATGACGTGGTCGTCGTCGATGTGGTGGGTGTGTGGCACCGTCGGTGTGGTCGCCGCGCTGTATCTGGCCTACCTGCGCCGCCAGACCCGCATCGAGGAGCAGGTGCGTCGCCGGCGGGCGCAGCGGATGGCCAGGTCGCGGCTTGGTGTGGAGAACACCAGTGATCGGGAGTTCGACGTCGTACCGTCGCGGCTGCGCCGACCGGGTGCGGCGGTCCTGGAGATCGACGACGAAGACCCCGAGTTCGAACACCTCGACTACGTCGCATTCGCCCGCCACTACGACCTGCCGCGGGCAGCCGGTCAGTAGTCACCTCGCGATTTCTGCCGGTGCGGACAGGCTGATAACCTGTACCGGTTCGGAGGGGCTATGGCGCAGTTGGTAGCGCGACTCGTTCGCATCGAGTAGGTCAGGGGTTCGATTCCCCTTAGCTCCACCATGTGATGAGTCGCGTCATCGGTTACACCTGAGTCGCGTCATCGGTGACAGATTGCCCCGGCCATCGGCCGGGGTTTTTCTGTTGGTTGCGCCAGTAGTTGCGGTCGGGGTCGATGTGGTGGCTGGCGATGAGTTGGTGGCTGGTTTTGCTGATGACGGTGACGGTTTGGGTGGTCACGAGGATCAGGACTGGGGTGTGGGCGTGTTGGCGGCCGATGCCGAGGTGGTGTAGGCGGCTGCTGTAGCGCAGGGTGAGCTTGCCGAATTGGTCCACGGTGTCGTGGCGGATACGGAAGTGCTCGGTGACGCCGGCGGGGTGGGCTTTGGGCAGGGCGTGGTAGACGGTGTGCGGTGTGGCGCTGTGGCGGTGGGCGCGGTGGGGACGCTCGGTGTTGTAGATCATGGCGAAGGTGTCGAGCAGCTGTTGTAGCTCAGCCAGTGTCGAGGGGCGCTGGTGTTGGCTGAGCCAGAGCTTGAGGGTTCGGTGGAAGCGTTCGATCTTTCCTTGGGTTTGCGGGTGGCCTGGGCGGCCGTTCTTTTGGGTGACGCCGAGGCTGTTGAGGAGGCGCTCGAAGTCGTTGTGGCCGTGGGTGAATCGTGAGGTGTAGACCGCGCCGTTGTCGGTCAGCGTGGCGGCGGGCAGTCCGTGGGTGGCGGCGGTGTCGGTGAAGCTGGCCACGACGTCTGCGCCGGTGACGCGGGGGTAGGCGGTGCAGGTCAGCAGGTAGCGAGAGCAGTCGTCGAGCCAGGACAAGATCTCGGTGTCAGTGCCGTCGGCCAGGGCCCAGTGGGTGAAGTCGGATTGCCAGCATTCATTGGGCTGGGAGGCTTCAAAGCGCCGGTAGGAGCTTTTAGGACGCTTGCGCGGCTGGGCGGTGATGAGGCCGTGGTGGTGCAGGATGCGCCGGATGGTCGAGGTTGAGGGCACCGGCAGCCCACGTTGGCCCAGATGCCACTGCAGGGTCAGGGGTCCGGCGTCGAGGCCGTCGGCGGTCAGCGCTTCGCGCAGCGTGACGATGGCGATGATGACGTCGTCGGACACGGCGCGAGGGTTGCTGGTCGGGCGCCGTGAGCGGGCGTCGACAGCCGCCAGGCCGCCGTCGCGGTAGCGGGCGAGCAGCCGGTAGATGTGTTGGCGCGACAGCCCGTACTGGTTTGCCGCTTCGGTGACTGTCAGGTGGCCGCTGGTGACTTCGAGGACGACCACACGCGCTTTGGACATGGACCACGACTGTCACCTATGACGCGACTCATCGAGGACTCTTGCAGGTGTAACCCATGACGCGACTCATCTGTCACCTATGTCGTGGTTTCACACACCC
Organism: Mycobacterium sp. SMC-4; assembly: GCF_025263265.1. NCBI lineage: Bacteria > Bacillati > Actinomycetota > Actinomycetes > Mycobacteriales > Mycobacteriaceae > Mycobacterium > Mycobacterium sp. SMC-4. The sequence goes on along the minus strand of NZ_CP079869.1, from coordinate 4,410,027 downwards.
TTAGCTCCACCACATGTGACGTGCGCACCGCTGGCCGCGGCGCCAGTCCGTTTCGGGCGGGCCCGCCGGGGAACATAGCCACCATGGAAGTGCGTCGGACAATCCGCAGCAGGCGGTGAACGTGGAACGAGAGTTCACTCTCTATGGGCCGTCGCACTGGGCAATGATCGCCCTGTTCGTCGTCGGCGCGGTAGGCCTGATCTGGCTCGGCCGCCGTCAGAGCGAACGCCAGGCACGGCTGTTCGGGCGTGTCGTTGGAGCGGTGACGGGGGTCATCTATGCCGCGGTGTTGATCTACATGGTGCTCGACCCCGGTGTCACCGACGCGATACCGCTGCGCCTGACCGATATCGCCACCATCGTCGCCGCTGTCGCCTGGTGGTCACAACGACATTGGGCCTTCGCGATCACCTATTACTGGGGGCTGGTCCTCAGTGCGCAGGCACTGGTGTCTCCGGTGTTGCACGCGCCCGATTTCCCGAGCGTGGAATATCTGGCGTTCTGGGCGATTCACCTGCTGGTTGTCTGGGCGGCCATCTACCTGACCTGGGGACGCGGGATGAGACCGACGTGGCACAGCTACCGGTTGGTGGCCGGTGTCACGGTGGTGTGGGCGGTTGTCACCTTCCTGGTCAATCTGGCGACGGGCGCCAACTACGGCTTCCTCAACGAAAAGCCGGCCACCACGACGCTGTTGGACGCGCTGGGGCCGTGGCCGGTGTACATCCTCGTCGCCGCGGCACTGGTCCTGGTCGTCTGGGCGTTGATGACGTGGCCGTGGCAGCGCGTGCGTCGCGGCCAATCCGAACAGGTGCCCGGATAGGTCGGACGTCAACGCCATTCGCGTCGGACCCGGCGAATGGTGTCACGGGTGTGTCGCATGAATCGGGCCATCTCGGCGAGCCGGTGGCCGGCTGGTGTCTGGGCCCCGACCAACCGGGCACCCTCGCGCGCGCCCATCTCCCAGGGCGCGAACAGTGCGTCGCGCCGAGCGAACGTCTCGGCCCAGTCACCGGTGAAACGGTAGACCTCGCGGCGCTGACCGACTGGGCGTTCTCGGCTGACCAGTGCGAACGCCTCCAAGAAGCGCACTGCTTTGGATACCGCAGCGGGGCTCACTTCCAGTTGCTCGCCCAGCTCGGCAGCAGTGAGCGCGCCGGAGTCGCTGACCAGCAGGGCTGCCAGCACGCGCGCCGGTGTCCGGGGCATACCGGTGGCTCGCATCATCTCGGCGAACCTGTCGACGAACTGACGGACTTGCGGATTCGTGGGAGGGCCAGCTCGCTTCGTCGGGCCACCCGAGGTGTCGGCGGATCTGCGGGCCCGTTGCCGCGTCGCGTATTCGGCCGACCCGGCGCGGTAGATGTGACGTCCTCCGTTGCGCGCGACCTCACGGCTGATGGTGGACGTCGGTCTGCCGAGACGGCGCGCGATCTCGGCGTAGCCGAGTCCAGACCGCAGCCCCGCGCCGATGCTCTGGCGCTCGGCGGGTGTCAGACGCGCTCCCGGCACCGACTCTCACCTTCGATGTGGATGTTTGCAATGAACATAGGACGAGCCGAGTATCATTGCAATCTCTGTCGTGATCGACGTGGTGTGCTACCGGTAAACATCGTTGTTTTACTGGGTAGTTGAGCGTTTTCGAGTTTCCCGGCGGCGAAGATTTGTGTTTACCAGTTTGCAAAAGGTGACTACCGTCGCGGACATGACGCCACCAGATTCAGCGCACGTCGCGATCGTCGGGGCGGGACCTGTCGGATTGGCGTTGGCGCTCGGCCTGGGGCGCTACGGCGTGCGCTCGGTGCTGTTCGAACGCGAAGCGGCCACCAGTGCGCAATCCAAAGCGCCGGCCATCCATCAACGCAGCCGAGAGATCCTGCGGCAGTGGGGCGTCGAGGATTCACTCGTGCATGCCGGCACGCTGCTTGAGACGATGACCGTGCACTCGGTGACCACCGGGCGGACGCTGCACATTCCGTTCGACTTCTCGTGCCTGGACTCCGAGGCGCACCGTCCCGGGCTGTTGATTCTCGAGCAGGGCCAGACCGAGCGGTTGCTACTGAAGGCGGTGCGCGACACCGGCCTCTGCGACGTGCGGTTTGGCGCCGAGGTCACCGGGGTGAGTCAGGACGCCGACGCGGTGACGCTGACCTTCCGCGAAGACGGTGCGCAACATCGGCTGACCACACAGTTCGCCGTGGGCTGCGACGGGGCGGGCAGTTTCGTCCGCAATGCCCTCGACCTCCCGTTCCCGGGGGTGACGTTGCCGGTGCGTCCAATGCTTGCCGACGTCCGTATCGACGACGAACGCGATGCACTGCCCTGGCCGCGTAACCGCAACAGCGCCGAGGGCATCACCAGCGCGATGCGCCTGGCGCCCGGTCTGTGGCGAATCATCGGCATCGAGCCTGGTGGAGCCGACGTCGACGAAGCGGTCACCGACGACGAGGTCCGCGCCCGGGCCGCTGAGGTGCTCGGCTCCGGACCGGCAAAAGTGACCTGGGCGAACCGATTTCAATTGCAGCGACGGGGTAGTCCGCGCTACCGGGTCGGCCGGGTCCTGCTCGCCGGAGACGCGGCCCACGTCTTTCCGCCGGCGATGGGCCAGGGCATGAACGCCGGAATCCAGGATGCCCACAACCTGGCCTGGAAGCTCGCCCGAGCAGTGTGCGGCGGGGACACCGACCGGCTGCTCGACTCCTACGACGACGAGCGCCGAGGCGTCATCGGAGAGGTGTCCCGTTATGTGACGCGGGTGACCCGGGTGGGCATCCAAGCGCCGGCGTTCATCCGGTCGGCCGTACTGCACTCGATCCGGTGGGCACTGGCAATCCCACCACTTCGCCGAAAGTCCCTGCGCAGCTTGGCAATGCTCGACCGCGACTACGGCGCGTCCCCGCTGTTGGCGTCGGGGGAGCGCGCCGCGGGCGTGCGACTGCCGAACGTCGAGTTGGGTGGCGTCTCCGGTGAGGCGACCCGGATCTATGACGTGCTGCCGGACGGACCCGCGCTGTTGGACATCGGAACCGGCGACCGCGTCGCGGACGATCTGCCCGCAGTGCTGCGCATCGGTGCGAGCGGATACCACGACGCGAGCCAGGCCTTGCGCGACGTGCTCGGCGCCGACAGCGGCTGGATCCTGGTGCGCCCTGACCGGCACGTGGCGTGGGCCCGGACCGGCTCCGCGGCAGATCTGAAGACGGCGTGCAGCTATGCGCTGGGCGGCCGGCTGTAACGGCCGGGGCAGCTCGCGCTCAGGCCAGCTCTGCGAACGCCGGTGCGACAAAGCGCTGCAGCATCTGACGTTCGGTGCGGCTGTTGCCGGCAGGCCAATAGGCCAACGACACCACCAGGCGCACAATCCACCGCGCCGCATGGGGATCGTCGTCGGTGATGCCGGTCAGCTCGGCGGCGAGGTGAGCCAGCATCGGCGACGAATGCAGTTCGTCGAGCCCGGGAGCGTTGCGAGACGTGAGCATCAAGCGCCGCATCGGGTCCGTCCGGATCTTCTCCAGTGCCACCGTGACCGCGGTGACGACACGCTCGGGACCGTTGAGTCCCTCGACGGCGTGTCGGACGGCTTCGGTGATGCCCGCAGAGAGGCGAATCAGGACCGCATCGCGGATCTGGGCCTTGCCGCCCGCATAGCGGTAAATCGTGGCCCGCGAACAGTGCACCTGCTCGGCCAGGGTGTCGACGTCGAGAGCCTCCAGTCCCTTACGTAACACCAGGTCGGTCGCCGCGGCGTAGATGCGGTTCGCTGCCGCCGTTCGCCGGTCGCCGCCCACCACCCAGTCGTCTCGAGTCATCGGTCCGGTCCACCTCCTCACCAGCCACCACATCTTCTCAACCTTGAGACAATCCGGACGTTCAGAGATCACATCATAGGAGGTCAGATACTCCAGTTGAGACGATGCGCATGCCAGCGCCGCCCGCCTGATCGCTGATCTGTCGTCAGCTGTTGACCTGGCAGCGACAGCCGCCCAGCGTGGAGCCATGACCTCGGTGGACCCCGGACTCGGATTGGCATTGTTCGACGATGAGCACATCCAAGATCCGTATCCGCTCTATGCGCGCATGCACGACGCCGGTCCGGTCCACCGGATCGGGGCCTCCGGGTTCTATGCGGTGAGCAGCTGGGAGGCCGTCAACGAGGCTGTCACCCGCTGTGACGACTTCTCGTCCAATCTGACTGCGACGATGACGTATCAACCGGGTGGAACCGTCGAGGCGTTCCCTGTCGGGGAACTAGGGGCTGCGATTCACGCTCTGGCCACGGCAGATGACCCAGCCCATGCGCTGCATCGCAAGCTGTTGCTCCCGCAGCTGGCGGCCAAGCGCATCCGGGCCTTCGAACCGTTCGTCGGCGAGACCGCGAGCACCATCTGGGCCGAGCACGCGCAGTCCGGCCGGATCGAATGGATGAGCGCCATGGCCAACCGGCTGCCGATGATGATCGTCGGACGCATCATCGGTGTCCCGGACGACGACATCGACACGCTGGCCCGGTGGGGGTATTCGGCGACGTTGGTGGTGGAAGGACTCGTTACCCAGGATCAGCTCGATATCGCCCGGGTATCGGTGATGGAACTCGGCGCCTACATCGTCGAGAAGTTCGGGCAGGCCGCAGCCGACCCGCACGACGACCTGCTCGGCGACCTCGCCACCGCCTGTGCGACCGGCGTCCTCGATGATGTCGCCGCGTTGACCATGATGATCACCCTGTTCAGTGCCGGCGGTGAGTCCACGGCATCTCTGATCGGTTCGGCCGCATGGGTTCTCGCGACCCGGCCGGAGATCCAGCAGCAGCTGCGTCAGCACCCGGAGCAGGTGGGTTCGTTCCTCGAAGAGGTGCTGCGCTACGAGCCGCCCTTCCGGGGTCACTACCGCCATGTGCGCCACGACACCGAGCTGGGCGGGGTGCCACTACCGGCCGGCTCACGCCTGCTGCTGCTGTGGGGTGCTGCCAACCGGGACCCGCAGCACTTCGACGATCCCGACCGGTTCTTGTTGGACCGCCCAGCGGCCAAGAGTCACATCGCGTTCGGTAAGGGAATCCATTTCTGCGTCGGAGCCGCGCTGGCCCGGCTCGAGGCGAGGGTGGTGCTCACCCACCTTCTGGAATCCACCGCCGATTTCCGTGCCGCCGAGATCGGACGGTGGCTACCGAGCCTGCTCGTGCGCCGGCTGGAACGTCTGGACCTGACGTTCGCCTGACCCCCGCCGCGGGCCCGAACTCAGAACGGACTGCTGTTGGACTGGTAACGCGCCTCCGCCGGTCGCGGACCGTACTTGCGGACGTAGTCCTCGTGCATGCGCGCCTGCTTCTTGCGTTTGATCACGTCGACGAGATTGGGATCCAGGCCGTGCTGAGCCAGCCGGTGCCGACGCCACACCTTGTTCAACGCGACGGCCATCAACAGCGCCCACACGTAGATCGGGACGGTCATCTCCATGCGCATGTAGAACGGCACCGGGATCAGCCAGAACGGTGCCAACACCAACGCCGGCGGAATCGCATAGCGGATCATGTGACGGCGGATCGCGCCCTGCCCGGCCAGGTCCTCGGCAACCCAGCGGCTCATCGACGCCGGCAGGCGCCGCCCGTAGCAATAGGTGAGGTATTGCCACAGGTTCGGCTTGGCGGCGGTGCTCATCACGACTCCTTCGTTGTGGTTCACGGCGGTAGCGCTCCGGCGGCCAGCGCGGCCTTGTTGACTCGGCTCAGCACCACATGCAACTGCTCGAGTTCTTCGACATCGACACCGAGGCGCTCGGTGACTGCCGCCGGAATACCCACAGCCCGTTCGCGCAGCGCGACCCCGGCGTCGGTCAGTCTGACTTCGGTCGCGCGCTCGTCGGTGATGCTGCGGGACCGGCTGAGCAACCCCAACGCTTCCAGCCGCTTGAGCATCGGGGACAGGGTGGCCGAATCCAGCTGCAACAGCGCGGCGATCTGTTTGACCGACAACGCGTCACCGGGCGATTTCCGGTGGTGATCCCACAGACCGAGCATCACCAGATACTGCGGATGCGTCAGGCCCAGCGGCTCCAGCAGCGGACGGTACACGGCCAGCACTGCCCGGTTGGTGACCGCCAGTGCAAAGCACACCTGGCGTTCGAGGGTGAGGGGATCGGCCGCAGCCGTCGGGCTGGCCGACATGCTTCCATCGTGCCCGATTAGTTAGCGCACAAACAATATCGGGTTGCTCACACCGGGCCGGGCGTCATTGCGGTGACGGCGTACCGACCAGTACCGCGCTCAGTTGGCACCCGTCCGGTCCCGCGCGCCACGCGTGGTCCACGCCCGTCAGCACCACCAGGTCGCCCGGCTCGAGCGGGTGCGCGCCGTCGTCGAGGATCAACTCGACGGTGCCCGACATCACCGTCTGCAGGTCGAGCGTGTCGGTGTGGTGCATCGGCGTCTCCGAGCCGGCGCCGAGATCGACGACCATCCAGCGGACCAGCCCCGGTGCGATGCCCTGATCGATGAGCGGTGCGGAACCGGCGGGCCGGGCCGGGGGCGGGCTGGCCGTTGTCGCGTACGGCACGCCCATCGCAAATCCGGGCGCCAGCTCGTCCAGTGTCAGCTCGCCGTCGCTGACCACGCAGGACCTGCCGGCGGCGTCGGTTCCGGTGATCAGCGTGCGCACGGCGTTCCTTCCGCAGAGGTGCAGGGCTGCTGACGATCATCCGTCAGGGCGGTGTGGCTCCGGTTGCCGGGTCCGGAGCCATCCACGCCGACTCCGGACCCGGCCAGGCGCCGTGGTGGTGACATTGGTTGCCACCCTTGCGCTTGGCGGTGTACATGGCGACGTCGGCGGCGGCCACCAGATGGTCGACCACCGCCTCCATGGGGCGTCGCGACACGGAGTCCAGCGCGGTGTAGACCGTCCCGACACTTGCCGTGATCTGCGCGCTCAACGATGCGATGGCGTCGCAGATGTCCTGGTAGGTGGAGACGGTCCGGTGAGACGGCGCCACATCGGCGATCAGGAACTCCTCGCCGCCGGTGCGGGCGACCACTGCGGTCGGTGTCACATTGGCCCGCAACGCTTCTGCGACGGCGACCAGAGCGCGGTCACCGGCCAGGTGGCCGTGGGTGTCGTTGACGGACTTGAAATCGTCGAGGTCGGCCAACGCAACGATCAGGTAGTGATCCTCGTCGCCGCGCCGCGCGATCATGTTCAGCGTCTGCCTGCGGAAGGCGCGCCGGTTGAGCAAGCCGGTCAGCGGGTCGAGATCGGCGTACTTCAGATCGCCTTCCAGTGCGCGCAACAGCACCTGAATGGCCAGCGGCATCACGATGTTGATCTGCAGCACCAGAAAAAGATCCACCACGGCCAGCGCGGTGCGACCCTCGGCGGCGATCATCATCGCCTTGCTGGTGCCGACCAGTGCGGCCACCACGAAGTTGATCAGCACCAGGCGCGTGGAGTGGAAGAAAGCCAGGTAGGCCCCGTTGGTCGCAAACGCGATGCAACCCAGGAGCGCGGCCAGCGGATCGGGATAAGCCAGACAGATGGCCGCGATCGACGCCGAGGTCAACGCCGCGAACAACATGGACTGAGCGCGGGTGGGCCACCGCCAGACCCACAGTGCCGCTCCGGCCAGGCCGCCGCCGAAGGCGAACCACATCATGGCCAGCCGCGGAAAGTGCTGCGGCTGCTCCAGATCCAAGATCAAAACCAGCACGGCTGTCGACATCATCAGTGCGATGCCGGCCATCAACGCACGCACGGCCGGTGTCGTGTGCCGTGCGTCGAGGTAACTGCTGAACCACTCGTAGTGGTCGCCGCGTCGTGGGTGGCTGGGCATCTCGTCCTGTCTCAGGGCTGCAGTCCCACTGTCTAGCAAACCAGATCCGACCAGGGGGTGTATCCGCCGAATGTCTCCACGGCAGCGCTCGATTCCTTGCCCGACCTCGTCGGACAGCCGTAATCTCGTGAAATGGCGGGCCAGCCCATCGCGTGTGCCGAGGACCTGGCCTCGCTGGTGGTTTTTTCCGGTGTGCCCGTCGGGGCGCTGGCGGCCCTGGCCGAGCAGCTGCGGCCGCTGGCCGCGACAGCCGGTCAGGTGCTGATGCAGCAGGGCGAGCTTGCGGTGTCGTTCCTGCTGATCGAGTCCGGCCGCGCCGAGGTCACCCATATCGGCGACGACGGCCACGACACCGTCGTCGAACTCGTCCCCGGTTTGATCGTTGGGGAGATCGCGCTGTTGCGCGATGCGCCGCGCACCGCGACCGTGGTGGCCACCGAAGCGTTGACCGGCTGGGTCGGTGGGCGCGAGGCGTTTTCGACCATGCTGGAGGTACCCGGCATGGTCGATCGGCTGGTGCGCACCGCACGCCAGCGGCTGGCCGCGTTCATCACTCCCATCCCGGTGCGGGTGCGCGACGGCACCGAACTGTATCTGCGGCCGGTGCTTCCCGGGGATGTGGAGCGCACCGTCAACGGTCCGGTGGAGTTCTCCACCGAGACGATCTATCGGCGGTTCCAGTCGGTGCGCGCTCCGACGAAGTCATTGATGACCTACCTGTTCGAGGTCGATTACCTGGAGCACTTCGTGTTCGTGCTCACCGACGGCGTCGATGGGCCCGTCGTCGCCGACGCGCGGTTCGTCCGTGACGGCGACGACCCCGCCGTGGCCGAGATCGCGTTCATCGTCGGCGACGCCTACCAGGGCCGTGGCGTCGGCACCTTCATGATGTGGGCGCTGTCGGTCGCGGCCCGCGATGACGGCGTACGCCGCTTCACCGCCCGCGTGCTCGCCGACAACTCCTCGATGCGCGCGATCCTCGACCGCTTCGGCGCCGCGTGGCAGCGCGACGATCTCGGTGTGGTGGTCACCGAGATCGACGTGCCCAAGGCCGGCGATCTGCCGTTGCCCGCCGAGCTGGTCAAGAACATCCGCGCGATGGCGCGCCAGGCCATTCGTGCGGTCGGCTGACCAGCTCGCTCACAGGGTGATGCGGGTCTCGTCGTCGATCGCGGCGGTCCCGTCCATCAGCGGATAGGCCTGCTCCTCGGTGCCCTCGGCGTCGATCTGCAGCACGAACAACCCGTCCTGGCCGGGGATGACCACCGTCTTCTGGGCGATCATCCGCGGAACGCCCTCGCGGACGTAGAGACCGCCGATGGTCACCGCCTCGAAATCGCTGAGGGTCCCGCTCTGCCCGGTCTCGGGTCCCTCGAACTCGGGCAGGGTCCGCAAGAAATTGGGTGCGACCTCAAGAACCCTGGCCGGGTCGACGTTGCCGGTCAGCTTGAACATCCGAGTGACGATCGTTGCCGGGTCGGCTGCCGGGGGTTCTCCGGTGAAGGTCATCGCCTTGTAGGCGCCCTCGGGAGTGTCCGCGCCCATGTCGACCCAACCCTCGGGGGTGGGCAGTTCCACGGTCGGTGACCCCGGGTCCCCGGGCAGCACCGGACTGCGCACCAGGTTGTTCTCTGCGATGTAGTCGTCGAGGGTGGTGGCGGGGCCGGCCGCCTCGCCGGTGGTTTCGGGTGCCTCGGTGGGTGGCGCCGTGGTCTCGGTGGCCGTTGGTGACGTCTGGTCCGCCGGCTCGCCGTCGGACCCGCAGGCCGACAGGCCGATTGCGAGCGCAGCCGCGGCGATCGCGACAGCGCCGGCACGCATGGGGTTGGTCATGTGGTCTCCTGTTCGTCGGCCCGTGATGCGGCGACACGGTCTGTGCGCAACGAAGGCCGGATCGCAGCGCAGCATATCGGGCCGAGCGGAAGATATCCGACAGTTCGGCTGCGCCCTGCGTCCTGCCGCGTGGGTGGGCGAGTCGGTGGTATCAAGGCCTCGTGAGGTGGTTGGCGGCATGGGCGCTGGTGCCGCTGTGCGTGGCCTGCGGGCAGACATCGTCACCGCAACCCGACACCTCGGCGGCCGTGGCGGTGCAGCCGGTCAACCCGGCCAGGATCGACCGAGCCCGCGACCTGGTGCCCGACGGCTACGAGGTGGCGCGCTACTCCGGACCGGCATCGCCGATCTCGTTGTGGGGGCTGCGCGATGCGGCCAGCGCCGATCCGCCGCACTGCCTGGCCCTGGGCGCGCCGACGGTGGATCCGGCCACGGTGCGCGGCTGGTCGGCCTCGGGAGCGGGCGGCATCATCTACGCCGTCGCGGCGGCCACACCGGACCGGCCGGACGCCGGCCTGATCGGCGGCTGCCGGGACTGGCAGGTCACCGCGGCGCCCAGCAGCGCCACCGTCACCGAGATCCCCGCCCCCGCGGTGGACTCCGCAGTGGTCTACGGCATGAGCACGCAGGCCCGTACGGTCGTCGAGGGCGGGACCGAAACCGGCATGCATGCCGACACTTTCGTGGCCTACCTGGACGGTCACGTGTGTTTCGTCACCGTCGTCACCGACCCCGGCGCCGGCCATCCGGCGCTGACGCCGGACGACGCCGCTGATCTGCTGACCGAAACGGTGGCGGCGTTGCGCGGCTGAGGCGCCGTGCGCAGGTACATTGGCGCCGATGTCGAACCGGGGCAAGTTGGTGGCCACACTGATGGCGTGCGCGGGTGTCGTCGCGTGTCAGGCCGGGCAGGGCGACGACCTGTCCGGTGCCGACATCGCCAATATCGCTGATCTCCAGACCAGTTTCGGTCCGCCGTTCACCGTCAGCTCGGTGGGTCCGGCCGCAGTCGACCCTCGACTGTTGGCGCCGCAAACGCTGCCTGCGGGCCTGACCTTCGATCCCGGCGACTGCGCCGCCAGTGCCGTTGACCAAACCGTGCCGGAGGGAACCCGAGGCAACATGGCCGCGGTCACCGCCGAGGGGGAGGGGGTGCGTTACATCGTGATTGCGGTGGAGACCTCGGCGCCGGTGCCGGTGAACACCCCCGACGAGCAGTGCCACAAGGTCACGTTCAGCGGACAAGGAGTACGCGGGCTGGTCGAAGTGGTAGAGGCCCCCCACATCGAGCACACCGACACCGTCGGTACCCATCGCATCCTGCAGACGACGACGGCGCAGGGTCCGCGTACCGGCGAGCTCTACAACTATGTCGCCAAGTTCGGCAATTTCATTGTCATCGTCACCGCGAACCCGTTGGTGGTGGCCGACGCGCCGGTGGCCGAGATCGACACTGCCCGGGCCCGCGACCTGGTCGGTCAGGCGGTCGCTCTGGTGCGGGGATAGCTCAGCGCACGTCGTGCGGACGGAACTGGATGCTGATTCGGGCACCGGTGGGGCGGGTGGTCTTCGGGACTGCATGCTCCCAGGTGCGTTGGCACGAGCCGCCCATCACCAGCAGATCGCCGTGGTGATGACGTAGTCGCAGCGAGGCGCCGCCGCCTCGCGGACGCAGCGCGAAGACCCTGGTCGCACCCAGCCCGACGATTGCCACCATGGTGTCGTGGGTGCGGCTGCGCCCGATGTTGTCGCCGTGCCAGGCCACCGAGTCCTCACCGTCGCGGTACAGGTTGAGCCCCACGGTGACGAAAGGTTCACCGAGTTCGCCTGCGTAGGTGTCGTTGAGGCGCCGGCGCAGCTGTTTGAGGCGCGGATGCGGAGCCGGCTCGTCCACCAGATGGTGATGGCTGACCAGCCGCGGTACGTCGAGCTCGCGGTCGTACATCTGGCGTCGCTCGGCACGCCAGGGAATCGTCTCCAGCAGTTCGCCGAACAGGTCGTCGTCGCGGGCGCCATCCTGCGACAGCCAGCCCGAACGCACCTCCAGCCAGGCCCCGTTGCCGAGGTCGCGACGGTCGGCGTGGTCGAACAAAGAGCTCTGCACCGCCTGCTCCATGGGCTGCAGTTTATCGCACAATTGTTCGACTTTTACAGTCCGGTGGCCCCGGGTCCTTGGCTGGCCAACACATCGCCAGGGTTGACCAGGGTGCACGCCTTCAAGCTCAGGCAACCGCATCCGATGCAGCCGGTCAGATTGTCACGGAGCCGCTCCAGATGGGCGATGCGCTCGTCGAGTTCTTTGCGCCAACCGGCCGACAACCGGGCCCAGTCCTTACTGGTCGCCACGCGGTCGGAAGGAAGGGTGGCCAGCGCGTCGCGGATACGGGCCAGCGGGATCCCCAGTCGTTGCGACATCCGGATGAACGCCACACGTCGCAGCGTCTCGCGCGCGTAGCGACGTTGGTTGCCTCCGGTGCGGGTGCTCACGATCAGGCCTTGACGTTCATAGAAGTGCAGCGCCGACACCGCGACTCCGCTGCGCGCCGCCATCTCCCCGGGGGTCATCGCCGACGACCTGTCCATGACCTGAACAATAGTTGAGGCTCCTGTCGGCGCTACGGTGCTACGTGTGGCGGAGGCGGTGCTGGGATGCAATTCCGAGGTCGGTGCACTGCGGGTGGTGGTGCTGCACCGGCCCGGTCCGGAGCTGAAGCGGCTGACTCCGCGTAACAACGACTCGCTGCTGTTCGACGGCCTTCCGTGGGTGGATCGGGCGCAGCAGGAGCACGACGCGTTCGCCGACCTGTTGCGGTCGCGCGGCGTGGAGGTACTCCTGCTCGGTGATCTGCTGACCGAGGCGATCGCTCACAGCGGCGCGGCGCGGATGCACGGAATCTCGGCTGCGGTCAACGCCCGCCGCCTGGGATCGCCATTGGCTCAGGAACTCTCGACATACCTGCGGACGCTTCCCGCCGTGGACCTGGCGCGGGTGCTGATCGCCGGAATGACGTTCGACGAGCTGCCTTTCGGCGAGAATGAGCTCTCGCTGGTTCGCCGCATGCACCATGGCGCCGACTTCGTCATCGACCCGCTGCCCAACCTGCTGTTCGCGAGGGACTCCTCGTTCTGGATCGGCCCACGCGTGGCGATCACCTCCTTGGCGCTGCCTGCGCGGGTGCGTGAGACCTCACTGACGGACCTGATCTATGCCCATCATCCCCGTTTCCTCGGCGTGCGCCGCGCCTACGAGTCGCGATCGGCGCCGGTGGAGGGTGGAGATGTGCTGCTGCTGGCGCCCGGGGTGGTGGCTGTCGGCGTCGGGCAGCGAACCACACCGGCCGGGGCGGAAGCGCTGGCCCGCAGCCTCTTCGACGACGACCTGGCGCACACCGTGCTGGCGGTGCCGATCGAGCAGGGTCGCGCCCAGATGCACCTGGACACGGTGTGCACGATGGTCGACACCGACGCCGTGGTCATGTACCCGAATGTGGTCGACTCGTTGACAGCGTTCACGATCCGGCGGTCCGCCGGCGGGGTGACGATCGACCGCGCTGCGCCGTTCGTTGCCGCGGCGGCCGATGCGATGGGCATCGCCAAGCTACGCGTCATCGACACCGGGTTGGATCCGGTGACCGCAGAGCGTGAGCAGTGGGACGACGGCAACAACACGCTGGCGCTGGCTCCCGGCGTGGTGGTGGCCTACGAGCGCAACGCGGAAACCAATGCGCGCCTCGCGGACTCGGGTATCGAGGTGTTGTCGATCGCAGCCTCCGAGCTGGGGACCGGGCGAGGCGGCCCGCGGTGTATGTCCTGTCCGGCTGCCCGCGACCCGCTCTAGCGTGGGCTTCGGTTCCGCCAAAGTGCACTGACGGTAGCGACGCGGCAGATGTGACTACGGTGGGTGCACTTTGGCGAGACGCAACAGTCAGCGCCAGGACGGTAGCCAGATCTGCATGTTCCAGGTGTGCTGGGAGATCGGCAGCCCGGTCAGGATCGGGTACAGCCAGGCGAAGTTGGTGATGACCAGCGCGACATAACAGCACACCACCAACAGGCCCAGCGTGCGCCGCTCGGCGTTCTGCTTGGGTTTGTGCAGGATGTCGCCCAGGATCAACGCGATGATCATCACCAGGAACGGGGCCATGGTCGCGGCGTAGAAGAAGTACATCTGCCGATCGATGTCGACGAACCAGGGCAGAAAGCCTGCGCCATAGCCCACCAGCAGCGCCGCGTAGCGCCAGTCGCGCTTGACGAACGCTCGCCACAACGCCCAGGCCAGCACCGGCACCGCGAGAAACCACATCGCCGGGGTCCCGACCAGCATCACCGCTTTCACGCACGACTGCGCGCCGCACCCTGCAATGTTCTCGGTGTCGATCGCGTAGAGCACCGGCCGCAGCGACATCGGCCATGCCCACGGTTTGGACTCCCACGGGTGGTGGTTGCCGTCGGCGTTGGTCAGGCCGGAGTGGAATCTGTAGGCCGCATACGTGTAGTGCCACAGCGAGCGGACCGCGTCGGGTACCGGTAGCACGCTGTCGGGACCGATCGCCCGTCCCACCTGATGCCGGTTGATCGCCGTCTCCGACGCGAACCACGGTGTGTAGGACGCCAGGTAGACCCCGAACGGGATGAGCACCAGCGCGTAGAGCCCGGGGCCGACATCTCGGCCGAGGGTGCCCAGCCACGGCCGTGGCACCCGATACTGCTTGCGGGCGGCGACGTCGAACGCCACCGTCATCAAACCGAAGAACACCACGAAGTACAGGCCGGACCACTTCGTCGCGCAGGCCATCCCCAGCAACACCCCGGCGCCGAATCGCCACCACCGCACACCCAGCCGCGGACCCCACCGAGTCTCGGCGATCCGGCCGTCCAAGAACGCGTTGTGCATCCGCTGTCGAACCTGGTCACGGTCGACGATCAGGCAGCCGAACGCGGCGACGACGAACATCGTCAGAAAACCGTCCAGCAGCGCCGTGCGGGCGGTGACGAACGTGACGCCGTCGGCGATCACCAGCAGCCCGGCAATCCCTCCCACCAGCGTCGAGCGACTGATCCGCCGGGTGATCCGCACGACCAGCAGGACCAACACCACGCCGCAGACCGCTCCGGAGTACCGCCACCCCAGCGCGTTGTATCCGAATATCGCCTCGCCGATCGCGATCAGCTGCTTGCCCAGCGGCGGATGCACCACCAGCCCGTAGCCGGGGTTGTCCTCGACACCGCCGTTGTGCAGCATCTGCCAGGCCTGCGGTGCGTAGTGCTTCTCGTCGAAGATCGGGGTTCCGGCATCGGTGGGCGAACCCAGGTTCAGGAATCGGGTGATGGCGGCCAGCGCGACCAGCACCGCGGTCATCACCCAGCCGTTCAACCGGTCCAGTGGGCCGAAGTCGGCCACCGGCACCAGCGGTGCGGGGCTTGCCACCGCAACCGCGCGCGTGGCGTCGGTGGCGGGGGCGGTCACCTAAGCGATCGTAGGCTGTCTGACATGACCACCGGACGACTGCTCATCGGTGCCACGCCGCTGGGGCAGCCGTCGGACGCCTCGGTCCGGTTGGTGCGCGCGCTGGCCGGCGCGGACGTGATCGCCGCCGAGGACACCCGCCGGGTGCGGTCGCTGGCCGCTGCGCTGGAGGTCCGGATCGGCGGCCGGGTGGTCAGCCTGTTCGACAGCAACGAAGCCACCAAAGTCCCGGCGTTGGTCGACGACATCCGCAGCGGCGCGACGGTGCTGCTGGTCAGCGACGCCGGCATGCCGCTGATCAGCGACCCCGGCTACCGGCTGGTCTCGGCGTGCGTCCAGGCTGACCTACCGGTGCAGTGTCTGCCGGGCCCGTCGGCGGTGACGACGGCGCTGGCCGTCGCGGGGCTGCCCGCGGAGCGGTTCTGTTTCGAGGGTTTCGCGCCACGCAAGCAGTCCGCCCGCACCACCTGGCTGCAGGGGCTGACGCTGGAGCCGCGCACGTGTGTGTTCTTCGAGTCCCCGCGCCGGCTGGCCGACTGCCTGCGCGACGCCGTGGACGTCCTGGGTCCGCAGCGCCGCGCGGTGGTGTGCCGCGAGCTGACCAAGACTCATGAGCAGATCGTGCGCGGGACGTTGGGTGAGCTTGCCGACTGGGCTGCTGACGGGGTCCTCGGAGAGGTCACCGTCGTGTTGGACGGCGCGACACCGGTCGCCGACACCGATGAGCTGGTCGATCGGGTGAACCGGTTGGTCGACGACGGGATGCGCGTCAAGGACGCGTGTGCAGCGGTGGTGTCCTCGACGCCGGGGGCGCCGCCGCGCCGTGAGCTCTACGACGCGGTGCTGCGCGCACGCGCCTGACGTGCGTCGCCCAGGATCGGTGCGGCCTTGTCCAGACACTCCTGCCACTCGGCGGCCGGGTTGGAATCTGCGGTGATTCCGCCACCGACGCCGAGCACCGCGGTGCCGTCGTGGACGAACTCGACGGTTCGGATCGCCACGTTGAGCTCAGCGCCGGCCACCGGCGAGGAAAGCCCCACGGTGCCGCAGTAGACGCCGCGCCGACGAGGTTCCCATGTCGAAAGTAGTTGACGAGCACGGACTTTCGGTGTTCCTGTGACCGAAGCCGGGGGGAATGCGGCCGCCAGCAGCGCCGACATCGGCACGTCGTGGGGAACCTGGGCTGCCACCGTGGACACCAGATGCCACACGCCGGGAGCGGCGCGCACCGACAGCAGTTCGGGTACTGTCACCGATCCCGTGCGCGCGACCCGGCCCAGGTCGTTGCGGACCAGATCGACGATCATGATGTTCTCGGCGACGTCCTTGACCGATGCCCGCAGCATTACTGGATCAGCGGTGTGCGGCAACGTGCCCTTGATCGGACTGGAGGTGACCAATTCGCCACGGCGACGGAGGAACAACTCCGGCGACAGCGACGCCACCGCACCCCAGTTTCCGGCGAGGTAGGCGGCGCGGGCCGGCGCGGTGCGCGCCACCGCCTCGGCGAAGAACTCCCACGGCTCGCCGACCAGCGTGCCGGTGAACTGCGTGCACACGCAGGCCTGGTACACCTCTCCGGCGGCGATGGCCTCCAGGCAGGACGCGACGCCTCGTCGATGTGCCTCCTGGTCCGCGTCGCCCCAGCGGATGACCGCGTCAGTCGGCGGGGGTCGACGACTGAGGGCCTCGGTGACCCAGTCGGGAATGGCTGCACCGGAGAGGCTTTCGTACCACCAGATTCCGTCGTTGTCGCATCGCAGTACACAGTCCGACCATCCGCCGGCTGCTGGCGGAACCCGGGGACCGGCACCGTCGGCGCCGGCGTCCGGGTAGGCGAGGTAACCGAACCAGCCGCCGCCGACCGGCCCATCGGTCCCGGCGCCGGCGGGTACGTCGAACGCCTCGGCGACGGCGACCGGGGTCACCGACAGTGACGGTGCGATCACCGCGCGTGAGTGAAACCATTCGCCGAGAAGCGCCGCGGGCGGCGGCAGACCCAGTCGGGCGGTCGCAGCGGCCAGCGCGCGCAACACCGTGGGGGCCGCGCCCACAGCACCGAGCCGCTCGACATGCACCGGCTCAGCTTGTCAGATGCCGATGGTGAGCTACCGGCCGATGGGCCGCGGCACGGTGACGGTCGAGAGCTTCTCGGGATTGCGCATCGCGTAGAAGTTGGTGATCTTGCCGTCGATGACCTCGAAGGTGACCACGCCTTCCAGCTGATCGCCGAGGTAGAGCACCAACGCCGGCGCGCTGTTGTAGATCGCCGTCTGCACCCGGCCCTGGTCACCCGCGAGCCGCACGAATCCCATGATGAGCCGTGCGACGCGGTCGGCGCCCGCGACCGGCCGGCGCGCGGCGGAGACCTTGCCGTCGCTGTCGGCGGTCCACACCACGTCGGGTGCGAGCATCGCCATCAGACCGTCGAGGTCACCGGTGGCCGCGGCGGTGAAGAACCGGGTGGTGATCTCGGTGGACACTTTCGGATCCACCGGTTCGAACCGCTTGCGGCGGGCCTGGACGTGTTCACGGGCCCGATGGGCGAGCTGGCGCACCGCGGCGCTGGATTTGCCGATCGTCGACGCGATCTCGTCGTGGCCGAACCCGAACACCTCGCGCAGTACGAACACTGCCCGCTCGTCGGGGCTCAATGTCTGCAGGACCACCAGCATCGCCATCGAAACCGACTCGGCCAGCAGCACATCGGCCGATGCGTCATGGTCGGTCAGCAGCGGTTCCGGCAGCCACGGCCCGATATAGTCCTCGCGGCGGCGCGACTGCGCCCGCAGCGCGTTGAGCGCCTGGCGGGTGACGAGCTGCGCGAGGTAGGCCTTGGTGTCGGTGACCGTCGCGAGGTCCACCTCTGCCCAGCGCAGGTAACTGTCCTGCAGCACGTCGTCGGATTCTGTGGCACTGCCGAGGATTTCGTAGGCGATTGTGAACAGCAGCGGACGCAGGAGGGTGAACCTCTCGGCGTGCTCGTCCCGTTCGGTCGTCATCGGGAGGGCACTGCCGGGATCAGCTGCGCCGAACGGTCCGCTCCGCGGCGCAGTGTGTAGGACCCCGGACGCTCGGCTTCGGCGGTCAGCCACTTCAGCGTGAACCGGCACACCTGCTCCTTGATGAACGCACCGGTGCGACCACCCAGGTAGAGGGGGAGCGGCGTGTCGTCCTTGCGCTGGATCTGCAGGGTCCCGCCGCGGCGGCCCACGCTGATGCACTGAGCCGACATCAGCACCGAGACGTCGTCGGGCCGGGTTCCCGAGATCCTGGCCAGCACGGTTTCGGCGGCATGGGCTCCCATCGGGAGGCTGGCCTGGCAGCTCATCCGGTACGGCAGCCGCGACGGTGATGCGGCATCGCCGGCAGCGATGATGCGGGGATCGTCGACGCTGGTCAACGTCTCGTCGGTGATGATGCGGCCCAGCACGTCGGTGGTCAGTCCGCTGGCGGCCGCCAGCCCGGGGACTCCGAAGCCCGCGGTCCACACGGTCACCGCGCTGGGCAGGCTGCGCCCGTCGGCCAACCGCACCCGGTCGGCGGTCACAGCCGTCACGTTTGCTTCCGGGCCCTCCAGCATCGTCACGCCGAGCTTGCGCAGCTGCCTGGCCACCGAACGGCGGCCCGGTGCGCTCAGCGACGGGCCGACCGCGGTCGCGACGAGGGTGACGGCGCGACCCGCTCCGGCGAACTCAGAGGCCGCCTCGATGCCGGTCAGGCCACCGCCGACCACGACGATCGGCGCGGTGTCGGCGATGTCGTCGAGCCGTGCACGCAATCGTTGCGCCTGTTCCAATTCGCTGATCGGATAGACGAATTCGGCACCAGGAAGGGACGGCGACACCGCGCCGGTGCTGCCGACGGCATAGATCAGATAGTCGTAGGCGATCGGGCCGCCCGAGCCCAGCTGCACCCGGCGCGCGGCGGCGTCGATCGTGGTGGCGTTGTCGACCACCAGCTCGACATCACGATGCAGCAGCGTCGCGAAGTCGGCGACGGCGTCGTCGTTGCCTGCAGCCAATTGGTGCAAGCGGATGCGCTCGACGAACTGCGGCCGTGGGTTGATCAGGGTGACGCGGGCGTGCGGGGCCAGCCGATTGGCGGCCATCACGCCGGCGTATCCGCCACCGATGACGACGACGCTGGGGGTGGTGGTCATGACGATCTCCTTCGGTCATCCGGCTCGCTGCTGAGTCGGTCTGCCCTCGAGACACCGCGCACCCGCACAGTGTGACACCCGACGGCTGAATGTGGCGCAGGTCACTGCCGACTGATGGTCCGGCGTACCGCGAACGCGGCCAGCTTGTCCGGGTTCCGGACGGCGTAGAAGTTGGTGATCTGGCCCTCGGCGACCTCGATGAGGACAAGGCCTTCGAAGGTGGGTCCTCGATGAATGGCGATGGCAGGAGCGAAATTGCACGTGGTCAGCTCGATGCGGACGTCGGCCGTGTCGCGGATGAACTGGAAGAATCGCGTCAGAATCCTGGCCACCCGTTCGTCACCGACGATGGGGCGGCGGACGGCGGTCGCCTTGCCGCCGCTGTCGGCGACGAACGCGACGTCTGGCGCGAGCATCGCCATCAGCTCCGCCACCTCACCGGTGTGGGCCGCCTTGAGAAACTTATCGGTGACCTGTGCCGTCCACTTGGCATCTGCCGGGCCGAACCGTCGACGTCGGGACTGAACGTGTGCGCGGGCACGGTGCGCTATCTGGCGCACCGCACCCACGGATCTGCCGACCGCGTCTGCGATCTCTTCGTGGTCGAAGCCGAAGACCTCGCGCAGCACGAACACCGCGCGTTCGTCCGGCGTCAACGACTCCAACACCACCAGCATCGCGACCGAAACCGATTCGGCCAGTACGACATCGGTGGCCGCATCGCGTTCGTCGACCAGCAGCGGCTCGGGCAACCACGGGCCGACGTAGTGCTCGCGGCGGCGGGCCCCGGCCCGCAGTGCATTGAGCGCCTCCCGTGTCACGAGCTGCGCGAGATAAGACTTGGTGTCGCGCACCTTCTGAAGATCGACGTCAGCCCAGCGCAGGTAGCTGTCCTGCAACACGTCGTCAGATTCGACCGCCGATCCCAGGATTTCGTAGGCGATGGTGAACAGCAGCGGGCGGAAGTGGTTGAAGCGTTCGGCGTGCCGTTCCGGTGACGTCACAAGTGCCCACCCGTTTCGGTGACGGGTTCTTCTCGCAGGCGTCCATCGTCGGCGCTGGGTCGCGGGCCACCCGTGAACCAGCGAGCCGAACCGGGTTTGCGAGCTTGACGACGCAGCCCCCAGACCGTGCCTCGGCAGACGATCTCCTTGAAGGCCGCGGCCGCGCGGCCGCCGAGGTAGAGGTTGATCGGCGTGGTGTCGCTGCGGCCGAACTGAAAAATGCCACGACGGCGGCCCAGACTGGTGCACGAATTGCCGGCGAACCCGTACTCCAGGGCCGCCGGCTCGGTGCCGGCGATCCGGCTCAGGACGGTGTTGGCGGCCTGTGGCCCGAGCTGCGATGCCGTCGCGCAGCACATGCGCAGCGGCGCACTCGACGGCGCGGCGCAGTCACCGGCTGCGACGATCCGGTCGTCATCCACACTGGTGAGTGTCTCATCGGTCCGCAGGCGGCCGACGATGTCGACGCTCAAGCCGCTCGCGCTGGCCAGCCCCGGGGCGGCGAAACCCGCAGCCCACACCGTGACGGCGGTGGGCCGGACCGCTCCGTCGGCGAAAACCACCGCATCGGCACGCACCTCGGCGACGACGTCGTCGGCGAGGACTGCCACTCCCAGCCGGGCCAACACCCTGCCCACCGACCGACGACCGCGATCTGACAGGGTCGGCGCGAGTTGTCCGCCGCAGACCAACGTCACACGACGGCCCTGTTCGGCGAGCTCGGCAGCGACCTCGATTCCGGTCAACCCGCCGCCGACAACGGTGATCGGCGCCGCCGGGTGCAGATCAACCAGTCGCGCGTGGAGTCGCTGGGCCTCCTCGAGTTCGGCGACGGTATAGGCGAACTCACCCACACCCGGTACTGACGACGGTACGGCTGCCGTGCTTCCCACCGCGTAGATGAGGTAGTCGTAGTCCAGTGAGCGGCCCGAGGCCAGGCGCACCGAACGCGCCGCGGCCTCGATTCGTGTCGCGGTGTCAACGATCAGGTCAATACCGTCGCCCAGCACCGTGCTGTAGTCCAGCGCGGCGTCGTAACCGCCGGTGACCACTTGGTGCAGACGTATCCGCTCGACGAACGTGGGACGCGGATTGACCAGCGTGACGTCGGGACGTATCCCGCCGCCGCGCATGCGGAGCTGATTGGCTGCCAGCGTTCCGGAGTAACCGCCGCCGAGGACGACGACCGTGGGAGGTGTGGTGTTTTCGGTCATGTCCTCAAGACACCGGGGCGCACTCGGTCGTGACGAAGAGTGACCTAGATCACTAGACCACGCCGAGTGCCAGCATCGCGTCGGCGACCCGGGTGAACCCCGCGATGTTGGCGCCCGCGACGTAGTTGCCCGGTTGGCCGTACTCCTCGGCGGTGATCAGGCAGCGATTGTGGATGCGGCGCATGATCTGCTCGAGTCGCATCTCGGTGTCGGCGAACGTCCACGAGTCGCGTGAGGCGTTCTGCTGCATCTCCAGGGCGCTGGTTGCCACGCCGCCGGCGTTGGCCGCTTTGCCCGGCGCGAAGATCACCCCGGCGTCGGTGAATTGCTTGACCGCCTGCGGCGAGCACGGCATGTTCGCGCCCTCGGCGACGATCCGGCAGCCGTTCTTGATCAGCGCCGTGGCCTCGTCGCCGTTGATCTCGTTCTGGGTGGCACACGGAACGGCGATGTCGCACGGGACTTCCCACACGTTGCGGCCCTCGACCGAAGAGACGCCACCCCCTCGCTTTTCGGCGTATTCCGAGATTCGGCCGCGGCGCACTTCCTTGATGTCCTTGAGCAGCGATAGATCGATGCCCTTCTCGTCGACCACGTAGCCGCTGGAGTCCGAACAGGCCATCACGGTGCCGCCGAGCTCGTGGATCTTCTCGATCGCGTAGATTGCGACGTTTCCCGAGCCCGACACCACCACGTTCTTGCCCTCGAAGCTGTCGCCGGCGGCGTTGAGGATCTCGTTGATGAAGAACGCCGTGCCGTAGCCGGTGGCCTCGGTGCGTACCTGCGAACCGCCCCAGGTCATGCCTTTGCCGGTGAAGACGCCAGATTCGTAGCGATTGGTGATCCGCTTGTACTGGCCGAACAGGTAGCCGATCTCCCGTGTTCCGACGCCGATGTCACCGGCCGGCACGTCGGTGTACTCGCCGAGATGGCGGTACAACTCGGTCATGAACGACTGGCAGAACCGCATGACCTCGCCGGTGCTGCGGCCTTTCGGGTCGAAGTCGGACCCGCCCTTGCCGCCGCCGATCGGCATGCCGGTCAGTGAGTTCTTGAAGATCTGCTCGAAGCCGAGGAACTTCACGATGCCCAGATACACCGACGGGTGAAAACGTAACCCGCCCTTGAACGGTCCGAGTGCGGAGTTGAACTCCACCCGGAAGCCCCGGTTGATCTGTACCACCCCGTGGTCGTCGATCCAGGGCACCCGGAAGATGATCTGACGCTCCGGCTCGCACAGTCGTCGGATCACCGCGGAGTCGACGTAGTCCGGATGCTTCTGGACCACCGGGCCCAGGCTGTTGAGGACTTCGAAGACGGCCTGGTGAAACTCGGCCTCACCCGGATTGCGATGTGCCACTTCGTCGTAGATGTCTTGCAGTCTTCCGTGCAGGTCTGTCATCTCATGCCGTCTGGTATCGAGGGAACACGCCGGTGGGTGCAGGCAATGCGATGCCCGGGACGAGCCGGGTGGCCACCGCGGTGAACGCGCGCTGGTCCTGGGTCTGGCCCAGCAGGTCGAGCAGTGTGGACATCGAGGCCGGCATTACTGGCTGGCTGAGCAGCGCGGCGATCCGCACGACTTCCAGCGTCGTGTAGAGCACGGTGGCAAAGCGCTGCGGATCGCTCTTGCGCAGGACCCACGGCTCTTGGGCCGAGAAGTAGCGGTTGGCCGCACCCAGCACCGACCAGATCGCTTCCAGCCCAAGGTGCATGGCGGTGGCGTCGTAGTGGGCGCGGACTCGCTCGAGCAGCGCCTCAGCGTCGGCGAGCAGCGCCTCGTCCTCGGCGCTGAACTCGCCCGGTGTCGGCACCATGCCGTCAAGGTTCTTGGCGACCATGGACAGGGAACGCTGGGCCAGGTTGCCGAATTCGTTGGCCAGGTCGGCGTTGATCCGCGCGATGATGCCCTCTTCGCTGTAGCTGCCGTCCTGTCCGAACGGGATCTCGCGCAACAGGAAGAAGCGAACCGGATCCACGCCGAATTCGTCGACGAGTGCCAGCGGATCGATCACGTTGCCCACCGACTTGCTCATCTTCTCGCCCTTGACGTTGATGAACCCGTGGGCGAAAACCCGCTTGGGCAGCTCGATGCCGGCCGACATCAGGAACGCGGGCCAGTACACCGTGTGGAACCGGATGATGTCCTTGCCGATCATGTGCAGGTCGGCCGGCCAGAAGCGGGTGAACATCTCGGAGCCGGTGTCCGGGAAGCCGACGCCGGTCAGATAGTTGGTCAGTGCGTCGACCCACACGTACATGACGTGGTCGGGGTGTTCGGGCACCGGCACGCCCCAGTCGAACGTGGTCCGCGAGATCGACAGGTCGCGCAGTCCACTGGAGACGAAGCTGACGACCTCGTTGCGTCGCACAGTGGGTGCGATGAACTCCGGATGGGTGCGGTAATGCTCGAGCAGCTTGTCGCCATAGGCGGACAGCCGGAAGAAATAGGTCTGCTCTTCGGTCCAGGTCACCGGGGTGCCGGTCTCGATCGCGACGCGGACGCCGTCGCGCTCCTCGATCTCGTCCTCGGCGAAGAAGCGTTCGTCGCGCACCGAGTACCAGCCTGCGTAGGTCCCGAGATAGATGTCGCCGGCGTCGTTCATGCGCCGCCAGATTTCCTCGGAGGCCTGGAAGTGGTCGGCGTCGCTGGTGCGGATGAACCGGTCGAACGAGACGTCGAGGCGTTCCTGCATGTGTTGGAACACTTCGGAATTGGTGCGGGCCAGTTCGGCTGTCGGTACACCGAGCCTGGCTGCGGTTTCGGCCATCTTCAGACCGTGCACATCCGTTCCGGTCAGAAATCGCACGTCGAAGCCATCGAGACGCTTGAACCGGGCGATGGCGTCGGTGGCGACCTTCTCGTAGGCGTGACCGATGTGCGGCGCACCGTTGGGGTAGTCGATCGCCGTGGTGATGTAGTAGGGCTCGCTCATGTCCACCTCACCCTAGAGTGTGGCCTGTGAGCTCCACGAAACAGCGGCGTGAGCCGCCGCCGCCACCGGAACCCCTCACACCGTTGATCGACGCTCATACCCACCTCGACGCATGCGGTGCCGCCGACGCCGACGATGTGCACGCGATGCTGGATCGTGCCGCGAGCGCCGGGGTGCGCGCCGTGGTGACGATCGCCGACGACATGGAGTCGGCGCGCTGGGTCACCACGGCCGCCGAGTGGGATGAGCGGGTGTACGCCGCGGTGGCGCTGCACCCGACGCGTGCTGATGCGCTGACCGAGCAGGCGCGCGGCGAGATCGAGACGCTCGCCGCGCACCCCCGGGTGGTGGCGATCGGTGAGACCGGCATGGACCTGTACTGGCCGGGGCGGCTGGACGGCTGCGCGCAGCCCGCGCAGCAGCGGGAGGCGTTCGCCTGGCACATCGACCTGGCCAAGCGCACCGGCAAGCCGCTGATGATCCACAACCGGGACGCCGATGCCGAGATTCTGGACGTGTTGCATGCCGAGGGCCCACCGCAGACTGTGATCTTTCACTGCTTTTCCTCCGGCCCTCAGATGGCCCGCGCGTGCGTCGAGGCCGGCTGGATCCTGAGCCTGTCCGGCACGGTGAGCTTCCGGAATGCCCGTGAGCTGCGCGAAGCCGCGCCGTTGATTCCGCCGCGGCAACTGCTGGTCGAGACTGACGCACCGTTTCTGACGCCGCACCCGTATCGCGGCGCGAAGAACGAGCCCTACTGCCTGCCCTACACTGTGCGAGCGCTCGCCGAGCTGCTGGATCGACCGGCGCAGGCGATCGCCGAGGAGAGCTCGGCAACCGCCGAGCGGGTTTTCGGTCTGGCGAGTTGCCGGACGTAGACCTTTTCGTTACGGTCCTGTGACCGAAAATGACTGGCCGCCGCAGCCGTGCGCGCGGGTCGGGGATAGACGACATCTTGAACGCATTGAACACGTTGCACCAGACGCGCTCGCCGTTGCTACGACTGGTGGTTGCGGCGCTTTTACTCGCTTTGGCCTTTGCCGGTGGTGTCGCCGTTGCCTCTCACAAAACCGTAACGCTGACCGTTGACGGGGCGTCGATGACGGTGCCGACAATGAAATCCCGGGTGATCGACGTGGTCACCGAGAACGGTTTCCAGGTCGGTGAGCGCGACGACCTCTTCCCGGCCGCCGACACCCCGCTGAACCAGTCCGACACCATCGTGCTGCAGCGCAGCCGTCCGCTGGAGATCTCCACCGACGGCGGCGGCACCGAGCAGGTGTGGACTACGGCGTCGACGGTTGACGAGGCGCTGGCGCAGTTGCAGATGACCGACAAGGCCCCGCTGGCGGCTTCCCGCGGCAGCCGCGTACCGCTGGCCGGCATGGCGCTTCCCGTGGTCAGCGCCAAAAAAGTGCAGCTCGACGACGCCGGGGCAGTCCGTGAGGTCCGGCTCGCCGCACCGAACGTCGCGGCCTTGCTGGAAGCTGCGGGGGCCCCACTCCAGCAAAGTGACACCGTCATCCCGGCACCTGCCTCGCCGGTCGTCGAGGGGATGCAGATCAGGGTCACCCGGGTCCGGATCGCGAAGGTCACCGAGCGCCTCCCGCTCGAGCCCAACCACCAGCGCATCGAGGACGAGACGCTGAACATGAGCCGCCAGATCGTGGAGGATCCCGGTGCTGCCGGTGTCCAGGACGTCACATTCTCCGTGGCCACGGTCAACGGCGTCGAGACCGGAAAGTTGCCAGTAGCCAATGTCATCGTCGCTCCGGCGCGCGATGGTGTGCTGAGGGTCGGCGCCAAGCCGGGCACCGAGGTGCCTCCGGTGTCCAACGGCGCCACCTGGGACGCGCTCGCCCGCTGCGAAGCAGGAGGTAACTGGTCGATCAATACTGGCAACGGATATTTTGGTGGCGTCCAATTTGATCAAAACACCTGGGAGCGCAACGGTGGTCTGAGGTATGCTCAGCGGGCGGATCTGGCAACGCGAGAAGAGCAGATCGCGATAGCTGAAGTAACCAAGGCGCGCCAAGGCTGGGGGGCGTGGCCGACATGTAGCGGGAGGATCGGTGCATCGTGACCATACGACTGCTCGGGCGAACTGAAATCCGACACCTGGCTAAGTCGATTGACTTCAGGCCCAGGAAGTCTTTCGGCCAGAACTTTGTCCACGACGCCAACACCGTGCGCCGAATCGTGTCCGCCTCTGGCGTCAACCGCAACGATCACGTGCTGGAAGTCGGTCCGGGCCTGGGCTCGCTGACGCTGGCGCTGCTCGACCGCGGCGCCAAGGTCACCGCGGTGGAGATCGATCCGATCCTGGCGCGGCAGCTGCCCATCACGATCGGTGACCACTCGCACAGCGAGATCAACCGGCTGACGGTGCTCAATCGCGACATCCTGACGTTCGAGCGTTCGGAGATGACCGAAGAGCCGACCGCACTGGTTGCCAACCTCCCCTACAACGTCGCCGTTCCGGCGCTGCTGCACCTACTGGCCGAGTTCCCGTCCATCCGCACCGTGATGGTGATGGTGCAGGCCGAAGTCGCCGAGCGGCTCGCCGCCGAGCCCGGCGGCAAGGACTACGGGGTGCCCAGCGCCAAGGTCCGGTTCCACGGCAACGTGCGCCGCTACGGCATGGTCTCGCCGACGGTGTTCTGGCCGATCCCGCGCGTCTACTCCGGTCTGGTGCGTATCGACCGCTTCGAGACATCGCCCTGGCCGACCGACGCCGAATTCCGCGACCAGGTTTTCAGCCTCATCGACCTCGGCTTCGCGCAGCGACGCAAGACCGCCCGTAACGCATTCGCCGACTGGGCCGGATCGGGCAACGAGTCCGCCAGCCGCCTGTTGGCCGCCAGCATCGATCCTGCCCGTCGCCCGGAGACGTTGGCCATCAACGACTTCGTGCGGCTGCTGCAGCGCTCCGAGGACTGGCACATCGTGCCCAAGCCGGAGGCTGCCGAGGTTCCGGCTGTGCCGGCCGCCGTCGACGGCGAGGACGCTCAGGTCTCCACGCTCTGACGGCGACCGATCTGGTGCACCGTGGAGGTAAGCCTGCGGCCTGCGCGCGCGCACGGGTGGGTTCGAGGACGTTAGTGTCGTCCGATGACCGTGGGTGAGGGCAGTACCGCCACCGACTGGGTGACCACCGGGTCGGTGACGGTGTGTGTTCCCGGCAAGGTCAACCTCTATCTCGAGGTCGGTGATCGCCGCGACGACGGCTATCACGAGTTGGCCACCGTCTTCCACGCGGTCTCGCTGTTCGACGAAGTCACCGTCACCACCGCCGACCTGCTGTCACTGGAGGTGACGGGGGAGGGTGCTCAGACGCTGCCCACCGACGAGAGCAATCTTGCCTGGCAGGCCGCCGTCCTGATGGCCGAGCACGTCGGGCGCGCCCCGGACGTCGCCATCGCGATCGACAAGGCGATCCCGGTCGCCGGCGGGATGGCCGGCGGCAGTGCCGATGCCGCTGCGGTTCTGGTGGCGATGAACGAGTTGTGGGAGCTCGGCGTGCCGCGCCGGGACCTGCACACGCTGGCCGCGCGACTGGGCAGCGACGTGCCTTTCGCTCTGCACGGCGGGACCGCTCTGGGCACCGGTCGCGGCGAGGAACTGACCACCGTGCTGGCCCGCGACACCTTCCACTGGGTGCTGGCCTTCGCGTCGGGCGGGCTGTCGACGGCCAGGGTCTTCGGTGAGATCGATCGGTTGCGTGCCGAACAGGAGCGCCAGCTTCCGGCCCGGCTGGAATCACCCGAACCGGTGCTTTCCGCGCTGGCCTCCGGTGACCCCGCGCAGCTGGCCGCGCTACTGGGCAACGACCTGCAACCGGCAGCGCTGAATCTGCAACCGGCACTGCGGCGTACGTTGCGCGCCGGCATCGAGGCCGGCGCCTTGGCGGGCGTGGTGTCAGGGTCCGGGCCCACGTGCGCATTTCTGTGTTCCTCGGGTGACGCGGCCGTGCGGGTCGGTGCCGAATTGGCCGGCGCCGGGGTGTGCAGAACCGTGCGGGTGGCCAGTGGGCCGGTCCCCGGTGCGCGCGTCATTCCCGGAACGTCGCCGTCGGCATGACCTGCTCCGGTACCGGCGGTGGGGAGGGTGATGTGACACGCACCTCAATAATCGCTTACGTTTGGCAGCTACTTAAGAGTTGCCTAAGATGACGTCGGTGAGTGCCAGCGGTCAAGCAGTGGACGAAAACGGCCCGCCCGCCGTCGCGGACGGTGGGCGGCGGGCTGCCGGTACCGGCTTTGACCTGGTCTTCAGGACATCACCGATTCGAGACACAACCGCTCCCCAATTGTTTGCGCGCCTCCGCGAAAAGGCCGCGCATCAGGCGGAGCATGGCAAAAGGGCATGTGCACCCGGGCAGATGTCGACGAGGAGGTCGTCGTGAGCAAATTCACCGAGAAGATGTATGCCAGCGCCCGCGCCAGTTCGCGAGGCATGGTGACCGGTGAACCGCACACTCCGGTTCGGCACACCTGGGCGCAGGTGCACGAGCGTGCTCGGTGCATTGCCGGTGGGCTGGCTGCGGCTGGCGTCGGACGCGGTGACGCGGTCGGTGTCCTGGCCGGATACCCGGTCGAGATCGCTCCGACCGCGCAGGGCCTGTGGATGCGCGGGGCCAGCCTGACCATGCTGCATCAGCCGACTCCGCGCACCGACCTCGCGCTGTGGGCCGAGGACACCCTGACCGTCATCGGCATGATCGAAGCCAAGGCCGTCATCGTCTCCGAGCCCTTCACCGTCGCCATCCCGGTACTCGAGGAGAAGGGCATCACGGTGCTGACGGTCGCGGAGCTGCTCGCCTCGGACCCGATCGATCCGATCGATGTCGGCGAGGACGATCTGGCGCTGATGCAGCTGACCTCGGGCTCCACCGGGTCGCCCAAAGCCGTTCAGATCACCCACCGCAACATCCGTTCCAACGCCGAGGCGATGTTCATCGGTGCCGAATATGACGTCGACACCGACGTGATGGTCAGCTGGCTGCCCTGCTTCCACGACATGGGCATGGTCGGCTTTCTGACCATCCCGATGTACTTCGGCGCGGAGCTGGTCAAGGTCACCCCGGTCGACTTCCTGCGCGACACTCTGCTGTGGGCCCGGTTGATCGACAAGTACAAGGGCACCATGACCGCGGCGCCGAACTTCGCCTACGCGCTGTTCGCCAAACGGCTGCGCCGGCAGGCCAAGCCGGGCGAGTTCGATCTGTCGACGTTGCGTTTCGCGCTGTCCGGAGCGGAGCCGGTCGAACCGGCCGACGTCGACGACCTGATCGACGCGGGCAAGCCGTTCGGGCTGCGGCCCGAGGCGATCCTGCCCGCCTATGGCATGGCCGAAACCACCCTGGCGGTTTCGTTTTCGCCGTGCGGAGCCGGTCTGGTGGTCGACGAGGTGGACGCCGATCTGCTGGCCGCCCTGCGGCGGGCGGTTCCCGCCACCAAAGGGCACACCAAGCGACTGGCCACGCTCGGCCCGCTGCTCAAGGATCTCGAGGCGCGCGTCATCGATGACCACGGCAACGTGATGCCGCCGCGCGGCGTCGGGGTGATCGAGCTGCGCGGCGAATGCGTGTCCCCGGGCTACATGACCATGGGCGGGTTCATCCCGGCTCAAGACGAGCACGGCTGGTATGACACCGGAGATCTCGGCTATCTGACCGAGTCAGGTCATGTGGTGGTGTGCGGCCGCGTCAAGGACGTCATCATCATGGCCGGGCGCAACATCTATCCCACCGACATCGAGCGCGCCGCCGGCCGCGTCGACGGGGTCCGGCAGGGTTGTGCCGTCGCGGTGCGCCTGGATGCCGGGCACTCCCGGGAGACGTTCGCTGTCGCTGTGGAGTCCAACGCCTGGCAGGACCCGGTCGAGGTGCGCCGCATCGAACATCAGGTGGCTCACGAGGTCGTCGCCGAGGTCGACGTGCGCCCGCGCAATGTCGTGGTGCTCGGCCCGGGCAGCATCCCGAAGACATCCTCGGGCAAGCTGCGCCGTTCCACCTCGGTCTCGCTGGTCACCTAGAATGCCGAATCCCGGCGGGCCCAACAGGATTGGGCTACGCCGGGAATCGGCGCGGGCTAGTCGGACTTCTTGGCCGACACGATGGTCAGCTCATAGTTGGCGGCCTGCCAACCGGCCATGAAGACGCCGATCGGCAATGCCTTGGCTTGTCCGACCGGCTCCCCCTTATCGGTCATCGAGCTGTCGTTGACGTAGACGATGCCTCGTTTCAGATCGACCTGCGTCGCAACTGCTGCGTGGTCGGCGTAGGTGTAGCTGTTCTCAGGGCCCGGAATGAAATCGGTGACGGCGCTCCAGACGATCGCGACGGGATAGGCGACCATCGCGGCGTCGCCGCGAGCCAGTGCGGCCTGCAGGTCACGCAGCGCATCCTGACCGTCTTGCTCTGTGGAACTCCAGGTATCGGTCTCCTTGTCCAAGGTGCCGTATTTCCGGTGGGTTGCGGTGACGTCGAAGTACATCTGCATCAGTGCCGCCGCATCCTCTTCGTCGACACCTTCGGAGATGCGCTCGTGCAAATACATCTTCCGGCCCGGTTCGGCCACACTGTCGGTGGTCTTGGCCAGATGGACCATCCACTCCTCACCGGGCGGGGTGCTGCGGGTGGCCTGGCCGATGGCGGCCGCACTGGCCTGAAGCACGCAATTCTCGTAATTCTGTGAGACCCAATATTCCGCGGCGTCCTTGGCATTTCCGTACTGTCCATCTCCGCTGACCGTGACGGTGATCTGCTCGTCGATGGTGTCGGCGTCGGAATAGCCCATCCGCACAGCGAAACTGTGCAACAGAGTCTGCAACAGGCCTGCCAGACCGGGACGCTTGGCCGCCGCGCCGTTGTCGATGGTGATGATGAAGCTGTCGACGATGCCCGGCCTGATCAACGTCTCGTCGGCGACGTAGACGAAGGTGCCGGGTGACTCCCCGAGCTCCAAGCGGCCGTACCGCGGCCCCTCCTTGATGGTGTAGGAGACCTCGAAGCCGTTGTTGCTCTTGCCATTCAGATCAATGGTGATCGACTTGTCGTCGCCGACCTGGCCGCCGATGTCGGGGGAGACGCTCGGCGCGCGATTGAAGTACACGTAGGCCAGCGCACGGCTGATCTCGGTGAAGAACGACGCCGAGTCGGTCACCGTGGCCGTGGCGCTGGTTGCCGGTGTACCGTCGGCGCCGCGGTCACCGTCCTGGCCACTGGCCGCCTGGTCGTCGTCGGGGTCGTAACCGCCCAGGCCGCCCTCACCTGCGGCGCCACCCAGGCCGCCGTCCCCGTCGACGGGCGCGCCGTCGCCACCGTCCCCGCCGTCGCCCCCGTTGCCACCGACTCCGGGAGTTCCGCCGTAACCGCCGTTACCGCCACCCCCTCCGCTGCCGCCCGCCCCGCCGTCGCCGCCGGGATCATCGTCATCGAGTCCGGGCCCACCGGCGCCGCCGACCCCGCCGTTACCGCCGGTGCCGCCGGTTCCGCCGGCGGTGAGGTCACCGCCTTCCCCGCCGGCGCCGCCGACCCCGCCGTTTCCGCCGTCACCGCCGTCGCCGCCTGCGACGGCGGCTCCACCGGCCCCGCCGTTTCCACCTTTGCCGCCGTTGCCCCCGTCGCTACCGTCATCGGAGAAGCCGCCGTCACCGCCGGCGCCACCCTCACCGCCGGTGCCGCCGGCACCGACGGCACCGGCGGTTCCGTTCGCGGCGATGAAAAGGAAGAAGCGACCGGTACCGGGCAGGCCGCCGAGCGCCCCGCCGGGTCCTCCGGTTCCGCCGTCTCCGCCGTTGCCTCCGTCCCGGCCGGGCCCGACGGGAACGCGCTCGCCGTAGCGTCCCTGACCGCCCTTGCCGCCGGTTCCGCCCGCGCCACCGTCACCGCCGTTGCCGCCGACGCCGAAGAGTTGACTGCCCCGGCCACCGTTGCCGCCGCGCCCGCCCAAGCCGCCTGTGCCGCCCTCGGCGCCGTCGGGTTCTGCATTCGTCCCGTTGAGCCCCGGTAATCCCGCCTGGCCCTGTCCGCCGTCGCCGCCGTCACCACCGGCGCCGAACAGGGACAGCAGCCCGACGTTGCCACCGTTGCCGCCGTTCCCGCCGCCGCGTCCGCCTTCGCCGCCGTCGCCCGCGTTGCCGATGAGCAGACCGGCCCGGCCGCCGTTTCCGCCGTTTCCGCCCTGGTTGCCGCTGTTGCCCTCGCGGGGACTGTTGCCTCCCGCGCCGCCGTCGCCGCCCATGCCAGAGGGGGCCAGCAGGCCGATGTTTCCGCCGTCGCCGCCTTGTCCGCCGAAACTGGCGTTGCCACCGGCTCCGCCGGCGCCGGCGTTGCCCGACAGCGATACCAGTCCGGTGTCGCCGCCGCGGCCACCGGTGCCGCCGGTCTGACCGTTCAGGATGGCGTCGCCGCCGTCGCCGCCGTCTCCGGCGTCTCCGGACAGCAGGCCACCGGTGCCGCCCTGACCTCCGGTTCCGCCGCGGAAGTCACCGGTCGAGGTGCCACCGGCGCCGCCGTCGCCGCCGTGTCCGAACACACCGGCCGAGCCGCCGCGCCCGCCGAGGGACCCGGCCACCGTGGTGGCCCCGGCGCCGCCCGCACCACCGTTGCCGTAGATCAGCCCGCCCGCGCCGCCGTTTCCGCCGGCGCCGCCGTTGAGTCCGGCCACACCGATCCCGCCGTTTCCGCCATCCCCGAACCAGCCTGCGCGCCCGCCGTTTCCGCCGTTGAAGCCGTTTCCGCCGTTGCCGAAGATGCCACCGTTACCGCCCTTGCAGGAGGTCACTGCGGGGCAGGTGTCAGCAGTCCAGGAGAAGCCGTTGCCGATCAGGATGCCGCCGTTGGGTCGGGCGGCGGTGCCGTTGCCGAACAGGAAGGTGAACAGGCCTGGTGTGGTCACGGGCCCCAGTGGGGCTGCATTGGAGCTCAGGGCCTTCGGCTCAAGATCGACTGTGTCGACCACCACCTGCACCTCGGTGCTGGTGGTGGACGGCTGGGCGCTGCGACGATCGGAGGAGGTTGACGCCGGTGCCGGGTCGGGCTGGTTGGTGGTCGAGCGGCTTGTGGTACTCGACGGCTCCGCGGTGTCGGCTTTCTCGGCTGCCCAGTGGTTCCCTTCGGTTGTCAGGGCCGCCTCGACATCGACGGTGCTGCGCGACGTGGTGCTCTTGCGGGCTGCGGTGGACGCATCCGCAGATGCGCGCGTCCGCTTGCCGGGCGTCGCGGAATCACGATCTGAACGGTCACTTCTCGTGCCGGCCGAGGTGGATTCGGAACTGCGTGGTGACGAACTGGCTGACGATGACGAACTGGTGTCCTCGGCGGCGGCGACGCCGATCTGAGGACCCATCAGGGAGAAACCCACCAGTGCTGCACCGAGGCCGGCCGACGCGGCGCCGACCTTCAACCAGCGCCGCACGGCGAAGTCCTCCGACGGCCGCCGTGTTGCGCGAGCATTTCTCGGTGCGGCATCGCCGGACCCGGCACGGTCCACCTGGTTCGTTGCAGCGCAAGCAGCCATCGACGTCATTCCCCCCGGATCGGTCCGCACGGAAACGGACACTGTTTTTGACACCCGCGTAAACGAGCTAGCAGGATCGTAGGGACCGACGAATGACGTTGCTGGCCAAATGCGTGAATTTTCTGCCGCAACTTTGTGTCGGGCAGAAACACCTGGGGTGTGGGCGCCTTCGCGTTGCGCCCCGGCCTGTCCCCAGGCCGGCGCCATTAGCCTGTGGCACTGCCGGTCGGTGCGTGTCGGCGCGACCCGATACCGTCGAGCCATGTCTACTGCGCCGGCGATCGAGGCCGTCGAATTGGTCAAACACTACGACGGGGTCCCCGCGGTGGAGCGGGTCAGCTTCACGGTTCCGCCGGGGACCGTGCTGGGGCTGCTCGGCCCCAACGGTGCGGGAAAGACCACCACCGTGCGGATGATGACGACGCTGACCGAGCCGACCGGTGGGACGGCCCGGGTGGCCGGGTACGACATCCGAACCGAGCCCGATCAGGTCCGCCGACATATGGGATTGACCGGCCAGGTTGCCACCGTCGACGAGATCCTGACCGGCCGGGAGAACATCCGGATGATCGGCGGTCTGTACGGTATCCGCAGGAAGGACCTGGACCGGCTCGGTGACCAACTGCTGCACCAGTTTTCGCTCACCGATGCCGCAGACCGGGTGGTCAAGTCCTACTCCGGGGGCATGCGGCGGCGGCTGGATCTGGCGGTGAGCCTGCTGGCCGCACCGCCGGTGCTGTTCCTCGACGAGCCCACCACGGGTCTGGATCCACGCAGTCGCAGCGAGCTGTGGGATGTGTTGCGCGCACTGGTGGCCCAAGGCACCACCTTGCTGTTGACCACCCAGTATCTCGAGGAGGCCGATCAGTTGGCCGACAACATCGTCGTCATCGACCGCGGCCGGATCATCGCGCAGGGTTCGCCGCTGGAACTCAAGCAGCAGGCCGGGCGCGCCAGTCTGGTGGTCACCGTCTCGGCCGGGGCCGACCTCGAGCGCGCGCGGGGTCTGCTGGCCCGTACCGGGGCAGAGGTTTTCGTCGACGCCGCGGCACGCAAACTCACCGCCTCGGCCGACGGACTCGACGACATGATCACCGTCGCGGGTTGGCTGCGCGACGGCGGCGTCGCGGTCGACGACATCGGACTGTCACGACCCAGCCTCGACGACGTGTTCCTCTCCCTGACCGGGCACCGCACCGACGACAACCAGGAGGCCGGCGTATGACCGCACTCGACGCCAGGGCGCGGGCTTCGGTCCGGCCCGACCCGGTCCCGACCCACCCGACCAACATAGCTCAGCAGTCCTGGATCATGGTCAAGCGCAACATGATCCACACCAAGCGGATGCCGGAGATGCTCAGCGACGTCACGGCGCAACCCATCATGTTCGTGCTGTTGTTCGCGTTCGTCTTCGGTGCGTCGATCAACACCGGCGGGTCGTCCTACCGGGAGTACCTTCTGGCCGGAATACTGGCGCAGACCATCGTCTTTTCGGCCTTCGTCGTCGCCTCCGGTATCACTGCCGACGTGGAGAAGGGCATCATCGACCGCTTCCGGTCGCTGCCGATCTCGCGTTCGGCGGTGCTGATCGGCCGCAGCATCGCCAGCCTGATCCACTCCTCGCTCGGTGTGGTGGTGATGTCGCTGACCGGCCTGGCGATCGGATGGCGCATCCGCAATGGCGTGGCCGAGGCG
The DNA here is from genome assembly GCF_025263265.1 of Mycobacterium sp. SMC-4. Taxonomy (NCBI): domain Bacteria; kingdom Bacillati; phylum Actinomycetota; class Actinomycetes; order Mycobacteriales; family Mycobacteriaceae; genus Mycobacterium; species Mycobacterium sp. SMC-4. The sequence goes on along the minus strand of NZ_CP079869.1, from coordinate 4,374,374 downwards.
GTGCTGGCGTTCATCCTGCTGCTGCTGTTCGGTTTCGGGATCATCTGGTTTGGCATCTTGGTCGGTTCTCTGATGCGCACCGTCGAGGCGGTCAACGGGGTGATGTTCACCGCGCTGTTCCCGATGACGTTCTTGGCCAACACCTTCGTGCCCACCGAACCGATGCCGCACTGGCTACGGGTCATCGCCGAATGGAATCCGGTGTCCTCGCTGGCGCAGGCGATGCGAGAGCTCTGGGGCAACGGCGGGCCGGCACCGGCCAGTGCCCAGTTGCCTCTGCACCATCCGGTGTTGTCCACCGTGCTCTGGTCGGTCGCCCTCACCGCGATATTCGCGCCGTTCGCGCTTTACGCCTACCGGCGCCGCACGTCGGACTGACACGACTAACCCCAGGCGTGCACGATGTTCTGCGCAGCCTCAAGCCCCTGCGCGATCAGCAGTTCGGTGGCGTCGGCGGCTTGCTCGCAGATGGTGGCGACCTCCGGGCGTTCCCGCGAATTGAAGTTCTCCAGCACGAACGACGCACCGGACTGCCGCCCCGGGGGACGTCCGACGCCGATGCGCACGCGGTGGAAATCATTGGTACCCAACGCTGATCCGACAGAACGCAGACCATTGTGTCCGGCGACGCCGCCACCGAACTTCAACCGGATACGGCCGAAGTCGATGTCCAGTTCGTCGTGCATCACGATCACATCGGCAGGCGCGACGGAGTAGAACCTCGCCAGCGGGCCGACGTGGCGACCTGACTCGTTCATGTACGTGCGCGGTTTGGCCAGCACCACGGACTTCCCGCCGAGGCGTCCGGCCACCACCTCGGCCCCCGACTTCTTGTGCACGGTGAATCCCGCGCCGATGCGATCGGCCAGGATGTCGGCGACCAGGAAGCCGAGGTTGTGCCGAGTGGTGGCGTACCGAGGTCCGGGGTTGCCCAGGCCGACCACCAAGACGGGCTCGGCCATCGGTTCGACCTACTCGGAGTCGGCGGGGGCTTCGGCGGCCTCGTCGGCTGCCCCGGCCTCCTCGGGCTGCTCCCCGTCCGGCGCACCGGCGCCCTCGGACTCGAGTTCCTCTTCAGACGGCGCAGCGACAACGTTGACCACCAGCGCCTCAGGGTCGGTCACCAGCGTGACTCCGCCGGGCAGTTCGACCTGGCCTGCCAGGAACTGGGTGCCCTCTTCGGCACCCTCGACCGAGACGGTCAGCTGCTCGGGGATGGACTGCACGTCGGCCTCGATCTCGATGGTGTTGGCCTCCTGGGTGACCAGCGTGCCCGGCGTGGCGTCGCCTTCGACGATGACGTTGACCTCCACGGTCACCTTCTCGCCGCGGCGCACGACCAACAGGTCGGCGTGCTGAATGCTGCGGCGGATCGGATGAATGTCGAGGGCCTTGGTCAGTGCGAGCTGTTCGGTGCCGGCGATGTCGAGCGTCAGCACCGCGTTGGTGCCCGCGTGGCGCAGCACCGCGGCGAAGTCGTGCGCGTCGAGCTCGAGGTGCTGCGGCTCGGATCCGTGACCGTAGAGCACCACCGGAACACGGCCCTCTCGGCGGGCGCGGCGCGAGGCGCCCTTGCCGGTGGTATCGCGGACGTGCGCGGTGAGATTGTTGACGGGCGTCTGTGCCATGGTCGTTGCTCCTGTGCCGAAGTTCGGTTTCTCGGGCACGGCCAGGGCTGCTCACAAAGATGTGCTGGTTCCCGTCGATAACGGTGGCCGGTAGGGCCACCCTCGCCGTGACGCGCTCGCCAGGTTAGCGCAGCGACGCCTCAGAGCGGAAATCGCACACCCGTGAGGTCCTCGGACAACGACCACAGTCCCGCTGCTTTGGCGCGATCGCGTGCCAATGGGCTGCGCCAGCATGGTCCCGTCGCCCCACGTGACATGTACCGCGGACCGATGAAGCTGTCACCAGGAACGTCGGCGGCCACGGCGTAGAGCGTCTGGCGCGCGCCGAAGTCGGCGTCGGTGGCCATGAACCGGTTGCCGAGCAGGGCGATCCGGGTACCGATCCGATTGCCGCTCTGACCTTGCAGGTTGGTCGCCGAGTACCCGGGATGGGCAGCCACCGCCCGCACCGCAGAGCCCGTCGCGGTCAGCTTTCGCTGCAGTTCGCTGGTGAACAACAGGTTCGCCAGCTTGGATTGCCCGTAGGCGGGCCAGGCAAGGTAGGGCCGCGACTTCCAGTTCAGGTCGGTCAGGCTGACGTATCCGAACAGGTGCATCAGCGACGACACCGTCACCACGCGGTCGGTGATCCGGGGTAGTAGCAGGTTCGTCAACGCGAAATGGCCCAGATGGTTGGTCCCGATCTGGCTCTCGAATCCGTCGACGGTGCGCGCATACGGCACAGCCATGATGCCCGCGTTGTTCACCAGCACGTCGACCCTGTCCACGCTGTCGGCGAAGTCCTGCACCGACGCCAGGTCCTGCAGGTCGAGTTGGCGCACCTGTACGTCACCGGCCATGCTCGCCGCTGCGGCATGCCCCTTGTCCAGGTTGCGCACGGCCAGGATGGTCGTGGCCCCGACGCGTGCGAGTTCACGCGCGGTGATCAGACCCAATCCGCTGTTGGCGCCGGTGACGACGACGGTTCGACTGGCAAAGGAGGGCAGCTCTGCTGCGGTCCAGTCGCTCATTCCCACACCCTAAGTTGCGGTACGGGCACGTCAAGCGGGAGCGGGAGTCACGGGGGAGGCGGCCCGACCGGCACCTCTACGGTGAAACCACTGATGATCGCTTCGATGTCGGGCGCTTCCTCGGCGGCCTTGTCGGCGAAACCGGTGACGGTGAACTGCACCAGGTAGCGCTGCCGCTGCGGCGCGGCGCCGGTGGCGATGACGATGCGGTTGTAGCTGTGCATCCGGGCGCCGTTGAGATCGTAGCTGCCCTCGATCATCGACGACGGAAATCCCCGGAAATCGTTGCGTGAGGCGTTGAGTTCCCGGAAGTTCTCCGACGCCTTGGCGTCGACGTCGGCGTGGTTGAGCGCCTCGGTCGTATTGAAGTCACCGTCGAGTTCGAACACCATCAGCATGGCCATCGGATAAGTGGAGCCCTGTGCGATGACCCGGGTGCCGGGACTGAGATTGGGGTTCTGGTAAGGCTGCCAGCCCTGCGGCATCGGCATCGAGACCGTGATGTCGGTCAGCTTGTCGGGGGCCACTTGCTGACCGACCACACCTGCGCGCTCCAGCCACGCGGCGATCGACATCCGCTCCTGGTCGGCCTCGGCCTCGGGATCAGCGGTCGCGGCGGCAGGGGTATTCGTCGTCGACCAGATCGTTTGGTAGTCAGGGGCTTCCGGTGCGCAGGCGACCGCGGACAGCAGCAGTGCCGCCGCGGCCGAAGTCAGCCGGATGCGCCGGGTCACAGAATTTCGCGCACCGAGTCGAGTGGACGGGCCAGGCGGGTGCCTTTGTCGGTCACCACGAAAGGCCGCTCGATCAGGATGGGGTGCTCGGCCATCGCGTCGAGCAGTTCGTCGTCCGAGGCCTCGGCCAGTCTCAGCTCCGCGTAGAGCGACTCGCGTTTGCGCACCGCAGTGCGTACGTCGATGTCGGCATCGCCGATCAGCTGCTCAAGCTCTGCCCGGGTCGGAGGTGTCTTCAGGTACAGCACCACCTCGGGTTCGATGTCGTTGTCGCGCAAGAGATCCAGGGTCTTGCGTGAAGTCGAACACTTCGGGTTGTGGTAGATGCGGGCGGCGGGCCGCCCATCGGACCGGGCGCTCATATCAGGCTGATCCGTCGAAAAGGCTTGTGACCGAGCCGTTGTCGAACACGGCGCGGATCGTGTTGGCCAGTAGCGGGGCGATCGACAGCACGGTCAGCTGCGGGAAACGCTTCTCCTCGCTGATCGGAAGTGTATTGGTGACGATCACTTCGCATGCACCGGAGTCGGCCAGTCGATCCCGTGCGGGGTCGGACAGGACGCCGTGGGTTGCGGCGATGATCACGTCACCGGCACCGTCCTGCTTGAGTAACCGCACCGCGCCGGCGATGGTGCCGCCGGTGTCGATCATGTCGTCGGTCAACACACAGGTCTTGCCGCGTACGTCACCGACCACACGGTTGGAAACCACCTGGTTGGGCACCAGCGGATCCCGGGTCTTGTGGATGAAGGCGAGCGGAACGCCGCCCAGCGCGTCGGCCCACTTCTCCGCGACACGGACCCGGCCGGAGTCGGGGGAGACGACCACCATGTCGTGCTCGGAGTAGTTCTCGGCGATGTACCCGGTGAGCAGCTTCTGCGCTCGCATGTGGTCGACCGGGCCGTCGAAGAAACCCTGGATCTGGTCGGTGTGTAGGTCGACCGTGACGATACGGTCGGCGCCGGCAGTCTTGAACAAGTCGGCGATCAGCCGGGCCGAGATCGGTTCGCGGCCACGGTGCTTCTTGTCCTGCCGGGCATAGGGATAGAACGGCAGTATCGCGGTGATGCGTTTGGCGCTGCCCCGCTTTAGCGCGTCGATCATGAGCAGTTGCTCCATGATCCATTCGTTGAGCGGCGCGGGATGGCTTTGCAGTACGAAGGCGTCGCATCCTCGGACCGATTCGTCGAACCGGACGAAGATCTCGCCGTTTGCGAAGACTCGCGCAGTTTGCGCGGTCACCGGGACGTCGAGTTCCTTGGCGACCTGGTCGGCCAGCTCAGGGTGCGCCCGACCCGAGAAAAGCATCAGGTTCTTGCGGTTGTCAGTCCATTCGTGGCTCACGGGCTGCCCTCGGCGTCGGGGATCGATACGGGGCCATCGTACGTAGCGGTTACGCACCTGCGCTGGCGGGTTACCAGAATGCCAACAAAAGGCCGCCGATCACTACCGCTCGGTGGCTGCACCAGGTTCTTCTTCGCTCGCGGCCGCCGACGCCGCTGCTGCCGCTGCCGCGGCGGTGCTGCCGGGGCGCTTGCGCGCCACCCACCCCTCGATGTTGCGTTGCGGGCCGGCCGACACCGCCAGCGCCCCCGGCGGGACGTCGTCGCGGACCACCGTGCCGGCGCCGGTGTAGGCGCCGTCGCCGACGGTCACCGGGGCGATGAACATGGTGTCCGACCCAGTCCGTACGTGAGAGCCAATCGTGGTGCGACTCTTCGTTTCTCCGTCGTAGTTGACGAACACGCTGGACGCGCCGATGTTGGAGTGCTCACCGATGTCGGCGTCACCGACGTAGGTCAGATGCGGCACCTTGGTGCCAGTGCCGATCGACGCATTCTTGGTTTCGACGAACGCGCCGAGCTTGCCGGCACTACCCAGCGCGGTGCCGGGACGCAGGTAGGTGAACGGTCCCACGACGGCGTGCGCACCGATCGTCGACGCGCTGCCGTGGGTGCGTACCACCTCGGCGCCGTCTCCCACCGTGACATCGGTCAGGGTGCAGTCCGGGCCGATCTGACACCGCGCGCCGATCACGGTGCTCCCCAGCAGCTGGGTGCCCGGACGAACGGTGGTGTCGCGGCCGATGGTCACCTCGACGTCGATCCAGGTGGTCGCCGGGTCGATCACGGTGACCCCGGCGCGCTGGTGGGCTGCGACGATGCGCCGGTTCAGCTCGGCCCCGAGCGCGGAGAGCTGCACCCGGTCATTGACGCCGGCCACCAGCATGTTGTCGGCAACGTGCTCGGCCCGCACCACCCGGCCGTCGGCGCGTGCGATGGCCAGCACATCGGTCAGGTACAGCTCATGCTGGGCGTTGTCGGATTGCAGCCGGGCCAGAGCCGAGCGCAGCGCAACGGCGTCGAACGCGTACACCCCGGCATTGACCTCGGTGATCGCCCGCTGTTGCGCAGTGGCATCGGCCTGCTCGACGATGCCCGTCACCGCGCCGTCGGTATTGCGCAGGATGCGTCCGTAGCCGGTCGGGTCGGCCGGCGTGGTGGTCAACACCGTGACCGCGGCCCCCGCGGTCTGGTGTGTGCCGATCAGCCCTGCCAAGGTGCCGGCGTCGAGCAGCGGAACGTCGCCGGAGGTGACCACGACGGTTCCGGCGAAGTCCCCGGGTAGCGCCGCCAGGCCGCACTCGGCAGCGTGGCCGGTACCGAGTTGCTGTTCCTGCACGGCGATTTCGATGTCTCGTCCGAGCTGCTGCCCGATCTGTAATGCTGCGGGCGTGACGAGCTCGCGGTCTTTGCCGACCACCACGACCACGTGTCCCGGGTCAAGCTCGGCCACCGCATGCAGCGCGTGGGCCAGCATGCTGCGCCCGCCCAGGGTGTGCAGCACCTTGGGGGTGTCCGACTTCATCCGGGTGCCCGCACCGGCGGCCAGGATCAGAACCGCGGCCTGAGCCATATTCGTCCTTCCCCCGCGAACGCGCGTGTCAGCGCAGGCGCACGCTCGCGATGATGTGCTCCGTCGCCAGGACTCGAACCTGAACTATCTGAACCAAAATCAGAGGTGCTGCCGATTACACCACGACGGATCGGAGACGGATCGGACGTCTCGTACGCGTGCACTTTATCCGACGTGCGGGTCAACCTGTCGCGGCGTTGTCGAGTGCGTGGGCGCCGAAGGGTTTGGCCGTCAGCACCGTAACCTGCTGAACGGTGCCGTTGGGTAACTGGTAGCTGCGCTGCTCACCGGCCTTTGCGCCCAGCAGCGCACTGCCCAGCGGGGAGTTGACGGTGTAGACGTCGAGCTCGGTGTCGGAGGTGCCGCGAGTGCCGAGCAGGAACGCCTCCGATTCGCCGGTGTCCTCGTAGCGGACGGTCACCACCATGCCCGGTTCGACGATGCCGTCGTCGGGCGGGAGCTCCGAACCGTCAGCCCTGCTCAACAGTTCGTGGATCTCGCGGATGCGTTCTTTGCGGGCCAGCCAGGCGTCCACCACCTGGTCGGTGCGCTCGGTGTCGTCGACGTCGGCGGAGTTCGGCAGTGCCAGCAGGGCGGCCAGTTCGGCTTCCAGGCTCTGCCGGGTCTGCGGTGTCATCCAGATGCGGTCGGTGTCGTACACGAGGATTCGTCCTTCCGATGGGAGTGATCGTCGTCAGGGGCGGGCCGAGGAACGGCGCCGCCCCTGACGGCTGGGGAGCCCTCGGTCGAGGGCGCAGATGTCAGGTGTCGGTCGGGTCGGTGGCCGGAGATCCTCGCCGCAGCGGGTCGAACGGCCGCAGCACCTCGGGTTGTTTGCCGGTGATGATCTGCTCGGCCAGCAGCCGGCCGGTGGCCGGCCCGTGGGCCAGACCCCACATGCCGTGGCCGCCGGCGACGAAAACGCCGGGTTCGAGCAGGCCGATCAGCGGTTTGCCGTCGTCGCTGACCGGGCGTGAGCCGACCCACAGGTCGTGCCGCTGATGCCAGCGCACACCGTCGAGCAGCGGGGCCGCCGACGCGACGATGGCGTCGATTCGGCGCGGCATCAACGGTTCGTCCGGACGCCGGAACTCCATGGTTCCTGCCACCCGCAGACCGCCGTGGTACGGGGTGCAGGCGACCCGAGCCTCAGGCAGGTAGATCGGGCCGGGCACCGCGCGGTCGACGGGCACGGTGAACGAGTAACCGCGGCCTGCCTGAACCCGGACTCGGACCCGGCGGCCGGTCAGCGCCGGCAGCCACGCGCCGGCAGCCAGAACCACCGCGTCGGCGGGCAGGGGTTCGCCGTCGCGTCGCCGCACCCGCAGCTCGCCGCGAGTTCCCGACCAGCCGGTGGCCTCGCCGGTGACGATGTGTCCGCCGCGCTCGACCACCGCGCGGCCCAGCGCGCGGGTGAACCGGCCCGGGTCGACGAACCGCTGCCCGGACACGATGACGACGGTGGCGACGCCCGACGACGCCAGCGGCATCTGTTCGCGCAGTGCGCTGCCGTTCAGCAGCTCGGTCTGCAGCTCATGGCCGGTGGTACGCATGTGGTTCAACTCGGTCAGGAATCCACGGGCATTGCGCGGGTCCCGGAACGCCACCGAGATCGACGTGTCGGTGACCGGGGCTTCCACCCCGTTGGCCACCAGGACGTCGTAGGTCTCGATCGCCTCGTCGTTGAGGACGGCGTTGGCGGCCACGGCGTCCTGCCACACCGACGGCCGGCAGTGCGCGGCGAACCGCGTCAAGAAGCGCACCAAGGCGCTGTCGGGGCGCAGCGGAATGTGCAGCGCTGCGCCGGGATCGGCCAGCGACCGCAGCCCGGCCCGCAGCACCGCCGGCGAGTTCAGCGGTGCGGTCAGTGCCGGCGCGATCCATCCTGCGTTGCCCCACGAGGCACCGGCGGCGACACCGTCGCGGTCCACGACGGTGACCTCGACGCCGCGCTCCTGCAGGAACCATGCGGCGGACAGCCCGACGATGCCGGCGCCGACGACGACCACGGATCGGGGACCGTCGTTTATCCCTGACCTGCCCGCCATCGCCATTCCTCCCCGTCGGTGCCGGTATGTGTGCCGTTCGATGGCTCCATGGTCGGGCCGGACCCACCGGCGGGGGTTGTCAAAATTCGACAAATCAACCGCGAGATGGTGTCGCCTGGGGACAAACGTCAGTCCAGAACGGTCAACTCGATCATCATCGCGAACCGTTTGTGTGCGTCGTCGAGACGCAGATCGGTGACCTCGGTCATCCGCCGCATCCGATAGCGGACGGTGTTCTCGTGCACACCCAGTCGCGCGGCGGTTCGCGCCGGATCGCCGTGCTCCTGCAGCCAGGCACGCAGGGTGTCCACGTAGGCGGTGCGGTGAAGGCGGTCATGGTCGCGCAGCTCGGCGACCACACCGCGGGGCCGGGTGCGGCCCGACCGCGCCGCTGTGCGTAGCCGTTGCAGCAGCAGGTCGTCCCACGACTCGTCGTAGGCCGGGAAGGCCGGTGGGTTGGCGCTCTCCTGCAGGGCCAGGCACTCATCGGCCTCAGTCCGCGCGGCGGCCAGGCCGGTGGCGTCGGCCGGTGCGCTGATGCCGGCGGCGACGACCACCTGCGCGGTCAGCGTGGTGACCAGACCGTCGACCCAGGCGCGCGCGGCGGCGGCCTCCGGCGCGGCCAGCACGGTGTAGACGGTGGTACCGGCCAGCGCGCTGCGCGATGGGCGTGACCAGCCGAAACCTGCGGTGGCACGTTCGAAGACCTGCAGCAGCGCCGCGTGACCCTGCCCGCCCTGGTGGGCGCGCACCGCGATCACCCGCAGGTCGGCCTGCGGCAGGCCCAGCCGGCTGGCCACGGTGGCGGCATCGGCGGGGCTCTCCAGTAGCCGAATCACCAGTTCCGACTCCACCTGCCGCTCGAGGTCCGCACTGGCCCTCGAGCGCAGCAGATGCAGCGCCACGGTGTGTGCGCCTTCGGCGAGCGCGGATGCCTGGGGCCCGGTCAGCGGCGCCGCGCAGGCCACCCAGATCGAGCCGAGCAGCTCGCGCCCGGCGCGGGCGGCCACCACCATGCGACCGCGCAGACCGGTCGCGTCGTCACCGGGCACGAACATCGGCTCGTCGGACCCGGCCAGGTGGCTGAAGACCCCGTGCTGCTCGAACACCGCGCGTAGCTCCGGTGGAGCCTGGCGCGCCAGGATGGTGGCGACCCGCGCCGGGTCGGCGGACTCCTGCGCCCGCGAGTAGGCCAGCACCTGGGAGAGCCGGTCCTCGATGACCACGGGACCGCCGAGCGCTCCGGCGAGACTGTCGGCCAGCGCGAACAGGTCGGTCGGGCCGCGGCCGGACTCGGTTTCGCGGCCCTCCATCACCAGCCCGTAGACAATGGCGGCGAAGTCGCTCCACGGCATCGCCGAGTCGATCGCCACCACGGCGATGTCGGCGGGCTCGGCGGGGAGCGCCGACTCGGTGTGGCGGATGATCACGACCGCGGCGCGGGCCGACCGCGCCCACTGCAGTGCCTCCTCTGCCGTTGACGCGCCGACGGCCAGCAAAACGTCACCCGACACGGTGCGGCCGTCGACGACCTCGGGTAGCACCACGCTACGCAGCTCGGTCGACCTGACGACCGAGGTGACGCGCAGCCGAGCGCCGTATCCCCCGAGGACATTGATCAGCCGGTCCAGCGTGATCACGGTGCCTGACGCTACCCGGTGTGGCGGCAATCACCCTCTACGCTGAAGCCGTGGCTGGAACGGAGAAGGAGCTGCGCGCCCCACGGGCCCGGATGACGGGCACCGAACGGCGCCAGCAATTGGTCGAGATCGCCAAATCGCTGTTCGCCGAGCGTGGCTTCGACGCCACCTCGGTCGAGGAGATCGCGCTGCGCGCCAACGTGAGCAAACCGGTGGTCTACGAGCACTTCGGCGGTAAGGAGGGCCTTTACGCGGTGGTCGTCGACCGCGAGATGTCCGCGCTGCTCGACGGCATCACGTCGTCGCTGACCAACAACCGGTCCCGGGTCCGTGTCGAGCGGGTCGCGCTGGCGCTGCTGACCTACGTTGAGGAACACACGGATGGATTCCGGATCCTGATCCGTGACTCACCGGCCAGCATCACCCAGGGCACCTATTCGACGCTGCTCAACGATGCGGTCAGCCAGGTGGCGTCGATTCTGGCCGGTGACTTCTCCCGGCGCGGGCTCGATCCCGACCTCGCACCGCTGTACGCCCAGGCCCTGGTCGGCTCGGTGTCGATGGCCGCCCAGTGGTGGCTCGACGTGCGCGAGCCGAAGAAAGAGGTGGTCGCCGCACACCTGGTGAACCTGTGCTGGAACGGCCTGACGCATCTGGAGTCCGACCCGACCCTGCACGAGGAATAACGCGGTCAGTCGGCGCTTCGGCCGCTGCTGCCGTCGCGTCCGTTTCTGCCCGTCGCCGAGGGGGCGCTGCCTCCGGTGCCACCGACGCGCTCCCCGTCGCCACCGTCGCCACCGTAACCGAAGCGGCCGCCGCCGTCCCCGCCATTGCCCCCGGATCCCGACCACCCGGTCCCCTGGCCGCCCTTTCCGCCCTTGCCGATACCGCGCGCACCCGCGTCACCGCCGTCCCCGCCACCGCCGATGCCGATCGCGGAGTCTCCGATTCCTGCGCCACCATCGCCGCCGTTGCCGCGCCGCTTGCCGCCGTTGCCGCCGTCACCGCCGATGCCGGCGAAGGTACCGGTCGCCGCTCCGCCGTGGCCGCCGCGGCCGTACTGTCCGGCATCACCGCCGTCCCCGCCTACGGCCACTCCGAAGTCGGGTCTGGTGGCGGTGGCGTTGCCCCCTTGCCCGCCGTTGCCGGTGCCCCGGGCGTCGCCGCCCCATCCGGCGATTGCCGTCTTGGTGCCGTTGGCATCTCCGCCGGGGCCACCGTGGCCGGCGAGCGATCCGCCCTGGCCGCCGTCGCCGCCGTAGCCCGAGCCCGCTTGGGCGGATCCGCCGTTGCCGCCCCGTCCGCCGGTGCCGACGGTCACGGCGTTGCCGCCGTCGCCTCCGGTGCCGTAGTCACCGCTGGCGTCACCACCCCGGCCACCATTTCCGGCCAGCAGTCCGCCGCGGCCACCGTCACCGCCGTCGCCACCGTCTGCGGTGGCCGATCCACCCTGGCCGCCGTTACCCAGCAGGCCGGCGTGGCCGCCGTTACCCGCGGTGGTGAAGATTGCGTTCGCGTTGCCGCCGTTGCCGCCGTTGCCTATCAGCAACCCGCCGCGCCCGCCGTTGCCTGCCGCGGTCGTCGCGGTGGCAGCCGCTCCGAGACCGCCGTTGCCGAACAGTCCGGCAGCGCCACCGTGACCGCCGTTGGCCCCGGCGCCGCCGTTGCCCCACAACAGTCCGCCACGCCCGCCGTTGCACGCCTCGCCAATGCAGTCGGCCGGGGCGTCGACACCGTTGCCGAACAGCCCGAACAGCGGCCCGCCCACTGGCGCCAGGATGAGCATCCGATGCCCGATGAGTTCAGGGTCGCGACGTGTCGGGCACTCGACATTGCGGCAGAAGGTCTTCCCGTCGCCGAACAGGTCGTAGCTGCCTGCGTGCACATCCCGGTAGTCGACGTCGTTCAATACGCCCCGCAGAACGAGAGAGAAGTTCGAACCCTCGGCCCTGACCCTGTTGTGGTCGCCGTCGTCGACGAAGACTCTGATGCCGTCTCCGGAGACGATGGCGGTACTGCGCCGCCCTTTGACCGTCGCGCTGCTGCCTGCGCCGGTCACCCGGGCCAGGTTTCCGATCCCCGCCGCCACCGCGGTGGCGCCGTCACCGGTGGCTTCGGCGATCGTGTCCTCGGCCTGCGCCGCTGCCTTGGCTCCAGCACCTCGGGCGATCGCCTCTGAAGCGAAGCCGGCGGAGCTGGCGGTCGCGGTGCCTTCCTGGTGCTTGAGTTCGCCGTCGATCGAAATCGACAGGTGACCCGGGGTCGGAGGTGTCGGCGCTGCGCCGGCGGCGAACGGCACGGTGAGTCCGACACTCACCGCAGCCGCCGCGACCGCGGCCCGACCGACAGACGTACGCGCCATGCAACCCTCTCGGTTGTGCCACCCCGGCCTGGGGCGCATCGGTGTCGATTCAGCATCCAGCCAGGGCTGACTGCTTTGCTCAGAGGTGAGCGTGACAAGGAGATTGGAGACAGAACCACGGGTCTGTGACTGCGACAGCCGCGGCAAAGCGCTGCTTTCCGAACGCTTCTTGAGAAGCATAATAAAATTGCTTTTGCTGTCAATTACTTTGCGACGAATTTGCCGAGAACGCTCGGCACCGTGGTCGGGGTGCGATCGGTGGTGCCGCTTAGAATGGGTCCATCATGACCGCATCGGGGACCCTCCGTGTCCACACCCCGATCGCGGGCCTCGTCGAGTTGGCGCTGCGTGATCCCTGCCTGCAGGAGGTCTCCCGGCGCGCCGCCGAACGGCCCGTAGATCTCAACCTCGTCGGCCCGGCCAGTGCGCGGGTCTTCGCGGTGTCCGCGCTGGCCGCATCGACGTCGCACGGCGGGCCGCTGCTGGTCGTTACCGCGACCGGCCGCGAAGCCGACGACCTGACCACCGAGCTGCGTGGGGTGATCGGTGACGCCGTCGCCCTGTTCCCGTCGTGGGAGACGCTTCCCCACGAGCGGCTCTCTCCGGGAGTCGACACTGTCGGCGCGCGGATGATGCTGTTGCGCCGACTTGCCCAACCCGACGACGAGCGGCTCGGGCCGCCGTTGCGCATCGTGGTGACCACGGCACGCTCGCTGCTGCAGCCGATGGCGCCCGACCTTGCCGACCTGCAACCGGTGACGTTGACAGTCGGTGCCGAGCACGATTTCGATTCCGTCGTCGAACGCCTGGTCGACCTTGCCTATACCCGCGTGGACATGGTCGGCAAGCGCGGCGAATTCGCGGTTCGCGGAGGCATTCTCGACGTGTTCCCGCCGACCGCCGAGCATCCGGTACGTGTCGAGTTCTGGGGCGACGAGGTCTCCGAGATGCGGATGTTCTCGGTGGCCGATCAGCGCTCGATCCCCGAGATCGACGTCACCTCGGTGATCGCCGTGCCGTGCCGGGAGCTGCTGCTGACCGCCGATGTGCGCGAGCGCGCCGCGGCGCTGGGCGCCGAGCACCCGGTGCGGGACAACAGCGTGCCGGGCAGTGTGCCCGACATGTTGGCCAAGCTCGCCGAGGGCATCCCGGTCGACGGTATGGAGGCGCTGCTGCCGCTGCTGCGCCCCACCGAGCTGGTGACCTTGCCGAGCCACCTTCCGGTAGACGCCCCGGTGCTGGTGTGCGACCCGGAGAAAGTTCGTTCGCGTGCCGCGGATCTGATCAAGACCGGCCAGGAGTTCCTGGAGGCGTCGTGGTCCACGGCGGCGGTCGGGGGTGACGCGCCGATCGACCTGGAGGCCCTGGGCGCCTCGGGCTTCGTCGGGTTCGACGACGCGCGCGCGGCAGCCCGCGCCGGCGGGCACCCCTGGTGGACGCTGAGCCAGCTCGACAGCGGTTCGGGCGAGTCTGTCGCCCTCGACATCCGGCCGGCCCCATCCGCGCGGGGGCAGCAGCACAATCTCCAGGAGATCTTCGCGATGCTGCGGGCGCACATCGCCACCGGTGGCTATGGCGCCATCGTCACCCCGGGCACCGGAACCGCTCAGCGCGTCGTCGAGCAGCTGAGCGAATCTGACATCGCTGCAACGGTTCTGGAGTCCGGCGCAGCGCCGAAGGAAGGTGTTGTCGGGGTCCTGAAAGGTCCGCTGCATGACGGTGTGGTGCTGCCCGGCACGAACCTGGTCGTCATCACCGAGGCCGACCTGACCGGCAACCGGGCCGCGGTCACCGAAGGCAAGAAACTGGCGGCCAAGCGCCGCAACGTCGTCGATCCGTTGGCGCTGACGGCCGGGGACCTGGTGGTGCACGACCAGCACGGCATCGGCAAGTTCGTCGAGATGACCGAACGGGTGGTCGGCGGGGCGCGACGCGAGTACCTGGTGCTGGAGTACGCCTCGGCCAAGCGCGGGGGCGGGACCGACAAGCTGTACGTGCCGATGGATTCGCTGGACCAGCTGTCGCGCTACGTCGGCGGGGAATCGCCGACGCTGAGCCGATTGGGCGGCAGCGACTGGGCCAACACGAAGACCAAAGCACGGCGTGCGGTCCGGGAGATCGCCGCCGAACTGGTTGCGCTCTACGCCAAACGCCAAGCTTCAGCCGGCCATGCGTTCGCCTCGGACACGCCCTGGCAGCGCGAAATGGAGGACGCGTTCGGCTTCACCGAGACCGTCGATCAGCTGACCGCGATCGAAGAGGTCAAGTCCGACATGGAAAAACCGGTCCCGATGGACCGGGTGATCTGCGGCGACGTCGGCTACGGCAAGACCGAGATCGCGGTGCGCGCAGCGTTCAAAGCGGTGCAGGACGGCAAGCAGGTTGCGGTGCTGGTGCCCACCACGCTGCTGGCCGACCAGCACCTTCAGACGTTCGCTGCGCGGATGGCCGGGTTCCCGGTCACCGTCAAAGGGCTGTCGCGCTTCACCGATCCCGCCGACTCGCGCGCCGCGCTGGAGGGTATGCGCGACGGCAGCGTCGACATTGTGATCGGCACGCACCGGCTGCTGCAGACCGGAGTGACCTGGAAAGACCTCGGTTTGGTGATCGTCGACGAGGAACAACGCTTCGGCGTCGAACACAAAGAGCACATCAAGTCGATGCGCACCCACGTCGACGTGCTGACCATGAGCGCCACGCCGATTCCGCGCACGCTGGAGATGAGCCTGGCCGGCATCCGCGAGATGTCGACGATCCTGACCCCGCCCGAAGAACGCTATCCGGTGTTGACCTATGTCGGCCCGCACGACAACAAGCAGGTCGCCGCTGCGCTGCGTCGCGAGATGCTGCGCGACGGGCAGGCCTTCTACATCCACAACCGGGTGCGCACCATCGATGCCGCGGCAGCCAAGGTGCGTGAGCTGGTACCCGAAGCGCGGGTGGTCGTCGCCCACGGCCAGATGCCCGAGGAGCAGCTGGAGAAAACCGTCGAGGGTTTCTGGAACCGTGAATACGACATTCTGGTCTGCACCACGATCGTCGAAACCGGCCTGGACATCTCGAACGCCAACACGCTGATCGTCGAGCGCGCGGACACATTCGGACTCTCACAGCTGCACCAGCTGCGCGGCCGGGTGGGGCGCTCGCGCGAACGCGGTTACGCCTACTTCCTGTATCCGCCCGAGATTCCGTTGACCGAGACGGCTTACGACCGGCTGGCCACCATCGCGCAGAACAACGAACTGGGCGCGGGTATGGCCGTCGCGATGAAGGACCTCGAGATCCGCGGCGCCGGAAACGTTCTGGGTGCCGAGCAATCCGGGCACGTCGCCGGCGTGGGCTTCGACCTGTATGTGCGGCTGGTGGGCGAGGCCGTGGAGGCATATCGTGCAGCCGCAGACGGGAAGACGGTTGCCACTGCCGAGGAACCCAAAGATGTGCGCATCGATCTGCCCGTCGACGCTCACCTGCCGCCGGACTACATCGGTAGCGACCGGTTGCGGCTGGAGGGTTACCGCCGGCTGGCCGCCGCACCCGACGATGCTGCCATCGATCGGGTGGTCGAGGAGCTCATCGATCGATACGGCCCGCTGCCTGAGCCGGCGCTGCGCTTGGTCGCGGTAGCGCGGTTGCGGCTGCTGGCCCGCGCCCACGCCATCACCGAGATCGGGGCTTCGTCGGCCTCGACCATACGTATTTCTCCTCTGACACTTGCGGATTCGGGACAGCTTCGGCTCAAACGGCTCTACGCGGGCAGCACCTACCGGGCCACCACGTCGACGGTTCAGGTGCCGATTCCGCGGGCCGGTAACGGTGTCGGCGCGCCGCGGATCCGGGACCTGGAGCTCGTTGCGTTCGTCGCCGGGCTGTTGCTGGCGATCGACGGCAAGACCGAGGGCGAAGTTGATATAACCAAGTTCGGAGGTGGCGCATGACGGTTGTCCTGGTGGACCCGCGGCGGCCTTCGCTGATCCCGATCGAGGCAATCGGCCTGCTGGCCGGTGACGTGCAGTACACCGAGGAGATGCCGATCAAGGTGCCGTGGTCGTTGCCCTCGGCGCGGCCGGTCCACGACGGTGACGCCGCAGCGACGCTGTTGTCGTCCGATCCTGAGCATCCGGCAGTGGCTGCGCGCATCGCCGGTGGCGAACGGGTGATCTCCGCGCCCGCCGCGCAGCCCGGTGAACGCCTGGTCGATGCCGTCGCGATGATGGACCGGCTGCGGACCGCGGGGCCGTGGGAGAGCCAGCAGACCCATGACTCGTTGCGGCGCTACCTGCTCGAAGAAACCTACGAACTGTTCGATGCGGTGCACGGTGGTGATCTGAGCGAGCTGCGCGACGAACTGGGCGATGTGTTGCTGCAGGTGTTGTTCCATGCCCGGATCGCCGAGGATGCCCCCGAGAATGCTTTCGGCGTCGACGATGTCGCCGACGCGTTGGTGCGCAAGCTCGGCAACCGAGTGCCTGCGGTGTTGGCCGGTGAGACTGTCACGCTGGAAGACCAACTGGCGCAGTGGGAGCAGCGCAAGGCTCTGGAGAAGAAGTCCCGGGCATCTTGTATGGACGACATTCCCACCGGGCAGCCGGCGTTGGCGTTGGCGCAGAAGGTGCTGGCTCGGGCCGAGACTGCCGGTGTGCCCGCCGACCTGATCCCCGAAGCATTGACCTCGGTGACGGTGTCGGCTGACGTCGACGCCGAAACCGCTTTACGCACTGCGGTGTTGAACTTCATGGACCAAGTGCGCGGTGCCGAGCGTGCGGTGGCAGCCGCGCGCCGGGGCGATGAGGTGGCCGAGGAACTCGACGACGCAGCGGTGACCGCGATCGACGGCGACGAGTGGCGCACGCACTGGCCGGTGACACCGCGAAAGTGACCTCACGGTAGTTCGTGTAGCCAAATCACTACCGTGGGAGCACTTTCGCGGAAGTCCGGGTCAGTCGATCAGTCGGTCGCCGAGGAAGCGGTCCGGGCCGGGCACTCCGGGAAGCACAAAGAAGAATCCGCCGCCGACCGGCAGGATGTACTCCTCGAGTGGTTCGCCTTTGAGACGGCGCTGCACCTCCAGGAACCCCTTGTCGAGGCTGCGCTGATAGGAGACGAAGGTCAGCCCCTGATCGAGGCGGCCCGCACCGTCGAAACCCCGCGAATAGTTGAAGCCGCGCCGCAGGATCAAGTTCTCCTCGGTCCGCGGGGTCCGCGGGTTGGCCAGCCGGATGTGCGCGTCGAGCGGGATCCGCTGTCCGTCGGGATCCGAGGCATAGTCGGGATCGGTGAACTCGCCGTCGAGCCCCAGCGGAGCGCCGCTGACCTTGGCCCGTCCGAACAGCGCCTCCTGCTCGGCCAGTCGGGTGCGGTCCCAGAACTCGACGAACATCCGGATGATTCGTACGGCTTGATACGAGCCGCCCACCGCCCATTCGGGTTCACCGTCGTCGGGCCCCACCCAGACGTGGCGGTCCATCACCGTCGCATCGCCGACATCGAGGTTCGAGGTTCCGTCCTTGAATCCCATCAGGTTTCGCGGCGTGCCGGCCTCCGAGGCGCGGCCCGCGCCGATTCCGCGTGCGTAACCGTCGATCATCCAGCGCAGCACCAGGTCACGGCGAGTGCGACGCATCAGCTGGCGCAGCGCGAACTGCACGGTGTCGTTGTGGCCGGCTTCGAACAAGATCGCGATGTCGCCGTGGGACAGCTTCGGATCCAGCCGATCGTTGGCCAGGAACGGCATCGTGACCAGCTCGCGGGGTTTGCGATCGGCCAGGCCGAACCGGTCGTCGAACAACGACGCGCCGACGCTGACGACGATCGACAGGTTGTCCGCCGGCGGTTTGTCACCGAGAATTCCGGAATCCACCGGCGGGTAGGCCGGGTCGCGCGCCTCGGGCGCGCGGCCGGCCATCAGGGCGCGGATCTCGTCGGTGAGTTCGCGCAGTGTGTCGGTCAACCGCGCGCGGTCCTTCGAGAGCACGTTGAACGTCGCGATCAGCCCTTGTTCGGGGATCGGCAGGGCCGTGATGCCGGTCTGGTGCGGTCCTTCGAAGTCGACGAAGCGTTCAGCGGGCTGGGCCGCGGGTGCCGAGTCGGGCGCTGAGCACCCGACCAGCGCACCCGCTCCGGCCGCGGCGCCGGCTCCCGCTACGGCGGTGACGAACCCCCGGCGGGACAGTCCCGGGCGCCGCGGCCGGTCGCTCACTGCAGTTTCAGCGCTCCGGCGACCTGGGACATGTTCTCCGACAGGTTCGCCAACTCGGCCTTGAGAACGTCGATGGTCTGCGGATCGACAGTCACCTCCGGGCAGCGCGGCGACGGGTACGGATCGTTCTCGGTGCAGAAGAGCACCCAGCCGTCCCCGCGTCGCAATGGCGCCATGGTCTCGAACACCGTGTTGATGCCCCCGTCGATCTCACCCAGCAGCGCCGGGTCGGCCTCGGCCAGCGCCGGGCTCAACGTGTCGATCGCGTCGCGAGAACCCTGCAGATTGGCCTCGAAATCCCACAGGTCGGTCTTGCCGTAGCGGTTCTCCTCGCCGGTGATCTTGCCCTCGGAGACCTCTTCGATCAGCTCGGCCGCGCCGTTGGCGACATCGATGGGTTTGACCTCGACCGTCGCGAACTGCTGTTGCAGCTCGGCGACGTCGGCGTCGAGCTGGTCGGCGAACGGTGCGCCGCCTTCGGTGGTGTTCTGTTCGAAGAGGATGTACTCCAGGCGGTGCCAGCCGGTGAACTCCGGGTCGTCGACTCCTTCGAAGTCATCGACCCGGGCGTCGATCTTGCCGTCGATCTCCTCGACCAGGCCGGCGATCGGCTCGATGCGCTCCCACGGGACCCGCGACGGGGCGTAGGCATCCTGAGCGGCCTGCAGGTCACCGGTGCGTACAGCGTCGGTGAAGACCTTGACCACGCCGACGAGTTCGTCGATCTGCCTGCTGGCGTAAGTCTTGTACTCGGTGGCCGCCTGCTCGACCAGCGGATCGAGTGTCGCCGCGGCGGCCGATGTCGTGGTTTCGGCCGGGCTGGTGGTGGTGTCGGCGTCCTGGTCGCCGGAGCCGCCCCCGGCGCAGCCGGCCAGTACCAACACCAGCGCACCAACCGCCGCTGGCCAGCCATGATGACGTCTCACTGAGCCTCCTCGTAGTCGGGGCGCAACGTAGCACGCCGCGCCTGGATGAGAGTAGGCATACCTAACGCAGATTGCGCATGGTCCGGTGGTTTCCCGGTGACGTCAGGACTGTGGGGCGGGTGTGTCGGGCCGAGCACTCCCAAATGCATGGGACCATGGGCTACGTCCGAGACGGGTTGAGGAGTCCGGTGACGCGGGTGCGTTGGCTGCAGGCGATAGCCGTGATCGGCGCGACAGCGCTGCTCATGGCTGCGAGCTGTTCCTGGCATCTGGGGTCGGGCATCCCCCGCGGCGTGCCCCCGCCGCCCGGGGACCCGGTGCCGCAGATCGACACCTACGCCGCCGGCCGACCCGCCGACCAGCTGCACGACTGGGCTGCCGCGCGGGCCCCCTCTCTGGGCATTCCGGTCACCGCGCTGGAGGCCTACGCGTTCGCGGCGCGGGTCGCCGAGGTGGAGAACCCGGACTGCAACCTGAAGTGGACCACGCTGGCCGGCATTGGGCAGGTGGAAAGCCACCACGGCACCTACCGGGGTGCCATCGTCTCGCCCAACGGTGACGTGGAGCCGCCCATTCGCGGCGTGCTGCTCGACGGCACCGCCGGCAACCTGGAGATCCTCGACCACGATGCGGTCAGCCACGACGGTGACGAGCCATACGCCCGGGCCATGGGGCCGATGCAGTTCATCCCCGAGACATGGCGGCTCTACGGCGTGGACGCCAACAACGACGGGGTGATCGACGCCGACAACATCGACGACGCGGCGCTGTCGGCGGCGGGCTACCTGTGCTGGAGTGGTAAAAACCTCGACACACCGCGGGGCTGGATGAACGCGGTGCTGGCCTACAACAACTCCGAGCAGTACGCGCGCGCGGTGCGCGACTGGGCGACCGCCTACGCCAGCGGCCGACGACTCTAGGCAGCGCCGCCGTGCGGGGCAGGCTCTAGGCTCTTCACAGACAATCACCTCACCGGACCCGACCCAAGGAGACAACAGTGCCCATCATCGAGCAGGTCGCCGCCCGCGAGATCCTCGATTCTCGGGGCAACCCCACCGTCGAGGTCGAGATCGGCCTGCTCGACGGCTCTGTGGCCCGCGCAGCGGTGCCGTCGGGCGCGTCGACCGGTGAGCACGAGGCCGTTGAGCTGCGCGATGGCGGCTCCCGCTACCTGGGCAAGGGCGTGCAGAAGGCCGTCGAGGCGGTGCTCGACGAGATCGGCCCCGCGGTGATCGGCCTGGGCGCCGACGAGCAGCGCCTGGTGGATCAGGCGCTGGTGGATCTGGACGGCACCCCCGACAAGTCCCGGCTGGGCGCCAATGCGATCCTCGGCGTGTCGTTGGCGGTCGCCAAGGCCGCTGCGCAGTCGGCGGAGCTGCCGCTGTTCCGCTACGTCGGGGGGCCCAACGCCCATATCCTGCCGGTACCGATGATGAACATCATCAACGGCGGCGCACACGCCGACACCGGCGTCGACGTCCAGGAGTTCATGATTGCGCCGATCGGTGCGCCGTCGTTCAAGGAAGCGCTGCGCTGGGGCGCCGAGGTGTATCACTCGCTGAAATCTGTGCTCAAGAAGCAGGGTTTGGGCACCGGCCTGGGCGACGAGGGTGGTTTCGCCCCCGACCTGCCCGGGACGTCGGCAGCACTGGATCTGATCCTGTCGGCGATCGACGCGGCGGGACTGAAGGCGGGCAGCGAGGTGGCGCTCGCGCTGGACGTCGCGGCCACCGAGTTCTACAACAAGGACAGCGGTTACGCGTTCGAGAAGCAGACCCGCACCGCCGAGCAGATGGCGACGTTCTACGAGCAGTTGATGGGGTCCTACCCGCTGGTGTCGATCGAAGACCCGCTGTCGGAGGACGACTGGGATGGCTGGGTGGCGCTGACCACGGCCATCGGTGACCGGGTCCAGATCGTCGGCGATGACCTGTTCGTCACCAACCCCGAGCGGCTCGAGGACGGAATCCAGCGCGGTGCGGCCAACGCGCTGCTGGTCAAGGTCAACCAGATCGGCACGCTGACCGAAACTCTCGACGCGGTGTCGTTGGCGCACACGGCCGGGTACAAGACCATGATGAGCCACCGCAGCGGTGAGACCGAGGACACCACGATCGCCGACCTCGCGGTCGCGGTGGGCAGTGGTCAGATCAAGACCGGGGCCCCGGCGCGCAGCGAGCGTGTCGCGAAGTACAACCAGCTGCTGCGCATCGAGGAAGAGCTCGGCGACGCCGCCCGCTACGCCGGCGACCTGGCGTTCCCGCGATTCTCACTGGACCCCAAATAGCTCGTGCCCGACGCGAAACGGCCCGACCCCCGTCGGCGGACTCCGGCGTCCCGGCCAGCCAAGCCGGGCAGGTCCGGCGACGCCGGGCGCGCCAAGCCGCGGGGGACGTCGGTTCGTCGCGAGGCGCGAAATGGGGAGCCCGGCAAGGAACTGGCCGGTACCGGCCATGAGGACGATGCTGCCACCAAGTCCACCGGGTCGATCCGTGAATCGATCCTCATCTCGGCCGAGGCGGCCGCAGAGCAGCGATTCGGCTCGACTGCACGGCGGGCTGCCATCCTGGCTGCGGTGATCTGTGTGCTGACGTTGACGATCGCCGGGCCGGTGCGGACCTATTTCTCACAGCGCACCGAGATGAGACAGCTGCAGGCCAGCGAAGCCCAGCTGCGCGAACAGATCGCCGAGTTGGAGGAGCAGAAGGCCAAGCTCGCAGACCCGGTGTTCATCGCGGCGCAGGCGCGCGAACGGCTCGGCTTCGTGATGCCCGGGGAGATCCCGTATCAGGTCCAATTACCTCCTGGTGCAACCGATCCCGAAGCCGTGATCGAGGATCCGGCCGAGGTTGCCAGCAGTGATCCGTGGTATACCGCGCTGTGGAATACGATTTCCGATGTGCCACGTACGATTTCGCCGCCGACGCCGATACCGCCGCCCGGTGCGCCTGCGCCGGAGCCGCCGCCCGACCCGCCACCGCCCGGTGGTTGACCCGGCTGACCTCGAAGCCGTCGCGGCACAGCTGGGCCGGGAGCCGCGCGGCGTACTCGAGATTGCCTATCGTTGTCCCAACGGCGAGCCCGGGGTCGTCAAGACCGCACCGAAACTGCCCGATGGCACGCCGTTTCCGACGCTGTACTACCTGACCCATCCGGCGCTCACCGCGGCGGCCAGCAGGCTGGAGTCCTCGGGAATGATGCGGGACATGACCGAGCGGCTGGTCCACGATCCGGAGCTGGCCGCGGCATATCGTCGGGCGCACGACTCCTACCTGGCCGAGCGCGACGCGATCGAGCCACTGGGTACCACATTCTCCGGAGGCGGGATGCCCGACCGGGTGAAATGTCTGCATGTGGTGATCGCGCACGCGCTGGCGAAAGGCCCGGGAGTCAACCCGTTCGGTGACGAAGCGCTGGCAGTGCTGGCAATCGAGCCGGCGATGGCCGGCATAGTGGATCGGGAGCGGTGGGCATGACCAGAGTGGCAGCGGTGGACTGCGGAACCAATTCGATCCGGCTGTTGATCGCCGATGTCGCCGATGGGACCTTGACCGACGTTGTTCGGGAGATGCGGATCGTCCGGCTGGGTCAAGGTGTGGACGCCACCGGTGAGTTCGCCCCGGATGCGTTGGCGCGCACTCGGGTAGCGCTGACCGGCTACGCCGAGACCATGCAGCTGCACGGGGTCGACGCGGTGCGGATGGTGGCCACCTCGGCAGCGCGCGACGTCGCCAACCGTGACGAGTTCTTCGCGATGACGTCACAGGTGCTCGCAGATGTGGTGGCCGGCGCGGTCGCCGAGGTGATCACCGGTGACGAGGAGGCCGAGTTGTCGTTTCGGGGCGCGGTCGGCGAACTCGCCGCTGCGCAGGCACCTTTCGTCGTCGTCGACCTCGGCGGCGGGTCCACGGAGCTGGTCCTCGGCGGGCGTGAGGTGACGGCCGCCTTCTCGACCGACATCGGGTGTGTTCGGCTGACCGAACGCTGCCTGCATTCCGATCCACCCAGCAGACAGCAGATCGACGAGGCCCGATCGGTGGTACGCGCCGCGCTCGACGAGGCGCTGCGGGTGGTGCCCGTCGAGCAGGCACGCACCTGGGTAGGCGTGGCGGGCACGATGACGACGCTGGCCGCGCTGGCCCACAAGATGACGACCTACGACTCCGATGCGATCCACCTGTCGCGAGTTCCGTTCGAGGATCTGCTCGAGATCTGCGATCAGCTGTTGGCGATGACCCGTCAGCAACGCGCAGTCCTGGGGCCCATGCACGAGGGGCGGGTCGACGTCATCGGCGGGGGAGCATTGATCGTGCGGGAGCTGGCCGCCATCCTGGGCGAGCGCGCGGCTATCGAGGAGTTGATCGTCAGCGAGCACGACATCCTCGACGGCATCGCGCTGTCGATCGCCTGAGCGCGTCCAGGACCTTGTCGTGTGGCGGCCGAGGGAGGACAATCGGTTCCGACGGCAGCGCCGTCACGACGCTGCCTCACCGGAAGGAGGCAGATTGTGTACGCACGAACAACGACCGTCTGGGGGCGGCCGTCGTCGGTCGACGACGGTATCGCGTACATCCGCGACTCTGTGATGCCCGTGGTGCAGAAGTTGCACGGTTTTGTCGGTTTCTCGCTGCTCGTCGACCGCAGGTCGGGGCGGTGCATCGCGGCCAGCGCATGGCAATCCGAGGACGCGATTCAGGCCAGCGCACCACTGGTGCGCGAGGTGCGAGACCGCGCAGCGCAGATGCTGGGCGGAACCATGGAGGTGGCGGACTGGGAGATCGCCGTCATGCACCGCCACCACGAGAGTGCCGAAGGAGCCTGCGTGCGGGTGAGCTGGGTCGCCGTTGATCCAGCCCGGATGGATTCAGGCATCGAAATCTTCAAACAGGCTGTGCTACCCGTTCTCGACGGACTCGAAGGGCACTGCAGCACAAGCATGTTGGTCAACCGCGCTGCGGGGCGCGCGGTGGTGTCGTCAGCCTACGACAGCATGGATACGCTAGCGCACCACCGGGCCGAGTTGGACCGGATCCGAGATGCAACGGTCGAGCAGACGGGCGCAGAGGTGTTGGAGGAGTGCAACTTCGAGTTGGCGATCGCGCACCTGAGGGTGCCGGAACTGGTCTGATCGCCCGGTCCGGCTTCGTCAGCTGCGCAGGATCTTGTCGAGGGCGTCCAGCACAGACGGGTCCTCGATGGTCGAGGGCACCGGTTCGTCGCGGCCTGCCGCGATTCCCCGCATGGTCTTGCGCAGGATCTTCCCGGAGCGTGTCTTGGGCAGCGCAGGCACCACGTCGACGAGCTTGAAGGATGCCACGGCGCCGATCTCGTTGCGCACCAACGCCACCAGCTCATCGGCCAGACCCTCGGTGGGGGCGCCGGCTTTGACGACCACCAGTCCGCGCGGCGCCTGCCCCTTGATGTCGTCGGGCACGCCGATCACGGCGCACTCGGCCACCGACGGGTGGGTGGCCAGGACTTCCTCGATGGCCCCGGTGGAAAGGCGATGTCCGGCAACGTTGATGACGTCGTCGATGCGCCCCATGACGAACAGGTAGCCGTCGACGTCGAACCGTCCGCCGTCCCCGGTGAGGTAGTAGCCGGGGTACTCGGTCAGGTAGGACGCGCGGTACCGGTCGTCGGCGTGCCAGAGGGTGGGCAGCGTTCCCGGCGGCAACGGCAGCTTGATGCAGATGGCGCCCTCCTCGCCGGTCTGGCACGGGTGGCCGTCTTCGCGCAGGATGTGTACTTCGTAACCGGGCATCGGAACCGTGGGCGAACCAGCTTTGACCGGAAAGTGTTCGGTGCCCATGGGATTGGCGGCGATCGGCCAACCTGTCTCGGTCTGCCACCAGTGGTCGATGACGGGGATTGCGAGCTTCTCGGCCGCCCAATAGTAGGTATCGGGGTCGAGTCGTTC
Organism: Mycobacterium sp. SMC-4; assembly: GCF_025263265.1. NCBI lineage: Bacteria > Bacillati > Actinomycetota > Actinomycetes > Mycobacteriales > Mycobacteriaceae > Mycobacterium > Mycobacterium sp. SMC-4. The sequence continues at coordinate 4,348,994 of NZ_CP079869.1, read as the reverse complement.
GCCGGCCAGGAACAGGTACTTCAAGCCGGAGGTGTCGTAACGATTCAGGTGGGTGCCCTCGTGGTCGTCCTTGCGGATCGCGCGGATCGCCGTCGGGGCGGTGAACAGTGCCTTGACGCCGTGCTGGGCGGCGACTCGCCAGAACGCGCCGGGATCGGGTGTCCCGACCGGTTTGCCTTCGTAGAGCACCGTGGTGGCGCCGAGCAGCAATGGAGCGTAGACGATGTAGGAGTGGCCGACGACCCATCCGACGTCGGAGGCCGCCCAGAACACGTCGCCCGGATCGATGTCGTAGATGTGGCGCATGCTCCACAACAGTGCGACGGCGTGTCCGCCGTTGTCGCGCACGATGCCTTTGGGTTTGCCGGTGGTGCCCGAAGTGTAGAGCACGTAGAGCGGGTCGGTTGCGGCGACCGGCACCGCGTCGGCCGGGGTGCGGCCGGCCATCGCGGCGTCCCATTCCAGGTCGCGGCCCTCGACCAGGTCGCAGCGCAACCGTTCGCGCTGCACGATCACGCAATGTGCGGGCGGGTGGGCAACCATGGCCAGTGCGGCGTCGAGCATGGGCTTGTACTCGACGGTGCGGTTGGGCTCGATCCCGCAGGATGCGGACACCACCACGGCGGGGCGCACGTCGTCGATGCGCACCGCGAGTTCGTGCGGGGCGAATCCGCCGAACACCACCGAGTGCACCGCGCCCAATCGTGCGCAGGCCAGCATCGCGATGACCGCTTCGGGGATCATCGGCATGTAGATGACGACGCGGTCGCCCTTGCCGACGCCCAGGTCGCGCAGCACGCCGGCGAACCGCGCGGTGTGGTCGAGCAGTTCCCGGTAGGTGTAGGTGCGCTGGGTGTCGGTGACCGCCGAGTCGTAGATCAGGGCGGCTTGGTCGCCGCGACCGGCCTCGACGTGGCGGTCCAGCGCGTTGGCGCAGGTGTTGAGTTCGGCGTCGGGAAACCAGCGGTAGAACGGCGGGTTGTCGTCGTCGAGGATGCGCTGCGGAGGTTTTGTCCAGGTGACGGCGGTGGCCGCGTCCGCCCAGAACCGCTCGGGGTCGTTGATGCTGGCTTCGAAGAGTTCGCGATACCCAGGCATGGGTGCACCGTAGACCTTTCGGATTAGTCTCAGGGGCATGACGAGCCAACCTCCGGAGATTCCTGGCGTTCGCAGACGCTTTGTCACCGCCCGTGGCGTGAACTTCCACGTGACCGAGGCAGGCCCCGAGGACGGCAGGCCGGTGCTGGCGCTGCACGGCTGGCCGCAGCACCACTATGTGTACCGCGACCTGCTGGGCGATCCGCCCCCCGGGTTGCGCATCATTGCCCCCGATCTGCCGGGCTATGGCTGGTCCGGGGCGGCGCCGCACCGCTGGGCCAAAGAGGATGTGGCCGCCGACCTGGTCGCGTTGATCGACGCGCTGGGCCTGGAGCGGTTGCTGCTGGTCGGGCACGACTGGGGCGGCTACATCGGGTTCCTGGTTTCGCTGCAGGCCCCCGAGCGCATCGATGCGTACCTGCCGCTGAACATCGCCCACCTGTGGGTGCCGCCGAAAGTGCTCGCGCCGCACCTGTGGCGGTTCCTGATGTATCAACCGCTGATCGCCTTTGCCGGCGTGCCGGTGCAGACGCGGACACCGTTCCTCGACGTGGTGTACCGCAAGGTCTCGGAGGTAGACCCGCACACCGCGCGGGTCTACACCGAGCGCTTCCGGGATCCGCTGGTGGCGCGCACCGCACGCGACACCTATCGGACGTTCCTGCTGCACGAAGTGCCGTCGGTGGCGCGCAAGGGCGAGCGGCGGCGTGCCACGGTGCCTATCCGGGCGCTTTTCGGGACGGGTGATGAAGCCATCCATCCCGACCTCGCGGCCGCCGAGACCGCGCGCGCCGACGACTACACGGTCGAGTACACCGACTGCGGCCACTTCATCCTCGACGAACGCCCGGAGTTGGTGCGCGCCAAGCTGATCGCGCTGGCACAAGAGTTCCCGCCCCGCGTTGCACCGGCCGGGGCCGCGGAATAGCATTCCTGGTCGCGAATTTTCGAATTTCGTAACCAGGAATGCTGATATGGGGAGCGTTTTGTCAAGTGGGCAGGGTGAAGCGGCGGCCGCAACCGTCGTTGTGGCCGCCGCTTCCTCGGCCAGTGCGGTGGTGTCGATGCGGGACTGGCGCGCGTGTCGTGGCGACGGCTTGTCAGTCTGAAATGCGCGGGTTGGTTACCGCAGGGCGGTGTTTCGAGTGACGGTGGACCGCTGTCTATTCACGAGCGTGATCCATTGTGGCGTTTGGGGATTACTCATAGCATTCGCGCGGGTCACCGTCAGCTTGCCCGCCTGTACCCGGCAGCGACACGGCACTGGACGTTTGTGGGGTTGGCCTACTCGTCGAGGACGGCCAACGACCAGCACCAGCCGGCCAACTCGCGGGCGATCGCGGTGTTGGCCACCGCGGGGCGTTTGGCGCGGGCGTCAAACCCGCGCCAGCGGGTGTGCAGACGCTGGTTGGCCTGCTGACCGCGTCGGCGTGCCGCCGGGCTGGCTACCTGCCAGCGCCGTCGCAGCGCCACCCCGGGGCGGTAGGGGCGGCGATGGTGCCAGGCCGCCTCGATCAACAAGCGACGCGCGTGGGAGTTGCCGGTGCGGGTGATCGCTCCCTGCACTCTGGAGGCGCCCGAGGAGTACTCGGTAGGCACCAATCCCAGATAGGCCCCGATGGTGCGGCCGTTCAGCCGTGACCAGTCTCCGATCTCCACCGCTAAACCGAACGCCGTCAACGTGGACACCCCGCGCAGACAGCCCAGCCGACGCACCACCGCGCCGAACTCGCTGTCGCCGGCCATGTCGGTGATCGCGGCATCGAGGCGGTCCCGCCGATCCCCGCACGCCAACATCGTCTCCACCGCAGTGTCATAAGCAGCCTGGGCCGGCGCCGCGTCGAAGCGTTGCCGCTGCAGCCACGCCTCATGTGCCACCGTCCACGCAGATCCGCCGCTGTAGACCAGGTTGTGACGCAACAGCAGCGCAGCCACCCGATGTCGGGCCCGCATCAGGTCAGCCCGGCAGTCCTCCCGGGCGCGCACCAGATCCCGTGCCGCTTCACGCTCGAGGCTGGGAATACAGACCGGCGTGATCTCGCCCAGATGCAGCAGACGGGCCAGATGGGCGGCATCGCGGGCGTCAGTCTTGACCCGATCGCCGGACGGGCGCACCAACTTCGACGGTGCGGCAACCAGACACTCAACCCCAGCCTCAAGCAGGAACCGGGCTAACCCGAAACCGGTCGGTCCGGCCTCGTACGTCACCGCAACCGGGCCGGGCAACCCGCTGACCCAACTCTGGATCTCGCGGTGATCTGGACTCAACCGGCGCTGGAACACCTCACCGGTCTGACCATCAAGTGCACACCCGAACACCGAACGTGCGTGCACATCTAAACCAACACTCGTACGCTGAAACTTCACTGGGGCCTCCCACAGTTGTGGCTCTACCGGCCAGGACCCAATTCCTGACGGCAACCCACGCTCACATGTGGTGAGGCCCCAGCCTCCCCATACTGTCTATTCCGCGGGGGCATGGTTGATGGCCACAAATGACAGGTTCCGCCATCCCGGTCTGGTGATCGCCGGCTCTTTCCTCATCGCGATCACCGTGGGCACCGCGCTGCTGTCGCTGCCGATCGCCGCACAGGCGGGGGAGAGTGCGACTCTGATGGAGGCGCTGTTCACCGCGACATCCGCGGTGTGCGTGACGGGCCTGGTCGTCGTCGACACCGCAACCTACTGGTCCACTTTCGGTGAAGTCGTCATCTTGCTCCTCATCCAAGTCGGTGGGCTGGGGATCATGACCATTGCGTCGTTGACGGTGGTGCTCCTGTCACGCCGGCTGGGGTTGCGCGCTCGGTTGATCGCCGCCGCGCAGACACGGTCACTGACGGTGCGCGACATCGGCCGCGTGGTGCGCAATGTGACGATCTTCGCGGTGGTCTGCGAGATCATCGTGTCGGCTGTGTTGACGGCCAGATTGTTGATGAGCACGGACATGAGCTTCGGCTCAGCGCTTTATCACGGTGTGTTCCATGCCATCTCGGCCTTCAACAACGCCGGTTTCGCGTTGTACGCCGACAGCTTGACCCGCTATGTCGGAGACGCCTGGATCCTGCTGACCATCGCGATCGCGGTGATCGTCGGCGGACTGGGTTTCCCGGTGGTTTTCGAACTGGCCAAGTCGTGGCGCCATCCGGGGTCGTGGTCGGTGACCACACGGGTGACGGTCTGGGTGACGGTGGTCCTGCTGTTCCTCGGCACGGTGGCGCTGGCGGCCGTCGAGCACACCAACCCCGACACCCTGGGTGCGCTGGCTCCACCAGGTCGTCTGTTGGCTGCGTTCTTCAGCGCGACGATGCCCCGAACCGCTGGATTCAACGCCATCGACATCGGCGCGATGACACCTGAAGGACTGTTCCTCACCGAGTTCCTGATGTTCATCGGGGGCGGAAGCGCAGGGACAGCCGGGGGAATCAAGGTGACGACATTCGGGCTGTTGGCGGTCGTGGTGTGGGCCGAGTTACGCGGGGAGGATCGGGTGAACGTCGGACCCCGTCAGATACCGCCCGACAACCAGCGGCAGGCACTGGCGGTGGTACTGGTGTCGGTGGCGTTGATCGCGATCTCGGTGTTCGCCCTGCTGGCAGAAACCAAGCTTGCCTTCGAGGACGTCCTGTTCGAGGTGGTCTCAGCATTCGCGACGGTAGGTCTGTCGACGGGTATCACCGCAGATCTGCCCGAGGCCGGTCAAGTGGTGTTGATCGTGCTGATGTTCGTCGGCCGGATCGGACCGCTGACGCTGGCGTCGGCGCTGGCGCTGCGGCAACGTGAGCGCCGATACGAATTGCCGATGGAAAGGATCAATCTTGGCTGATGTCTCGAACGAGCCGGTCGTCGTCATCGGACTGGGGCGCTTCGGAAGTTCGATCGCACTGGAACTGACCCGGCGCGGAACCGAGGTGCTGGCGATCGACCAGTCGCCAAAGTTGGTGCAGAGCTTGGCCGGCCGCTTGACCCGTGTGGTCGCCGCAGACTGTACCGATGAGGAGACGCTGCGCGAACTCGGTGTCGACGAGTTCTACCGGGCCGTGGTCGCGGTGGGCACCGACATCGAAGCCAGCATTCTGATCACGTCGATGCTGGTGGAGATGGAGGTCGACGATATCTGGGCCAAAGCGGTCAGTGACCATCACGGGCGAATCCTTGAGCGGATCGGTGCCGGACACGTCGTGTACCCCGAGCGTGAAGCCGGGCAACGGGTTGCCCACCTGGTTTCCGGCCAGTTGCTCGACTACCTCCAGGTCGACGAGGACTTCGCGATCGCCAAGATCCGGCCACCACACGCGTTTGTGGGAATGCCCCTGGGGGAGACGAGGTTACGGTCGAAGTTTCACGTCACTGTGGTAGCTGTGAAATCCAACGGTGGGGAGTTCACCTACGCGGCAGCAGACACCGAGTTGGTCTACGACGATGTCATCCTCATCAGTGGCCGGGTCAACGACATCGACCGCGTCGTCGGACTCGGTTGACGGACCGATTGTTCTTGAAGTCCCGAATCAGGAACACCCGCCGTCACCGACGCCATGACGAGCAGCGTCGCGAGGGTGAGGTAGTCGTATCAGGTCTGAAAGCCATACGTGTCCATCACGATCCCTTCCGCAGGTGGACAACGGTGCG